>NZ_JACYXC010000001.1:4856382-5463429 GCF_016031615.1 Streptomyces pactum
GCGGACCTCCCGATGCGGGAGGACCCACCGGGTCCGTGCCTCCCGTGACCACTTCGGTCCCCGACCTTCCGTCAGGGCCCGGACCATGGAGGCCAGTGCCAGGGGCACGATTGCGCCCGCGTGGTCACCGATGCGGGCGACGCTGGAAGGAAACCGTGTGAGCCGGATTTCGGTCCGGGGATTCGCGGTGGCATCGGCCACTGCGGTCACCACTGTCGGCGCCGTCGTGGGTGTCGCCGCGGGCGATGACAAGAAGTCGCCCGAGCCGGTCGAGACCACCGCCGCTGCCGCCGACGCGACACTCCTCGCAGAGATCCCGGCCGGGCAGCAGGCCCAGGCGCAGACCGTCTCCCTGTCGCAGCAGGCGGAGATCCAGTCCACCGCCGCGGACGCGGAGGCGAAGAAGGCAGTCGAGGAGGCCGCGCGCAAGCAGGCCGCCGAGGACGCCAGGGCCAAGAAGGAAGCCGCCGAGGAGGCGGAGCGCAAGGCGAAGGCAGAGGCCGCGCGCAAGGCCAAGGAGCGCGAGGAGCAGAAGCTCGCCGCGAGCCGCTCCGCCACCCGGGACGCCAGTTCCTTCCCGCAGCAGTCCTCCTACACGGTCGCCGAGGTCCAGGCCATCGCCCGGCAGCTGGTGCCCGCCGACCAGTTCCAGTGCTTCAGCAACATCGTGAACCACGAGAGCACCTGGAACTACCGCGCCGTCAACCCGTCCTCCGGGGCGTACGGTCTGGTGCAGGCGCTGCCCGGTACCAAGATGGCGTCCGCCGGCGCGGACTGGCGGACCAACCCGGCCACCCAGATCAAGTGGGGCCTGAGCTACATGAACGAGCGCTACGGCAGCCCGTGCGGCGCCTGGTCGTTCTGGCAGGCCAACACCTGGTACTAGGCCGGCGCCGGGTGCCGGACCGGTGCCCGGGGCCACGCCGCCACCGGGTACCGGACCACCGACGGCGCGGCCCGCGCCACCCGTGACGGGCCGGACGGACCCGGCCACGGGCCGTGGATCGTCCCAACCGTCACCGAACGTTTTCCCGAAGCCCCCGACCGATCGGCCGGGGGCTTCGCGCATCCTCCGGTAACGTCGTGGCAGACGACGACGGGGGAAGTGGGGGTACCGAGACCGATGTCCAGATTGCCACGACTGGTCGGCAGGTTGGGGGCCGGGCTGACCCGGCTGTCCGTACGGCTCGACGCCAAGCGGGAGGCGCCGGAGCCCGCGGACGAGGCCGGCGTACGGCCGGCCGGCGGGGACGGGGAGCCCGGGGCGGACCCGCGGACCGCTCCCGCCGCCACGGCGAAGGCCGCCGCGGCCCCCGGCACCGGCGCCGTGGAAACGGCCCCGGACCGCCCGGCCCCGGCCTCCACGGAGGTTCCGGTTCCGGTCGCGCCGGGTGACGGGACCGGCGGGCCGGCGCCCGCCGCGACCCCGGTGGCGGTCCCGCCCCCGGCGGCCGTTGCCGTCGCCGACCCGGTCGCCGCGGTGCCCTACGGGGTCCGGGTCGCCGCCGAGGTGGGCTGGCGGCTGCTGGTGCTGGCCGGCACGGTCTGGGTGCTCATGCGCGTCATCAGCTCGGTGCAGCTGGTGGTCCTCTCCTTCACGGTGTCGCTGCTCATCACCGCCCTGCTGGAACCCACCGTCGCCCGGCTCCGCCGCCGCGGTGTGCCCCGCGGACTGGCCACCGCGCTGGTCTTCATCTCGGGCTTCGTGGTGATGGGACTGGTCTGCTGGTTCGTGGTCTGGCAGGTCATGGAGAACGTGGACGACGTCTCCAAGGAGGTCCAGCGGGCCATCGACGACTTCCGGGACTGGCTGACCAAGGGCCCGTTCCACGTCACCGAGGACCAGATCAACGACATCGCCAAGAACCTGCGCGAGGCGGTCGGGAACAACACCGAGGAGATCACCACCGCGGGCCTGGAGGGCGTCACCGTCATCGTCGAGGTGATGACGGGCATTCTGCTGGCGATGTTCAGCACCCTGTTCCTGCTCTACGACGGCCCGAAGATCTGGAACTGGGCACTGAAGATGGTGCCGGCCCCTGCCCGGGCGGGCGTCGCGGGCGCCGGCCCGCGCGCCTGGCAGACCCTCACCGCCTATGTGCGGGGCACGGTGATAGTGGCCCTGATCGACGCGATCTTCATCGGCGTCGGGATCTACTTCCTCGATGTGCCGATGGCCGTGCCGCTCGCCGTCTTCATCTTCCTCTTCGCCTTCATCCCGCTGGTCGGCGCGGTGGTCTCCGGGGCGTTGGCGGTGGTGGTGGCGCTGGTGACGGTGGACGCCTTCACCGCGGCCATGGTGCTGATCGTGGTGCTCGCGGTGCAGCAGATCGAGGGGCACATCCTGCAGCCGTTCATCCTGGGCCGCGCGGTCCAGGTGCACCCGCTGGCGGTGGTCCTGTCGGTCGCGGCCGGCTCGCTGATCGGCGGCATCGGCGGCGCGGTGGTCGCGGTTCCGCTGGTCGCGGTCGCCAACACCGTGGTCGGCTATCTGCGGGCGTACAGCAGCGAGGCCGCGGTCCGTGCCGCGGCGGCCGGCCGCCCGCCGGGCGGTGGGACGGTCCCGGTGGAGCACCGGCACGGCGCGACGGCGATCGAGGTGGCCCCGGTCCCGGCACCGGGGACGGTGGCCGCCTCCTCCGCCGGGGACGACCGCACCCCGCCGCCGGACCGCGCCTGACCCGGCCTCCCGGCGGTGCGGTGTCGCCCCCGGCACGGCCGGCGGCGAAGCACAGGTGCCGGCGGCCAAGCGCATGCCGGCGCGAGGCTGCACGGGCGGGGCGTCGCAGCGGGGCGGTTGGTGAAGGGGAGTTCGTGAGCGGGCGGAGTGTCCGTGAGGGGACGGGTGTCCGTGAGGGGACGGGGTGCCGCCCGTGATGCCGGCCGCGGGGGACTGTTCCCGGTGGTGCGGTGGGTGCGGTGGGGGCCGGTGGGACGCGGCTCCGGGCGTGACCCGGCCATGACGGTCATCACACGGCCATGACGCGAGGGGCCCGCGAGGTGGTGAACCACCTCGCGGGCCCCTCATACGCACCGGGTACGTCGCCCGTACCGGGTACGGAACCGGCTACTCGGCCAGGACGGCCTCGGCGTCCAGGGTGGCGCCGACCGCCTGCAGCACCGCGGCGATCTTGAACGCCTCCTGGATCGTCTCGCGCTCCACGCCGGCCTTGCGCAGCACCTGCTCGTGCGAGTCCAGGCACATGCCACAGCCGTTGATCGCGGAGACCGCGAGCGACCACAGCTCGAAGTCGACCTTCTCCACACCCGGGTTGCCGATGACGTTCATCCGCAGCCCGGCCCGGAGGTTGCCGTACTCCGGGTCCGACAGCAGGTGCCGGGTCCGGTAGTAGACGTTGTTCATCGCCATGATGGCGGCGGCGGACTTGGCCGCCGTGTACGCCTCCGCGCTCAGGTTGGCCTTGGCCTCCGGCTCCAGCTCGCGCAGCACCCGGGCGGACCGGGAGGCGATCGCGCAGGCCAGGACCGTGCCCCAGAGCTGCTGCTTGGGCAGCTCCGAGTTGCCTATCACCGAACCGAGGTTCAGCTTCAGGTCCTTGGCGTAGTCCGGCAGAGCGGACTTCAGCTCATCGAGGGCCATGCTCACTCACCGGCCAGGAGCTTGACCGGGTCGAGGGTCTCCTCGCCCTTGCTCCAGTTGCAGGGGCACAGCTCGTCGGTCTGCAGGGCGTCGAGGACCCGCAGGACCTCCTTGGGGTTACGGCCCACGGAACCGGCGGTCACCATGGTGAACTGGATCTCGTTGTTCGGGTCCACGATGAACACCGCGCGCTGGGCGAAGCCGTCCTCGCCCTGGACGCCACAGGCCTGCATCAGCTCGTGCTTGGAGTCGGCCAGCATCGGGAAGGGCAGGTCACGCAGGTCGGCGTGGTCCTTGCGCCAGGCGTGGTGGACGAACTCCGAGTCGCCGGAGACACCGAGGATCTGGGCGTCACGGTCGGCGAACTCGTCGTTCAGCTTGCCGAACGCGGCGATCTCGGTCGGGCAGACGAACGTGAAGTCCTTCGGCCAGAAGAACACCACGCGCCACTTGCCCTCGTAGGTCTTGTGGTTGATCTGCGCGAACGCCTTCTCCGCGTCGAGGTCGACACAAGCGGTCAGGTCGTACTCGGGGAAGTGGTCACCAACAGTGAGCACGCGCTCTCCTAGCAGCTCGCAGGGTGGATTGCCCCGGATTGCGGGGTTTTCCTGTGGGTTGGACGTTGCCCACCCTGCCACAGAAGGTATTGATCAGTGAAATAGCTAGACTAGGTGATGTTGATCGGAGGTGGTTATCAGTGGCGATACCTGTCGCGGCCGGTACGCCCGCGGGGAAGACGCGGCAGCCCAGCTTGTCCCAGCTACGGGCCTTCGTCGCCGTGGCCGAGCATCTGCATTTCCGCGATGCCGCCGCGGCGATCGGCATGAGCCAGCCCGCGCTCTCCGGTGCCGTCTCGGCACTGGAGGAGACCCTCGGGGTCCAGCTGCTGGAGCGCACGACCCGCAAGGTGCTGCTCAGCGCGGCGGGGGAACGCCTGGCCGGCCGTGCACGGAGCGTACTGGACGCGGTCGGGGAGCTGATGGAGGAGGCCGAGGCGGCCCGCGCTCCGTTCACCGGGGTGCTGCGGCTGGGCGTGATCCCCACCGTGGCGCCGTATCTGCTGCCCACCGTGCTCCGCCTGGTGCACGACCGCTACCCCGACCTCGACCTCCAGGTCCACGAGGAGCAGACCGCCTCCCTGCTGGAGGGGCTCCTCCAGGGCCGGCTGGACCTGCTTCTGCTGGCCATGCCGCTGGACACCCCCGGCATCACCGAGCTGCCCCTCTTCGACGAGGACTTCGTGCTGGTCATGCCCAAGGGGCACAGCCTCGGCGGGCGCGGCGACATACCCCGCGAGGCACTCCGCGACCTGGACCTGCTCCTCCTGGACGAAGGCCACTGCCTGCGCGACCAGGCGCTGGACATCTGCCGGGAGGCGGGCCGCGGCGAGGGCACCCGGGGCACCACCAGCGCGGCCGGGCTCTCCACCCTGGTGCAGCTGGTCGCGGGCGGGCTGGGCGTCACACTCCTGCCGCGGACCGCGGTCCCGGTGGAGACCGGCCGCAGCGCCGACCTGGTCACCGGCTACTTCAGCCACCCGGCGCCGTCCCGCCGGATCGGCCTGGCGATGCGCGCCGGGGCGGCGCGGGCCGAGGAGTTCACGGCATTCGCGACCGCGCTGCGCGGCGCGCTCAAGCCGCTCCCGGTGCGTTTCGCCTGCTGACGAACGCCCCGGCCCCGGTCCGGCACCGCCCCCGCCCCCGCCGGACCGGGCCGGCCGCCGGAGGGCGTACGGGCCCGGGCCGGCCCCGGGCGCGCCCGCGGCCCGTGCCGGTGCGCCGCGAGGGGCCGCTCGGTCGGGCTGCGCCCCGCCGCGATGGGCACGGCCCGCCGGAATGTGCGGGGCGCGCCCGCTCCGGCCGCCGGAACACCCCCGACCGGGCCGGCCGGGTCCGGTTCCCGGGCAGTTCCGGCGGGACGGGGAGCCCGGAGTAGTACCGGGTCGGCCGCCCGGGTGGCCCGCCGGGCCCGGGCCGTCGGGCATGGACCGAGCTGCCGGAATGCCCCGGGCCGGGCGGCCGGGTGTCGGCGGGGTCGGGCGGCGTACCTGGGGCCGGCAGGGGCGTCCCGGGCCGGTCCGGATCCCGGGCACCGGGCCGGTCCGGATCCTGTGCCCCGGAGCCGGGCCCGGGCGCGTGGCCGGGCCCGGCCGGCGGCCGGAGCGGTGGTTACTCGCTCCGCAGGCCGTCCGGGCGCATCATCCGCCACAGCGGGCCCATGCTGACCAGCGTCACCAGGGCGATCACACCCGCACCGGTGCCGGCCATGAAGGCCAGGCTCGTCCAGTCCACCGCCACCGGTGAACCGACCATCCGCAGCAGCACCGTGCCCAGGGTGAGGCCGCCCGCCACGGATATCGCCAGTCCGATGACGACCGGCACCGCCGTCTGCCACAGCACCGACCAGGCCAGTGTGGCGCGCGGGGTGCCGAACGCCACCAGCACCGCCAGCAGGCGCCGGCGCTCGCGCAGCTGCTCCAGCATCGAGACGATCATGCTCGCCCCGATCAGCAGCAGGGTTGCGGTGGCGCCGATGAACAGACCCCGGCGCACATCCGTGAACTGCTCGTTCTCCTTGGTGTCGCTGGTGGCCCAGCCGTTCATCCGCTCGTCGAAGCGGGCCTCGGTGTTCCGCGCCCGCTCCATCGCGTCGTCCACCGCCGGGTCCAGCGTCAGCATCGTGCGCAGGTACGCGCCGTCCAGCCGCGACAGCTCCAGCGCCCCGGGAGTGACGAGCACGCCGGTGAACTCGCTGCCCAGTGGGTCGATGCGGGACTCCGCCCGCTGTGCGGTGCGGGGCACGGTCCACAGGTGCCGGGTGTCCTTCGCCGGCCGGGTGGCGTCCGCCCGCAGGTCGAGGCGGTCGCCCGGCCGCGGTGTCGCGGCGGGGTCGTCGTCGGACGCGGGGGCGACGAGGTACACCTGGCCGTCCCGGCAGTCCGGGAGCCGGGCCAGCTCGCGTAGCGAGTCACACGCCCCGTACGTCAGCCACTGCTCCTGCCCCGGCTCCGCGGGGCGGCCGTCGGGCCGCACGGGGGTGACCAGGGATTCCACCAGGCCCACGGCGCGGTCCACGCCCTCGGTGTCCCGGAAGGCGTCGATGACCCGCTCCATCCCGAGGCCGTTCCGCAGCTCGATCCCCGAGACGAACTGGGCTCGGGTGGTGTCCTGGCCGGTCACCTTCGTGTTCTCCGCCTCCACGCTGGCGAAGAGCATCTGCACGGCGATGGCGCCGGCCACCGCGACCGTGATGCCGCTGACCGCCCGGGCCGCCGGGCCGCTGCCCAGCTGGAGCCGCCGGGTCGCGAGCTGCCAGGGCAGCGGGCCGCCGCGGAACCGCTCGACCACCGACTCCACCGCCCACGGCAGCAGGGCCGTGGTGCCGATCAGCACCAGCACCGCACCCGCCGTGACCTGGGCCGTCTCGGTGCCGCCGGTACCGGAGTAGCCACCGATCAGCGGCAGCAGCAGGCCCAGGCCGAGCACCGGCAGCAGCAGCCGCCACCACAGCCGGCGGCGGCGCGGCCGGCTCTGGCGCACCACGCCCAGCGGTTCGATGGCCACCCCGCGCAACGCGACCATGGTGACGACCACGGCGCAGGCCGGGACCGCCAGCAGGACCAGCGCGGCCAGCGGGCCGGCCGGGGTCACATCGGACGGGAAGGCGCTGTAGCCCCACACCTCAACCCGGTCGGCCAGCTGCCGGGCCAGCGCGAAGAGCGCCCCGCCGACCGCGAGTCCGAGCAGCGCGCCGCACAGCGCCTCGCCCGCGGCGATCCGTCGGGTCATGGCCCCGTCGGCACCCACCAGCCGCAGGGCGGCCAGCCGTCGGTCGCGGCGCTCGCCGCCGAACCGCACCGCGGTGGCGATGAAGATGACGATCGGCATCAGCAGCACCACACAGCCGATCACGATGAGCAGCACCAGCTCCGGGGGGAACTCCTCGGCACTGCCGGGCCCGGCCTCCCATCCGTCGGCGCGGAAGTAGTCGTCGTCGACGGCGGTGGCGCGGTCCACCCCCGCGTAGAAGAACAGCTCGTGCGGACCGAGCAGGCCTAGCCCATCGATGGTGCCGGTCACCCGGTACGGCAGCCGCTCCGCCAGCCGCTCACCCTCCGCGGAGTCCAGCAGCCGCCCCAGGGCGGGGGAGACCACCATCTCCCCGGTGGCCGGCAGCCGCTCCACGCCCGGCGGGGCGGTGGCCCGGTCGCCCTCCGGGTACAGCCGCACCCCCTGGATGTCCTCCTCGTGGAAGGTGGTGTGCACCTGGCTGATCAGCAGCGTCTCCGGCCCGCGGGCGTTCGACAGGCTCACGGTGGGGGTGCGGGCGTGGCTGCGGCTGTCGCGGGCGGAGATGATCTCCGGCACCGACGTGGCGAGCAGCAGCAGGGTGACGCCCAGCCCGACGCCCAGCGCGGTGAGCAGGGTGCGGGCCCAGCCCTCCCGGCCGCCGGTGACCGCGAACCGGGCGCCCATGGCCAGATCGGCGGCCCAGCCGGCGACACCCCGGCGGGCGGGCGCGGGGGCCATCGGCGCGACGGGCGGCGCGGCGGGGCTGCCGGTGAGGGTCATCCCACACCCGCCATGTCCCGCGCCTTGCCGTCCCGGACCACGACCTCGCGGTCGGAGTAGGCGGCGACCCTCGGCTCGTGGGTGACCAGCACCACGGCCGCGTTGGCGTCCCGGGCCGCGTCGGTGAGCAGCTGCATCACGCGTTCGCCGTTGAGGGAGTCCAGCGCGCCGGTCGGCTCGTCGGCGAAGAGCACCCGCGGGCCGGTGACCAGCGAGCGGGCCACCGCCACCCGCTGGCCCTGCCCGCCGGACACCTCACCGGGCCGCCGGTCCGCGATCGCGGCGACCTCCAGCCGCTCCAGCCACTGAGCGGCACGCGCCTCGGCGTCCTTGCGCCGCACGCCGTTCAGCCGCAGCGGCAGCGCGGTGTTCTCCAGACAGGTCAGCTCCGGCACGAGCTGGCCGAACTGGAAGACGAAGCCGAACTCGCCGCGCCGCAGCGCGCTGCGCCGGGCGTCGGAGAGGGTGGACAGCTCCTGGCCGCCGTAGCGGACGCTGCCCGCGTCGGGGCGGACGATCCCGGCCAGGCAGTGCAGCAGGGTGGACTTGCCGGACCCGGAGGGGCCCATCACGGCGACCACCTCACCGGCGTGGATGGAGAAGTCGGCGCCGTCCAGCGCCGGGGTGGGGCCGTAGGACTTGCGCAGCCCCTCGGCGACCAGCAGCGAACCGGCGGGCGTCATCGGCGCACCGCCTCGGCGAGCTGGTCCAGACGGGCGGTGGTCAGCTCCAGCCACCGCAGGTCCGCCTCCAGGTGGAACAGGGCGTGGTCGCAGATCAGCTGGTCGGCCAGGTCGCCGTTCCGCTTCCGCTGGGTGAGGTCGCGCATCAGCCGCAGGTGGGTGGCGCGCTGCACGTCGAGCACGTCGCCGGCCTCGCGCCCGGTCAGCAGCGCCAGCACGACCTTGGTGTACAGGGTGGACTGGAGGTACGGCTCGGGCTTCTCCGGCTGCGCCAGCCACCGTTCGACATCGGTGACCCCCGCGTCGGTGATGGCGTACCGCTTGCGCTCCGGCCCCTCGCCCGGCTCGATCCCGTCCACCTCGACCAAGCCGTTCTTCAGCAGCCTGGACATGGTCGAGTAGACCTGGCCGTAGTGGAGCGGGCGGTCGTGCCCGAAGCGTTCGTCGAAGGCGCGCTTGAGGTCGTACCCGTGACGCGGGCCGGTCTCCAGCAGTCCCAGCAGTGCATGGCCGATTGACATGGCGAGCACTCTACACGAGGTGTATACACCCCATGTATAGCCCTGTGGAAAACCGTGTCCTCGCAGGTCGGAAGGGTGAGAGGGGGGAGGGCGGGGAAGGGAGGAGAAGGGAGAGAGGAGGGCGGCGGGAAGGGGAGAAGCCACCGCCGGCCGCGGGCCGGAGCGGCCACCGGCCGGCCGCCGCCGCTACGGGGCCACCCGTGACGGGCCGGAGCGGCGGTGCGCGGGGCGGATCGCGGGCACCGGTCGAGGTCCGCGGACAACGGTCGGCGGGCGATGCCGGTCGCGGGTCACGGCCGTCGGCGGACGCCGGGCATGGGTACGGGGCGCGTCGTCGGCGGACAGCGGCACATTCGGGTCACGATCCTCGGCGGGCACGGCCACGGGCACGGTCACCCGCCGGCACCGGCGCGTAGGTGCCGGTCAGCGACGGGCACCGGCTGGAGGTAACGGTCGGCGGCCGACACCGGACGAGTCACCGTTCGGGCCCGGTACCGTCCGCCCGGTGGCCCGGTGGCCGTATCAACTCGCCGGGCCGGGGACGAACCTGTCTCGGCGCCCGCACCGCCGGCCGGGCCCGGCCCACGGCCTCGAACGACCGCCACGCCCCGGCGCCCTCGCCTCCGAACCACCCGCCGCACCCCGCACTCCGCACCCCGCACCCCGCACCCCGCACTCCGCACCCAGTGGCTCACGGCCTCGTATCACCGGCCGCGCTTCCCACCGCGCGCGGACGCCAGGAACGAACCACCGGCCCGGTCCGGAAACATGAACACCCGTCCCGTCCCGCCCGGCCCTCCGGGGCCGCCCCGGGACCGCCGTGCTCCCGGGCCTCCGCGGGCCGCCCGCGTACGGGCCCCGCGCCCCGTCCTCCCGTCGGCCCTGCCCCCGCCGCCGCTCAGAGCGAGGTCGGCAGCGGCAGCTCGAACCACACCACCTTGCCGGCGCTCAGCCGGGTCGCTCCCCACCGCCGGGCCAGCCGGTTGACCAGGTACAGTCCGCGGCCGCCCTCGTCGGACGGCCGGGCCTGGCGCAGCCGGGGCAGCTGGGGGACGTCGTCACCGACCTCGCAGCGGAGCACGTCGGTGTGCAGCAGCCGGAGCGTGATGGGACGTTCGGCGTACCGCACCGCGTTCGTCACCACCTCGCTGACCAGCAGCTCCACCGCGTCCGACAGATCGCTCAGCCCCCAGCGCTCCAGCGCCCGCCGGGCCAGCCGGCGCGCCTGGCCGGCCGTCTGCGCCCGCGGGTCCAGAAACCAGTACGCCACGTCGCTGGGCGCGATCCCCTCGAACCGGGCGGCGAGCAGAGCCACGTCGTCGTCCCGGTCGCCCGGGCCGAGCATGTCCAGCACCTCGTCGCAGAGCGGCTCCAGCGGCGGCGGGTTGGAGCCGGTGAGCCGCGCGGTGGCGGTCAGCCGCTCCCGCAGCTGCTCGATCCCGGTCCACACGTCCCGCATCCGCGACTCGACCAGGCCGTCGGTGTACAGCAGCAGCGTGGCGCCGGCCGGGGCGTCCAGCTCCACCGCCTCGAAGTCCACCCCGCCCACGCCGATCGGCGCGCCGGGCGGCACCCGCAGCACCTCCGCGCGCCCGCCCCGGTGCAGCAGCACCGGCGGCGGATGCCCGGCGTTCGCGACCACGATGCGGTGCGCGACCGGGTCGTAGACCGCGTACAGGCAGGTCGCCATCCGGTCGGTGCCCAGCCGCTGGGCCTGTTCGTCGAGGTGGTGCAGCACCTCCTGCGGCGGCAGGTCGAGCCCCGCCAGGGTCTGGGCGGTGGTCCGCAGCTGCCCCATGATGGCCGCGGAGGTCATGGAGTGCCCCATGACGTCGCCGACCACCAGCGCCACCCGGTTGCCCGGCAGCGGGATGGCGTCGTACCAGTCGCCGCCGACCCGGGCGGTCTCGGCGGCGGGCAGGTAGCGGCTGGCCAGCCGGACCCCGGTGGGCTGCGGCAGCGAGTCGGGGAGCATGGTGCGCTGCAGCTCGTCGGCGATGTACACCTCGCGGCCGTAGAGCACCGCCTTGTCCACGCCGAGCGCGGTGTGGGTGGCGAGCTGCGCGGCCACCAGCAGGTCGTCCGGTTCGAAGGACGGCCGGTCCGGGCGGCGGACGAACACCGCCGCGCCGATCACCCGGCGCCGTCCGCGCAGCGGCGCCAGCACGGTGCGCTGACCGGTGGCCACCGTCCGGCCGTCACCGAGGAGTTCGGGCAGCGCGGCCCGCGCGGCGGTGGAGTCCCCGAACACCGGGCGTACCCCGCGCAGCACCTCCGCAAGCGGGCCGCCCGGCTCCACCTCGCACAGCTCGCTGGCCGGGCCGCCGGCCATCAGCGGGGACAGGTCGGGCTGGGACGGCGTGATCGGCAGCCGTACCCCCTCGGTGTCCGGCTCCTCGGGAATCCGGTCGGTGCGGCGCAGCCGCAGCACCACCGGCCCGACCGGGCGCTCGTCACCCACCGGCAGCGGGTCCCGCAGGTAGACCAGGATCGCGTCGGCGAAGGTGGGCACGGTGGCCCGGCACAGGCCGAGCACGATCTCGTCCAGGTCGATGCCGCGGGAGATCCGCCGGGTCGCGGCGCCCACGAACCGCAACCGGTCACCGCTGCGGTCCCGTACCCCGGCGGCCCGGTCCGGGCCGGCCGGCGGGGGCACCGGCACCGCCGTGGCGCCGTCCGTGCCCGGCAGGCCCCCGGGCACCCGGCGGGCGGCCGGGACACCGGCCGCCGGAGCGTCCCCGGGGGCCGCCTCGCCCGCGGTCCCCGCGCGCCCGGTGTCGTCCGTCATCTCGCCGTGCCCCTGTCCGTGTCCCTGTCCCGCCACCCGGAGGGCGGCGTCGCGATCCCTTTCTGCTCCGTCCCCCGCGGCCGGCCGGTCCCCCGGACCCCGCCCGGTGGTTCCCCCGGCCGGGGTGGTCCGGCCGTCCCGCCGCCACCGCCGCCCTCGCCGGTCCCGGCCGTCGTACCGCGGGGTCCGGCGGTCCCGTCCGCCCCGGTCCGGCCGGCTCCGCCCTGGTCCGGGTGGTGGCTGGGGGTGGCCCCGGTGCGCCCGGCGTCCCCGCGCGGATGTTCCGCCCCGGGCCGCGCCTCCGGCGCCGCGGTGGCCGGGCCGCACCCGCCGTCCCATCCCGGGGTGGTGTGCTGGGGGTCGGCCGGATCGGGGTACGGCCGCGGACCGGCCGGGTCCGCCGGGTCGGCGCCGGCCGCCGGGTGGTGCGGTCCGGAGCCGGCCGGTCCCGGGCCGGGCGGGGCCGCCGGACCGGGCCGGCCGGCCGCGTCCCACCGCTGCCGTGCCGGCCCGCCGGACCCCGGACCGGGCGGCACGCCTCCGACCGCTCCGGGCCGGCCGGCCGCGTGGGTGCCGTCGCCCCGCCCGCCGGCCTCCCCGTGGCCGTCCGCCGGGGCGGGCCGGGCCAGGCCGTGCGGCTCCGGCCGGGACGTGCCCTCGTCGGCGTCACCGGCGTCCGGGGCCCGCTGGGCGCGCGAGACCGCGGCAGGTGCCTCGGCCTGCCGTTTCTCTGGGGAGGTGGGGTGCTCCGTCACGCGTGGGTTTCCGTCCGTCCGGGGCCGTGCGCCGTACTCGGTCAGGCGCACCGGGGGTCAGGCACGTCTGTCAGGCACGTCGCCGGCAGTGCAGGAAGAGCTGGATCTCGGGTGGTACGTCCGTGCTGGCGGGGGCGTACGCGTGTGACTCCTCCGCGATCACCTCGAAGCCGGCGTCGCCCACGACCTGGCGCAATTCGTCCCGCAGGTAACCGGATACCCGGATCGTGTTGCCCAGGAACGGGATCGTGAAGTCGTCCACGTCGGCCTCGACCATGGACAGCACCATCAGCCCCTCCGGCCTCAGCAGCCCCCACAGGGTGCGCAGCGCGTGCGGGATCTCCGCCCGGGGCAGCATCAGCAGGGAGAAGAACGCCACCACGCCGTCGAAGGTTCCCAGATGGCCGGGCGAGCCGGGACCGCGGGAGCCGCCGGGCCGCAGATCGGCCAGATCCATGCGGTGGAACTCGGCGTCGGGGACGTTGTCCCGGGCGATCTTCAGCATCCCCGGGGAGATGTCGATGCCGACCACCCGGTGCCCGGCCTCCGCCAGCTGACGCGCCGTCGGCTCACCGGTGCCGCAGCCCACGTCCAGCACCCGGGACCCTGCCGGCAGGGCGGAGGCCAGCCAGCCGCCGCTGGCCAGCTGCCCGTCCTTGTGCGGGAACGCCTCGTCGTAGCGGTCCCCGATGGCGTCGAACGCCTCCGCCTGGCCGATCCGGTCCAGGGCCAGCCGGTCGAGCCCCTGATACCCCTGGTAGCCGCCCTCGCCGTCACCGCTCACGTTCCGTCCCGCCCCTCCTGTGACCGCGCGTCAACTTGTCCGTGTCGACCGCGCGTTGCGCCGGTGTCTCATTTCCGGCCCGCCCACGTTTCCGGACGACGATCCTACGTTTGGAACACAGGGGCACAGCAAGAGGTTCAGGGCCCCGAGTGCACCGACATACGATCCCAGTCCGCGGGCAGCGGCGGTACCGTCCAGGACGGATCCGGCCGCCAGTGCTCCCAGCCGTCCGGGAAGGGCGTCCTCCACGCCGAGATCAGCTCCACGGCGGCGTCGCCCGCGGCCCGGACCCGTTCCGCCTGCTCGGAGCTCATCAGCCCGGCGCGCTGGGCCTGCGCGAACTCGTCCTCGTCCTTCCACTCCCAGGTGCGGTCCCGGTACACCGCGATGTCCAGGAAGTGGTCCTCGGAGTCCACCCCGCCGCTCCACCGCCGCAGCGGTTCCTCCAGGTTCACGTACCAGTTCTTGAACGTCCAGCCCGGCTCCCAGAACAGCCACACCGACCAGGGCTCCGCCGGGCGGGCCAGCTTGAGCACCCCGGTGCCCAGCCACTCGCACCGGGCCGGCCTGCGGGGCCTGGTGTAGCGGGTGGCCAGCGGCTCGCGGTGCACCGGCGTGCCGTCCAGCAGCTGCGGCCGCACGCACGTGGTGCCCGGCGCCAGCCACACGGCCAGCAGCTCGGGGGAGTCCTGGACGACGGTGACCGGACGGCAGATGTGGATACGGTCGGTGGCGTTGCCCCGGTAGCGCCACAGTATGTGGTCGCCCGGCGCCCAGCGAGCCGTACCGCCACCCGTGGTGCCCGTCGCCCGGGCCGTATCCGCTGTCATGCGCAGATCTTAGGTGGGGGCCGGGGCGCCCCGCCGTGACATGTACCGCACCGCTGTGCCGCAACCGCTGTGCCGCCGGCCGGCACCGGTGCCGCGCGGGTGCGGCCCGGCGGCCCGGCGGTCCTGTGGCCCGGCCCCGGTCAGCGGCTGCCGGGAGGACGGGAGGCTCCGGGCGGGGGCGTCAGGGGGCACCAGGGGAGCGGGCCGCGCCCCGGCCGGGCGGTCCGTCAGGGCTGCCCGCCCGGCTCCCCGCCGCGCTCCGGCCCTCAGGGGCCGCCCCGCCCGGGTTCCGGACGTGCCCGGCTCCCCGGCGTGCCCGGCTTCCGGGCGCGCCCGCTCAGGGGTGCGTCATCCGCAGCACGTCCAGCGCCTCGTCCAACTGCTCGGTGGTGAGCAGGCCCCGCTCCACGTACCCCGACTCCAGCACCACCTCGCGGATGGTCTTCCGCTCCGCCAGCGACCGCTTCGCCACCCGGGCCGCCTCCTCGTAGCCGATGTACCGGTTGAGCGGGGTCACCACCGAGGGCGAGGACTCGGCGTACTCGCGGGCCCGCTCCCCGTTCGCGGTGATCCCGTCCACCGTCCGGTCGGCCAGCAGCCGGGCGGCGTTGGACAGCAGCCGGACCGACTCCAGCAGGTTCTTCGCCATCACCGGCATCATCACGTTGAGCTCGAAGTTCCCCGAGGCGCCGGCCCAGGCGATGGTCGCGTCGTTCCCGACGACCTGGGCGGCGACCATCAGCACCGCCTCCGGCACCACCGGGTTCACCTTGCCCGGCATGATCGACGAACCCGGCTGGAGGTCGGGCAGGGCGATCTCGGCCAGTCCGGTGCGCGGGCCGGAGGACATCCAGCGCAGATCGTTGCAAATCTTGGTGAGGCCCACCGCGATGGTCCGCAACTGGCCGGAGGTCTCCACCAGCGCGTCCCGGGCACCCTGCGCCTCGAAGTGGTCCCGGGCCTCGGTCAGCGGCAGCCCGGTCACCCGGGCCACCTCGGCGATCACGGCGGCGGAGAACCCGGGCGGGGTGTTGATGCCGGTGCCCACGGCGGTGCCGCCCAGCGGCAGTTCGGCGAGCCGGGGGAGGGCGGCGCGCAGCCGCTCCACGCCGTACCGGACCTGCGCCGCGTAACCGCCGAACTCCTGGCCCAGGGTGACCGGGGTGGCGTCCATCAGATGGGTCCGGCCGGCCTTCACCACCTCGGCGAACTCGGCCGATTTCCGCTCCAGCGCCGCCGCCAGGTGCTCCAGCGCGGGGATCAGGTCACCGGTGACGGCGGCGGTGGCGGCGATGTGGACCGAGGACGGGAAGACGTCGTTGGAGGACTGGCTGGCGTTGACGTGGTCGTTGGGGTGCACGGCGCGGCCGAGCCGCTCGGTGGCGAGGGTGGCGATGACCTCGTTGGTGTTCATGTTGGACGAGGTGCCCGAACCGGTCTGGAAGACGTCCACCGGGAAGTGGTCGTCCCACCGGCCCTCGACGACCTCGGCCGCCGCGGCGGCGACGGCGTCGGCGATCTCCTGGTCGAGCACGCCCAGGCCGGCGTTGACCGTCGCCGCCGCGGCCTTGATCCGCCCGAGCGCCGCGATGTGGGCCCGCTCCAGCCGCTGCCCGCTGACCGGGAAGTTCTCCACCGCCCGCTGGGTCTGGGCCCGCCACTTGGCGTCCGCGGGCACCAGCACCTCGCCCATCGAGTCGTGCTCGACCCGCATTCCGGTGTCCTGCCCGTCGATCGGATCGGTCATGGTGGTCTGCCTCCGCAGTGAAAGTCGTGAAAGTTGAGCGATTGTCTTGTTCGGTGTGTTCCCAACCCGCGCTACCTGCCAGTAAATACCCGGGACGACACCGACCCCCGGGAAGGCACCATGCATCGCAGAAGACAGCGTGTGCGCTCCACCCTGGTGGCCGTCGCGGCCTGCGCGACCGCCTTCGCCGGCGTGCTCACCGCCGGTCCCGCCGCCACCGCCGACGCCCCGGGCCCCGGTTCACGGGGCGCCCCGGCCGCGACCGCCGTCCCCCTCCCGCCGGAGCTGGAGCAGATCCGCGCCGCGGAGGCCGTCCGGCTCTACGGCGACCCGGCGGTACGCCCGCCCGACCAGCGCCAGACCTCGCTGATCTCGCTGGGCGACAGCGAGATCTCCGGAGAGGGCACCGGCACCTACGAGCCGGGCACCGACGGCCCGGACAACTGGTGCCACCGCTCGCCGGACGCGGCCATCCACCGCACCGGCATCGCCGCCGACGTGACCTACAACGTGGCCTGCTCGGGCGCGTACACCGGGAACATCCGGATCGGCGGCAGCAAGCAGTACGCCGACGAACTCGTGCAGAGCGACAACCTCGCCGTCAAGGCCCGCAACACCAGGATCAAGATGGTGCTGCTGGTCGCGGGCGCCAACGACGACCTGGAGTTCGGCCCGGTCATCACCGACTGCGTGACCCGCTGGTTCACCCTCCAGGGCGCCTGCGAACCGAAGTACGCCCCCGGCTGGCAGACCCGGGTGGACGGGCTGGTGCCCAAGGTCGAGGCCACCGTGCGGGACCTGCGCACGGTGATGCGCGACGCCGGGTACGCCGACGCCGACTACAAGCTCGTGGTGATGGGCTACCCCGGTCCGCTGGGCCCGGACTTCGAGGACAACCCGGACTTCCCCGGCCAGATCCCCGGCGGCTGCACCGGCTACAAGGCCGACGCCGCCTGGGCCCGGAACGCCGCCGTGCCGGCCTTCGAACGCGGCATGCGGCAGGCCGCCCGGAACACCGGCGCGGTCTACCTGGACAACTCCCGCCTCTTCCACGGCCACGAGGTGTGCGCCGACCGCACCTGGGCCCGCGGCCTGCACGTGGAACTGAGCAACCCCTTCCCGCCGGACGCCAACTCCGTCCGGCAGTCCTTCCACCCCAACATCGCCGGCCACGGCGCGTTCGCGTCCTGCCTCACCCAGCTGTACAACTCCGGCCTGCGTGAGGCGAGCTGCGCCGACGTCAACTCCGGCGGCCGGCCGGTGCTCTTCCCGCTCGCCTGGGACGACGTGTTCCAGCCGCTGCGGAACGAGGCCACCGGCAGCTGCCTGGACGCCACCGGCGGCGCCAGCCGCAACGGCACCGCGGTCGGCGGCTGGGACTGCCACGACGGCCGCAACCAGCAGTGGTGGTACGACGCCGCCCGCGGCTCGGTGCACACCGCGCTCAGCCAGGACCGCTGCCTGGACGTGCCCGAGGGCAGGTACACCGGCGGCACCGCGCTGGTGCTGTGGGACTGCCACGGCGGCACCCACCAGAAGTTCACCCGCTCCGGGGCGACCCTCCGTCCCACGGCGGCGCAGAACCTGTGCCTGACGCTCGCCTCGGCGAAGGACCCGGTCCGGCTGCAGCCCTGCGACGGCACGGCACGGCAGCGCTTCGCCTGACCCGGGGCCGACCGACCCGGGACCTGACCGGAGCGGCCGCCGGGCCACGGGGCCGCTCCGGGCTCCTGGAGGTCCCGTCCCCGCTCCTCGGGGCGGCCCCGGGCCGCCGCGGCCCTCGGTGACTCCTCCCCGGACCGCCCGGGGGCGCGTGGCGGCCGACCGGGGCGGCTCCGGGGCGCGTGGCGGTTGACCGGGGCGGCTCCGGGACGCACGGCGGCTGACCCGAACCGCTCCGGGGCGCGGTGGCGGCCGGACCGGGCCGTCCCGCGCGCGGCGGCTCCTCCCGGTGCC
Organism: Streptomyces pactum; assembly: GCF_016031615.1. GTDB lineage: Bacteria > Actinomycetota > Actinomycetes > Streptomycetales > Streptomycetaceae > Streptomyces > Streptomyces pactus. The sequence continues at coordinate 4,874,619 of NZ_JACYXC010000001.1, forward strand.
GCTCGGGTGTGCCGTCCGGCCGGGCGTCCTGTTCACCACCGCGGTGACAGGGCGCCCGGCCGAATGTTCGGTTTTCCCCGTCCTCGCCATTGCTGCCACGCGACGGTGGGGGTTAGCTTCGGCCTGACCCACGGTCACGCTCCGCGCGGCCGGCACCGCCGTGCCCGGACCGCCCCCGTCCCGCACGCCCCTTGGACGCCTCCCGGCCCGTACCCGGGCGGCAGCCCGCCCGTATCGGCGCCGTATCCCCGGCACCGATCCCCGACGAAGTGGAGTCCCCGCACCATGGCCCAGCCCGGTTCCCGACGCACCCCCGCCGCCGCCCGGCCGGCGTCCGCCGCCGGAGCGCGTCCGCGCCGGTGGCTCGCCGCCGCCCTCGCGCTCACGGCCGCCACCTCGCTCGCCGTGCTGCCCAACGTCACCGCCACCGCGGCCGGGGCGGGCACGGCCGGCACCACCGCCACCGACGGCGCCGGAACGATGAGCTACGTCGTCAACCTGCGCCCGGGCAACTCCGCCGCGGTCCAGCGGGCCGTCACCGAGGCCGGCGGACGGGTGGTGGTCGCCTACGACCGGATCGGCGTGATCGTGGCGCACTCGGCCGAGCCGGGCTTCGCCGGGCGGATACGCGCGGTGCGCGGCGTCCACAGCGTCGGCGCCACCCGCACCACCCCGCTCACCCCCTCCGCCACCGCCGACGTCGGCGAACTCCAGCGACTGAGCCCGGCCGCCGCCGCCCGCAGCGCCGCCGCCGCACGGCCCGGCCAGGAGCCGCTGGAACCCAACCAGTGGGACATGCGGATGATCGGCGCCGACCGGGCCAACGCCGTGGACGACGGCAGCCGCCGGGTCACCGTCGGCGTCATCGACACCGGCGTGGACGACACCCACCCCGACATCGCGCCCAACTTCTCCGCCGGGCAGTCCGCCAACTGCGTGGGCGGCAAGCCCGACACCTCGCCGGGTGCCTGGCGTCCGTACTCCCCGGACAGCGCGCACGGCACCCACGTGGCCGGCACCATCGCCGCCGCCCGCAACGGCACCGGGGTGGCGGGCGTGGCACCCGGCGTGCGGCTCGCCGCCATCAAGGTGTCCGACCCCACCACCGACCTCTTCTACACCGAGTCGGTGGTCTGCGCCTTCGTCTGGGCGGCCGAGCACGACATCGACATCACCAACAACAGCTACTACTCCGACCCCTGGTACTTCAACTGCCTCTCCGACGACGACCAGAAGGCGCTGGTCGAGTCCATCAGCCGGGCCATCCGCTACGCCCGGGGCAAGGGCGTGGTGAACGTCGCCAGCGCCCACAACACCAACACCGACCTCGCCGCCGACCAGGTGACCGACCCCTCCAGCCCCGACGACTCCACCCCCGCGGACCGGACCGTCGACCCGGCGAAGTGCCCCATCGCCCCCGAGATGCTGCCGGGCGTGGTGACGGTCTCCTCCGTCGGCGTGACCGGGAAGAAGGCGGCCTACTCCAACTACGGCCACGGCGTCATCGACGTCTCGGCCCCCGGCGGTGACGCCCGCCAGGTGCCGGACACCCCGGACGCCAACGGCCGGGTGCTCTCCACCCTGCCCGGCGGCGGCTACGGCTACATGCAGGGCACCTCGATGGCCGCCCCGCACGTCTCGGGCGTGGCCGCCCTGCTGAAGTCCCGCCACCCCGGCGCGAGCCCGGCGCTGATCGAGGCGCTGCTGCGCGGACAGGCCGACGAGCGGGCCTGCCCGGAGAGCTACGACGGCAACGGTGACGGGGTCGTGGACGCGGTGTGCGAAGGCCCGAAGCAGCGCAACGGCTTCTACGGTCACGGCATCGTCAACGCGCTCGACGCGGTCCGCTGACCGGAGCCGCCCCGTCCGTCCGGGCGGGACCCCACCGGTCCCGCCCGGACACGTTCCTTCACCCTGCCGATCGTGGCGGCCCCGAGGGATGCACGGACCCGCCCGCCGCCCACCCCGAGGCCGCCGATGGGGCACGCACCGCCGCGTGGCGCCCGGGGGGTGCGCGACCTCTCGTGCCGCACCCCCCGGGGCGCGGCGTCCCACCCGGCACCTGGCACCCGGGCATCCGGCACGCCGATACCCGGCGTCCGGCGCCCGCCGGCTGGCCACCGCCCGCCGGACCAGCAGGGCAGGGCCGGGCCCCCGGGCCGGGCCCGGGAACGTGCCCGGGCGAGCGGCCGGATCAGGCACGGCGGGGCCGGTACGGGATACTTCCGTGCACAACTGCCCGCACGGCTGGGGGAATCGGGTGCGACCGCTGGCGAAGGACGATCCACGGGAGATCGGGCCGTTCCGGATCATCGGCCTGCTCGGGGGCGGCGGCATGGGCCGGGTCTATCTCGGCCGCGCGGCGGACGGGCGGACCGTGGCGGTGAAGACCGCACGCGCCGAACTCGCCGACGACGACGGCTTCCGGGCCCGGTTCGCCCGTGAGGTGGCCGCCGCCCGGCGGGTGGCGGGGCCGTTCGTGGCCCCGGTGGTCGACGCCGCGCCGCACGACGACATCCCCTGGATGGCGACCGCGTACGTACCGGGCGTCTCGCTGACCGTCGCGGTGCGGGACGGCGGGCCGCTGCCCGACCCCGCGCTGCGGATGCTGACCGCCGGGCTGCTGCACGCCCTCGCCGCGGTGCACGCCCACGGCCTGGTCCACCGCGACCTCAAGCCGTCGAACATCCTGCTCACCGCCGACGGCCCGCGCGTCATCGACTTCGGCATCGCGCACTCCACCGCGGACACCGCGCTCACCGTGACCGGTACCGCCCTCGGCACCCCGGGATTCATGGCGCCCGAGCAGCTCGCCATGAACCGCCCCCGGGTCACCGGCGCGGCGGACGTGTTCGCGCTCGGCGGGGTGATCGTGTTCGCGGCCACCGGCAGCGGACCGTTCGGAAGCACCGAACCGCAGGTCCTGATGTACCGCACGGTGCACGAGGAGCCGCAGCTCGACGGGGTCCCGGCTTCTCTCCGGGAGCTGGCCGGGGCCTGCCTGGCGAAGGAACCGGAGCGGCGGCCCACCGTGGCCGCCCTCATGGCGCGGGTGGGCACACCGGGCCCGTACGGGGACTGGCTGCCGGAGCCCGTCGCGGCACAACTGGGCCGGCTGTCCGCGTGGCTGGGCGACCCGAGGGTTCCGGACACCCCGGACACCCCGCCGGCCAGGGCCGCCGGTCCGGTCGGCCGGCCGGACGGGGCGCGCGGGACGGGCGGGGCGGCGGGGACGGCCGAGGGGGAAGGGCCGGCCGGTACCGACTTCGGCCCGCCGCCGACGGTTCCCGCCCAGCCCCACCCGACGCCGCCCGCCCCCCGCGCCCGGGACACCACCCGTCCCCGCGCTCGGGCCGCCGCCCGCCCCCGCGCCCGGGCCGTACGGCGCCGCCACCCCCGGCTCCGTACGGCGCCGGACCCGCCAGCCCGCCCGCCGGTCCCGGCCGCCCGCCCGAGGAGCACGGCGGTCCCGGACCGGCCGCCCCGCCACCGGGGTACGGCGCCCTGGCCCGGTCCCACCGCCGTATGGACCCGTCCCCCGCCCCCACGGGCACGGCGTACCCGGTCCCTCCGCCCCGCCGCAGGACGGTCCGGGCCCGTCGTACGACCCTCCGTACGACGTCACCCCCGCGCTCCCCGGGCACTCCTCCGCGTCTCCCGCGCACTCTCCGGCGGGGGCCGCGTCCCCGGGACCGGGCCGGCGCAGGGTGATCGCGGCGCTCTCGGCCGCCGGGCTGGTGGCCGGTGGCGGCGCGCTGGCCTGGACGCTGTGGCCGGACGGGGCAGGCGGCAGTGGCGACAGGGAAGGCGGCGGTGACGGTTCGACGGCCGGGGACAAGCCCGGCGGCAACCGGCAGCCCGCCACCGACCCCGCACCGAGCCGGACGCCCACGCACGCCGCCACACCGTCCGAGGCGCTGCCGAAGGAGATACGCGACAGGGGCGTCCTCACCATCGGCTCGGACCTCACCTACCCGCCGATGGAGTTCCGCCGGGGCGGCGAGGTCGCCGGCGTGGACATCGACCTGGGGAAGGCGCTCGGCCGTGAGCTGGGCATACGCGTCGAGTTCCGGAACAGCGTCTTCGACAGCCTCCTCGCCGGCCTCGCCGCGGGCCGCCACGACCTGGTGATGTCGGCGATGGCCGACACCCAGGAGCGTCGGGAAGGCCGTGTGGACGGGGTCAGGACCGGCGCCGGCGTCGATTTCGTGGACTACTTCAGCGCCGGGCTCGCGGTCGTCGTCCGCAAGGGCAACCCGGAGGGCGTCGGTGGTCCGGAGGACCTGTCCGGCAGGACCGTCACCGTCCAGCGCGGCACGGTCGCCCACGACTACCTGGACCGGCTGAACCGGCGCCGCTCGAAGAAGGTGACGATCCGCGAGACGGACACCACGGCGGAGGCGTACGGCGACGTCGCCGCGGGCCGGTCCTCGGCCTGCCTCGGCGAATTCCCGGTCGCCGCCCACGCCGCCGCCACCCGCTCGGGCGGCACCGCCCTGGAGATCGTCGGCGACCAGGTCGAACGCCTCACCTACGGCATCGCCGTGGCCAAGGCGGAGACGGCGCTGCGCGACGCGGTGGCGGCCGCCCTCGACCGCCTGATCGCGAACGGCGAGTACGCCCGCGTCCTGAGGAGATGGGCGGTCGAGGACGGCGCCCTGGAGAAGGCGACCGTCAACGGAGGCCGGTAGCCACGCGTGCCCGGGCGCGCCGGGATGCTGGTGACGAACGGCTGGGCCGGGGCCGGGTCGGTGAAGAATTCGTTCAACTTGTTCATCTTGCGTTGACCCTCGTACGATCGCCGCCATGATCAAGCATCCGAGGGTCCTGGGAGCTGTCCGCCTGTCCATCCTCAAGGACGACACCACCAGTCCCGAGAAGCAGCGGCAGGCCGTAGAGCACTGGACTGCTGGCCCCGCCGTGGACGGTCGCATTGCGGGCTGGGCGGAAGACCTGGACGTGTCCGGTGCGATGCACCCCTTCAAGCGACCGGGCCTCGGTCCTTGGTTCAACGAGTGGGCCGACGAGTGGGACGTGTTGGCCGTCTGGAAGCTCGACCGCCTCAGTAGGAAGGCCGGCCACTTCGCCGAGGTCTTCGAGTGGTGCCAGGGGCACGGGAAGTCCATCGTGTCCGTGACCGAGGGCATCGACATGTCCACCCCCATGGGCAAGATGTTCGCTCAGATCATCGCCGCCTTTGCCGAAGGTGAGTTGGACACCATTCGCGCCCGCGCGCTTTCTGGCTCGGCCGCCCGCAAGGCCAAGGGTGTTTGGATCGGTGGCGTCGAGCCGTACGGGTACCGCTTCGAACGGCAGGAAGGCGGCGGAAAAAAGCTCGTTCAGGACCACACGTATGCGGAACTGTTCCGAGAGATTGTCGAGCGACTAAAGGGCGACTGGTCGTCGTACAAGATCGCACTTGATCTGAATAAGCGTGGCGTTCCCACTTGGCGGGATCATCTTCGAATCGTGAAGGGGGAAGATCCCAGGGGCGTTGCCTGGACTGCCAACGCGATTCGCGCCATAGCTATGAATCCCACGGTGGCCGGCATCTACACGTACAAGGGCGAGAACGTCGTAGACGAAAACGGCGAGAACGTTCGGATCACTGATGATCCGTTGATGGATTTCGCCGAGTGGTCAGAATTCGTGGCCGCCCTCAAGAGTGATCGTCCGGTTAGGCGGTCCACCCCTTCACGGTCGATGCTGGGCGGTGTGGCTACCTGCCAGGGTTGCGGCGCCCGAATGTCGTCCAACAAGAAGACGAAGCCGAACGGCCGCGTACATCACTACTACGCCTGCAACAACGTTAACACCGGGACGTGTTCAAACCCTGGCCGCATTCGCCGCGATGACCTAGACATGGCGGTTGGGACTTTCGTGAAGTTCACTCTCGGCCCGCTCCCGGTTATGGAGCGGGTCGGTAATTCGATCAGTCAGGCCAAGGTCGAGCTTGCCGAGGCCGAAGCGACGCTAGACCGACTGGAAGCCGATTACCTAGCTGGACGGTTCAAGGCCGACGTTCAGGTTGAACGCTACTGGGGGCAACACGAATTCCAGTCGGCCAAGGTTGAACGCCTGAGAGAGGAAATCAAGACTGCCGAGGATGCCCCGGCCTGGAAGGAGACGGGTCGGACTTACTCCGAAGAGTGGACGACTAAGGATGACGAACAGAAGCGTGTGTTCCTGCAACGGCACGGCATAACTGTGACGGTGGGGGCCACGGAAGACGGGAGCCGACGAGTCGTCTGCAAGATGGCTGAGCTTGCCGAGATCGCCAAGGAAACCGGGCTTCAAGTTCCCGAGGGATACTGGTTGATCGAGCCGGAAGCAGAATACATTCTGCCGAAGCAGATGGCTTATAAGCGGAAGTAGGTAGAGCCGCCCACGCTCCCAACCCTTGCCCCCGTCGCGTGTAAACGCTTCGGGTGCCTTTCCATGCCCACGCTCGGCCCCCTGACCGTTTGAACGCTCTTCCTTGATTCCGCCACACCTGGCGGGTTGCAACCTAGGCCCAGATCAGCTGGGATCGACAACGAACCAGACCAGGTCATCCGAGACGGGGGGCCAGACTCCCCAAGAGGGGACATGCGCCCACGTCGCTCAGTGGGGGACCCGTAGATCCGTCTCGAAAACGGTGGTTAGTGGATCAGTGGCCGAAGGGGCCACTCTCGGGCCCCAGGTCGTTCCAAAAGTCATTCCAGAACCTTGCTCTGAAGCCTTGAGTTTCGGAATGGGTTTTCACCGCCACCGGTCACCTGATCGGCTACAAGCGGGTCAGCACCAAGGCGCAGGATGCGCAGCTTCAGGCTGACGCTCTGGCTGAGGCCGGCTGTGCCCGAGTCTTCGAAGACAAGGCTTCGGGTAAGAACATCGACCGCGCGGGCCTTCTGGCCGCACTCGACTACATGCGCGAGGGCGACACGTTCGTCGTCTGGAAGCTGGACCGCCTTGGACGGTCCACGAAGGACGTGCTGACGATCGCCGAGGATCTGCACGCCCGAGGCATCGCCCTGCGCATCCTCGCTGGCACTCTCGCCGGTAGCTACTCGCCGAAGGGCGAGGGGAAGTTCTTCTTCACGATGATGGTCGCCTTCGCCGAGATTGAGCGAGACATGATCGTGGAGTGCACCCGTGCCGGTTTGGAAGCGGCCAAGGCTCAGGGCCGCACCAGTGGGAGGCCCAAGGCCATGACCGAAGAAATGATCGCGGCGGCCAAGGCTCGCCGGGCCGCTGGTGAGTCTTACGGGGCGATCGCTAAGGCTCTCGGTGTCGGGCAGGCCACCGTTTACCGCCACCTCTCCGAGTAGGCGCAGCAGCGCCCAACAGGAACCCCTGCGCTCTCGGGCCGGGGTTTCGTCGTTCCCTTGGTTCGGGTCCTTGGCGATGAACCGTAGCGACACGGCAGCCTCCCGGGCTACGCGGATTGCACGGACTTCTACGCACGGACCCTCCCGATGCTGCCGTGCTGGCGTCAAGGGTGCGCTTCAAGCCACGGGAGCGGGCTGCTCATAGCGCTGCCCAGGGCACAGCAGCAGACCCCCCGGCGACGCCGAGGGGTCGTGAGGCTCTTAGGGGTGGCTCAGGACAGGCCCGGGCCCCGCACCGGGATGCTGGTGAACGTCGGCTGCTCGGGTTCCCGTGAAGTGAAGAAGTCGTTGCCCTTGTCGTCCACCACGATGAACGCCGGGAAGTCCTCCACCTCGATCTTCCAGACCGCCTCCATGCCCAGCTCCTCGTACTCCAGGACCTCCACCTTCTTGATGCAGTCCTGGGCCAGCCGGGCGGCCGGGCCGCCGATCGAGCCGAGGTAGAAGCCGCCGTGGGCGGCGCAGGCGTCGGTGACCTGCTTGCTGCGGTTGCCCTTGGCGAGCATGATCTTCGAGCCGCCGGCGGCCTGGAACTGCTCGACGTAGGAGTCCATCCGGCCGGCCGTGGTGGGGCCGAAGGAGCCGGAGGCGTAGCCCTCCGGGGTCTTGGCCGGGCCGGCGTAGTAGACCGGGTGGTCCTTGAGGTACTGCGGCATCTCCTCGCCCGCGTCCAGCCGTTCCTTGATCTTGGCGTGGGCGATGTCGCGGGCGACGACGAGGGTGCCGGTGAGCGACAGACGGGTCTTGACCGGGTGCTTGGTGAGCTCGGCCAGGATGTCGTCCATCGGCTGGTTGAGGTCGATGCGGACCGCGTCCAGGTCCGGGCCGGCGCCCCGGGTCAGCTCCTCGTCGGTGGTGTCGGGGAGGAAGCGCGCCGGGTCGGTCTCCAGCTGCTCCAGGAAGACGCCCTCGGCGGTGATCTTTGCGACCGCCTGGCGGTCGGCGGAGCAGGAGACGGCGATGGCGACCGGGCAGGACGCGCCGTGCCGGGGGAGGCGGACCACCCGCACGTCGTGGCAGAAGTACTTGCCGCCGAACTGCGCGCCGATGCCGATCTTCTGCGTCAGCTCGAAGACCTTCTCCTCCAGCTCCTTGTCGCGGAAGCCGTGGCCGAGCGGCGAGCCGGACTCCGGCAGCTCGTCCAGGTAGTGCGCGGAGGCGTACTTGGCGGTCTTCAGCGCGTACTCGGCACTGGTGCCGCCGACCACGATGGCCAGGTGGTACGGCGGGCAGGCGGCCGTGCCCAGGGAGCGGATCTTCTCCTCCAGGAACTTCATCATGCTCGCCTCGTTGAGCACCGCCTTCGTCTCCTGGTAGAGGAAGGACTTGTTGGCGCTGCCGCCGCCCTTGGCCATGAAGAGGAACTTGTAGGCGTCGCCGTCGGTGGCGTACAGCTCGATCTGCGCGGGCAGGTTGGAGCCGGTGTTCTTCTCCTCCCACATGGTCAGCGGCGCCATCTGCGAGTAGCGCAGGTTCAGCTCGGTGTAGGCGTCGTAGACGCCCCGGGAGAGGGCTTCCTCGTCGCGGCCGGAGGTGAGCACGTTCTGGCCGCGCTTGCCCATCACGATCGCGGTACCGGTGTCCTGGCACATCGGGAGCACCCCGGCCGCCGCGATGTTGGCGTTCTTCAGCAGGTCCAGCGCGACGAACTTGTCGTTGGGCGACGCCTCCGGGTCGTCGATGATCTTCCGGAGCTGCGCGAGGTGCGCGGGGCGCAGGTAGTGCTGGATGTCGTGGATCGCCTCGGCGGCCAGCTTGCGCAGGGCCTCCGGCTCCACCTTCAGGAACGTACGGCCGTCCGCCTCGAAGGTGCTCACGCCTTCGGAGGTCACCAGGCGGTACGGGGTGGTGTCCTCGCCCAGGGGCAGCAGATCGGTGTACGCGAACTCCGGCATTTCGCCCATTCCTTACTCAACAGACGGGGTGCTGGCATCGATGACAGCGTCCACCAGCGTAGAACGCGGACCGCGGACCGCGCGGGTGAGGTAAGACTCAGTTGCCCCGGCGGCCGTGTGGCCGAGGGGCCTGGAGTCCGGGGGCCGGGGGCTGGGGGCGGAGGCGCTGGAGTTCGGGAGTCGGGCCGGGGCCGGGACGGCGCGGGTGTGAGCGGGGGCGCGTGACGTCCGGCGGTACGGGTGCGGCGGCGCGGCCGACGCCCCTGGTATGCGACGGGGCACCTCCGGGCAGGGGCCCGGGGCGCCTCGGGGCGTGGCCGGAGGCGCCCGGTACGCCCGGGTGCCTCCGGGCGTCTCTCAGGGGCGAAGTCAGGGTTATCTCCGGGTCCCGGCGGCCCTTCGGGCCATGTCACGGCCTGTCGCCGGTGGCTACGCTGACGGGGTGGACGATCAGCAGCCGGTGCCCCTGACCAAGTCCCCGCCCGAGCGCCCGGTTCCGTCGGCCCCCGCCGGGCCGGCCGACACGGACCTCCGCGCCTCGGACGCCGACCGGGACCGCATAGCGGACATCCTCCGGGACGCCTTCGCGGAGGGGCGGCTCACCCCCGAGGAGCACGCCGAGCGGATCGACGCCGTCTACCGGGCCCGTACCCAGGGCGAGCTGCGCCCGCTGGTCCGCGACCTGCCGGCGTCGGTCCGGCCGCTGCCCGGGCCGGTTCCGTCCGGGTTGCCGTCCGCCCCGGCCGCGGGCCCCGCGACGGAGACGCTGGCGGCGGTCTTCGGCGGCGCGGTGCGCAAGGGCCGGTGGCGGGTCACCCCGCGCACCAGGGCGGTCGCGCTCTTCGGCGGGGTGGAGATCGACCTGACCGAGGCCGTCTTCGAGCAGCAGGAGGTCGTCATCGACGTCTTCGCGGCCTTCGGCGGGGTGGAGGTCAAAGTGGCCGAGAACGTCTCGGTGCGCGGGGCCGGCACCGGGATCTTCGGCGGCTTCGACGTGTCCAACCAGGAGGCCGTCGATCCCGACGCGCCGGTGATCGTGGTGCGCGGGCTGGCGCTGTTCGGCGGCGTGGAGGTCCGGCCGGTGAAGGGCAAGCGGTTGCGGAACCTGCGCGCGGGCTGACCCGCCCGATCTGACCGACCTGGCCGATCCGGCCGACCTGGCCGATCCGGCTGATCCGGCCGATCCGGCTGATCCGGCCGACTCGGGCCCGACGCGGCAGACCCGGCCGGCCCCGGGGCCGCCCGCGGCGAGGCGGCCCCGGGGCCGCCTCGCCGCGGATGGGGCGGGCAGCCGTGCGCGGGTGCTGCCACGAGCCGGGGCGCCGCCCCGGGCCCGTCACCGTCCCGCCATCCCGCTCCGCGCGGCGGTGCGCCCGGCGGCTGCCCCGGGCGGGCTGGGTCCGCGCGGGCCGGCTCGCACCGGCCCGCCCGGCCGCGGTGGACGCGGAGCGCGGACCGTCCCGCCGCGCGCGGTCCGTGCGCGGCGCGCCCCCGCGCGAGGGCGCGAAGCGCTCTTCCGGACGCGTCCCGCGCCCTCCGTACTGGGCTGCGCCAGGACGCTCGTCCGGGCGGAACCGCGGCACGCCGTCTTGACTCCGGCTCGGACGCACCGGTGTGAGTGTCCACGGTGTGCATAAGCCCGCGCACAGCGGGTAAGGCTTGGTGCGTCGTCTCTCGTACGGCTTGATGGGGGTGCAAAGCGGCCGTACCTCATGGAGACGGGCAAGGGTGACCACCGGAGCCGTCGTCAGGAGTAGACCGTGCTGCAACCGCATCAGCCCCTGCAGGACGCCGCACTGCGCCCGCAGCGCATCCCCGCGCGGGACCAGGCCGGCCCCTGGCACTCAGAGGCGGTGTGCCGCCGCGACGAAGCCGGGCTGTTCTTCGCCCCGTCCAAGGAGCCCACCGCCGCCCGGCTGTCCAGGGAGGAGGCCGCCAAGCAGGTCTGCGCCCGCTGCCCGGTGATGGTCGAGTGCCGGGAGCACGCCCTGCTCCAGCCCGAGCCCTACGGTGTGTGGGGCGGGCTGACCGCGGCCGAGCGCCGGGTCGTCCTGGCCCGCCGCCGGCGCCGCGACGCCGAGTTGCAGCGGTCCGTACGGGTCGCCGCCGCGGGCTGACCCGTCCCACGGCCGAGGCCGGGTCCGGGCCACCGGTGACGGAGGGCCCGGCCCGTGCCGCCGGGCGCGGACGCGCGGCGGGTGCCCCGGGCGACCGGGCCGCCGGGCGGTGCCTAGCGGGCCCGCTCGAAATCGACCGAGGCGTACGCGCGCAGCTTCGAGAGCCGGTGCGTGGAGTCGATCTGCCGGATGGTGCCGGACTTCGAGCGCATCACCAGCGACTGGGTGGTGGCGGTCTCGGCCCGGTAGCGCACCCCGCGCAGCAGGTCGCCGTCGGTGATGCCGGTGGCGACGAAGAAGACGTTGTCGCCGCGGACCAGGTCGTCGGTGCTCAGCACCCGGTCCAGGTCGTGGCCGGCGTCGAGGGCGCGCTCCCGCTCGGCGTCGTCCTTGGGCCACAGCCGGGTCTGGATGGTGCCGCCCAGGCACTTGATGGCACAGGCCGCGATGATGCCCTCCGGGGTGCCGCCGATGCCCATCAGCAGGTCCACACCGGTGCCCTCCCGGGCGGCCATGATCGCGCCGGCCACGTCGCCGTCGGAGATGAACTTGATCCGGGCGCCGGTCTCCCGGATCTCCTTGACGATCTTCTCGTGCCGGGGCCGGTCCAGGATGACGACGGTGACGTCCTCGGGGCTGGAGTTCTTCGCCTTGGCGACGCGCCGGATGTTCACGTCCACCGGGGCGGTGATGTCCACGAACTCGGCGGCCTCCGGGCCGGTGACCAGCTTCTCCATGTAGAAGACCGCGGAAGGGTCGAACATCGAACCGCGCTCGGCCACGGCCATCACCGACACCGCGTTCGCCATGCCCTTGGCGGTGAGCGTGGTGCCGTCGACCGGGTCCACCGCCACGTCGCACTCCGCGCCGGTGCCGTCGCCCACCCGCTCGCCGTTGTAGAGCATCGGGGCGTTGTCCTTCTCGCCCTCGCCGATGACCACCACGCCGTTCATCGACACGGTGTGGATCAGGGAGCGCATGGCCTTGACGGCCGCGCCGTCGGCACCGTTCTTGTCGCCTCGTCCGACCCAGCGGCCGGAGGCCATGGCGCCCGCCTCGGTGACCCGGACGAGTTCCAGGGCGAGGTTGCGGTCGGGGGCCTCGGGGCTGACCTCAAGCGGAGCGGGGAGATGGTGCTCGGTCATCGGAGCGCACCTTTCTGTACGGCGACGGCCGGAAGTGAGGGTGGTGTCAGGGAACCGGGGGAAACGGTTTCCTGATAAGCACAGTATCCGCTGAGTGCGAATGTGAGCAGGCGGGCCCACGCATGAGCGGTGTCAAGGTCGCTGTACCGGCCGTCCTGGCCGGTCCTCGTCCCCGGGCGGTCGGCGGACGTGCGGGGGGAGCGGTGGGGAGGAGTGCCGGAGGGGACGTCCGGGTGGGGTCGCCGTCGGGGCCGTGGGGCCATGGGGGACCATGTACGGGTGGCAGGTAAGCGAGGCAACAAGACGATCCGCGGCATGGTGCAGTCCCTCGGGGTGACCGTTGTGGTCGCTGGGCTCATCTACGTCTTCATTCCGCACGACGAGGACCACGACCCGATCCGAACGGTTGATTACCGCGTCGAACTCCAGACGGTCCGCCGCGCCGCGCCCTACCCGGTGGCCGCCCCCGAGCCGGGCGGCCTGCCCGAGGGCTGGCGGGCCACCTCGGTCCGCTACACCCCCGAGAGCAAGGACGGCGCGGCCTGGCACCTGGGCTTCCTCGACGCGGACCGGGAGTACGTGGCCGTGGAGCAGAGCGACGGCCGGCCCGCCGCGTTCGTGGGCAACGTGACGCACGGGGCGCGCGAGACCGACCGCACCGAGCGCGTCAACGGCCGGGAGTGGACCTGGTACAAGGGCCCGAAGTACAACGCGCTGGTACTCCAGGAGGAGGGCGTCACCACGGTGGTCACCGGGACCGCCCCGTACGGGCACCTCGTGAAGATGGCCGCCGCGCTGCAGACCCGTAAGGGCTGAGCGCGGCGGCCGGCGGAGTCCCCCGGGGAGGGGCGTCCGCGGGGCCCCGCGGGGGACAGGGGCCGTCGAAGGGCCGGCCGTGGGGCCGGCGGCACCGGTCGGGGCCGGTGGGGCCCGGCGCGGCGCCGGGCGGGGGACCGGGACCGTCAGACGGTGGTGACGACCTGGTCGTAGGAGAGGCGCGGGGAGCGCGGGTACGAGGCGTTCTCACCCGGCTTGCCGATGTTGACGACCATCAGCGGGGTGTGGTCCTCGTCCAGGAACTCCTTCTGCACCCCGGCGGCGTCGAAGCCGGTCATCGGGCCCGCGGCCAGGCCGGCGGCGCGGATGCCCACGATGAAGTACGCGGCCTGGAGCGCGGCGTTGAGCGACGCGGCCTGCTCGCGGGCGCTGCGCTCGGCGAAGAAGACGTCCTTGGCCTGCGGGAAGTGCGGGAAGAGGGTCGGCAGCTCGTGGTGGAACTCGTTGTCCGCGGCGAGCACGGCCACCAGCGGCGCGGTGCGGGTCTTCGCCTGGTTCCCCTCGGCCATGTGGGCCACCAGACGCTCGCGCGCCTCGGCGGAGCGGACCAGGACGATCCGCAGCGGGGACTGGTTGAACGCGGTCGGGGCGTACTTCACCAGGTCGTAGATCGCCTGCACCTGCTCCTCGGTCACCGGTTCGTCGGTGAACGTGTTGGCGGTGTGCGCCGCACGGAACAGCAGGTCCTGGGCGGCGGCGTCGAGGGCGAGAGTCATGGCACAACCTTCTGCTTGCTTGCGCTGGCACGACCACTGTAGCCCACATGTATTAACGTTCAACTAAATCGGGGGTGAGGTGGGGCGAATCACACCTCGTGGGGCTGCGGGAGGGCCGGGCGTACGGCTGCGTCGGCGCAGGTGGGCGGGCCGGTTGCGCCGGCGGGCGTGGGCTTGCCTGGTGCGCCGGTGGGTGTGGGCGTGGGCGTGCCTCCCCTGCCGATGGGCGGGCCGGTTGCGCCGGTGCGGTGGGCCGGTCTCCGCGTCGGCACCGGCATGTGGGGGCGTAGGGCCGGTCCGTCCCGCGGGGACCCCGACGTACGGCGCCCTGACCTGCGGGAACCCCGACGTACAGCGCTGTCCTGCGGGACCTCGGCGTGCGGGCCCCGGGCGTGCGGGGCCTCCGGCGTGCGCCGGAAGGCCCGGCGGCCTCAGCCCTCCTCGGTGGCCCGGTCCCCGGTGCCGCCGGCCGTGTCCCCGGCCTGCCCGGCGAGTGCCGCGTCCAGCCGGGCGCGCGCCCCGTCGAGCCAGCGGCGGCACACCCGGCCCAGCTCCTCGCCGCGCTCCCACAGCGCCAGCGACTCCTCCAGCGTGGTGCCGCCCGCCTCCAGCCGCCGGACGACCTCGATCAGCTCGTCCCGTGCCTGCTCGTAGCCGAGCGCGGACTCCGGTGCGGGCGCACCGCCCCGGTCCGCGCCCCGGGCGCCGTCCGTCCCGTCCACTTCCGCCGTCCCGCCGGGCCCGTCCGTCGTCGTCTCCATACGCCTCACCCTATGCGCGGTCACCGACAGCGGGCCGGACCGCGAACTCGCCCTCGGCGACCCGCGCCCGCAGCACCTCGTCCGCCGTCACCTCGTCCGCCCGGCGTACCACCGAGCCGTCCTGGTGCTGGAGCACCGCGTAGCCCCGGCGCAGTGTCGCGGCGGGGGAGAGCGCGACCACCCGGGCCCGGGTGTGGGTCAGCTCCGAGTCGGCCCGGTCCAGCAGGTGCCCGAGGGTGCGGCGGGCCCGCCCCAGGAGCGCGTCCACCTGCTCGGCGCGCCCGTCCACCATGCGGTGCGGATGCTCCATGCACGGCCGGGCCAGCGCGTGGGCCAGGCCGCGTTCCTCGCGGTCCAGGAACCCGTGCACCGCCCGCAGCGCGCGCTCCCGCAGCTGCTGGATACGGGCCAGCTCCTCGCCGACGTCGGGCACCACCTTCTTCGCCGCGTCCGTGGGGGTGGAGGCCCGCAGGTCCGCGACGAGGTCCAGCAGCGGGGAGTCGGGCTCGTGGCCGATGGCCGAGACGACCGGCGTGGCACAGGCGGCGACGGCCCGTACCAGCTGCTCGTCGGAGAACGGCAGCAGGTCCTCCACGCTGCCGCCGCCCCGGGCCACCACGATCACATCGACGTCCGGCCGCTCGTCCAGCTCGCGCACCGCGGCCACCACCCGGGGCACCGCGTGCACGCCCTGCACCGGCACGTTCCGCACCTCGAACCGGACGGCCGGCCAGCGCAGCCGGGCGTTCTCCAGGACATCCCGCTCGGCCGCCGAGGCCCGGCCGCACACCAGGCCGATCAGCTGCGGGAGGAACGGCAGCGGCTTCTTCCGGTCGGCGGCGAACAGCCCCTCCGCGGCCAGGGTGCGCTTGAGCTGCTCCAGCCGGGCCAGCAGCTCGCCGACCCCGACCGGCCGGATCTCGGCGGCCCGCAGGGAGAGCTGGCCGCGCGGCGCGTACCACTCGGGCTTGGCGTGCACCACCACCCGGGCGCCCTCCGAGACGACGTCCGCCACCTGGTCGAAGACCGAGCGGAAGCAGGTGACCGAGAGGGAGATGTCGTAGCTGGGGTCGCGGAGGGTCAGGAACACCACGCCGGCGCCGGGCCGGCGGGACAGCTGGGTGATCTGCCCCTCCACCCACACCGCCCCGAGCCGGTCGATCCAGCCGCCGATCAGCCGGGACACCTGTCCGACCGGGATCGGGGAGTCCGCCGAGGTGTTGAGAGCCATGCCGCGAGCGTAACGGCCGGCACCGACAGCGGTCGCCGTCCTGGCACCGGTGGCCGGGAGGTCGGGGAGGCCCGGCAGGCCCGCGGCGGCGGATTCCGCCCGGGCCGGACCCACCACCCCCGGGACCCGCCCCCGACACCCGGCCGCGAGCCGCCCCTCGGGGCCTACCGCGAGGCCGGTTCCGTCACCCGGGACCGCCGGGCCGCCAGGTAGTGCTCGGCGTCGAGCGCGGCGGCGCAGCCGGTGCCGGCCGCGGTGACCGCCTGCCGGTAGCGGTGATCGACCACGTCACCGGCCGCGAAGACCCCCGGCACGCTGGTCCGGGTGGTGGGCGCGCGCACCACGACGTACCCCTTGGCGTCCAGCTCCAGCTGTCCGGCGAACAGGCCGCTGCGCGGGTCCTGTCCGATGGCGACGAACAGCCCGCCGACCGCCAGCGGGCGGGTGGCGCCGGTCCTGGTGTCGCGCAGCGTCACCCCGGTGAGCCGCACATCGCCGAGCAGCTCGACGACCTCGCTGTCGAAGGCGAAGGTGATCTTCGGGTCGGCGAAGGCCCGGGCCTGCATCGCCCGGGAGGCGCGCAGCGAGTCGCGGCGGTGCACCACGGTCACCGACGCGGCGTAACGGGTGAGGAAGGTCGCCTCCTCCAGGGCGGTGTCCCCGCCGCCGACCACCGCCAGGTGCCGGCCCCGGAAGAAGAACCCGTCGCAGGTGGCGCACGACGACACGCCGCGGCCGGAGAACTCCTCCTCGCGCGGCAGACCCAGCCTCCGGTGGCCGGAGCCGGTCGCCACGATCACGGTCCGGGCCAGGTGGGCGCGGCCGTGGCCGTCGATCAGCCGCTTGACCTCGCCGCACAGTTCGACGGCGGCGACGTCGTCCTCGATCATGCGGGCGCCGAACCGGGCGGCCTGGGCCCGCATCTTCTCCATCAGGTCGGGCCCCTGGACGCCGTCGGGGAAGCCGGGGAAGTTCTCCACCTCGGTGGTCGTGGCGAGCGCCCCGCCGACGAACACCGTGCCGAGGAACACCACCGGGGCCAGGTCGGCGCGCGCGGCGTAGAGGGCGGCGGTGTACCCGGCCGGGCCCGATCCGATGACCGCCACCTCGTGGACCCGCTCCGCGGGGCCGGTGGCCGGGGCACGGTCGCCGGCGCTCATCGGGTACCCCCGGCGCGGGTGGCACCGCCGATGTGGAGCAGCAGGTTCTTGGAGGCCTCGCCGGGGTCGCGCACCCGGTCGGCGGTGGCAGCCTCCGCCAGCGCCCGGTCGATCTCCTCCGGGGACGCCGCCGGGTGGGCGGACAGGTGGAGGGCGGCGGCACCGGTCACCTCGGCGGTGGCGGCGGAGGTGCCGGTGAGCTGGGTGTACGCGGTGGAGCCGGCCGCGCTCGCCGCGGGGATGTCGGTGCCGGGCGCGAAGAGGTGGACGCAGTACCCGTAGTTGGACCAGGCCGGGCGGCGGTCGCCCGGATCGGTGGCGGCGACCGTGATCGCGGTGGTCTGGCGGGCCGGGGTGGTCTCGCACGACTCGACGCCGGCGCCGTCGGGGCCGCCGTTCCCGGCCGCCGCGGTGTACGCGATGCCCTGCCGGGTCATCTCGTACAGCTGGAGGTCGAGCACCGAGCCGGGCGGACCGGAGAAGCCGAGGTTGACCACCGCCGGCTTGACGGCGTTCGCGGTGATCCAGTCGACCGCGGTGAGCAGGTGCTCCAGGGACGCGGTGCCGTCGCAGCCGAAGGCCCGGACCGACTCCACCCGGGCGCTCTTGGCCACCCCGGTGTAGCGCCCGGCGGCGATCGAGGCCGAGGCGGTGCCGTGGCCGGCGCAGTCGGTCCCGCCGCCGCCGACCGTGCGGGTGATGGCGTCGTACGCGCCGCGCGCCCGGCCGCCGAACTCCTGGTGCCCGGTGCGCACCCCGGTGTCCACCACGTAGACCCGGACGTTCCCGGCGGTGCCGGGGAAGCGGTACGTCCGGTCCAGCGGCAGGTCGCGCTGGTCGATCCGGTCCAGCCCCCAGGGGACGTGACCGAACTGCACCCCGCCCCCGGAGGCCCCGGCAGCGGTGGTCCCGCCCGCGGAGCCCCCGGCAGCGGAGCCGGAGCCGCCGCCCGTCGAGCCCCCGGTCGGGACGGTCCCGGGCGTGTCCGGCGGAGGCGTGTGTGCCCCCGGCACGGCCGTCGGGGGCGTCCCCGACGGCCGGCCGGCGACGCTGTAGGTGCGGTCACCGGTCACCGAGTCGATCCGGGTGTCCTTGTAGTACCGGGCCACCTGGTCGTCGGTGAGGGTGGCGGAGAACCCCTGAATCGCGGAGTGGTACGTCCGGCGCAGCTCCCCGCCGTAGCGGGCGGTCATCTCCCGGGCGACCGCGGTGACCTCGTCCTCGGTGGTACCGACGCCGTGCAGCTGCACGATGTGCACGGTGCCCGGCCCGGTCGAGGCGCCCGTCCCCTTCCCGGTTCCGGCCGCGGCGGCCGGGGGGAGGTGGAGGGCGCCGAGGAGCAGGGGCAGGGCCGCGGCGGCCGCCACGGCGGAGGTTCTCGTCGCGTGCTTCATCGGATGCGGTGCCTTTCGCGAGGGGGAAGTGGTGGAGGGGTGCGGGGCCCGGCCCTGGGAGGCCGCGGCGGGCCGGCGCCGGTCGGCAGGGGTGTGCCCGGGTGCGCCGGGGAGCGCGGGAAGGCGTCGAGAGAGGACCGGACGGATGCGGGCCGGGTGCCGGACCGGGCCGACGGCGGGCCCGCGGCGGCCGACGGGACGCTCCGGCGAGGGGTGTGCCGCGAGGTGGGGGGGTGGACGCCCGGCCGCACGCGGGCGCCCGGGCGGACGGAGGTGGGAGGGTGGCCGCCCGGCCGGGCCGGGGTTGGGGAAGGGAAGGGCCCGGCGGGGGAGGAGGTGGCCTCGCCGGGCCCGGCGCGTGCCGCCGCGGACTCGCGACGCGGCGGCACGCGGGCCGATGGCCGGACCGGCGGTTACAGGTTGTTCAGCCAGGTGCGCAGCGAGGTCGGGCCGTCGAAGCCCACCAGCCGGCTCCCGGCCTCCTGGCCGTTGCGGATGTTGAGCAGGGCCGGGATGCCGCGGACCCCGTACTTCTGCGTCAGCGTGGGATTGCGGTCGACGTCGACCCGGGCCCAGACCCAGGCGCCGTTGTCCGCGGTGTTGTACTGCTGGAGGTACGGCTTCTGCTTCTGGCACCAGTAGCACCAGCCGGCGGTGAAGTCGAGGACCACCGGCTTGGTCTTCGACCACTCCATGACCTGGGCGTAGTTGGCGGAGGTCACATCCACCACGTTGGGGATCTCGGCGGTGGCGGTGGCGGTGACGGCCGGCGGCGGGGTGGCCGGCCCGGCCAGGGCCGGGGTGGTGGCGGTCCCGAGCAGCGCGGCCGCCACGGCGGCGCCGACGGCGATTCTGCGGAGCATGTGCGGGTTCCTCTCGGTCGGTGGGACGGATGCGGTGCGAATGGTGCGGGTGATGCGGGTGGAACCTGGTGGAACGGGTGGTGCTCGGTGGGGCGGGTGGCACCCGGTGGCCGGGTGCCGGGGTCAGGCCGGGCCCGTCTCGGTGGGCAGGCCGCCGGCGACCCAGTCCTCTATTCCTTCGCGGTACTTGCGGACGTCGCGGTATCCGAGCTCGACGAGCCGGGCACCGACGAGTTCGCTGTTCCGGCACGGCACGTTCGCGCAGTACACGACGGTGGCGGCGGAACGGTCGGGGAGCCGGGCCGGGGCGAGTTCGTCGGTGAGCCGGGCGGCCTCCTCGTAGGGGAAGCCCGGGATGTTGACCGCGCCCGGCAGGTGCTCGCGTTCGTAGTAGTCGGCGGGCATGGTGTCCACGACCGTCACCGTTCCGGCCTCGATCGCGGATTTCAGTTCGTCCCTGGTGATCAGTGGCAGCACGTCATCCTCCGGTTCGCTTCACATCGGGTCGGGCGAGGGACTGCGGGAGGGCGGGCGGGGTACGGTGGCCGACGGCGACCCGGCCCGCGATCGCGTAGCCGAGGAAGGCGACGGCCACCGAGTTGATCGACGGGATGCCCGCGTCGAGGTACTCACCCGCCGCGGCTCCGGCGGCCCAGCACACCAGGGACAGCGGCATCCAGTCGGCGCACTCGCCGGGCAGCACGCCGTCGCGCCGGGCCCGGTCCAGATCGGCGCGGAACCGCCGTACGACGAAGTACTCGGCGATGATGATCCCGGCCACCGGCGGGGCGAGGACCCCGATGGCCTCCAGGAAATCGGGGAAGTGGCCGGCGATGCCCGCGGCGGACAGCGCGGTGCCGGCGGCCCCGATGACGAGGGTGACCGTCCGGCGGCCCGCCCGGCGGCCGAACAGCACGTCGAGGGAGTTCACCAGGCCCAGCGACGACGAGTACAGGTTCCAGTCGTTGATCTTGAGGATCGCGGTGGCCAGGATCAGCGTGCCCAGCAGCCCCGAGGACGAGGTGATGATCCCGACGATGTCGGAGGTCCGGGCGGCGTGGGCGAGCAGCACCGCGGTGAGCCCGATCAGGTACTCGCCCAGCGTGACGCTGATCAGCGTCTGTTTCACCACGTCGGACGGCCGGCGGTTGAAGCGGGTCATGTCCGGCGTCATGATCGCGCCGAGGATGAAGGCGCCCGAGACCAGCGTGGTGCCCTCGGCGAGGGACATCGACGGGCCCGGCGGCGCGGAGGTCATCAGGCCGCTCAGGGAGTGGCCCGCGAGGGTGTCGGCGACCGACCAGGCGGCCAGGAGCAGGAACGCGGGCACGGTGAGCCAGGCGGTCCACGCCATCACCCGGAACCCGTGGACGGTGACGGCGGTGACGAGGGCGCCACCGGCCAGTGCCCAGGCCCACTCCGGCGCCCAGCCGGCCAGGTCGTGCATGCCCTGCGCGAAGACGCCGTTCTGCACCCCGAACCAGCCCGCCAGACTGAGCGCCATCAGCAGCCCCACCAGTGCGGAGCCCTTGCGCCCGAACCCGGACCAGCGGGCCAGCAGCGAGGTGGACAGGCCCTCCCGGACCCCGGCGATCCCCAGCAGGATCGTGATGACCTCCAGCATCACCGAACCGATGGTGATGGCGATGACCGCGTCGGTGAATTCCATCCCGAATCCGAGGACCGCGCCCACCAGGAACTGCTGGAACGAGGAGACCTGTCCGAACCGCTGGACCGCGACCGAGACCCAGGAATGCCGTGCGTGTTCCGGTACCCGGCTCAGCGCGTAGTCGTCCGCGTCCCCGTCCGGTGCGGTGCCGTTCACGAGGCCGCCCCGGTGTGTTCGTGCCCGGCGGCGGCCGGTCCCGGGGAAATTCCCTTTCCGGCGCCCGGAGGTGATTCCGGGCCGGTTTCCGGACTCGCGTTCGCAATGAGGTCCATTCCGGCCCGGCCGGGGGCGGGGCCTGCGTCCCGGGGCGGTGGAATGAGGTTGTCCCGGCCGTCCGGCACCGAATTCCGCGGCGGACGCTCCCGCACCACCAGAAAACCCTGTCCGGGCGCCGGTGACCAGGTGAGTTCGCCGCGGTAGAAACGTTCCAGAAAACGCACCCGGTGGTGGTAGACGAACATGGACGACCTGGCACCGGCGCCGGCGATTCCCGCGGAATCGGTGAACAGGGGGAGTTCGGCCAGGAAGTAGCGGACGGCCTTGCCGAGCTGTTCCGGCGTCGGCCGGGCGCCCGGCGGCAGTTTCCGGTCCAGCACCCACAGCGACGCGTCGAGACAGGCGGCACGGAAAGCGGCGTCCGTCTCGAACAGCAGCTGGGCGGCGTCCAGCAGTTCGCGGTACCGGGCGTTCTGGGAGAGCCGGTCCATGCCCAGGATCAGGTCCGCCGGTTCCGCCACGCCCAGCGTCCGCAGCGCCGTGGTGACCTTGTTGCGGACGTACCGGCCCTGCCGCCCGGCCTTGTGGCGGGCCCGCTCGGGGGTGTCGCCCAGCGCCTCCAGCGTGTACGCGGCGGCGGCGTCGGGGACGAAGAAGTGGCAGCTGCCGAATGCCGACAGGGCCCAGCCCGCCAGCTCGGTCAGCCGCCGGGTGCTGAAGTAGCTGTTGAACGGGCTGACCCCGATGCAGGCGTGCGACGCCTCGCGCAGCACCGTGCCGCACCTTTCGGTGAGTGGTTCAATGTCAAACATTGTGTCGTCCTCGCGCATTGGTTCGGACAAATGGGCGGCGCGTGTGTACGCAAAGGGGTCCGGGTGGAACGAACGACGTCCCGTACGCCGCCGCGGTGACCGTCGGGGACGGTTTCCGCATCCCGCGGCGCTCGATGGGATCGTGGCCCCCCGTTCGATACCGCGGGTAGTGTCAGCGGGTTATGCCGTACGTGCATACCCCCGGTCGCCGCGCCCGTGGAAAACACAGGGTCACTTTCCTCGGACCCGCCGTGACGCTACGCGCGTGGCACCGGCGATGAATGTGCTGGACCAGCTGATGCGCAACCTCTGGTAACCGCCACTAAAACGCGGTTAACTTCCCGGTTATGGACTTACAGCTACGGCACTTACGTAATCTGTGCGCCATTGCGGACGCGGGAAGCCTCAATCGGGCGGCGACCGCGCTGGGCCTGCCCCAGCCCGCCCTCAGCCGTCAGGTGCGACGGCTGGAGCAGTTGCTCGGCGGCCCGCTCTTCGAACGCGACTCGGGCGGGGTCCGGCCGACACCCCTGGGGGCCGGCGTCCTCGACCACGCCGGCACCATCCTCCGGCTCTCCGACGGCCTCGGGGAGCAGCTCCGGGGCCACCAGCTGAGCCGGCGCGGCACGGTACGGGTGGGCTGGGCCACCAGCGCCCTGCACGAGCCGTTCCTGCGCTGCCTGCGCCGGCTGCCCTGCGCCGGAGGCGTGCGCGTGGTCACCACCCACTCCTCCCGCACCCTGGCGGCCCTGCTGCGCAGCGGCGAGGTCGACCTGGCGCTGCGTGACCACTGCGACGGGGACGAGCCGCTCGTCCCGCCCGGCACCCGTACCGCAGCCCCCGGCCCGAGCGGCGGCCCGGTACCGGGCGGCGGCCCGGTCTCGGAGGTGGTCTGGGCCGAGAGCCCGGTCCGCCTGGCGCTCGCCGCGAGCCACCCGCTCGCCACCGCCCCGGTCATCACCATGGCCGACCTGGCCGAGGAGGAGTGGATCTCGGCGTACGGCCCCGACGACTGCTCCGAGAAGCTCCGCGAGCTGTGCGGGGCGTACGGCTTCACCCCGCGGATCAGCCACGACGTGCCGGTGTGCGGACCGCGCAGCGAGGTGATCCGCCACCAGGGCGGCATCGCCCTCACCCAGGCGCTGCGCCCGGTCGGGCCCGGGGTGGTCCGCCGCGACGTCATCGACCTGGCGCTGCGGGTCCGGCACTCGATCGCCTTCCGCAACGACAGCCCGTTCGCCGCCCACGTCCCGCTCCTGGCCCGGGAGCTGGCCGCGGCGTACCGGGAGCTGGCCGGCGCGGCGCCGCCGGACGGCGGGACGGCGCCCCGGGGCCCGGCCCCCGCCGGAGCCGTGCTCCCCGACCTCTCGGGGGCCACGGTCACCGGCGGCTGCGGGATCAGGGACGCCGGTGCTGTCCAGGACGCGGCCGCCGAGGGGTGCGGGACCACGGGCGCCCGCGGCTCCGGTGGCACGGGCGCCGGCGGCTCCGGCATATGGGTAGCCGGTGGCTCCGGGGTCAGGGCCGCCGGCGGTGTGGTTCCGGGTACCGCCGAGGCGGGTGCCACGGACCGGCCGGAGCCGGAGCCGGATCCCGGCCGGTCGGCGGGACGTGAGTCGGGCCCCGGCCGGTCGGCGGGACGTGAGCCGGATCCCGGCCGGTCCGCGGGACGTGAGCCGGGCCCCGGCCGGCCCGCGGTATCGGAGCCGTTCGCCCCCCACGGCTCCGGTACGTCGCGGCCCCGGACCGAGCGCCGCGCCGCCGACGGACCACCAGACGGCTCCCCCCGCCCACGCCGGTGAGCGGGCCGGCCGTCATGGACATCGAGATAGCCGACCTCCGCCTGCTGAAGGCCGTCGCCGAGACCGGCAGCCTGGCCGGGGCCGCACGCCGGCTGGGGACCCACCAGGGCACTCTCAGCCGCCGGCTGAAGCGGATCGAACGCACCACCGGCGTGGTCGTCTTCCGGCGCGGGCACGAGGGGGCCACCCCGACCGCGGCGGGGCGGGTGCTGCTGCGGGGGGCCGACGCCATCCTGCCCCTGGTGGACCGACTGGTCGAGGCCGCCGCGACGGACCCGGCCCCCGACCTCCGGGACGGGTCGGAAGACCGTCCCGAGGTGGTGGGTGCGGACGATCACGAGGTCGCTCCGGGGACCGCCGGTGCGCAAGGCCCCGCGAGGAACGGGCCGGAGGCGCCCCCCGGGGGCCCCGTGGCCGGCCTGCGGCCCGGCCCGCCGGACGCCCCCGCGCGGGCTCCGGGGCCGCCCGCCCACGGACAGCCGGGGCACCACCCCGGGCGGGCGCGGCCGGGGCGTCCGGTACGGGCGGGGGAGCCCGTGCGGGACGTGGCGCCCGTCAGGTACGGGGACCCCGAACGGCTCGGGGACCCAGAACCGGCTGATGTTCCCGTCAGAGGTGGGACCCCTGACAGGGCCGGGCACCCCGTAAGGCCCGCGCAACCAGTAAGGGACGGGGCACCCGCAAGGCCCGCGGGACCCCTGAGGGAGGGGAAACCCGTAAGGCCCTCGGATCCCGTAGGGGACGGGGCTCCCGTAAGGCCCGCGGAACCCGTACGGGAAGGGGGGCCCGTAGGGGACGGAGGACCCGCAAGGGCGGGGGAGCCCGTCGGGGAGAGGACGGCGGACCGGGCACGTACCGCGGCGAAGGACCCCGTACGGGTCGGAGCCGTGCCCAACGCGGTCCTGCCGCTCATCGCTGGGCACCTCGGCTCCCTCCTGCCCGGGACCCCGATCGCCCTGAGTACCGCCGATTCCGGGACGGCACTGCTCGACCTGGTACGTGCCCACCGGCTGGATCTGGCGGTCCTGCGGCACCGCATGGGAATCGACGCGCCGCCGCCGGACGGGGTCCAGACGCTCGCGGTGGCGGAGGAACGGCTGCTGGTCGGGGTCGCGGAACGGCACCGGCTGGCCGGCCGGCGCCGGCTCACGCTGGCCGATCTGGGCGCCGAGACGTGCGTTCTCGCCGGTCCCCGGCACGGCGCGCTGGGCCGTCACTTCCTCGACGCGGTGGAACGTGCGGCCGCCGGCGGCGAGGGACGGCCGGGGCTGCGCTGGGCGGCGGACGGGGCGGAGGCCGCGGCGCTCGCCTGCGCCCTGGACGCGGTGCTGCCGTGCTACCCGTGCCCCGCGCCGGTCCCGGGCATCACCTACCTGCCGCTGGACGACCCGGCGGCCCGGTTCCAGCTGGTGCTGGCCTGGCCGGCGGACGGGCAGCTCGCCGCGTACGCACCGCGCCTGGCGGAACACGCGCGCCGGGCGTACCCGGGTGGTGGCGCCGCCGGCCCAGGCCCCGCCGGTACGCCGCCGGCCACCCCTGATCCGGGCCGCCCACCCGACCCGCCCGCACCGTCCCCCCTGCGCCGTCCCCCCACGCCCCACCACCTCGCCCGCCACGCCCCCACCATCTCGCCCCCACGCCCCCACCACTTCGCCCCGCCACCCACTGCCTCACCCCGCGGGCCCCCGCCCGACCCTGCGGCCCGTCCGGCCCTTCGGCCCCGTCACCCCCGTTCGGCCCCGTGACCCCACCCGCCGACCTGCCCGGTCCGCCGTCACCCCCACCCTCGCCCCGCCGAACTCGGCCGGCCCCTCGCCCCCCGCCGCCCCCACCGCCGGCGTCACGGCCGCCCGCGGAGCTCCCGGACCGCAGCAGTTCGAAGGCGAGCACGCCCAGCCCCACCGCCAGCCACACGGCTCCGACCAGCTGCGCGGTCTCCGAGGCTTCGACGATCACGGCGACCGTCACCGCCATGCCGGCCAGCGGGATCAGCACGTGCCGGACCGGGTGCGGGGCGTCCGCCCGCCGCCGTACCCAGAACCAGCCGATCACCGAGGCGTGCAGCAGCGTGAACGCGGTCAGTGCGCCGATGTCCACCACCGACACCAGCCGGTCCAGGCCGTTGTCGCGCCGGGCCGCCCACACCGCCGCCACCAGCGTCACCACCGCCGAGAGCAGCACCGCCCGCCGGGGCACCCCGCTGGGCGCGTCCACCGTCGCCAGCACCTTCGGCAGCCGCCGCTCCCGGGCCATCGCGAAGACCAGCCGGCCCGCCGCCGCCTGCCCGGCCAGCGCCGCGAACGCCGCGCCGATCGCCTTGCTCACCGCCACCAGGTCGTGCAGCCAGGTGCCGACGGCCGAGTCCACCGCGTCGTAGAAGGCCGGCCCCTGCGCCGCCGGGTCCTCGGACAGCTCGGCGGCCGAGGTGGGCGACAGCAGCGCGGCGAGATAGGTCTGGACGACGAAGAGCGTGCCGGCCACCACCAGACAGGTCAGCACCGCCCGCGCCACCCGCGCCGACGCCTCGCCCCCCGCCGCGGTCCGGCCCGTCCCGCCCCGCTCGCCGTCCGGTGCCGGGCCGGGCCCGCCGTCCCGTGCCGACGCCTCGCCCCCCTCGTCCCCGTCCGGCCCGTACCGCCCCGCCCGCCACGTGCCGGACCGTCGTCCCGGGTCTCCTCGGCGAACGACGCGATCGCGTCGAAGCCCAGATAGGACAGGACGGCGATGGACACCGCGCTCAGCACCGCGCCGGTGGAGAAGTCCCCCTGCGCGGTGAACGGGGACCACCAGTCGCGCTGCGCCCCGTGGGCCGCCAGCTCCACCACCGCGGCCGCCACGAACACCAGCAGGACCGCGATCTCCAGCGCCAGCACCAGGAAGCCGGCCAGCGCCGCCGCCCGCACCCCCAGCAGGTTGAGCGCGGTCGTCACCACCACGGCGATCGCGGTCCACACCCACCGGTGCACCTCCGGCACCAGCGCCTCCATGGCGATCCCGGAGAACAGGTACGCCACCGCCGGGATCAGCAGGTAGTCCAGCATCGCCATCCACCCGGCGATGAACCCGGGCCCCTCGCCGAGCCCGAGCCGGGCGTAGGTGAACACCGAGCCCGCCTTCGGGGCCACCCGCACCATCTGGGCGTACGAGTACGCGGTGAACGCCATCGCCACCGTCGCCACCAGGTAGACCAGCGCCACCGCGCCGTGCGACTTGGCGTCCAGGGTGCCGAAGACCCCGACCGGGGCCATCGGCGCGATGAACAGGAGCCCGTAGACGACCAGGTCGCGGAAGGTGAGAGTGCGGCGCAGGGTGCCGCCGGCGGTGTCGTGACCGGTCTGGGTGGCCATCGTGTTACCTCCTGCCGGGCGGGACCTGAACCGGAACGCCGGGCCCAGTCTCGACCACCGGGCCTACATTTCCGGGCTGCGCCACGGCCTTACGATGGGGGGCATGACCGCTACGACCGGCCGTCCCACGTCCGCCGCCCGCCGGGTCCTGCTCGCCGCCCCCCGTGGATACTGCGCGGGCGTGGACCGTGCGGTGATCGCCGTGGAGAAGGCCCTGGAGCAGTACGGCGCGCCCATCTACGTGCGCAAGGAGATCGTCCACAACAAGTACGTGGTGCAGACCCTGCAGAAGAAGGGGGCGATCTTCGTCGACGAGACCGAGGACGTTCCCGAGGGCTCCATCGTGATCTTCTCGGCGCACGGGGTCGCCCCGGTCGTCCACGAGGAGGCCCGGGAGCGCAAGCTCGCCACCATCGACGCGACCTGCCCGCTGGTCACCAAGGTCCACAAGGAAGCCGTGCGGTTCGCCAAGGAGGACTACGACATCCTCCTCATCGGCCACGAGGGCCACGAGGAGGTCATCGGCACCAGCGGCGAGGCGCCCGACCACATCACCCTGGTGGACGGCCCGGACGACGTGGCGAACGTGCGGGTCCGCGACGAGTCCAAGGTGGTCTGGCTCTCCCAGACCACCCTCTCGGTGGACGAGACGATGGAGACCGTCGACGCCCTCAAGCAGCGCTTCCCGCAGCTGATCAGCCCGCCCAGCGACGACATCTGCTACGCCACCCAGAACCGTCAGACCGCGGTCAAGCAGATGGGCGCCGAGGCCGATCTGGTGATCGTCGTCGGGTCGAAGAACTCGTCCAACTCGGTGCGTCTGGTCGAGGTCGCGCTGGGCGCCGGGGCGCGCGCCGCCCACCTGGTGGACTTCGCGGACGAGATCGACGAGGCGTGGCTGGACGGGGTCACCACCGTCGGCGTCACCTCCGGTGCCTCGGTCCCGGACATCCTGGTGCAGGGCGTCCTGGAGTGGCTGGCCCAGCGCGGGTTCGAGGACGTCGAGGTGGTCACCGCCGCGGAGGAGAGCATCACCTTCTCGCTCCCCAAGGAACTGCGCCGGGACCTGCGCGCCGAGGCGGCCGCCGCGGCCGAGGGCTGACCGCCGGCCGGCCCGGCGACCCGGGGCCGGCCGGCAGGCCGGTGAACATCAGGCAGGGCGGGTGACGGCCCGGCGGGCCGCGGCGCCGTGAGGTGACGGACCCGGACGGGCCGGTGGTCGGCCGGAGTCCCAGGCGACCCGCCCGCGGCCCCGACTGCCCCGGCCGGTCGATGACGGGCCCGGCTCCCGGCCCGCCGTATGAGACCCACCCGGCCCGCCGCCACCCCTCACGAACCGGAGCCAGACCCGGCAGGCCGGTGAACACCAATAGGCGCGGGTGACCGCCTGGCCGGCCGCCACGCCTGCGGGACCCCAGCCCACCCGGCACGTCACCCCACCCCGTACAGCTGTTCCCCCGGAGGGCCGCGGGTGCGTGGAGTCGAACGGGCGGTGCGGCGGCACGCCGGGCCCTAGCCTTGATCGGTATGGACGTAACTGGCACGGACGTACTCGGTGTGGACATCGGCGGCTCGGGGATCAAGGGAGCCCCGGTGGACCTGGCGCGCGGCGAGCTGGCCGCCGAGCGCCGCAAGATCCTCACCCCCCAGCCGTCCACCCCGGACGCGGTGGCGGACCGGGTCCGCGAGGTGGCGGAGCACTTCGGCTGGGCCGGGCGGCCGGTGGGCGTCACCTTCCCCGGCGTGGTGACGCGGGGCACCGCCCGCACCGCCGCCAACGTGGACAAGCGCTGGATCGGCGTGGACGTGGCCCGGCTGCTCGGAGAGCGGCTCGGCTCGCCGGTCACGGTGCTCAACGACGCGGACGCCGCCGGGGTCGCCGAGATGACCTTCGGCGCCGGGCGGGGCCGTACCGGCACCGTCCTGGTGCTCACCTTCGGCACCGGCATCGGCAGCGCGCTCTTCGTGGACGGCCGGCTGGTGCCCAACACCGAGCTGGGCCACCTGGAGCTCGCCGGCCACGAGGCGGAGAAGCGCGCCGCCAGTAAGGCCCGCGAGGACCACGACCTCAGCTGGACGCAGTGGGCGCGCCGGGTCCAGGACTACCTCGCGCACCTGGAGATGCTCTTCTCGCCCGAGCTGTTCGTGATCGGGGGCGGGGTGAGCCGCAAGTCGGAGAAGTTCCTGCCGCTGATCGAGGGGATCCGGGCCGAGATCGTGCCGGCCGAGCTGCGGAACAACGCGGGCATCGTGGGGGCGGGGATGGCCGCGGTCGGGGCCCCGGGGGCTCCCGGACGGCCGGCCGCCCGGACCCCCGCCACCGGCGCCGAGCCGTCCGCTACCGGCGCCGAGGCTCCCGCGGCCGGCCCGGACGCCTCGCGCCCCGCTCCGCAGGGCCCGCCTCCGGGCGACGGCCGCGGGGCCGCTGCCGGGGAGTCCTGACCGGACGGTCCGCCCGCTCCGCCGGGCGGGGCCGGGCCCGGCGCCGGCTGGCCGGCGCCGCCCGCCGGACCAGCACGATCAGCCCGGCCAGCAGGGTGCCGGCGTACAGCCAGCCGGCGTGCAGGGACAGCGTGGTGAACACGCCCATCGCCTGGCTGCCCACGCCCTTCTCGCCGTCGTTGATCGGCACCAGGCCCAACAGGAAGGCGATCGGCACCACGACCGGCGCCATCGCCAGGTCCGCGGGGCGTACGAAGAGCCCGCAGACGGCGCACACCAGGAGGTAGAGCACCCCGTACACGGCCGGGGACCCGGACAGCAGCAGGGCGTCCAGGCAGCCGATGGTCACCATCGCCAGCACGGCGAGCAGCCCGGCACCGAACCCGGTCAGCCGGGGGCTGGGCAGCCGGCGGACGGCGGTGAGCAGGGCCGAGGAGCGGGTCGCCGGACGCCGCCCCCGGGTCCCGTCCGCGTCCTGGGGGGCGCGCCGGGCCTGCGCGTCGTCGGCGGCGGGGCGCGGCTGCGGGGCCGCGGTACGGCGGGGGGTGCGCGTGCTGTGTGACTCCACCCCACCAACGTAGGGGCCGTACGGTGCCTACCCCCACGTTGGACACGCGCTTTGATCCACGCTTGGGGGTGCGTTCGAATGATCGTCGTACAGGGTGCCGCCGCCCCGCCCCGCTCCCGGTCCCGCCCCGTAGACTGGGTGACCGGCCCGGAGCGGGCCGGTCACCTTACTCCTTGTCCTCGCTACGGGAAGTCGCCACGTGTCGCTCACGATCGGAATCGTCGGTCTGCCGAATGTCGGCAAATCGACCCTGTTCAACGCCCTGACCAAGAACGACGTGCTGGCGGCCAACTACCCGTTCGCCACCATCGAGCCGAACGTCGGTGTGGTCGGCGTCCCCGACCCCCGGCTGGACAAGCTCGCCGAGATCTTCTCCTCGCAGCGCAAGCTCCCGGCCACCGTGGACTTCGTGGACATCGCCGGCATCGTCCGCGGCGCCAGCGAGGGCGAGGGCCTGGGCAACAAGTTCCTGGCGAACATCCGCGAGTCGGACGCCATCTGCCAGGTCATCCGGGCGTTCAAGGACGAGAACGTCGTGCACGTCGACGGCAAGGTCTCGCCCAAGGACGACATCGAGACGATCAACACCGAGCTGATCCTCGCCGACCTGCAGACCATCGAGAAGGTCCTGCCGCGCCTGACCAAGGAGGCGCGGATCAAGAAGGACGTGGCGCCCAAGGTCAAGGCCGTCGAGGAGGCCAAGGCCGTCCTGGAGGAGGGCCGCACCCTCTTCTCGGCCGGTGTCGTCCAGGGCAGCGAGCAGGCCGCCCTCCTCCACGACCTGCACCTGCTGACCACCAAGCCGTTCCTCTACGTCTTCAACGTGGACGAGGAGGAGCTGACCGACGAGGCGTTCAAGGACGAGCAGCGCGCCCTGGTCGCCCCCGCCGAGGCGATCTTCCTCAACGCCAAGCTGGAGGCCGACCTGGCCGAGCTGGACGAGGACGAGGCGCTGGAGCTGCTCCAGTCCGTCGGCCAGCAGGAGCCGGGCCTGGCCACCCTCGCCCGCGTCGGCTTCGACACCCTGGGCCTGCAGACCTACCTCACCGCGGGCCCCAAGGAGTCGCGCGCCTGGACGATCAAGAAGGGCGCCACCGCCCCCGAGGCCGCCGGCGTGATCCACACCGACTTCCAGAAGGGCTTCATCAAGGCCGAGGTCATCTCCTTCGAGGACCTGGTCGAGACCGGCTCCGTCGCCGACGCCCGCGCGGCCGGCAAGGCCCGCATGGAGGGCAAGGACTACGTCATGCAGGACGGGGACGTGGTGGAGTTCCGCTTCAACGTGTGAGCGGATGAAATAACACCACATCGCTGACGTGGCAAAATATGCAGGTCAGAAGGGGTCGACTCCGTCGAGGGTCGGCCTCTTCGTTAATCCCGTGCTGGATCGGTGCAGGATATTCTGACGCTCAGTCGTCCTCGCTCAGCCCTGTCGATGGGATCTCTGCACCCTGATCGATTGTGCGTTCTCCTGCTTTCCGGCATCGCCTGTGGCGTACTGCTCAACTGGCCGCGGCTGTCAAGCCGGCGGCGATCAGGGTGGCAGGTAGCTGAGTGAGTTCAGTGCTGGACACCATCAGAGGTCTATCCGTGTTGGATCTGTGCTGCATGTTCAGACGCAGGATCAGTCGGGATCAGGTGTCGTAAACGGCGGAGCGATGCCCGACGTGGACCACCCACACCACGAGCTCTCCGTTATCGATCGTGTAGACGACCCGGTAGTCGCCAACTCGTAGCCGACGGCGTTCTGGCTGCGACACGAGGGCGGTGGTGTTGAAGCCGAGGGGGTCGCTCTCCAGTTCGGTCAGTTTGGCCAGGATGCGCAGGGCCATGTCGCGAGGGATCTTGCGAAGCTCTGCTTGCGCCTCGGGTCGGAAGACGGTTCGGTACTCACTCACCGCGCGCCAGCGTCTCCCTCATGATGTCCTCGATCGGGATACCAGGTGCTGGATTGGCCATGCGCTCGTCGATGATCCGGTTGATTTCGCGTTCTTCCCATTCCTGGTACTTGCGCAGCACCTCGATGGACACCACGGCAGCGACTTCCTTGCCTCGGCGTGTGATCACAGTGGGCACGTCGTCGCGGTCGGCACGCTCCACGACCTCCGCCAGGTGGGCGCGCACGTCTCGGATGGACTCTATGGGCAGCGGCTGGGCCATGCGCTCAAGCGTACCGAGTGTGCCATGTGTACGCAATGCGCCGACGGGAGGGGCGCGCTCGCTACGGTTGCGTGTGCTGGATGAATTCGCACCGTGCTGGATCTGTGCTGGATGCGATCACGGGAAGGCGTGTTTCCGCAGGTGGGAGCGTTGTGGTGGACGTTCCGCTGCAACGTCTGATACGTCCAACCCAAGGCCGTCCGACCCGTGCCGGAGCGGGTTGGGCGGCCTTTGCGGTCAGCACATGGCGTACGCCGACTTCACGTGGCCGCAGTCAGGCGGCTGCGGCTACGGCCGGGTCCAGCCGTCGGCGAAGTCGCACTGGAGGTCGGTCCAGCGGCGAAGCTCGGCGGGGGAGTAGCTGGGGTAGCCGAGGCGTCCCACGCCCATGACCCACCGGGCCCAGAGGCCGTCGGGCTCCGTGAAGCGGTCGGCGTGGTGGGTGCCGAGGTGGGCGTCGAGGCGGAGGAGGGCGCCGAGGGCTGCGGGCTGGTCGTAGTAGAGGTCGGTGCGGGGGAGGTAGCGATCGAGTTAAGCGGTGAGGAGCTCGGCGTCCGCGCGCGTGCCGAAGCGGGCCAGAGCGAAGCAGTAGGCACCGCCGGAGTAGCAGACCTCGCTGGCCAGGAGCAGGTCGCCGATGCGTGCCCGGAACCGTTCGCGGCGGTCGACTCCGATCAGCCAGCCGGCGGTGAGGCGCGAACGCCATTCGTATCCGAGGAGGGCTTCGAGTTCCTCGTCGTTGATCGCGGCGGCGTCGGCGATCAGCTGCCGGGTGAAGCGTGTGGTGTGCCACCACCGGGGGCCGAGGAACCGCCCGCCATTCAGTACGAGGTAGCGCGGGAGGCCGCCGTACAACCTCGTCACGTACCTCTCGATCACGTGGCCGTGGCCGACTTCCTCGGGGTGCTGGGACGGCATCGGTCACCTCTCCGGGTGCAGGTCGGTTCGGTCGGTCCACGTGGGGGCGACGAAGACGTCGGCCTCTCGGTCTATGCCGGTCATCGGTGGGGGGACCACCACATCGCTCGGGTCACCGGTTGCCGGCGGCGTTGCGCTCGGCATCGAGGATCCGCACGCGCAGCAGCCGGTACTGCTCCACCAGCAAGGCGTGGCTGCCACGGCTGCCGTGAGCCGGGAGGAAGTGCAGGGCGTCATCGACCGCGGCGCCGGCCTCCTCGTACTCCCCGCAGATCAGGAGGCCGATCGCCAGCCAGTAGTGCATGCCGTGATCACCGGGGTGTTCGGTGAGCGCCTGCCGGGCGTGCTCGACCAGGACCGGGCCCTGCTCGGGGAAGTACCGCGAGTTCGCCAGCCCGTTGAGGCAGACATCCATCACCGCGCGGCTCCGGTCGGGGTGGTTCCACGCCTCCCTCATCAGGTCGAGCGCGTGGTCGGGTGCGTGGGTGCGGTCCCCGAACGCGGCCAGCGACCGCAGGGCGGTCAGTGCCGGCTCGGTACGCCGGTGCGCGGTGGCCCGGACGAGGCGGCTGTGCGCCAGCAACTGGTACAGGGCCCGGAAGGAGAAGTTGGTCCGGAGCTTCCCGCCCTGATGGAGGCAGGCGAAGTAGGCGGTGCTCGCGGCCTGTTCGCCGAGCTGCTCGATCCGGACGGCCACCGCCTCCACGACCGGGTCGGTGTCCACCGTGTCGGACGTGATGAAGGCGTAGCCCAGCGCCCACTTCTCCTCGATCATCTTCCGGTGCTCGGGCTCCACGTGCGCGGCCAGCCACCGGGCGCACTCGACCGCGGTGTCGAGGCTGGGGGCGGAGAGGAAGCGGCGCCGCCAGTAGCGGTCGGCGCAGATCAGGACCCGGTCGGTGGCGAAGTCCGTGGAGGTGATGGTGATGTCGGGGACGACGCCTGTGTCGAACAGTTCCTCGGCGATCGACTCGCAGAGCCGTTCGAGGGCACGGAGATCCGACTGCGGGGCGCGGCTGAGCCGCCGGGCTATCTCACTCACGCCATGATCGTCTCATCGCTTCGCACCGGAGAACGGGAGTCGGGTGCCGGCTCTCGCCGGTGGCCGGCGGGCCACCCGCGAGGCCGACCGTACGGACTGCCGGCGGCTGACCGTGCCGGCACAGACGTTCGCCGGGGTGTCCGCTCCGGCAGTGGGCCGCTTCCGGTTCCCGTGCGCGGGCCATCTACCTCCTGAACGTGGCCCCTGTGGCTCCGGCGCGCCGAGGCGGGCGGGGTGGGACATGCTGGTGGGGAGGGATCGCAGGCGTCCGTGCCGGGAGGGCGCGACATGGGTGAGGCGACACCGGGGCCCGCCGGCACACCGCGGGCCGGCGGGCAGGTGCCCGGCCGGGGTGCGGCCGAGCTGGCGGACGTCCTGGCGCCGCACCTGATCGAGGCCGTGCAGCGGTCCGGGGGGTACGGGGGTGGCGTCTACCTGCGCTCCCCGGACCGGCGCTCGCTGGTGCTGGCCGCGGTCACCGGGGTGCCCCGTTCCGTGGTGCGCCTGTGGTGGCGCATCCCGGTCAGCGGGGCGCTGCCCGCCCCGGAGGCGTATCGCACCGGGCGCCCGGTGCACCTGGCGGACGAGGGCGAGACGATGCGCCGCTATCCGCAGATGCTGGTGGGTACCCCCTACCAGTTCGCCTCGCACTACGAGCCGGTGCGGGTCGCCGGTGAGGTGGTCGGGGTGGTGCTGGTGCTGTGGTCCACGTCCGTGGAGGCCGCCTCCGGTGACGGTGGGCGGGTGCTGGAGGGAACCGTGGCGGCGCTCGGGGCCGCGCTGTCCCAGCCGGCCCTCGGCGGCCCGGTGGAGTACGACGGCGAGCCGCGCGGCATACGGCTGCCCGGCGAGGCGTCCGGGGTGCGCGTCGGGGTGATCGACTGGGATCTGGACACCGGCCGGTTCGTGGGCGACGAGGGGGCCTGCGAGGTGCTGGGCATCCCCACAGAGCACTGCGGCGGGACGATGGCCGACCTGGAGGACCGGATCTTCCCGGAGGACCTGCACGAGTTGCGGGCGGCGAGGCGGGACGCGGAGCGGAACGGGTGGATCCAGGGCAGGGTGTTCCGTATCAGGGACGACCCGCCGGAGGAGGACGGCGGCGGGAAGCGGACGGCCCCACCGGACGACGTGGCGGGCGCGGGCACGGAGGTGGCGAGGGCGGGCGGCACGGGTCCGGCCGGGAGGGGGTGCCCCACGCGCCGGGGCCGGGCGCGGGCGGGCCGGGGACAGCCGGTGCGGGCGCGGCGGAGGCGGCGGAGGCCGGTGGTCCGGAAGCGGCCGATGGAGGGCCGCCCGGCGTGCGCGGTACTCCCGGCGGGCCGGGCCGAGGGGGCGGCGGAGACCGGCGGGACGAGCCGGGCAGGCGCGGGCGGGCCGGGGAGCGGTCACCGGGCGGCGGTCGGGTGGGGTGTCGGCGGGCCGGAGGACGACGAGGTCCGGTACCGGCCGGTGGAGCTGTGGGGCCGCTTCGTGCTGCCGGAGGGCGAGCCCGCGGCCACCGCCGGGGTGCACCGCCGGGTGGCGGGCGTGGTGGTGGACGCGGTCTCCGGCCCCACCGCCGCCGAGGCCGCCGAGCGGCTGCCGGACGGGGTGTTCGCGCTCGACCCGGACGGCCGGCTCACCTACGCCAACCGCAGCTGTGAACAGCTGCTGCGCTGCGCCCGAGAGGAGCTGCTGGGCCGCCGCCCCTGGCACGTGCTGCCCTGGCTCTCCGACCCGGCGTACGAGGACCGGTACCGCGCCGCGATGCTCTCCCAGCAGTCCACGTCGTTCCTGGCCCGTCACCCGGTCGGCCAGTGGCTCGGCTTCGTGCTCCACCCCGACGCGTACGGCCTCACCGGCCGGGTGGTGCCGAGCCACCCGCCGCCCGAACAGCAGGCCGCGCCGGCCGCCGCCCCGGTGACCGAGCCGGGGCCGGAGATCGCCGCGCCGGTGGCGATCACCCGGCCGGGCGCGCTCTACCACGTGGTCCACCTGGCGAGCGTGCTCACCGAGGCGGTCAGCGTGCGGGAGGTCTGCCAGGCCGTGGCCGACCGGCTGCTGCCCATGTTCGGCGGCCATGAGCTGGCCCTCTACCTGGTCCGGGACCGGCGGATGTACCTCGCCTGGGAGTCCGGCTACCCCGAGGGCTTCCTGGACAGCTTCGAGGGCGTGGGGCTGGACGCCCGGCTGCCCGGGGTGGAGACCCTCACCTCGGGCGTACCGATCTTCTTCGAGTCCCCCGAGGACCTGGCCGGCGCGTACCCGGGCATCGCCATGGACCGGATGCGCTCCTGGGCGTTCCTGCCGCTGATCGCCTCCGGGCACCCGGTGGGCTCGTGCATCCTCGGCTACGACGCGACGCATCCGTTCACCGCCGACGAGCGGGCCGCGCTGACGGCACTCGGCGGCCTGGTGGCCCAGGCGCTGGAGCGGGCCCGGCTGTACGACGCCGAGTTCGCCCTGGCCCGCGGGCTGCAGGACGCGCTGCTGCCGCACCGGTTGCCCCCGGTGCGCGGGCTGGACACCGCCGCGCGCTACCTGCCCGGTACGCAGGGGATGGAGATCGGCGGCGACTGGTACGACGTGATCGAGACGCCCGGCGGGGTGGCGCTGGTCATCGGGGACGTGGAGGGGCACAGCGTGGCCGCCGCCGCGGTCATGGGCCAGCTGCGCAGCGCGGTGAACGCGCTGGCCACCAGCGAGGCGGGCCCGGCGGAGGTGGTCGGTCGCACCAACAGCCTGCTGGCCGACCTGGACGCCGGGCTCTTCGCCACCTGCTGCTACCTGGAGGTGGATCCCCGCACCGGGCGGGGCCTGGCCGTACGCGCCGGGCACACCGCCCCGGTGCTCCGGCACCCGGACGGCCGTACCGAGCTGCTCGCCGTGGAGGGCGGTCTGATGCTCGGCGTGGACGCCCGGGAGCGCTACCCGGTCACCCCGGTGGAACTGCCGCGCGGTTCGGTGCTCTCCCTCTACACCGACGGGCTGGTCGAACAGCGCGGGCAGGACATCGAGGACGGGGTACGCGCGCTGTGCGACTGCCTGGCGCGTACGCCCGCGGAGCCGCTGGAGGAGATGGCGGACAGCGTGGTGCAGGCGGCGCGCAGGACCGCACAGCGGCCGGACGACGTGGCCCTGCTGCTGGCCAGCCGGCGGGGAGACTGAGCCGCGGACCGGTCGGCGGGGTGCGTGAGCCGCAGGGCGGCCGTCCCGGCCGGTCCCGGGCCCGTGTCCCGGCTCGTCGCTCCGGTCCTTCCTCGGCTCTCCGTCCTGGTCGGGCCGGTCCTCAGCCCGGTCCTCCGTCAGGCCGCCGCATGGCGGGGGTGGGGCGGCCGCGGTACGGGCCGGGGCCGGCTGCCGCGCGGTGAGGCGGACCGCCCCGCCGCGGCCGCGGTACAGGGCCGCGGGGCGCGGTCAGGGCCGGGCGGGCTTGCCGTTCCCGTACAGCCAGGTGTCGAAGAGCGGGCCGAGGTCCTTGCCGGCCTTCCGCTCGCAGAGGGCGATGAACTGCGTGGTGTCGGCGTTGCGGTGCCGGTGGGTCCGCGCCCAGGTGCGGAGGATGTCGAAGAAGGTGTCGTCGCCGACGGCGCGGCGGACCTTGTGCAGCACCATCGCGCCGCGCTTGTAGACCGGCGGGTCCAGCAGCCGGGCGGCGGTGGGCGGCTCGGCCGGCGGGAAGGCCCAGATGCCGTCGCTCGCCCGGTCCGTGCCGTCCCAGTAGCCCCGGAAGATGGTGTCGGCGTCGCGGCCCTGCCGCTGTTCCTGCCACAGCCACTCGGCGTAGGTGGCGAACCCCTCGTTGAGCCAGATGTCTCGCCAGGAGCGGGGGGTGACGGAGTTGCCGAACCACTGGTGGGCGAACTCGTGCACCAGCAGCAGCTCGTCGGGCGCGGAGTTGAAGTACGGCCGGGTCTGGGTCTCCAGCGCGTACCCCAGGTCGGGGTTGTCGTCGATGACGACCCCGGTGGCGGCGAAGGGGTACGGGCCGAACAGTTCGCTCTGCCAGGCGAGGATCTCACCGACCTGCGCGGTGACGTCCTGGCTGCCCTCCCGCTCCTCGCGGTCGACCGCGTCGTACTGCGGCACCCCGTCGGCGGTGGTGGTGTCGGTGACCTCGAAGTCGCCGACCGCCACGGTGGCCAGGTAGCTGGCCATCGGCTCCCGGACGTGCCACCGGAAGGTGCGGCGGTCGCCGTCCACCTGCCGGCTCTCCAGCACGCCGTTGGACACGGCGGTACTGCCGTCGTCGGGCAGGGTGACGGAAATGTCGTAGGCGGCCTTGTCGGACGGGTGGTGGTTGCCGGGGAACCAGGCCATCGAGCCGGCCGGTTCCCCGAGCCCGACGGCGCCGTCCGCGGTGGGAACCCAGCCCTCGATGGACCCGTCGGGGTCGGTGACGGTCTTCGGGGCGCCGTCGTAGCGGATGCGGGTCTTGAAGATCCGGCCCTTGGCCAGCGGGGAGCGCGGGGTGACGACCAGTTCGGTGCCGCGCCGGGTGAACGTGGCCGCCAGGCCGTCCACGGTGGCCTGCCGCACGTGCAGCCCGTCGAGGTCGAGGCTGAAGGAGCGGAGCGTGGTGGTGGCCCGGGCGGTGATGTCCGCGGTGGCCTTCAGCCGCCGGGCGCCGGACGCCAGGTCCAGGGTGAGGTTGTAGTGGGTGACGTCGTAGCCGCCGTTGCCGAGGCCGGGGAAGAGCGGGTCGCCGGCTCCGGAGGCGCCGGCCCGGCCGGACCCGGCCCGCGGGGCGTCGCCGCCACCGGAACAGGCCGTGCAGGCGATGAGCAGCGCGGCGCCGCACAGTGCGCGCAACGAGGGACGACGGGACACGGTGCGGGCTCCTCGGCTCGGGTCGGCGGTGACGGACGCGGCCCGGGGCGCGGTGCGGTGCCGAAGGCCGCGGTCGTGGTGCGGGGCCGGGCGGTGGACGGCACGGATGGCGGACGGGCGGTGGACGGGCGGTGTACTGGCCTGCGGCCGGGCGGTGGCCGGGACGGCACGGTGAGCAGGGACGGTGGTGCGGCCGGGGAGGGCGGGGGCCGTCGGCGGCCGGGGCGGCCCGCCCGGGTGGGAAGATCGGTTGACGGACATTCAACTGCCGTCCCCCGCCCTTGTCGAACGACTCCGCGCCGGATCGCGTCATGGTGACGGCTTAAACCTCGCTGAGCTGCGGTTCACCACTTCCGGTGATGCTCTGGCCTGTAGTTGCGGCGGCCGGAGAGCCGTTGCCAAGCTGGTCCCGACCGCCGAACCCTGGGAGTGGACGTGGCGATTGGTGAACAGCCCGCATACCTCCGCGTCGCCGGTGATCTGCGGAAGCGGATCGTCGCGGGAGAGCTCCCGCCGCACACCCGGCTCCCCTCGCAGGCGCGCATCCGTGAGGTGTACGGGGTCTCGGACACCGTCGCGCTGGAGGCCCGCAAGGTGCTGATGGCCGAAGGGCTGGTGGAGGGCCGGTCGGGGTCGGGGACGTACGTGCGGGCCCGGCCCGAGCAGCGCACCCTGGTCCGCAGCGGTTTCCGGGGCCGGGTCTCCACCCCCTTCCGGCAGGAGCAGGCCGACGAGGACCACCGCGGCACCTGGGAGTCGCGCAGCGAGCGGGAGCCCGCCGAGCCGCGGATCGCCGAGCGGCTGGCCATCACCCCCGGGGCCGAGGTGATGCGCACCCGGTACGTCTTCCGCACCGCGGGCGAGGTCACCATGGCGTCCACGTCCTGGGAGCCGCTGGCCATCACCGGACGGACCCCGGTGATGCTTCCCGAGGAGGGACCGCTGGCCGGGCGCGGGGTGGTGGAGCGGATGGCGGCCATCGGGCTGGAGGTGGACAACGTGGCCGAGGAGGTCACCGCCCGCCCCGGTCTCGCCGAGGAGACGATGACCCTCGGCGGGGTGCCCGGCCACTACGTGCTGGTCGTCTCCCGCACCTTCTACGCGGGTGGGCGGCCGGTGGAGACCGCCGACGTCGTGAGCCTCGCCGACCGGAACCGGGTCTCCTACCGGCTGCCGGTGCGGTGACCGGGGGCGGACGGCCGGCGACGACCCGGGGTCCGGTCGGGCCGTGCGACGGCTGAGCCCGACCCCGACGGCGCCCCGGGCCCCGCGACGGCGCCCCGGGGCCCTGCGACGACGCCCGGGGCCCCGCGACGGCGCCCCGGGCCCTGCGGCGGCGTCGCCCGGCCCGGGCGACGACCCGGCGCCGGCCGGTCCGGCCAGCCAGACCCCGCCCAGCCAGGACCCGGCCCCGGCCAGGCAGGTCCCCGGCCCACGGCCGGGCAGGGCCCGGCAGCCAAGCCCCGGTCCCGGCAGGGCCCGGCCCCGGCAGGGCCGCCGGGTACCGGCCGCGGCCCTGGTGGCGGCCGGCCGCCGTCCCGGGGACCCCGACTCGGCCCCTGTCCGGATATCGGTGCCGGGCAGGGGCCGAAACCTGTTGCAAACGTCACAGAGTGCCAGGTCAGCGCCGGATATCGGAATACCTCCGGTCGTAACGCTCGTACGATGCATGGGTTTGTGCCGGTAACGGGGGGCGAAGGGAGTGCCAGACCTTGGGCACCGAGCCACGTTCCCACGCGCATTACCGACGGTCCCTGGGGACCGTCGCGCTCACCGCCGTCGGCCTCGGCTCGATCATCGGATCCGGATGGCTCTTCGGGGCCGAGCGGGCCGCCGCGCTCGCCGGGCCGGCCGCGCTGCTGTCCTGGGTGATCGGCGCGGTGGTGGCCCTCACCATCGCGCTGACCTACACCGAGCTGGGGGCGATGTTCCCCAAGGGCGGCGGCATGGTGCGGTACGGCCAGTACTCGCACGGCTCGCTCGCCGGCTACCTCGCCGCCTGGGCCAACTGGATCGCGATCGTCTCGGTCATCCCCGGTGAGGCCACCGCCTCGATCCAGTACATGAGCAGCTGGGACTTCGCCTGGTGCGAGGGGCTGTACGACGGGAAGGAGCTGACCGGGACCGGACTGGCCCTCTCCTCGGTGCTGCTGGTCTTCTACTTCTTCCTCAACTGGTTCGCGATCACCCTCTTCGCGAAGACCAACACCGCGATCACCGTCTTCAAGGTCGTGGTGCCGGTGCTGACCGCCGGCGCGCTGATGCTGGCCCACTTCGACACCGGCAACGTCTCCGGCCAGGGCGGCTTCGCCCCCAACGGCTGGAGCGCCATGTTCAGCGCGGTCGCCGTGGCCGGCATCGTCTGGGCCTTCAACGGCTTCCAGTCCCCGCTCAACATGGCCGGTGAGGCCCGCGACCCGGGCAGGTCGATGCCCAAGGCGGTGATCGGGTCGATCCTCATCGCCCTGGTGATCTACCTGGCGCTGCAGGTCGCCTTCCTGATGGCGGTCCCGGCGGCCGACCTGGCCGACGGCGGCTGGGCCGGGCTCGGCTTCGACTCGCCGCTCGCCGACCTCTCCATGGCCTGGGGCCTGAACTGGCTCGCCATGCTGCTCTACGCCGACGCCTTCATCTCGCCGTCCGGCACCGGCATGATCTACGCCGCCACCACCTCGCGCATGATCCAGGGCGTGCAGGAGAACGGACATCTGCCGGGCGTCTTCGGCAAGGTCGATCCGAAGACCGGCGTACCGCGCCCCGCGCTGCTGCTCAACCTGGTGATCGCCTTCATCTTCCTGGCGGTCTTCCGCGGCTGGGGGTCCATCGCCGAGATCGTCGGCGTGGCCACCGTCATCTCGTACATCACCGGGCCGGTGGCCGTGACCTCGCTGCGCCGGCTGGCGCCCGGCATGCCGCGTCCGGTGCGGCTGGGGGCCATGCCGGTGATCGCGCCGATCGCGATGATCTTCGGCTCGCTGGTCATGTACTGGGCCCGCTGGCCGCTCACCGGCAAGGTCATCCTGATCATGGCGGTCGGTCTGCCGGTGTGGGCCTGGTACGAGCTGCGCAAGCCGTGGGCCCAACTGCGGCCGCACCTGCTCGCCGGCGCCTGGATGGTGGCGTACCTGCTGGTCATGGCGGTGGTCTCATGGGCCGGCGGGACCGAGTTCGGCGGCCGTGGCTACCTGGCCGAGGGCTGGGACATCGTCGTGGTGGCGGTCATCGCGCTGCTCTTCTACTGGTGGGGCGTGCGCAGCGCCTGGCGCAATCCCTCGCTCCTGGAGGTCGAGCGCGAGGCCGGAGTGGCCTCCGGTGCGGCCCCGGAGGCGACCGGAGAGGGCCGGGAAACGGCCTCGGCCGCCCGCTGAGCCCGGGGCAACCCCTGCTCCGGTGGCCGGGATACGTGCCTCTTTGTGAAAAGCCGTATCCGCTGAGTGAAGGTAGGGCGTACGCTCGGGCATATGCGACCCGGGGTTTCCACCGGGGGACCGGGGGCGTACGCGGGCGCGTGGCATTCAGCGGAGGGGATATTGCGATGACTGACAGCGGCGCCGTTCTGCCATGGCTGGTGATCCGCCAGGACGACAACGGCAACCGCTACCGCGTCGGGCGCTACGCCACCAGGAGCGAGGCGCAGGAGGTCGCCGACCGGCTCGACACCAAGGGTCACAAGCAGCTGTACCTGGTGGAACGGACCGCGGCGTCCCGCCCGGGCACCTGAACCGGGCCGGGCCGTCCGCATCCGGCCCGCCCGGCGATCGGCCCGGGGCGAGTGGTCCGCGCGGGCGCCCCGCTGGGGGCCGCAGGCTCGGCCACGACACCGCGGGTGCGTGGGCCCGGGCCGCCCGCCCGGGTGGCATCGCGCCGGATCGTCCGCCCGGGCCGGCAGGGCCGGGGCCGGCTCCCCGGCCGCGGTCGGCGCGGTCGGCGCGGGCGGTTGCCCGGAGCCGGCG
This sequence comes from Streptomyces pactum, assembly GCF_016031615.1. Taxonomy (GTDB): domain Bacteria; phylum Actinomycetota; class Actinomycetes; order Streptomycetales; family Streptomycetaceae; genus Streptomyces; species Streptomyces pactus. Next base: position 4,917,849 of record NZ_JACYXC010000001.1, read on the forward strand.
CCGGGCGTGGCCGCCCGTCCTGGCGAGTCGCCGATCGGCCGGCGGGGGGCGCCCGGGCCCGGGTCCCGGGCCGGTGATTTGCGCCGATGCGGCGGGCCGAGCCGGTGCCGCGGTGGTGGACCTGGGCGGTCCGCCCCCGGCCGCCGCGGGCCGGGTGTGCCCGGGTGTCGCGGGCCAGGCCGGGGCGTGGACGGGCGCCGGGACGTGGACGGGCCGGGCGGCGCCGCAGCGGCGCCCGTGGTGCGACCTCCCGGCCGCCGGGCCGGGTTCCGGCTGCCGTAGGGTGCCGGGCATGAGCGTGCGTGTGGTGGTGGGCGGTGCGGTGATCGACGGCGGACGGCTGCTGGCCGCCCGGCGCAGCGCGCCGCCGGAGCTGGCCGGCCGCTGGGAGCTGCCGGGGGGCAAGGCCGAACCGGGGGAGACCCCCGACCAGGCCCTCGTCCGCGAGCTGCGGGAGGAGCTGGGCATCGAGGTGGAGCCGCTGGAGGCGCTGCCCGGTGAGTGGCCGCTGAAGCCCGGTTACGTGCTCCAGGTGTGGACCGCGGCTCTGCGCTCGGGTACGCCGCGTCCGCTCCAGGACCACGACGAGCTGCGCTGGGTCACCCCGGAAACGGCCGGCGAGGTGGACTGGCTGGAGGCGGACCGGCCCGCGGTCGCGGAGGCGCTCCGCCGGCTCGTCCCGGACACCGCCGGGTGACCTCGCCGGACACCGCCGGCTGACCTGCGGTACGCCGCCGCATGACTGCCGTACGCCGCCGGCTGTCCCTGCCGTACGCCACTGCCTGACCCCGCGGACCCCGCCGGCTGACCTCGCCGTACGCCGCCGTCGCGGGCGTCGTCACCGTCCCGGGCGCCGCCGCGCCCCGGTGCCGTCCGTATGTGCCGCTGGCCCGGCCTCGGCTCCCGCTGCCCGGCGCGCGACCCTGCCGTTCGCCCCGGACACCGCTCCGCGCCGGACCCGGCCGTTCGCCCCCGGGCGCCGGGCGGCGCGGACGCTGCTGCCCGGCGCGGATGCCGTTCGGCCGGCCCCTCCTCGGGTCCGGCCTGGAGGCCGTGGGCGGCCGGCCCCCGGTGCGGGCCGCCCCTCACCCGGGAGCCGCGCGCCGCTGCCCCGACCCCGCCCGTCAGCCGGTTCTCGCCGCAGGCGGTCCGACTGGTGGACGCCGCCGCCAGGGCCCTCAGGACCCGCACGCCGACCGTGGCCCGCACCGGCCCGGGGCCACCCGGGGTACCGGCTCGGGACCGCCCGGGCGCAGGACCGCCCGGGCCCGGGCCCGCACCGGCCCGGGGCCACCCGGGGTACCGGCTCGGGACCGCCCGGGTACGGGTCCGCGCCGACACCGCACCGTGCACCCACCCGCTCCGGCCCCTCCCGCCGCTCCCTCCGGGGCCGCCCCCGCCCCTCCGGACGCTGCCCGCCCCGCCTCGCCGTCTCCCCTCGTATCGGCCCGCCTCGCCCCGTCCCGCGCCCGCCCCGGCGGCGCCCGTCCCGGTGGGCGCGTGCCCCGGCGCGGGTGGAGGCGGGGGACCGTCGCCGGGTACGCCGAACGTGCCTCGCACCACCGGTCGTACGGTATTCCGAGCTGAATATCGGGTATGTGCTGATTAACCTCCCTTAAGCCGGGCAATTCCGGCGGGGCTCACTCTCTGATGCGGGAAGTGGTCGGTGTGGGCGACGGCGTGAAGGCGGTGGCGTCCGCCCCCGACTACGCGGAGTGGACCTTCCCCGCCGAGCCGGACACCGTACGCTCGGCCCGGGAAGTGGTCCGGGCCACGCTGGACTCCTGGGGGCTGCAGTCGGTCCGCGATGTGACGGTGCTGCTCGTCAGCGAGCTGGTCACCAACTCCCTGCGCTACGCCAGCGCGCCGATCGGCGTCCGGCTCCGGCACCACCCCAGCCCCGGGCACGCGCTGCTGGTGGTGGAGGTCTCCGACCCGCTGGAGGAGCCGCCCCGGGAGCGCGAGGCCGCCCCCGACGACGAGGGCGGGCGGGGGCTGCGGCTGGTCGCCGACGTCTCCCGGCGTTGGGGGGCACGCCGCGACAAAGCCGGAAAAACTGTCTGGTTCGAAATGGCGCTGCCCGGCTAGGAGACTGCCGAAGGATGTGCAGTTGAAGGGAAGCGATTGCAGAAAACGGGAACCTGAGTGTGGGATGAGACCGTGCTGTGATCGTGAAGGGCGTGCTCCGGATAGCGAGGTGCAGGATACTCAGCTGTCTGAGGCCGGTCCGAGACCTGAGCCGGAGGGGACGGGCAGCGTGAGCGAGAAGCCATCGGGGGCGCAGAGGCCCGACGACATCATGTCCGCGCCGATGTGGCAGAGCAGCCCGCCGGGATCGATCTACGAACACATCCGCGTCGCCTCCTTCGCCCTCGGACCGGACGGCCGCATCACGGAGTGGAGCGAACGCGCGGCCCAGCTCTTCGGGCTGACGGCCCGGCAGGCGATCGGCCGGGACCCGGTGGAGGCCCTGATGCCGGCCGACCTGCGGGACGCCGGGCACCGCAAGGTCAGCGAACTCCTCGACGGCAGGGAATGGACCGGCCTGGTGCCCTACCGGACCCCGGGCGACCCGGGCGGGCAGGGCCTCGCCGAGATCTATGTGATGCCCTCCCGCACCGAGGACGGCGAGCGCACCGCGCTCTGTATCGCCGTGGACCTCAACGACCTGCGCCGTATGGAGACCGACCTTGCCGCGTCGCAGGCCGTTTTCGGTCAATCTCCGATCGGTTTCTTCTTCTGTGGTACAGACCTGCGGATGCTCCGTGTCAACGAACGGTTCGCGACGGTCTTCGGCCGCCCCGCCGAGGAGTACCGGGGCGTGCTCCCGGAGGACCTGCTGCCGCGCGCCGAGGCCGACCGGCTGAGCGCCGCGATCCGCCAGGTCCTGGAGAGCGGCCGGCCGGTCACCGACATGCCACTGGTCGGCAACGTGCCCTCCAGTCCGGAGCGGCGCCGCTGGTCGATCTCCCTGTACCGGCTGCACGGCGGCTCCGGCCGGCCGATCGGCGTCGCCGGCGTGGGCACCGACGTCACCGGTCGCCGCCGCGCCGAGCTGGAGGCGGCCGGCGTACGGCGCAACCTGGCGCTGCTCAACGCGGCCGGCGCCCGAATAGGCACCTCGCTCGACCTGGAGACCACCGCCCGCGAGCTGCTGGACGTGGCCGTACCGCAGTTCTGCGACCTGGCCGCCGTCGACCTCTACCAGGGCCTGCTCACCGGTGACGAGGCGCCGCCCGGACTCGCCGACGGCAGCGCCGAGCTGCGCCGGGTGGCCTTCGCCAGCGCCGTCTCCGACGGACCGGTGGCGATCTTCGACTGCTGCCGCGCCGACGACGCCGGCCAGGGACTGCACGCCCGGCCGGTCCAGGTCGGCGAGGTCCACCGCTACCCCTTCGACTCCCCGTGCGCCGGCGCCCTGCGCACCTCCCAGGTACGGGTGGTGAACGGCCGGGACGGCGGGCAGACCCCCGAGCTGGGCGCCGTGCTCCAGTCCACCCTGGTGGTGCCGATGGTCGCCCGGGACACCGTCGTCGGACTGGTCCAGTTCTCCCGCACCAAGGGCAGCGAGCCCTTCGGGGAACGGGACACCGCGCTCGCGGTGGAGCTGGCCGCCCGCGCCGCGGTCTGCATCGACAACGCCCGGCTCTACCGCCGCGAGCACGAGCGCGCGCTGATCCTCCAGCGCAGCCTGCTGCCGCCCGGCGACCCGGAGGCCGCCGGGCTCGACATCGCCTGCCGGTACCAGCCCAGCAACGAGGCCACCGAGGTCGGCGGCGACTGGTTCGACGTGATCCAGCTGCCCGGCCACCGCACCGCGCTGGTGGTCGGCGACGTGATGGGCCGCGGGCTGCGCGCCGCGGTGGCCATGGGGGAGCTGCGCACCGCGGTCCGCACCCTGGCGCTGCTCGACATGGAACCCGCCGAGGTGCTCTCCGCCCTCGACGAGATCGCCCGCGGCCTGGGCACCACCGGAACGGCCAGCACCGGCAGCCGGGCGGCCCGCGCGCAGCGGGCCCGCCCGGACGCCGACGGCCGCTCCACCGACCTGTCCGAGGTCTACCTGGCCACCTGCGTCTACGCCGTCTACGACTCGGTGACCCGGCGCTGCACCTTCGCCAACGCCGGACACCTGCCGCCGGTCCTGGTCGAGCCGGGCAAGGAGGCGGTGTTGATGGACGTCCCGCCCGGGATGCCGCTGGGCGTCGGCGGCGAGCCCTTCGAGGAGCTGGAGGTGGAGCTCCCCGAGGGCGCCCTGCTCGCCCTCTACACCGACGGGCTGGTCGAGTCCCGGGACCACGCCCTCGACGACGGGCTCCAGGTCTTCCGCCGGGCGCTCACCACCCCCGCCGCCCCGTCCCGTACGGCCGGATCGGAGACGTCCACCGTCCCGTCCCGTACGGCCGGATCGGAGACATCCGTCGTCCGGTCCCGTACGACCGGGCCGGAGACGCCCACCGTCCCGTCCCGTGTGACGGGGCCGGAGACGTCCGCCCTCCCGCCCCGCACCACCGGGCCGGCGACGTCCGGCGTCCCCTCGCGGGCCACCGGACCGGCCACCCCCGGTGTCCCGCCCCGGACCGCCGGACCGGCCACGCCCGGCATCCCGGCGTCCCGCGCGACCGGACCGGTGACCGCCGGCGTCCCGCCCCGGACCCCCGGGCCGGTCGCCGCCGGTGCCGGCCCCGCCCCGGCGCGCTTCGAGGCGTCGCTGGAGGACATCTGCGACCACGTCCTCGACACCCTCGACCCGCACCACGGCGAGGACGACATCGCCCTGCTGATGGCCCGGGTCCAGGGCCTGCCCGCCGAATCGGTCGGCGACTGGCGGCTGCCCAGCGACGCCCGCTCGGTGGGCCGGGCCCGCGAACTCGCCCGCCGCCAGCTGGAGACCTGGGGCCTGGAGGCCCTCGCGGACACCACCGAACTGCTGGTGAGCGAGCTGGTCACCAACGCGCTGCGGTACGGCGAGGTGGGCGTGCCGCCGGACCGGCGCGGCGACGAGATACGGCTGCGGCTGCTGCTGGACCGCACCCTGGTGTGCGAGGTGTGGGACAGCGGGCTGGTCCAGCCGCGCCGCCGCCGGGCCCGGGACACCGACGAGGGCGGCCGCGGCCTCCAGCTGGTCGGCCTGCTCAGCTCGTCCTGGGGCAGCCGCCGCACCCCGCGGGGCAAGACCGTCTGGTTCGAGATGGCACTGCCCGAGGCCGGCGCGGTACAGCCCGACTCGGTGGAGGCGCTGCTCAGCCTCTTCTGAACCGTCCGCCGCCGGCCGTTCGCGGGGGCGGCTCAGGTCTCTTCCGGGCCGCCGACCGCTTCCGGGCCGCCGACCGCTTCGGGAAGGCCGGGGGCCGCTCCGGGCCGGGCACCGCGTCCGGGCCGCCGGCCGCTTGGGCCGGGCACGCTTCCGGGCCGCCGACCGCTTCCGAGCCGCCGACCGCCCCGGCGTCGCCGGTCCGGCCGGCGGCCGCACGGCGCCCGGTACGGCCCCGCGGTGCCGCGTGGCCGCCGCCGGGTCAGTCGCGGCGGCGGCGGATCCGGCTGCCCAGCCAGACCAGCGGGTCGTACCTGCGGTCCACCACGCGTTCCTTCAGCGGGATCAGCGCGTTGTCGGTGATCCGGATGGACTCCGGGCACACCTCGGTGCAGCACTTGGTGATGTTGCAGTAGCCCAGCCCGTGCTCCTGCTGCGCGGTGCGCCGGCGGTCCAGGCCCGCCTCGGCCGCCGCGTCCAGCGGGTGCATGTCCAGCTCGGCGATCCGCATCAGGAAGCGCGGCCCGGCGAACGCGGCCTTGTTCTCCTCGAAGTCCCGCACCACGTGGCAGGTGTCCTGGCACAGGAAGCACTCGATGCACTTGCGGAACTCCTGTGACCGGGCCACGTCCTCCTGGGCCATCCGGTACTCGCCGGGCGCCAGGCCCTCCGGCGGCACGAACGAGGGCACCTCCCGGGCCTTGGCGTAGTTGAACGACACATCGGTGACCAGGTCGCGGACGACCGGGAAGGCCCGCAGCGGGGTGATGGTGACCGTCTCCGCGGGGCCGAACACCGACATCCGGGTCATGCACAGCAGCCGGGGCCGGCCGTTGATCTCGGCGCTGCACGAACCGCACTTGCCCGCCTTGCAGTTCCACCGGACGGCCAAGTCGGGCGCCTGGGTGGCCTGGAGCCGGTGGACGATGTCCAGCACCACCTCGCCCTCGTTCACCTCGACCCGGAAGTCCGCCAGGCCGCCGCCGGCCGCGTCCCCGCGCCACACGCGGAAGTGCGCCTGGTACGACCCGGACGCCGCCGCCCCGCCGGACCCCGCCGCCGCCCCGCCGGACCCCGCCGACCCGTCCGGCCTCGCCCCGGACCTCGCCGCCCCCGGACGCACCGCCGGAGTCCGCCGACCCACCGCCGGGCCGCGCCGTCCGTCCACCGTCGTCCCTGCTCGCGCTCACCGGACCAGCTCCTCGTCGGTCAGGTACTTCACCAGTTCGTCCTTCTCGAAGAGCGCCAGCAGGTCGGGCCGGATCGGCGGGGTGGTGATGCGCCGCAGCCGGACCCGGCCGGGGCCGCCCGGGTCCGCCGCGCGGTCCCCGGCCGGGTCCGCCAGCCGGCACTCCAGGTTGACCCGGCGCCACCGCCGGTCCATCGCCGGGAAGTCGTCCCGGGTGTGTCCGCCGCGGCTCTCGGTGCGCTCCAGCGCCGCCCGTGCCACGCACTCGCTGACCAGCAGCATGTTCCGCAGGTCGATCGCCAGGTGCCAGCCGGGGTTGAACTGCCGGTGGCCCTCCACCCGGGCCCGGGCGGCCCGCTCCCGCAGGCCGGCCAGCCGGTGCAGCGCCTCCGTCATCTCCTCGGCCCGCCGGATGATCCCCACCAGGTCGTTCATGGTCTGCTGGAGCTCCTGGTGGAGCGCGTACGGGTTCTCCGCCGGGCCGTCCGCCGGCTCCCCCGCCCCGCCGAACGGGCGCAGCACCTCCGCCGCGGCGGCCTCGATCTGGGCCTCGTCCGGCTCCGCCGGTGTCCCGCCCGCGCCGTGCCCGGCGGCGTACCGCGCCGCGTACAGCCCCGCCCGGCGTCCGAAAACCAGCAGGTCCGACAGCGAGTTGCCGCCGAGCCGGTTCGAGCCGTGCATCCCGCCGGCCACCTCGCCGGCGGCGAACAGGCCGGGCACGCCCACCGCCTGGGCGGTGTCCGGGTCCACCCGCACCCCGCCCATCACGTAGTGGCAGGTGGGCCCGACCTCCATCGGTTCGGCGGTGATGTCCACGTCCGCCAGCTCCTTGAACTGGTGGTGCATGGAGGGCAGCCGCCGCTGGATCACCTCGGCCGGCATCCGGGTGGAGACGTCCAGGTGGACCCCGCCGTGCGGGGTGCCGCGGCCCGCCTTGACCTCGGCGTTGATGGCCCGGGCCACCTCGTCCCGGGGCAGCAGTTCGGGCGGCCGGCGGTGGTGGTCGGGGTCGTCGTACCAGCGGTCGGCCTCGGCCTCGGACTCGGCGTACTTGTCCTTGAACACGTCCGGGACGTAGTCGAACATGAACCGCTCGCCGGCGCTGTTGCGGAGCACCCCGCCGTCCCCGCGCACCGATTCGGTGACCAGGATGCCCTTCACCGACGGCGGCCAGACCATCCCGGTCGGGTGGAACTGCACGAACTCCATGTTGATCAGCGACGCGCCGGCCAGCAGCGCCAGCGCGTGCCCGTCACCGGTGTACTCCCAGGAGTTGGAGGTCACCTTGAAGGACTTGCCGATGCCGCCGGTGGCCAGCACCACGGCCGGGGCGCGGAGCACGAAGAAGCGCCCGGACTCCCGCTCGTAGCCGAAGACCCCGGCCACCCGCCCCGCCCGGCCGGCCCCGCCCGCGCCCTGCCGGCTCCTCCGCGCCCGCCGCCCCGGTGCCGCCGGGCGCCCCCGCCGGCTGCCCGTCCCCGGCCGCCGGCGCGGTGGTGAGGACGCGGGTGACGGTGCACTCCTGGAAGATCTTCAGCCGCGCCTCGTGGTCCCCGGTCTCCGCGTGGTCCTGCTGCTGGAGCGAGACGATCTTCTGCTGGAGGGTGCGGATCAGCTCCAGCCCGGTACGGTCACCGACGTGCGCCAGCCGCGGGTACTCGTGGCCGCCGAAGTTGCGCTGGGAGATCCGGCCGTCCGGGGTGCGGTCGAACAGCGCGCCCCAGGTCTCCAGCTCCCACACCCGCTCCGGCGCCTCCTGGGCGTGCAGCTCCGCCATCCGCCAGTCGTTGAGGAACTTCCCGCCGCGCAGGGTGTCGCGGAAGTGCACCTTCCAGTTGTCGCCCTCGTTGACGTTGCCCATGCTGGCCGCGATGCCGCCCTCGGCCATCACGGTGTGCGCCTTGCCGAACAGCGACTTGCAGATCACGGCGGTGCGCAGGCCCTGCTCCCGGGCCTCGATCGCGGCGCGCAGCCCCGCGCCGCCCGCGCCGACCACCACCACGTCCCAGGCCTGCCGGTCGAGTCGGGTCATCGGAATTCGCAGCCCCTCGTCAGAAGAATCGTGGATCGTCGAAAGCGCCGGTGGCCAGCAGGTAGACGTACAGGTCGGCGAGGGCGACGCTCACCAGCGACGCCCAGGCCAGCTTGGCGTGGTGGCCGTTGAGCCGCCCGGCCCAGCTCCACAGCCGGTAGCGCACCGGGTGCCGGGAGAAGTGCCGCAGCCGCCCGCCGACGATGTGCCGGCAGGAGTGGCAGGAGAGGGTGTACGCCCAGATCAGCAGCGCGTTGACGGTGAAGACCACGGTGCCGAGCCCCATGTGGCCCCACCCGTAGGAGGCGTCCCGGAAGGTGAGCACCGCGTCGTAGGTGAGGACGCCGGCGACCAGCACCGCGGCGTAGAAGAAGTACCGGTGGCCGTTCTGCCAGATCAGCGGGAAGCGGGTCTCCCCGGTGTAGCGCCCGCGCGGCTCGGGCACCGCGCAGGCCGGCGGCGAGGACCAGAAGCCCCGGTAGTACGCCTTGCGGTAGTAGTAGCAGGTCAGCCGGAAGCCGAGCGGGAGGATCAGGATCAGCAGCGCGGGCGACAGCCCCCACCAGCCGCCGACCACCTCCCAGTTCGGACCGTCCCGCATCGGCTCGCAGCGCTCGGCCAGGCACGGCGAGTAGAACGGCGAGACGTAGGGCGCCTGGTAGTAGTCGGCGTCGGCGAACGCGCGCCAGGTGGAGTAGACGACGAAGAGCAGCAGCCCGGCGGCGGTGGCGGCGGGCGCCAGCCACCAGCGGTCGGTCCGCAGGTGGCGCTGGGGGATCGCGGCGCGCGACGGGGCGTGCACGCCGCGGGTGCGCGGACGGGCTCCGGGTTCGGTACCAGTGGCCATGGCGGGCTCCGCGGGCGGGGGCGTACGGGAGGGTGGGGCGGGACGGCGGCGGCCCGGGGGCGGCGCTGTCCCGGGGCCGGTGCGGCGCGGGCGCCGGCCGGCGTGCGACGGGGCGTGCGGCGGCCGGACGCCGGACCGCGGGGGGCGCCGGGTCCCGGGGTGGTCCGGCGGGGCGCGGGCCGGCGGGCCCGCGGGTGTCAGGGCGCGCGCCGGCCGCGGGCGCCGAGCCCCTCGTCGTCCGCGTCCGCCGACAGGGTGCTGTCGTAGGGCGTGTCCGGGATGGTCACCAGCTGCGGGCCGGGACCGGCGGCCGGCGCCACCTCCCGCAGCAGCGCCAGGCTCTGCCGCAGGTGGTCGCTGTCGCAGCGGATCCTTCTGATGTCCAGAGCGCTGCCGACCCGCTGTTCCAGCCGGGTGACGGCACGGTCCAGGTCGTCCAGGCAGCGCTGGGCCGCCGTCACGTCGTCGTGGAAGGACATGGCTGGTCTTCACCTCCGCGTGGGCCTCCCCGCACCGCGGCCGGGCGGAAGGAGGGGGATGGTGACGCTCAGGTGACTGAGAGTGTCGCGCGTCACAGTCGGGTTGGGAAGGGGACGGCCGGGATTGTCCGGGAGTGATGGGCGTGAACGCGCCGTCGCGCGCCGGAGCGTGCGCCGACCGGGTTGGTCCGTACAGGTGGCGCCGGAGCGGGAACCGCCGTGTCGCCGTGACCGCCGGGTGACCGTTCGCCTTCAGTGTGTGAGCAGTATATGTGATGAGCGGCAAAACATGACAAAGCGCGCAAGCGCGTCATAGCGCACTCCGGAGGTACCAGCCATGCCCCTCGACACGCGACGCCGTGCCGCGCTGCTCGCCGTGGCGGTGATGCTTCCGCTGCCGGTGCTCTCCGGGTGCAGCTCCGGGGGAGGCGACGACCGGCCGCGGTCCGCCGCCGTCCAGGACATCGCCCCGGCCGCCCGCGAGCGGCTGCGCGACGGCGGCACGCTGCGCTGGGCGCTGGACAAGGTGCCCGTGACCCTCAACGCCTTCCACGCCGACGCCGACACCGGTACCGAACGGGTCACCGGCGCGGTGCTGCCCACGCTCTTCACCCTCGACGAACGGGGCGCCCCCCGGCGCAACCCCGACTATCTGCGCCACGCCGCGATCGTGGACCGCGAGCCGCGGCAGACCGTCGTCTACCGCCTCCACCCCGACGCCGTGTGGAGCGACGGCCGCCCCCTGGGGGTGCGCGACTTCACCGCCCAGTGGAAGGCGCTGCGCGGCACCGAGCCCGCGTTCTGGAGCGCCCACAACGCGGGCTACGACCGCATCGCCGAGGTCACCGCCGGGGAGCGGAAGGGAGAGGTCAAGGTCGTCTTCGCCAAGCCGTACGCGGACTGGGAGTCGCTCTTCTCCCCGCTGTACCCGCACGCGGTGACGGCCACCCCGGACGCCTTCAACGATGCCTCGCGCACCGCCCTGCCGGCCTCCGCGGGCCCCTTCATGCTCCGCGGCGCCACCGACGAGGCGGTGACCCTGGAGCGCAACCCCCGCTGGTGGGGCGAGCGCGCCCGGCTGGACCGGCTGGTCTTCCGGGCGGTGCCGCGGGACGAGCGGGGCGAGGCGCTCGCCGCCGGCGCCGTCGACCTGGCCGAGGTCGAGCCGGAGGTGGCGGACCGCATCCGGGACGCCGCCGATTCCGGCGACCGGGCCGCCGGGCCGCCGGACCCCGCCGGCCGGGCACCCGCCGCCGCCGGCCCGCCCCTGGAGGGCGCCACCCGTCCGCGCCCGGAGAACGGGAATGGCGGGAACGGCGAGGGCGGCGGGGACGGACCGGGTGGAGAGGGCGGAGCAGGCGCCGGGACCGGGGACCGGCCCGCCACTGCCGCCGGCCGGGCCGGGGCGGACGCCCTCGGCGACGGCGGTACCGGTGACCCGTCCGCCGCCGGCCCGCAGGCGCCGCGCCGCGCCGGGACCGCCGCGCCGGGCCGGCTGACCGTCCGCAAGGCCCTGGAGCCGGCCTACACCCAACTCGCGCTCAACGGCGCCGAGGGGCCGCTCGCCGACGAGCGGGTGCGCCGGGCGGTGGCCCGCGCCATCGACCGGCGGGAGCTGGCCGCCGCGGTGCTCGAACCGCTCGGCCTCCCCGCCGAACCGCTCGGCAGCCATCTGCTGATGACCGGGCAGCAGGGCTACCGGGACCACAGCGGGACGCTGGGCGACACCGGCCCGCGCGCCGCGCAGGCGCTGCTGGCCGACGCGGGCTGGCGCCCCGGCTCCTCCCCGGCCGGCGCCGCGGCCGAGGAGGGTGAGGAGGCCGCGGCCGGCCCGGACCCCCGCGACGGCTCCGCGCCCGGCGCCGGCGACCGGCCCGGCCCGGGCGACCAGGCGGGACCGGGCGACCGGGCCGGCTCCGGGGAACGGCCCGGACCGGGGGCGGACGGGCCGGACGCCGCCGACCCCGGCGCCGAGCGGCAGTACGGTCCGCAGTCGGCCACGGGCGCCGGCGCGGCCGGACCCGTGGCGCTGCCGGCCCCGGCCCCCGGCCCCCCGGCCGGCCCGGACGGCGGGCGCGGCGACGGCCGGACCGGCGCGGAGCGGGAGCCCGGGGCCGGGCCGGGCGCGCGCGCCGGGGTACCGCTGCGCACCAAGAACGGCAGGCCCCTGACACTGCGGTTCGTGCTGCCCTCCGGGCCAGGCTCGGCACCGCTGCGGACCGTCGCCGACCGGATCACCCGGATGCTGGCGGAGGCCGGCATCGGCACCGAGATCGTCCGGGTCGAGGACTCCGCGTACTTCACCGACCACATCGCCTCCGGCGACTTCGACCTGGCGCTCTACTCCTGGCCGGCGACCGCGTTCCCGGCCACCGACGCCCGCCCGGTCTACGCCAAGCCGCAGCCCGCGGCGGACGGCTCGCTGGTGGTGGAGCAGAACTACGCGCGGGTCGGCACCGACCAGATCGACCAGCTGTTCGACAAGGCGGTCGCCGAGCTGGACGAGCGCGCCGCGCGGGACCTGGTGCGCCGTGCGGACGCCCGGATCTGGGCGGTGGCCGGCTCGATCCCGCTCTACCAGCGCCCGCAGCTGGTGGCGGTCCGCAAGGACGTCGCCAACGCCGGCGCCTTCGGTTTCGCCACCCCGCGCTACCAGGACATCGGCTTCCGGCGGTGACCTGAACCGGGCGCCGCGTGCCCGTCACCCCGGACGAGCGGCGGGCCTCGCACCGCGGCCCGCCGCCCCAGGTGGCCGGCGGGGCGACGGGGGCTCCCGGCGGCCGGCATCGACCGCGCCGGCCCCCCGGCCGCCCGGCCCCGCCCCCGGCCCCCGGCACCCCGCACCCCGCCCCGCACCCCGTCCCGTACCTGGACCGCGGCGCCCCCACAGCCCGCGCCCGGACCTGATCCCCGGCACCCCGTTCCGCAGCCGGACCGCGCCCCGACCCGGCAGCCCGTTGCCCCGTCCCGGCCCCGGCTCCCCGCACCCCGTCCCGCATCCGCGCCCGGACCCCGGCAGCTCGCCCCGCACTCGTCCCGCACCCGCGCGCCGGACCCCGCACCCGCACCCCGTCCCGCACCTGGCCCCGGCACCCGCACCCCCGCCCCCGCATCCGCGCCCGGACCCCCGGCACCCGCATCCGCTACCTCAGAAGAACCTCAAGAGCCTTGCCCCGGCGGCCCCTGGCATGTCTGGATGGAGACAGACCTGGTCAAGGGCCGCCCGCGCGGCACCCGCCCGGCGCCCGACGGCGGCGCCGGCCCCACCGCACCCGCCTCCGGTACCCCCGTCCCCGCCGAGCCCCCCACCTGCCCGTCCCGCGACCCGTTCCCCGAGAAGCCATCCCCGTACCCCCGCCCCGCAGCCCCACACCCCCATGTGTCCGGCGGCGGCCCCGTCAACCTCCTCAGACGGCGCCCCGCCACCGGGCCGGGTGGCCGGGCGGGTGCTCCGCCCGGACCTCCTCAGTCCCTGAGGGGGTCCGGGTCCGGACCGCCGTCCCACCGGCGCGCCGCCGCCCCGTTCCCGCGGGCGGCGGGGGAGCGCGCCGGCCCCTGCCGTGCCCCGGTGACCCGCCGGGGTCGGCCAGCTCACAGCCGCTCGGGGCAGCCACCTCCGCGGCCGCCCCGTACCATGGGGTGAGGCCGTGGCGTGACCTGCCCGGCAGGCGCGCGTACCCGACCGGACGCGCAGCCATCCACGATTCCGGGAGAAGCGCCGCAAGTGCCCACGCGCCACGACATCCGTAACGTCGCCATCGTCGCCCACGTCGACCACGGCAAGACGACCATCGTCGATGCCATGCTCAAGCAGGCGGGTGCCTTCGCCGCCCACCAGCTGGACTCCGTTGACGACCGCGTCATGGACTCCAACGACCTGGAGCGTGAGAAGGGCATCACGATCCTCGCCAAGAACACGGCGGTGAAGTACCACCCCAAGGACGGCGGGGCCCCGATCACGATCAACATCATCGACACCCCCGGCCACGCCGACTTCGGCGGTGAGGTCGAGCGCGGCCTGTCGATGGTGGACGGCGTGGTCCTGCTTGTCGACGCCTCCGAGGGCCCGCTGCCGCAGACCCGCTTCGTGCTCCGCAAGGCGCTGCAGAAGCGGATGCCGGTCATCCTCTGCATCAACAAGACCGACCGCCCGGACTCCCGGATCGACGAGGTCGTCAACGAGACCTACGACCTGTTCCTGGACCTGGACGCGGACGAGGACCAGATCGAGTTCCCGATCGTCTACGCCTGCGGCCGCGACGGCATCGCGTCGCTGACCAAGCCGGAGGACGGCACCGTCCCGGCCGACTCCACCAGCCTGGAGCCGTTCTTCTCCACGATCCTGGAGCACATCCCGGCCCCGGTGTACGACGCCGACGCCCCGCTCCAGGCGCACGTCACCAACCTCGACGCGGACAACTTCCTCGGCCGCATCGCGCTGCTGCGGGTGCAGCAGGGCGAGCTGAAGAAGGGCCAGACCGTCGCCTGGATGAAGCGCGACGGATCGGTCCAGAACGTGCGCATCTCCGAGCTGATGATGACCGAGGCGCTGACCCGCAAGCCGGCCGAGAAGGCCGGCCCGGGCGACATCTGCGCCGTCGCCGGCATCCCGGAGATCATGATCGGTGAGACGCTGGCCGACCCGGAGAACCCGGTCGCGCTGCCGCTGATCACGGTGGACGAGCCGGCGATCTCCATGACCATCGGCACCAACACCTCCCCGCTGGTCGGCCGCGGCGGCACCGGCAAGGGCGCGGACAACAAGGCCGCGGTCAAGGACCGCAAGGTCACCGCCCGCCAGGTCAAGGACCGGCTGGACCGCGAGCTGATCGGCAACGTCTCGCTCCGCGTGCTGGAGACCGAGCGCCCGGACGCCTGGGAGGTCCAGGGCCGCGGCGAGCTGGCGCTGGCGATCCTGGTGGAGACCATGCGCCGGGAGGGCTACGAGCTCACCGTGGGCAAGCCGCAGGTCGTCACCAAGGAGATCGACGGCAAGGTCTACGAGCCGGTCGAGCGCATGACGATCGACGTGCCCGAGGAGCACATGGGCGCGGTCACCCAGCTGATGGGCGTCCGCAAGGGCCGGATGGACAACATGTCCAACCACGGCTCCGGCTGGGTCCGCATGGAGTTCGTCGTGCCGTCGCGCGGCCTCATCGGCTTCCGTACCGAGTTCCTCACCCAGACCCGCGGCACCGGCATCGCGCACTCCATCCACGAGGGTCACGAGCCGTGGTTCGGCAACCTGACCACCCGTAACAACGGGTCGCTCGTCGCCGACCGGTCCGGTTCGGTCACCGCCTTCGCGATGACCAACCTCCAGGAGCGCGGCGTGCTCTTCGTCGAGCCGGGCACCGAGGTGTACGAGGGCATGATCGTCGGTGAGAACTCCCGCTCCGACGACATGGACGTCAACATCACCAAGGAGAAGAAGCTCACCAACATGCGGTCGTCCACGGCCGATGTGGCCGAGTCGATCGTGCCGCCGCGCAAGCTCTCGCTGGAGCAGTCGCTGGAGTTCTGCCGCGACGACGAGTGCGTCGAGGTGACCCCGGAGGCGGTCCGCATCCGCAAGGTCAACCTGGACGCGCGCGAGCGCGCCCGCGCGGCCTCCCGGGCCAAGCACGGCTGACGCCCCTCGCGCGCTCCCGCCCCCGGCCCCGCCCGCCGGGAGCGGGGGGCGCGCCCCTCGTGCCCGACGGCACGGCGCCCGGTGAACGGGCACCGTGCCGTCGGCGCGTTTCCGGGCTCACGCCCCGCCGGCCGCTGCCGCGCCTTGGGCGCCTCGCGCGTCGTGGGCGCTCGCGCGGGCCTCCCCCGCCGCGTGCCACGCTCCCGGGCCGCCCGCCGCCGTAAGGACCCGCACGCCGGGCGTGCCGACCGGTCCGCCCGGGACTCGGTGGGGCGCGGCCGGTCCGCCCCGGCGTATCCTTCGCTCCGGCCGCGGGGCGTATCGTTCGTCCCGGCCGGCCGTCGGCCCCGGCCCGGAGGCGTCCCCGCCGCCGGCGGCGGCGCTCACGGACGGTTCGGCCGGAACCGGACAGGGAGGCGACGGCTGACGGAACGTGAGCACGTCCTCGGGGCCGCGGACCGACTCCTTCTCATGTCCGGAACCTGTCAGTCAATGGGATTCCGCGGAACGGGCGTCCGGATATCGGTATCCGGGATCCGGATGATGCGTTAACAGTCCGTTTCGCGGGTGTCTGTCTGTGGCACTTTTGTCCGGATTTCGAAGCTCCGCGCGTAGATGATGTGACCAAAGCGAGACCCTTTAAGTGTGGTTTACGCGGCTGAGGTGCTCAATCATGGGGTCCATTGAGCTCGGGTCAATGGGTCACGCGCTGTGGGGAGCGCTGGCCTACGAGCGCACGTGGGGGTATCGGGTCTCACCGCTGTCAGGGGTGTCAGCGCGCATCCCGGTGCCCTCTCTCGTAGTGACAGTGACTCCTGAGGAGGCAAACCCATGCGCGGTGCCAAGAGCGCCAAGTGGGTCGCGCTGGCCGCGGTCGTGGCGATGGCCGCGACCGCCTGTGGCGGCGGCGACGACGACAAGGACAGCAAGGGGGAGGGCTCTGGCGGCGGCATCGTAAGGGCCTCCTGGACCGACCCGCAGAACCCGCTTGAGCCGTCGAACACCAATGAGGTGCAGGGCGGCAAGGTTCTGGACATGATCTTCCGCGGTCTCATGGAGTACGACCCCAAGACCGGCGAGGCCAAGCAGGCCATGGCCGAGTCGATCGAGACCAAGGACCAGCAGACCTTCACCTTCAAGCTGAAGAAGGGCTGGAAGTTCAGCGACGGGACCCCGGTCACCGCCAAGTCCTACGTCGATGCCTGGAACTACGGGGCGCACATCGACAACAAGCAGCTCAACTCGTACTTCTTCTCGGACATCGAGGGTTACGACGACGTCCACCCGGCCGAGGAAGGCGCCAAGGCCAAGGCCGAGACCATGTCCGGCCTGAAGGTCGTGGACGAGCACACCTTCACCGTGAAGCTGAAGGAGAAGTTCTCCACCTGGCCGCAGCGTCTGGGTTACAAGGCCTACTCGCCGCTGCCGGAGGCCTTTTTCAAGGACCACGACGGCTGGCTGAAGAAGCCGGTCGGCAACGGCCCGTACAAGGTGGACTCGTACAAGAAGGGCACCGGGATGAAGCTCTCGGTGAACGAGTCCTACGCCGGTGCCGAGAAGCCCAAGAACAAGGGCGTGGAGCTGAAGGTCTACACCGACTTCAACACCGCCTACAACGAGGTCATGTCCGGTGACCTCGACGTGCTGGACGACGTGCCCGCCGGTCAGCTCGCCAACGTCGAGCAGGACATGCAGGGCCGCTACATCAACCAGCCGGCCGGTATCATCCAGGCGATCACCTTCCCGCTCTACGACAAGGGCTGGAGCTCCAAGAAGGCGGTCAAGGTTCGCCAGGGCATCTCCATGGCGATCAACCGCGAGGAGATCACCAAGACGATCTTCCAGAACACCCGCACCCCGGCCACCGACTTCACCTCGCCGGTGCTCGGCGCGGCCGGTGGCTACTCGAAGGACATCTGCGGCGAGTTCTGCACGTACAACCCCGAGAAGGCCAAGAAGCTCATCCAGGAGGGTGGCGGCATCCCGGGCGGTCAGATGGTGCTGTCGTCCAACATCGACACCGGTTCGCACAAGGACTGGATGGACGCCGTCTGCAACAGCATCAACAAGGTGCTGGACGACAAGGACGCCTGCCGGGTGAACCCGGTCGGTACCTTCGCCGACTTCCGTGACCAGATCACCAAGGACCAGATGAAGGGTCCGTTCCGGTCCGGTTGGCAGATGGACTACCCGCTGATCGACAACTTCCTGACCCCGATCTACAAGACCGGTGGCAGCAGCAACGACGGCTCCTACAGCAACAAGGAGTTCGACAAGCTGATCGACAAGGCGAACGCCGAGGCCGACACCACCAAGGCGATCAAGCTGTACCAGGACGCCGAGAAGATCCTGTTCCAGGACATGCCGGGCATCGCGCTGTGGTACCAGAACGGTAGCGGCGCCTACTCCGACAAGGTGGACAACGTGGCGCTGGACGCGTTCAGCGTTCCCGTCTTCAAGGACATCACCGTCAAGTAAGTGGCAGACGGGCCTTCTAGCACCACCGGAAGGCCCGTCAGCCATGCCCAGCAGGAGCCGGCAGCCGTGGGGCTCACACCCATAGACCTCGGCTGCCGCGCTTCGGAAAACCCTTGAAGGAGTTCCCATGGGGCGCTACGTCATCAGACGACTGCTCCAGATGATCCCGGTCTTCATCGGGACCACGTTCATCATCTTCGCGATGGTCTATGCGTTGGGTGACCCCATCGCGGCCATGTTCGGTGACAGAGCGCCCGATCCGGCGACTCTCGCCCGGATCCGCGCGGAACTGAACCTCGACAAGCCGATGGTGGAGCAGTACGTGCTCTACATGGGCAACATCTTCTCCGGCGACTTCGGCCAGGCGTTCAACGGCCAGCAGGTCACCGAGCTGATGGGCGAGGCGTTCCCGGTGACGATGCGGCTCACCCTCGTCGCGATCACCATCGAGATCGTGCTCGGCATCGGCCTCGGCCTGGTCAGCGGTCTGCGCCGCGGCAAGCTGGTGGACACCATCACGCTCATCGGCACCCTGGTCGTCATCTCCATCCCGGTCTTCGTCATCGGGTACCTGGCGCAGTACTTCCTCGCCGTCGAGTGGGACATCATCGATCCGGCGGTCTCGTCCGACGCCACCTTCGAAGAACTGATCGTGCCGGGCTTCGTGCTCGCCGGTCTCTCGCTCGCCTACATCACCCGGCTCACCCGGGCCTCGGTGGCGGAGAACCTGCGCGCCGACTACCTGCGCACGGCCAAGGCCAAGGGCCTGCCGCGCAGCCGCGTCATCGGCGTCCACCTGCTGCGCAACTCGCTCATCCCGGTGGTCACCTTCATCGGTACCGATGTCGGCGCACTGATGGGCGGCGCCATCGTCACCGAGCGGATCTTCAACATCCACGGTGTGGGCTACCAGCTGTGGAACGGCGTGCTGCGTGGCAACTCGCCGACCGTGGTCGGCTTCGTGACGATCCTGGTGCTCGTCTTCCTCCTCGCCAACCTGCTCGTCGACCTGCTGTACGCGGTCTTGGACCCGAGGATCCGGTATGCCTGACCAGATCGAGATCACCCCAGACGCCAAGACGGACGCGGCCCCCGCGGCCGTCGCCGGCGCCGCCAAGCCGGGCACCGAGTGGGAGAAGCCGCGCAGCCTGTGGAACGACGCCTGGCGTCAGCTCCGCCGCAACCCGGTCTTCATCATCTCGGCGCTGCTGATCCTGGCGCTGATCGTCATGGCGATCTGGCCGGGGCTGTTCACCTCCACCGACCCGCGGGACTGCGAGCTGTCGAAGTCCCGCCAGGGCAGCGAGTCCGGGCACCCCTTCGGGTACGACCTCCAGGGCTGTGACGTGTACGCGCGCACCATCTTCGGTGCCCGTGCCTCGGTGACCGTCGGCATCTGCGTGACCATCGGTGTCGCGCTGCTCGGCGGCATCCTCGGCGGTCTCGCCGGATACTTCGGCGGCTGGTGGGACTCGCTGCTGTCCCGCCTCACCGACATCTTCTTCGGCATCCCGCTGCTCCTGGGCGGCCTGGTCTTCCTCTCCGTGATCGAGGGCGGCAGCATCTGGACCGTCATCGGGTTCATGATCGCGCTGAGCTGGCCACAGATCGCCCGTATCGCGCGGAGTTCGGTGATCACCGTCAAGCAGCAGGACTACGTCCAGGCTGCCCGCGCCCTCGGCGCCGGCACCACCCGGATCCTGCTGCGGCACATCCTGCCGAACGCGGTCGCCCCGGTGATCGTGGTGGCGACCATCGCCCTGGGCATGTACATCTCGGTCGAGGCGACTCTGTCCTACCTGGGCGTCGGCCTCAAGCCGCCGACCGTCTCCTGGGGCCAGGACATCTCCACGGCCGCCCAGCAGTACCGCAACGCGCCGCACATGCTGCTGTGGCCCGCGGGCGCGCTGAGTGTCACGGTCCTGTCCTTCATCATGCTCGGCGACGCGGTCCGCGACGCCCTCGACCCCAAGCTGCGCTGAGGGAGGCGTACGTGACCACCATCGAAAAGACCGACTCGGTCCCGGCGCCGCGCGCCGGGGGCGAGGACGACACCCCGCTGCTGGAAGTCCGCGACCTGCACGTGGAGTTCCACACCCGTGACGGCGTGGCCAAGGCCGTCAACGGCGTCAATTACACCGTCAACCCGGGTGAGACCCTCGCGGTGCTCGGCGAGTCCGGCTCCGGCAAGTCGGTGACCGCCCAGGCCATCATGGGCATCCTGGACATGCCGCCCGGGAAGATCCCGCAGGGCGAGATCCTCTTCCGCGGCCAGGACATGCTGAAGATGTCCGAGGAGCAGCGGCGGAAGATCCGCGGCCGGCGGATCGCCATGATCTTCCAGGACGCACTCTCCTCGCTGAACCCGGTGCTCTCCGTCGGCTACCAGCTCGGCGAGATGTTCCGGGTCCACCAGGGCCTGTCCAAGAAGGAAGCCCGGGCCAAGTCCATCGAGCTGATGGACCGGGTGCGCATCCCGGCCGCCAAGGAGCGGGTGAGCGACTATCCGCACCAGTTCTCCGGTGGTATGCGGCAGCGCATCATGATCGCGATGGCGCTGGCGCTGGAGCCGGACCTGATCATCGCGGACGAGCCGACCACGGCGCTGGACGTGACGGTGCAGGCGCAGGTGATGGACCTGCTCGCGGAGCTGCAGCGCGAGTTCAACATGGGTCTGATCCTCATCACCCACGACCTGGGTGTGGTCGCGGACGTGGCCGACAAGATCGCGGTGATGTACGCGGGCCGGATCGTGGAGACCGCTCCGGTGCATGAGCTGTACAAGCGGCCCGCCCACCCGTACACCCGGGGTCTGCTGGACTCCATCCCGCGGCTGGACCAGAAGGGCCAGGAGCTCTTCGCCATCAAGGGCCTGCCGCCCAACCTGCTCAAGATCCCGGCGGGCTGCGCGTTCAACCCGCGCTGCACCAAGGCGCAGGACATCTGCCGCTCCGAGGTGCCGGCCCTGCACCAGGTGACCGAGCGGGACGGCACCGCCCTGCCGGGTCGCGGCAGCGCGTGCCACTTCTGGAAGGAGACGATCCATGGCTGAGCTGAAGAAGAACGCCAAGGCCGTGGACGAGCCGGCGGACGCCACCCCGAACACCACCGAGGTGGAGAAGGTCGACGCCGGCACCGAGGAGGAGGCGGTCGCCGCCATCGAGGCCCCGGTGGACCGCGGTGAACCGATCCTCCAGGTCCGCAACCTGGTCAAGCACTTCCCGCTGACCCAGGGCATCCTGTTCAGGAAGCAGGTCGGCGCGGTCAAGGCCGTGGACGGCGTCTCCTTCGACCTCTACCAGGGCGAGACCCTGGGCATCGTCGGCGAGTCCGGCTGTGGCAAGTCCACCGTCGCCAAGCTGCTGATGACCCTGGAGACCGCCACCGCCGGTGAGGTCTTCTACAAGGGCCAGGACATCACCAAGCTGTCCGGGCGCGCGCTGAAGGCGGTCCGCCGGAACATCCAGATGGTGTTCCAGGACCCGTACACCTCGCTCAACCCGCGGATGACGGTCGGCGACATCATCGGCGAGCCGTTCGAGATCCACCCCGAGGTGGCCCCGAAGGGCGACCGGATCCGCAAGGTCCAGGAACTGCTGGACGTGGTGGGCCTCAACCCGGAGTACATCAACCGGTACCCGCACCAGTTCTCCGGCGGTCAGCGGCAGCGCATCGGCATCGCCCGCGGCCTGGCGCTCAACCCGGAGATCATCATCTGCGACGAGCCGGTCTCGGCGCTGGACGTCTCCGTCCAGGCGCAGGTCGTCAACCTGATGGAGAAGCTGCAGGACGAGTTCAACCTCTCCTACATCTTCATCGCGCACGACCTGTCCATCGTCCGGCACATCTCCGACCGCGTCGGCGTGATGTACCTGGGCAAGATGGCCGAGATCGGTACCGACGTCGAGATCTACGACCACCCGACGCACCCCTACACCCAGGCGCTGCTGTCGGCGGTCCCGGTCCCCGACCCGGAGTCGCGCGAGGGCCGCGAGCGCATCATCCTCACCGGTGACGTGCCGTCGCCCGCCAACCCGCCGTCCGGCTGCCGCTTCCGCACCCGCTGCTGGAAGGCGCAGGACAAGTGCGCCGAGGAGGTGCCGCTGCTGGCCGTCCCCGAGCGCTTCAAGGGGAAGAAGACCCCCGCGGCGCACGAGTCGGCGTGCCACTTCGCGGAGGAGAAGGACGTGGTCCACGCGTGACAGCTCCCCGCTGAGGGACGTCCGTACGCCGGCGCCCGGGCCCGTGGTTCCCCCCACGGACCCGGGCGCCGGCGTTTCCGTCCCTACCGCCGGGCGGGTCCGGCCCCGGTCAGCCCCGCCCCGCGACCTCGCGCCGTGCCGCGCGCACCAGATCGCGGATCTCGGAGGCGGCCCCGCGGACCGCCTCCGGGGACTTTGCCCCGGCGGCGATCCGTTCCAGCTCCCGGAGCCGCGCGGCGCGGCGCGGCAGGCGCCGCAGTGCCACGAAGACCGCCCAGCGGTGGAGAAGGTCCCGCACGGGAGAGACGCTGTCCTCCCGTGCCGCCCGGCGCCAGGCGTCGTGGACCTCTTCCTCGAACCGCGCGGCCGCCGCCGGATCGATCCGCCGGATCGCGGCTGCCAACCCGTCCTCGGTGAGCGGGGGCATCGGGAACAGCGGCCGGTCGCCGTCGGGCACGGGATGCCGGGGCACGGTGCTACTCCGCGGGCTGCGGCTTGGCGGCCATCGTGAACCAGACGGCCTTGCCGTTGGGATACCGGTCCACTCCCCAGTCGTCGGCGCACGACTTCACCAGCGCCAGCCCCCGCCCGCCCTCGTCGTCCGGCCCGACGGCCCGTGGTCGTGGCAGCCCGGGCGCGGTGTCCCAGACCGCCACCCGCAGGTCGGGTGGCTCCGGCTCCCACTCCATGCTGATGTACGTGTCGGTGGTGGTGTGGTGGTACGCGTTGGTCGCCAGCTCCGACACGAGCAGTTCGGCCGTGTCCGCGATGCAGGTGAGCCGGGCCGCCTTGAGCACACTGCGGATCGTCGCTCTGACGACGCCGACCGCGCGGGGGTCGTGCGGGATGAACAGCCCGTAGGACCAGGCTTCTTCGGGCGTGCGCATGGGGCAGCCTCCAGTTGAGTGCCTTCTGTGACTGGCGCCATACTTAAGGTAGCGAGTGAGGTTGTAACCCCACAACCTGATGCCGTGAGAGGTGAGGAATTCATGGGTCTGCGGGCCAAGCCGACGTACCGTCAGCGCCGGTTCGGGGCGGAGGTTCGCAGTCTCCGCGAGCGTGCTGGCCTCACCGCAGGTGAAGCTGCTGAGGTGATGGGCATGCGGAAGGAACACATCAGCAACGTGGAGTCCGGTCGTACCAGCCTGTCGCCCGAGCGAGTGCACGCCCTCGTTGCCGCGGGTGGTGGCGAGGATGCTACCTATATCGATGAGCTGATCAGTCTGGGACAAGCCTCGGGCAAGGGATGGTGGAGCGAGTACAGGAACCGTCTTCGGCCCTCCTTGCTCGACATCGCAGAACTGGAGGCCGGCGCAGAGCGCATCATCTGCTACGAGCCGATGTTCATCCCGGGGCTTCTCCAGTCACACGCGTACGCGACGGCTGGTTTCAGGGGTGGCTATGCCGGCGCGTCACGGGAAGAGCAGGACCTCGACGTCGAGTTCCGCATGCAGCGTCAGCGGATACTGCGAGGGGATGCGCCCGTGCATCTCCACGCCGTTATCTATGAAGCCGCGCTTCATGCCACCTTCGGCGACCGCCGGATCATGCGGGACCAGTTGCTTCGGCTCGTCGAAGCCTCTCGGTGTCCCAACGTGACGATTCAGATCCTGCCCTTCGACGGGCCGGTGGCCTTCGGCACCTCGTTCACCCTTGCCGAGCACCAGGTGCCGAAGCTCAGTACTGTCGTCGTGGCGCACATCGAGAAGTCCCTCTATCTGGGAGACGCCGACTCCCTGACCAGGTACAGGCAATGGTTCGCTAGCCTGAGCGAGGCGGCCTTGCCTCCTGTGGACGCCAGTGTCCAACCCGAGGCGCATCTCGCGAAGAATTCCCTGGGGTTGATCCAGCGGTTGCTGTACCCCTTGCTCTAGGAGACGTGAATGTCCCAGCTTGCCTGGCGGAAGTCGAGCTTCAGCGAACCCGGCTCCGACACCTGCGTCGAAGTCGCCGCTATGCCCTCCTGCGGGGCCTTGCTCCGCGAGAGCGACGACCCCGGCACCGTCATCGCCACCACCCCCGCCGCGCTGCGGGCCCTCGTGCGGGCGGTCAAGCGGGGGCGGTTCGACGGCCCGGCCCGCTGACGCCGGCCACCCGCCGGTGAGGGCGGCTTCGGCCCGGCTCCCGCGACGGCCGTACCGGCACCACCACCTACGACTCGTTCGGGGAGAAGGTCACCGTCACCGTGCCCGGCAACACGATGCCGATGGACGAGTTCCGCAAGCAGGTCGCGGGTTACTAGAGCCTGTCCGGTGGTCGTCCGACCGGTCTTGCCGGTAGCCGGTCTCCGTGCCGGGGGTTACCCCCACCCCCGAGTGGTGGCTCGCCGGATGGGCAACGCCACCTGCGTGGAGTGATCGTGTACCGCAGGTCTTCCGTTCCCCGGGCAGCGACGGCACGACACGCAGCGGCGCCGATCGACTTTCCTGGTGGACGCTCCGGAAGACCACGTGGCGGATCACGGAGGGGGAACGGTGAAGAGGACCACGGAGCACGCCCTGGCGCGCCGTACGCTGCTGGCCGGAACGGTGGCGGCGATGGCGTGGGGATCTGGGAGGGCCGTCGCCGGCGGGTGGAGGGGGCCGGTGACACAAAGCGCGGTGGACGCCGAGGTGACGGGCCTGGAGCGCGGGCTGATCGAGCTGCGGCGGGACCTCCACCGGCACCCCGAGATGCCGGGGCAGGAGTGGCGTACCGCCGGTGTGGTGGCCCGGGAGCTGCGAGCGGCCGGGCTGGCCGTCACCACCGGGGTGGGTGGCCACGGCGTCGTCGGCATCCTGCGCGGCGCACGTCCGGGCCGGACGGTCGCGTACCGGGCGGACATGGACGCGGTGCCGCCCAAGGACATCGTCGGGGGCGGCCCGGCACCGGCCCACGCCTGCGGGCACGACATCCACACCACGGTGGCCCTCGGCGCCGCACAGGTCCTGGCACGGCTGAGGCGGCGACTGAGTGGAACGGTGGTGTTCCTCTTCCAGCCTGCCGAGGAGACTCTCTCCGGAGCCCGCGCAGTGATCGACGCGGGCGTCCTGGGGCGCACCGGCGTCGAGGAGATCCACGCACTGCACTGCGGGCCGTTCCCCGTCGGTGAGTTCGCCGTGACCCCGGGCTACGGGATGCCGGGCCAGGACAAGGCGGAGGTGACCCTCTCCGGGCCGGACGCGCACGATGCCGCGCGGCGCCTGGCCGCCGAGATCGGCGCGCTCGCCACGGTGTCTCTCCCGCAGACCCCTGCGGACATCGAGCGGATCGTCGCCGACGCCCAGATGCCCAACGGGCCGCTGGCCCGGTTCGTGGCCGTTCGGGCCGGCGCACAGGAGGCAAGGGTGAACGTGTCCTACCGCTGCTGGCCGCAGGAGCGGTACACGGAGGTACGCGAGGACATTCGCCGACTGGCCACCTCGTACGCGGGGGCCGAGGTGCACTTCCCCACCGGGCCGTTCCCCGCCATGGTCTGCCCGGAGCACGACGCCCGCATGCTCGCCCGCCACCTGCGCCGCACACTGGGCCGGGATGCCGTCACCGTGCTCCACGCCGCGTTCCCTCCCTTCAGCGGCGAGGACTTCGCCCTCTACCTGGACCGCGTCCCCGGCACGTACACCTTCCTCGGCGTCCGTACCCCCGGCGCACCCATCACCACGGCCTACCCGCACTACCCCGACTTCGCCCCGGACGAGCGAGCCATCGGCATCGGCGTACGGGCGATGACGGGCTGGATCGCACAGCGGACCCACAGGGCTCAGGAGCTGCCCGGCGGGTACGGCCTGTCCGGCGGGTCATGAGCGGAGCCGGAGGCGGATGGCGGCAACGGTCGCCTGCGGCATGCTGATGGGCACGGCGGGAGGTCGCGTCGACGCTGACCGGACTCCGGCCGATCCGCCCTTCCGCACCGGCACCGGCCTGGATGTCTCGTAGGTGCCTTTCCCACGTGCCGTCGGCTGACCACCTGTGATGCCTGTCGGACACGGTCTTCCCGTCCCGAACCGAGGAGCGGCCGGCCGCCGGGTGCCCCGCCGGCCGGGCCATGCCCGGTTGGCGCCGTGCCCGGCCCGCGCCCGAGTGCCGCCGCGTCCGGTGCGGGCCGGGGGCGCCGATGTCCGGTGTGGGCCGGGGCCGGTCCGGGGCGCCCGTCCGGCGGCGCGGACGGACGGGCCCCCGGTGGTCGCCGGGGCACCCGGACGGTCAGTCGAGCCGGTCCCCGAGCGACTCCAGCAGCGTGCGCAAGGTGTCGGCGAGGGTGTCCCGTTCGGGCCCGCTGAGCGCCGCGATCAGCCGTCGCTGGGTCTCCACGTGATCGGGCAGCGCCTGGTCGATGAGGGCGCGGCCCTCCTCGGTGAGGGCGACCAGGACGACCCGCCGGTCGGTCTCGCCGGGGGAGCGGGTCACCAGGCCGCGGGCCTCCAGACGGTCCAGCCGCTGGGTGATCGCGCCCGAGGTCACCATGGACGCCAGCATCAGTTCGGCCGCGGTCAGCCCGTGCGGCGGGTTGCTGCGGCGCAGGGTGGCCAGGACGTCGAAGGACGCCGGGTCGAGGCCGTGCGCCGCGAAGGTGCGGCGCTGCTCGGCGTCGATCAGCCGGCCCAGCCGCTTCAGCCGGCCCAGCACCGCCATCGGCGACACATCGAGGTCCGGGCGCTCGGCGCCCCACTGCTGGAGGACGCGGTCCACGTGATCGGTCATCGGGGCAGTCTAGCCAGATGTCTTAGCGGTGAGATACATTGTCTTAGTGCTAAGGAATCGGATCGGGATCGTTCTGGCGACCGCGCTAGCGCCCGCCATCTGGGGGACCACCTACCTGGTCACCACCGAGCTGCTGCCGCCGGACCGGCCGCTGCTCGCCGCGACGGCGCGCGCCCTCCCGGCGGGCCTGCTGCTGGTGCTGTTCACCCGGCGGCTGCCGCGGGGGGCCTGGTGGTGGCGGGCAGCGGTGCTCGGCGCGCTGAACATAGGCGTCTTCTTCGCCCTGCTCTTCGTCGCCGCCTACCGGCTGCCCGGCGGGGTCGCCGCGACCATCACCGCGATCCAGCCGCTGCTGGTGGCCGGCCTCGCCTCCGGGCTGCTCGGCGAGCGGCTGACCGGGCGGACCATAGCTGCCGGACTCGCCGGGGTGGCGGGGGTGAGCGTGCTGGTGCTCCGCGCCGACGCCCGGCTGGACGCCCTCGGGGTCGCGGCGGCGCTGGGCAGTGCGGTGGTCATGGCCACCGGCGTGGTCCTCAGCAAGCGGTGGACCTCCCCGGCCCCGCTGCTCGCCACCACCGGCTGGCAGCTGGTCGCCGGTGGGCTGCTGCTCCTTCCGGTCACCCTGGCCGTGGAGGGCCCGCCGCCCGCCGCCCTCACCGGCGAGAACATCGCGGGGTACGCCTACCTCGCCACCGTCGGCGCGGCCCTCGCCTACGCGCTGTGGTTCCGTGGGATACGCGCCCTGCCGCCGACCGACGTGGCGTTCCTGGGTCTGCTGAGTCCGCTGGTCGCCACCACGCTCGGGTGGCTCGCGCTCGACCAGCGGCTGACCGTGCCGCAGGTGCTGGGCGGGCTGGTGGTCCTCGCCGCGCTGATCGCGGCGCAGACCGCCCGTCGGCCGGCGCAGGGGCCTTCTCCCGTGCGGGCCTCCGGCGGCGGGGTGGCCACCGGCGTGGCGGGAGGTGCGGGCGCCGGGGTGGCGGACGGCCCTCCGCCGGCGGGTTCCGTGCCGGCCGGTTCCGGGGCGGTCGGCTCGGTGCCGGTGGGCTCCGGAGCGGTCGGTCCGCGCCGGCCGACGCCGCGGTGAAGCGGCGGTCCGGCCCGGCCGCCCCTCACCGGCTGCCGGCCCCGGCGGCCCGCCCCTTCCGTCCACCCTGGACCCGTACTCCGGCCCGCCGCCACCCTCGTCCACCCCGGCACGCCCCACGGACCTCGGTCCGTCCGCCCCCTCCGTCGTCCTCCGTCGTCCTCCGTCCCGTCGTACACAAGGAGCTGACCGTCGTGCGTATCACTGTTTTCGGAGCCGCTGGGAGCGTGGGCAGCCGCGTGGTGGCCGAAGCCCTGTCCCGCGGCCACCAGGTGACCGCCGTGGTCCGCGACCCGTCCCGCTTCGCCGGCCTGCCGGAGGCCGCCGTGCCGCGGGCCGGTGACGCCTCCGACGCCGCGGCGGTGGCGCGGCTGAGCGCCGGTCAGGACGTGGTGGTGGGAGCCACCCGCCCGGCGCCCGGCCGGGAGAGCGAGCTGGCCGTGGTCGCCGGCGCGCTGCTGGCCGGGACCGCCGAGGCCGGGGCGCGGCTGCTGCTGGTCGGCGGCGCGGGCAGCCTGGTCGTCCCCGGCACCGGCGGGACCACCGTGATCGACGCCCCCGACTTCCCCGCCGACTGGCGGAGCATCGCACTGGCCTGCGGCGAGCAGTTCGCCGCCTGCCGTGCCGACACCCGGGCCGACTGGGCCTACCTGAGCCCGCCCGCCGTCCTGGAGCCGGGCGTGCGCACCGGGACGTACCGGCTGGGCGCCGACGAACTGGTGGTGGACGCCGACGGCAACTCCGCCATATCCATGGAGGACCTCGCGGTGGCGCTCATCGACGAGGCCGAGCGGCCCCGGCACCACCGGGTGCGGTTCACGGTCGGCTACTGAGCGGACGGCTGCTGAGCGGGCGGGGCGCCCGTCGCCGTGCGCCACGGGGTTCCCGTGGGGGCTGCCCCTCTTCGCCGGGCGCACCCGCCCGTCCGGGGTTCGGCCCGTCCGGGTGGCCGTTCCTCTCAGGCGCTGCTCTCCTCGGGGGCCCCTGGAGAGGTCCGGCCCGGCGTGAGGTTCTGCCCGCCCCGGCGGCAGCCGGGATCCGCTGCCGGTCCAACGGGGGAAACACCCGCCCCACCGATCCGATAAAGGTGCATTTCATACCTTTTTGGGGTCTCATGTGGGAACCGAGGACAGGACGGACCGCAAGCCCTGAAGGAGGCCCTCCATGCGCGGAGCCACGCCCACCGGTGCGGGCACCAGCCCGCCGGCGCCGGTACGGACGACCGCCGGTACCGGTGCGGGCGGTACCGGTACGGGCGGGGCCGGCGCGCGCCGGAGCGTGTGTCTCCGGTGGGCCGCGTGCCTGGTGGCGGTCGCCGCGGCGGCCACGGCCTGCGGGGGCGGCGACGGCGGGGGCGGTGGGGGCGGCTCGGTGGTCCGGGCCTCCTGGGGCGACCCGCAGAACCCCCTGGAACCGGCCAACACCAACGAGGTCCAGGGCGGCAAGGTCCTCGACATGGTCTTCCGCGGACTCAAGCGGTACGACCCGGTCACCGGCGAGGCCAAGGACATGGTCGCCGAGCGGATCGAGACCAGCGACCAGCAGAACTACACCGTCACCATCAAACCCGGCTGGAAGTTCAGCAACGGCGAGAAGGTCACCGCCAAGTCCTTCGTGGACGCCTGGAACTACGGCGCGCTCCTGGACAACCAGCAGCGCAACGCCTACTTCTTCGAGTACATCGAGGGCTACGACAAGGTCCACCCCACCGAGGGCCGGCCGACCGCCAAGACCCTCTCCGGCCTGACCGTGAAGGACGACCGCACCTTCACCGTCAAGCTCACCCAGAAGTTCTCCACCTGGCCCGAGACCCTCGGCTACAACGCCTTCGCCCCGCTGCCCCGGGCGTTCTTCGACGACCACGACGCCTGGGTGAAGAAGCCGATCGGCAACGGCCCCTACCTGGTGGACGCGTACACCCGCGGCTCGGTGATGAAACTCCGCAGGTGGGACGGGTACCAAGGCCCGGACAAGGCGCGCAACGACGGGGTGGACCTGCGGGTCTACACCGACAACAACACCGCCTACACCGACCTCCAGGCCGGCAACCTCGACCTGGTGGACGACATCCCCGCCTCCCAGCTGACCAACGTCAAGAGCGACCTCGGCGACCGCTACATCAACCAGCCGGCGGGCATCATCCAGACCCTCGCCTTCCCGTTCTACGACAAGAGGTGGGGCGGCCCGGGCACCGACAAGCTGCGCCGCGGCCTCTCCATGGCGATCAACCGCGAGCAGATCACCGACCGCATCTTCCAGAAGACCCGTACCCCCGCCACCGACTGGACCTCCCCGGTCCTCGGCAAGGACGGCGGATACCAGTCCGGGGTGTGCGGCGACGCCTGCGAGTACGACCCCGAGCAGGCGAAGAAGCTGATCGACGAGGCCGGCGGCCTCCCCGGCGGCCGGGTCACCATCACCTACAACGCCGACACCGGCTCCCACAAGGACTGGGTGGACGCCGTCTGCAACAGCATCAACAACGCGCTGGACAAGTCCAAGGCCTGCGTCGGCAACCCCGTCGGCACCTTCGCCGACTTCCGCAACCAGATCACCGACCGGCAGATGAAGGGCCCGTTCCGCGCCGGCTGGCAGATGGACTACCCGCTCATCCAGAACTTCCTCCAGCCGCTGTACTACACCAACGCCTCCTCCAACGACGGCGGATGGAGCAACCAGCGGTTCGACGACCTGGTGGACCGGGCCAACGCCGAGGCCGACACCGCCAAGGCGATCAGCACCTTCCAGGACGCCGAAGGGGTCCTCGCCCAGGAGATGCCCGCGATCCCGCTGTGGTACCAGAACGGCAGCGCGGGATACTCCGACCGCCTCAGCGGGGTGAAACTCAACCCCTTCAGCGTCCCCGTCTACGACCAGATCAAGGTCAGCTGACCGGATGGGCCGCTATGTGATCCGGCGGCTGCTCCAGATGGTCCCGGTGTTCATCGGCAGCACGTTCCTGATCTTCTTCATGGTGTACGCGCTGGGGGACCCGGTCGCCGCGCTCTTCGGGGACCGGGCCCCGGACCCGGCCACCGCCGCCCGCATCCGCGAGGAGCTCTACCTCGACCAGCCGCTGTGGAAGCAGTACCTGCACTACATGGGGCAGATCTTCCAGGGCGACTTCGGCACCGCGTTCAACGGCGACGAGGTGCTCGACCTGATGCGCACCTCGTTCCCCGTCACCCTCCGGCTCACCCTGGTCGCCATCGTCATCGAGATCCTCGTGGGCATCACCCTGGGCGTCTTCAGCGGACTCCGCCGGGGCCGCGCCCTGGACACCTCGGTCCTCCTGCTCACCCTCGTCGTCGTCTCCATCCCGACCTTCGTCAGCGGCTACGTCCTGCAGTACCTGCTCGGCGTGAAGTGGGGCTGGGTCAGCCCCTCGGTGTCGCCCGAGGCCCCGCTCGACGAACTGCTGCTGCCCGGCGTCGTCCTCGCCCTCACCTCCCTGGCGTACGCCACCCGCCTCACCCGCACCTCGATCGCCGAGAACGTCCGCGCCGACTACCTGCGCACCGCCGTGGCCAAGGGGCTGCCGCGCCACCGCATCATCACCCGCCACCTGCTGCGCAACTCGCTGATCCCGGTCGTCACCTACATCGGCACCGACATCGGCGCGCTGATGGGCGGGGCCATCGTCACCGAGCGCATCTTCAACATCCACGGCGTGGGCTACCAGCTCTACCAGGGCATCCTGCGGCAGAACTCCCCGACCGTGGTCGGCTTCGTGACCGTCCTGGTGATCGTCTTCCTGCTGGCGAACCTGCTCGTGGACCTCCTCTACGCCGTGCTCGACCCGAGGATCCGCTATGCCTGAGCAGCCCTACGACCCCAAGGAGGCCGTGGCGCCCACCGGCGTCGGCGGCGCGATGGACCTGGCCACCGGTGAGGCCGAGAGCCTGGAGCGGGGACCCGGCCACGGGCAGGGCCCACCCCCCACCACCCGGGCCCGCAGCCTGTGGTCGGACGCCTGGCACGACCTGCTCCGCAACCCCGTCTTCATCCTCTCCGCCCTGGTCATCCTCTTCCTGGTGGTGATCGCCATCTGGCCGCAGGCCATCGCGGGGTCCGACCCCCTCAAGTGCGACCTCGCCAGGGCCCAGCAGGGCTCCGCCCCCGGCCACCCCTTCGGCTTCGACACCCAGGGCTGCGACGTGTACACCCGCACCGTGCACGGCGCCCGCGCCTCGATCACCGTGGGGATCTGCGCCACCACCGGCGCCGCGCTCCTCGGCAGCGTCCTGGGCGGGCTGGCCGGCTTCTTCGGCGGCTGGTGGGACGCGCTGCTCTCCCGGATCGCGGACGTCTTCTTCGGCATCCCGATCGTCCTGGGCGGCCTGGTCTTCCTCTCCGTGGTGACCAGCGGCTCCGTCTGGCCGGTCGTCGGATTCATCGTGCTGCTCGGCTGGCCGCAGATCGCCCGCATCGCCCGCGGCTCGGTGGTGACCGCCCGGCAGCACGACTACGTCCAGGCCGCGCGGGCGCTCGGCGCCGGCAACGGCCGCATGCTGC
Organism: Streptomyces pactum; assembly: GCF_016031615.1. Lineage (GTDB taxonomy): Bacteria > Actinomycetota > Actinomycetes > Streptomycetales > Streptomycetaceae > Streptomyces > Streptomyces pactus. The sequence goes on from NZ_JACYXC010000001.1 coordinate 4,950,244, forward strand.
TGCGGCACATCGCCCCCAACGCCGTCGCCCCGGTCATCGTGGTCGCCACCATCGCCCTGGGCACCTACATCGCCCTGGAGGCGACGCTGTCCTTCCTCGGCGTCGGCCTCAAACCACCCACCGTCTCCTGGGGCATCGACATCTCCAACGCCTCCACGCACATCCGCAACGCCCCCCACATGCTGCTGTGGCCGGCCGGCGCGCTGAGCCTGACCGTGCTGGCGTTCATCATGCTCGGCGACGCCGTGCGCGACGCCCTCGACCCCAAACTGCGCTGAGGAGCGGGCCGATGACCCATCCGGAGGAACCGGCGCCCGGACCGGCGGCGCCGCTGCTCGACGTCCGCGACCTGCGGGTGGAGTTCCGCACCCGGGACGGGGTCGCCAAGGCTGTCAACGGCGTCACCTACGACGTGGCCGCCGGGGAGACGCTCGCCGTGCTCGGCGAGTCCGGCTCCGGCAAGTCGGTCACCGCCCAGGCCATCATGGGCATCCTCGACTCCCCGCCCGGCTACGTCACCGGCGGGCAGGTCCTCTTCCAGGGCCGCGACCTGCTGCGCGCCGGCGCCGAGGAGCGCCGCAAGGTGCGCGGGGCGAAGATGGCGATGATCTTCCAGGACGCGCTCTCCTCGCTGAACCCGGTGCACACCGTCGGCGCACAGCTGGGCGAGATGTTCCAGGTGCACCGCGGCCTGTCCCGCAAGGAGGCCCGGACGAAGGCGATCGAGCTGATGGACCGGGTGCGCATCCCGGCCGCCAGGCAGCGGGTCGGCGACTATCCGCACCAGTTCTCCGGTGGTATGCGGCAGCGCATCATGATCGCGATGGCGCTGGCGCTGGAGCCGGACCTGATCATCGCGGACGAGCCGACCACGGCGCTGGACGTGACGGTGCAGGCGCAGGTGATGGACCTGCTCGCGGAGCTGCAGCGCGAGTTCACCATGGGTCTGATCCTGATCACCCACGACCTGGGTGTGGTCGCGGACGTGGCCGACAAGATCGCGGTGATGTACGCGGGCCGGATCGTGGAGACCGCTCCGGTGCACGAGCTGTACAAGCGGCCCGCCCACCCCTACACCCAGGGGCTGCTGGACTCCATCCCCCGGGTGGACCTCAAGGGCCGCGAGCTGTACGCGATCAAGGGACTGCCGCCCAACCTCACCGCCATCCCGCCCGGCTGCCCGTTCAACCCGCGCTGCCCCCGCGTCCAGGACGTGTGCCGCACCGACCGGCCGCCGCTGTACCCGGTCACCGAGGACGACGGCACCGAGCTGCCCGGACGCGCCAGCGCGTGCCACTTCTGGAGGGACGAGCTCCATGACCGCTGAGGAGCCCACCCCGGCCCCGGCCGCCGGCACCGCCGCGCCGCGCGAGCCGATCCTCGAAGTCCGCGACCTCGCCAAGCTCTACCCGCTCACCCAGGGCATCGTCCTCAAGAAGAAGATCGGCGCGGTTCGGGCCGTGGACACCGTCTCCTTCGACCTGGGGCGCGGCGAGACGCTGGGGGTGGTGGGCGAGTCCGGGTGCGGCAAGTCCACCCTCGCCCGGCTCCTGGTCCACCTGGAGCGGCCCACGTCCGGGACCATCCGCTTCAAGGGCGAGGACGTGACCCGGCTGTCCGGGCGCGCGCTGAAGGCGGTCCGCCGCAACATCCAGATGGTCTTCCAGGACCCGTACACCTCGCTCAACCCGCGGATGACGGTCGGCGACATCATCGGGGAGCCGTTCGAGATCCACCCCGAGGTGGCCCCCAAGGGCGACCGGCGCCGCCGGGTCCAGGAACTCCTCGACGTGGTCGGCCTCAACCCCGAGTACATCAACCGCTACCCGCACCAGTTCTCCGGCGGCCAGCGGCAGCGCATCGGCATCGCCCGCGGTCTCGCGCTGCGCCCGGAGATCATCGTCGCCGACGAGCCGGTCTCCGCGCTCGACGTCTCGGTCCAGGCCCAGGTGGTGAACCTGCTGGAGCGGCTGCAGGACGAGTTCGACCTCTCCTACCTCTTCATCGCCCACGACCTGTCGGTGGTGCGGCACATCTCCGACCGGGTCGCGGTGATGTACCTGGGGCGCTTCGTCGAGATCGGCACCGACGCGCAGATCTACCGGCACCCCACCCACCCGTACACCCAGGCGCTGCTCTCCGCGGTGCCGGTGCCCGACCCGGCGGCCCGGGCCGGCCGCGAGCGCATCCTGCTGTCGGGGGACGTGCCGTCACCGGCCAACCCGCCCTCCGGCTGCCGGTTCCGCACCCGCTGCTGGAAGGCGCGCGAGCGGTGCGCGGAACAGGTTCCGCTGCTCGCCGTACCCACCCTCTTCCGGAACACCGGCGCCCCGGTCGACCACCCGTCGGCCTGCCACTTCGCCGAGGAGCGGCCGGTGGTCCCGGGACCGGGGGGACGTCCGCCCGCCCCGGCGGGGCGCGGCGGACCACCGGGGGCGGGCGGCGCGCGGCCGGATGGCGAGCCCCCCTCCAACTCGCCCAACGACCCCTGACCGCCCGCGCCCCGGTGGACGTGCCGGCCCCGGCCCCGCCCGGACGGCGGGGCCGGAGCGCGGCCCGTGGATCAGTGGCAGTTCTTCGCGCCGCCCTCGCGCCCGGTCCAGGAGCACGAGTCGCGCAGGACGCCGTTGGGCTTGATCAGCCGGGCCTTGTCGCCGGTGTTGTTCCACACGTACGAACCGCGGCCCCAGTACACGACGCCGGCGCCGTTGGTGCCCTTGCCGGTGCGGACCTTGACGGTCTTCCCGGCACCGATCCGGTAGCTGCCGAAGGTGTAGGTGTAGCCGGTGTTGTCCTTGAGCTTGTAGCCCTTCAGCTGGATCGCCGAGCTGCTGTTGTTGTGGATGTTGACCCACTCGGCGTTGAGCGAACTGTTGGTACGGGTGTCCCGGCCCGGGCTGTCGTACTGGATGTAGCCCAGGTGCAGCCCGCCCTGGTGCGGGGCGGCGTGGGCGGAGGCGGCCGGCAGCAGCGTCACGGCGAGCGCGGCGGCGGCGGTGACGGCGGGCAGGACGGCGCGTATGCGCAAGGGAATCTCCTCGGAGGTCACGAAGGCGCGAGGGGGCGGCGAGAGAGGAGCGTACACACCATCTACACACCGTGATGAAGAAATGGAGAATCCGGGACGTCCCGAGGCGGGCGGCCCGGCACCCCACCGGAACCGGAGGTACCGCCATGACCCCCACCAGCACCGAGTTCGCGTACGTCACGGCCATCCGCACCACCCCCGAACGGCTGTGGCGGGCCCTGACCGACCCCGCCGACATCCGCCGCTACCACGAGGGCACCGGCCCCGACTCCGACTGGACCCCCGGCGCCCCGGTGCGCTGGCGGATGAGCCCCGACGCCGAGTACCGCGACTACGGCCAGCGGGTCCTGGCGGCCGAACCCCGCCGCCGGCTCTCCTACACCTGGCACAACTACGAACCCGAGATCGCCGCCCTCTTCGGCTGGAGCGACGAGAAGCTGGCCGAACTCCGCCAGGAGCGGATCTCCAAGGTCACCTTCGAGATCAGCCCGCTCGGCGCCGAGGTCACCCGACTGGCCGTGGTGCACGACGACTTCGAGCCGGGCAGCGAGATGCTGAAGGGCGTCAGCGAGGGGTGGCCGCTCATCCTGTCCAGCCTCAAGACCCTGCTGGAAACGGGCGAGCCCCTGCCGCCCCTGGACTTCTCCGCCACCGAGGCCTGACACCCTGCCCGAATCCCTCGGCGCTCCGGTCCGGTCCGGTGAGGTGAGTACCCGTACTCATGATGCGGTTGGCGGCCGTCCCTACGATGAGTCGCCGTGGGACGGCGCCAAGCGAACTGGGGCCGGACGCTGTCCGTGACGGCGGCAATCAGGGGTGATGAAAGCTGAGCGGGAGATGGATTCGTTCGGCGCTCGCTGCCGTCACGGTGTTCCTGTGCACCGCGGCGTGCGGCTTCGTGGGTGATTCGCGTGATGCGTCGGAAGAAGTGCACCCGGCCGTGGCGGAAAAGCGGGCACGCCAGTTGTCCAGCGGCCTCTTTGACCTGACGGCGCTTCGGGGCAAGGCGCTCGGGGGCGGCCCCGGCATCTCCGCCGGTGAGGAAAGCCAGGACTACTCGGTACAGCACTTCTGGTCCATCTCGGGTGCGCCGCCGGATGAGCTGACGCAAGGCTTCGAGCGTCTGCGTGAAGACCTGCCCGGTGCGGGGTGGCGCATCACTCGATACGGGCGGGCCAATTCACAGGCTGGGCAGATGGAGATCGAAGCTCTTCACGAGAAGGACGGATACTCCGTTTCGGTCGAGCTTTTGATCAGGAGTACGAGGAAGGGCCGGCACCCCGGTGCTTCCAAGGACGACATGATCCATTTCTCGGTCGCATCGCCGGAGTACCGGGCCCCGGAAGGGGTCGACCCCGACGATTACTGATATCCGCCCGGGTCACCCACCGGTGCGGTCGGCACCGCGGAGCCGGTCCCGAATGCCTCAGGGACGGGCTCCGGGAGGTGGCAGGCCGTCAGGTGGCCGTCGGCGTTCCCTGCCAGCCGCACCAGCGGCGGCTCCTCACGGGCGCAGATCTCCTCCGCCTTCCAGCAGCGGGTGCGGAAGCGGCAGCCGGAGGGGACGTGGACGGGGGAGGGCACGTCGCCGGTGAGGCGGATGCGTTCGCGGCGGGCGGGGCGGCCGGGCGGGGCGGCGCCGGGGGCGTCCCCGGCCGAGGCGTCCCCGGCCCAGGCGGCGCCGGGCGAGGCGGCGCCGGGCGGCCCGGCGTCGATCAGCGCGTCGGCCTCGGGCACGGCGGAGAGCAGCGCGTGGGTGTACGGGTGCCGCGGCCGGGCGTAGATCGCCTCCCGGTCACCGACCTCCACGACCTTCCCCAGGTACATCACCGCCACCCGCTGCGAGAAGTGCCGCACCACCGCCAGGTCGTGGGCGATGAAGACGAAGGCGATGCCCAGGTCGCGCTGGAGGTCCTTGAGCAGGTTGACCACCTGGGCCTGGATGGAGACGTCCAGCGCCGAGACCGGTTCGTCGGCGACGATCAGCCGGGGCTCCAGCGCCAGGGCGCGGGCGACGCCGATGCGCTGGCGCTGGCCGCCGGAGAACTCGTGCGGGAAGCGGTTGTAGTGCTCGGGGCTGAGCCCCACGGTCTCCAGCAGTTCGCGGACCCGCTTCTCCCGGCCGCCGGGCGGCCGGATGCCGTTGATCTCCATCGGGCCGGAGATGATCGTGCCCACCGTCTGCCTCGGGTTGAGCGACGAGTAGGGGTCCTGGAAGATCATCTGGATCTGGGAGCGGACCGGCGCCAGGGCGCGGCGCCCCGCGTGGGTGATGTCCTGGCCCCGGTAGTGGAGGGTCCCCGAGGTCGGCTCCAGCAGCCGGGTCAGCAGCCGGCCGGTGGTGGACTTGCCGCAGCCCGACTCGCCGACCAGCCCGAAGCTCTCGCCCTCGTGGACGGTCAGGTCGATGCCGTCCACCGCGTGCACCGACCCGACCCGCCGTCTGAACGGGAAGCCCCCCATGACGGGGAAGTGCTTCACCAGTTTCCGTGCCACGAGGAGTTCCTCGGTCATCGGCTCCTCCGCAGGTTCCGGCGCTGTTCGGCGGTGAGGTGGCAGGCGGCGCCCCGCCCGCCGGCGGACGGTTCCGGCGGCAGCGACGGCCGTTCCCCGCCGCACCGGTCGGGGCCGGCCTCGGCGGTGAAGGCGCACCGCGGGTGGAAGGGGCACCCGGCCGGCGGGCTGAGCAGGCTGGGCGGGGCGCCGGGGATGGGGGTCAGCGGGGCGTCGGGCGCGCCGGTGAGCCGGGGGCATGGAGTCCAGCAGCCCCCAGGTGTAGGGGTGGCGGGGTTCCCGGAGCACCTCGCGGACCGGGCCCCGTTCCACCGCCCGCCCCGCGTACATCACCAGCAGGTCGTCGGCGACCTCGGCCACCACGCCCAGGTCGTGGGTGATGAGGATGATCGCGGAGCCGAACTCCCGCTGGAGGTCCTGGAGCAGGTCGAGGATCTGCGCCTGCACCGTCACGTCCAGGGCGGTGGTCGGCTCGTCGGCGATCAGCAGGTCGGGGTTGTTCACCAGCGCCATGGCGATCATCGCGCGCTGCCGCATCCCGCCGGAGAACTGGTGCGGGTAGTCGTCCACCCGCCGCCCGGCCTCCGGGATGCCGACCTTGGCGAGCATCTCCACGGCCCGCCGGCGCGCCTCCCGCCGGCTCGCACCGGTGTGCTTGCGGTACGGCTCGGCGATCTGCCGGCCCACCGTGTAATAGGGCGAGAGGGCGGTGAGCGAGTCCTGGAAGATCATCGCCATGGTGTTGCCGCGCAGCTTCTCCAGGGTCCGCTCCGGGGCCCCGGTCAGCTCCTGGCCGGCCAGCCGTATGTGGCCCCGCACCGTGGTGTGGCGCGGGTCGTGCAGCCCGAGGACGGCGAGGTTGGTGACGGACTTCCCGGACCCGGACTCCCCGACGATGCCCAGGGTCCGGCCGCGCGGCAGGTCGAAGGAGAGCCCGTCCACCGCCTTGACCGTGCCGTCCTCGGTGTGGAAGTGGACGTACAGGTCGCGGACGGAGAGGAAGGCGTCGTCCCCGGCGCCGGGCGGGGGCCCGGGCGCGGCGGCCGGGGTCGGTTCGGTGCTGCTGCTGGTCACGGTGTCGCTCCTAGGCGAGGCGTACGCGCGGGTCGATGACCGCGTACAGCGCGTCCACGATGATGTTGGCCACGACGATCGCGGTGCAGCTGAAGAGCATCACGCCCATCAGCATCGGCAGGTCCTTCTCCGCCACCGACTCCACCGCGAGCCGGCCCAGCCCGTGCAGCGTGAAGGTGAACTCGGTGACCATCGCGCCGCCGAACAGCGACCCCATGTCGATGCCGACGATGGTGACGATGGGCGCCATCGCGCCGCGCCAGGCGTACCGGAAGAAGACCGTGCGGCCCGACATGCCCTTGGCGCGGGCGGTCCGCACGTGGTCCTCGTTCAGCTGCTCGATCATCTGGGAGCGGGTCATCCGGCTGTAGTTGGCGATGAAGATGATCGACAGCACCAGCCAGGGCAGCAGCATCCCCCCGGCCCACCGCAGCGGATCGTCGGTGAACGGGAAGTACTCCGGGCGCGGGATCAGCCCCCAGGAGTCCACCAGCAGCCACAGCGCGATGGTGCCCACGAAGTAGATCTGCAGCGAGTTGCCGATCAGGGAGAGCGAACTGAAGAACTTGTCGGTGAGGGTGCCGCGGCGGGCGGCGGCGATCATGCCGATGGAGACCCCGATGACCAGGAAGACCACCGCCCCGCCGAACGCCAGGGACAGGGTGGTCGGGTAGCGGTCGAGGATGGTCTCCCACACCGGCTGGGAGTTGCGGAACGAGTAGCCCAGGCACGGCGCGGAGCAGTGCCCGATGTCGAAGTCCCGGCCGGCGAAGATCCCCACCAGGTAGTGCCAGTACTGCACCGGGACCGGGTCGTCCAGCCCCAGGTTCTCGTTGATCAGCGCCAGGGCGTCCGGCCCGCAGTTCTTCCCGCAGGCCAGCTGGGCCGGTTCGGAGGGCAGGGCGAAGAAGAGGAAGAACGTGATGGCGCTGATCAGCAGGACGATGACGATCGCGCCGAGGGTGCGGCGCAGCAGGAATCGGAGCATGGCGTCGCGGATCTTCCGGTACGGGCGCCGTGGCGGCCAGACGGATCGGACGGGTGGGTGGGTGCCCCGGCCCGCGGGCGGCGGGTGGCGGTCCAGGGGCACCCGGTCGTGGAGCCGGGCGGTGGTGCACCGGCGGGGTTCGGCCGGTGGCGGTCCGGGCGGGGCGGGCGGCGGCGGGCCCGGCCCGCACCACGCGGGTGACGGCGCACCCGGCCCGCATCACCCGGCCCGCCCCCGCCCGGCCCGCCCGGTGGACGGTGCGGACCGGCGGCCGGCTGCCCGGGCCCCCGCTACCTGACGAACACGCTCCGGGGGTCGGCGGTGCCGTAGACGGAGTGGTACTTCACCCCGCCGATGCCCTCGCCCCAGATGGACCACTGCCGGTTGTAGAAGATCGGGACCGCCGGGACGTCCTCGACCAGGATCTTCTCCGCGAGCGCCACCCACTGGGCGGCTGCCTTCTCCACGTCGGTGATCCGGCTGATCCGGTCGATCTCCGCGTCCACCTCACCGTTGCGCAGGTGCCAGTAGTTCTGGTTGCCGTCGGAGACGTTGCGGCCGTCGAACAGCGGCGGCACCACGGTGGAGCCGACCGGCCAGTCGGCGCCCCAGGAGGCCCGGTAGATGTCGAAGGTGTTGTCCACCTTGGAGATCTCGGTGGAGTAGTTGTTGGAGTCGATCTCCTTCTTCTCCACGCTGAACCCGGCCCGCTCCAGCGCCTGGGTGACCACCACCGAGATCTTCTGGTACTCGGTGGTGTTCGGGTACGCGTAGACGATCTTCTGGCCCTCCTTGCCGGCCTCCTTCAGCAGTTTCCGGGCCGTGGCGACGTCACCGGCCGGGAACTTCTTCTTCCGGTACGGGTCGATGTCCTTCCACCCCGCCAGCGACGGGGCCAGCAGGTTGCCCGCCACCTGGCCGGCGCGCGGGCCGCCGAGCTGGCCGAGGATCTGCGCGTTGGGCAGCGCGTACGCCAGCGCCTGCCGGACCTTCCGGTCCGTGATCCGCGACATGTTGATGGCCATGTAGTCCACGTACGGCTGCACCTCGTTGAAGGTGCGGTCCTTGGCCGAGGCGTCCTTCAGGACGGTCGGGCCGGTCTCCACGGTGACGGCGTTGGTGAACGACATGGCGTTCCGGTCGCTGCCCCGCCCGGCCAGCAGCCGCCGGGAGGAGTCCGGCTCCTGCACCCCGAAGCGGATGTCGAACCGGTCCGGGTACTGGTGGCGCACCGGGTCGGTCTTCGGGTCCCACCGGTCGTTGCGGACCAGCACCAGCTGCTTGCCCGCCTTCTGGGTGCCGATCTTGTACGGGCCGGAGGACAGCGGGCGGCGGTCGTAGGCCTGCCCGGGGTCCTTGCCCGGTTCGTCGGGCACCGCTCCGATGTTGGGCATCGCCACCGCGTACGGGGTGTCCGCGTGCGGCTCCTTGAAGTGGAACACCACCGTCCGGTCGTCGGGGGTGTCCAGCACGTCGGCGGGCAGGTGGTCGCCCTTGTACGGGCCGTCCGGCAGCGCCTCGCGGAAGGACTGCCCGGCGCCGGAGAGCCACTGCGGAATGAACTGCGGCCCGTCGGTGGCCCACTTGGCGTAGAGCCGCTCGACGCTCTGCCGCACGTCGGCGGAGGTGATCGGTGAGCCGTCCTCGAACTTCAGCCCCTTCTTCAGGGTGTAGGTCCAGGTCCGGCCGCCGTCGGAGGGGGTGCCGGTGTCGGTGGCCAGGTCGCCGACGAGGGTCACCTTGCCGTTCGCGTCGATCTTGTACGTGGTCAGCGTCCGGTTGTACAGGGTCTGCGCGGTGAGCTGGTCGGCGTAGTAGATCTGGGCCGGGTCCAGATAGGTGAAGGCGTCGCGCTGCAGGACGTTGACCGTGCCGCCCTTCCGGGCGCCGGGCACCGGGGCGGCCGGGCCGGTGGAGTCGGCCTTGCTGCCCAGCGAGTAGTTCTCCGCCCGGTTCTTGTCCGGGCCGGACCGGGGCGTGGCGTCCGTACCGCCGCTGCCGCCTCCGCCGCTGCTGCACGCGGTGAGGACCAGGGCCCCGGCCGCCACGGCGACCACGGCCGGCCGTACCCGCTGTCTGAAGGATGACGAGGGTGACGTCATGGTGGTGTGCACCTGCCTCACACTGAGCGGCCGACGTGGCCTAGCGCTTCGTCTTCGGATCGAACGCGTCCCGGACCGAGTCCCCCAGCAGGTTGAAGGCGACCACGAAGATCACCATGGCGATGCCGGGGAAGAACATGTAGGTGATGTCGTTCTGGTAGTGGCGGGCGCCGGTGGCGAACATCCGGCCCCAGTCGGGGGTCGGCTCCACGATGCCGACCCCGAGGTAGGACAGCCCGGCCTCGGCGGTCACGAAGGCCGGCAGCATCAGCGTCGACTGGACCAGGATCGGGGTCCACAGGTTCGGCAGCAGCTCCTTGCGGATGATCCGCCAGGGTGAGGCGCCGGTGACCTTGGCTGCCTCGATGAACTCCCTCTCCCGCAGGCTGAGCACCTGGCCGCGCAGGAGCCGGGCCAGCCCCATCCAGCCCAGCGCCCACATCACCAGGATCAGGGTGACCACCCGCAGCGCGGTGGAGGTCTCCTCCTCCTCGCTGACGAACAGGGCGTAGACCACCGGGGTGAACGCCACGAACGACAGCTGGGCGGGGAACGCCAGCAGCAGGTCGATGAACCGGCCCAGGAAGTAGTCGGTCCGCCCGCCGAGGTACCCGGCGGTCACCCCCACCACGATCCCGGTGATCACGCACAGCACGGTCACCGCGGTGGCGATCAGCAGCGAGGTGCGGATGCCGTACAGCAGCTGGGTGAAGACGTCCCGCCCCAGCTGCGGTTCGATGCCGAACCAGAACTCCCCGTCGATGCCCCCGTTCGGCTTGACCGGGTACGAGAACTCGTTGAGCAGCCCCGGCCGGTCGAGCCCGTAGGTGGTGTACGGGTTCTTCCCGTACAGCCAGGAGATCACCGGGGCCAGCAGCGCCAGCGCGAAGAAGACCAGCACCACGCAGGCGGAGATCACCCCGGTGCGGTCACGGGTGAAGCGGCGCCACATCAGCCGGCCGGGGGAGCGGCCCTCGGCCGGGGACGGAAGACCGGCGGCGGCGTCGGCGACCGGTGCCGCCGCCCCGGCGGAAGCCGCCGGGGATTCCCCCGCCCGGGACGGACTCGTCATCGCTCAGTGCCCCCCGCAGTTCTCCTCGCGTCGTGCACCAGAGCCCTCGCTCGGGTAGAGCGGACTTTCGCAACCCCCGCAACTGCCGGTCAATAGGCCGGAGTTGGTCAATGCGGCCGGGCCTGTGTTCTTGGTCGAAGGGTGAACGGATCGACGCCGCCACGTGCTTGACAGGGTCGTGATCACATGGCGGTGGGGTGGCGAACGGGCGTCGGACGCGTTGACTCCGGGTCAACCCGGCCCCTCGCGGACGCCACCTCCGCCGGCCGCCGTATCCGCCCGGTCACCCCTCGCACCCGTTTTCGCTTCCGCGTGGTTCCGGGCCCCGCGCCGGGGAAATACCTACAGGCATGGGCCAGGGACGGACACTCACGCGCCAGGCACGCGTCGTCGGGGCGGTCCTCTGCGCCGCGCTCGCACTGCTCTCGTCGGCCTGGATCATCCGGGACCTCGGCGAGGCCGACGAACCCGGCGACCTGTGGTGGACCTGGGCCGGTCTGCCGTACCGCACCTCGACCGTCCTGTTCGGCTCCGCCCTGGCCGACCTGGTCCTGGTGGTGCTCGCGCTCTTCGCCGCCGGTGCCGCGCTGCGCACACCCTCCGCGGCCGGCGCCCTCGGCTCCCTCGGCCTGATCGCCGTGGCGCTGCGGCTGCCCCTGCTGTGGACCGTGGACGACGACTGGGGCGAGCGCCTGGGCGCCGCCGACGGGCTGCTGACCCGCGCCACCCTCAGCGGCTGGGCGGCGGTGGCCCTGGGGACCGCGCTGCTGCTGACCGCGGTCGTCGGCGGCCGTCCGGCCGCTCCGCCCGGCGGGTACGAGGTCCCGCCCGCCGACCGTGCCCCCGCCGTGCCCGGTCCGGGCGTGGCCGCCGCCGGCGCCCTGGTCCTCGCCGCGACGGGCGTGGTCCTCGCCGCCTGGCAGTTCTACTGGGCGCAGGAGCTGGAGTGGGAACGGTACGAGGCGCTGATCACCGGCGAGGGCCTGTTCATCACCCTGCTCGCCACCCCGCCCGCCTGGTCCGCCTGGGCGGCGGTGCTGCTCGCGCTGGCCGCCGCCGTGGCGACCGCGCGCCGCGCCGCGTACGCGCGGCCCCTGGGCATGATGACCGGGGCGCTGGTCCTGCTCGACGGGATATCGGGCACCGCCGTGTACTTCAAGGTGGAGTACATCGAGCACTTCGACGAACTGCCCACCACCGAGACGCTCGGCGTGCTCACCTCCTTCTTCGAGGTGCTGGCCGGCTTCCTGGCCCTGGTGCTGCTCGCCCAGCGCGGGGTGCCGCACCCCGGGTACGGCCCGCCCGGCGGGTACGGCCGGCCCGTGGGCGCCGGCGGGTACGGCACGGGCTCCGGCGGTTACGGCGACACGGCCGGCGGTTACGGCGACGGGCCGGGCGGGTACGGCACCCCGGCCTCCGGTGGCTACGGCCACGGACCGGGCGGTCACGGGTACGGCACCGGGCCGGGCGGTCACGGGTACGGCAACGGGCCGGGCGGGTACGGCGGCGGCCACGGCACGCCGGCCGGGTACGGGTACGGGGACGACGCCGGGCCGCCGGGCGGCGGACCCGGGTCGGCCCATCCGCCCGAGCCGCCGGTTCCCCCGCGGCCCCCGGACCCGCCGCCGTCCGGCTGGTGACCCGCGCCGGCCGGACCGGACGGTGACCGCCGGCCGGACCGGACGGTGACCGGCCGGGCCCGCGCCGCCCCCGGGCCCGGGCACCGGTCCCGGTCCCAGATGGTCCCGGCCTGCCGCCCGGCCACCCGCCGCCGACAGGCCGCCGGCCCGGGCTCAGGCCTCGTGCCGGGGCAGCCCCAGGGCCCGCTTGAGGAAGTCCACCTGGAGCAGCAGCAGGTTCTCGGCGACCTGCTCCTGCGGGGTCATGTGGGTGACCCCGGTCAGCGGCAGCACCTCGTGCGGGCGGCCCGCCGCGAGCAGCGCGGAGGACAGCCGCAGCGAGTGCGCCACCACCACGTTGTCGTCGGCCAGCCCGTGCACGATCATCATCGGCCGGGCCGGTCCGGCGGCCTCCACCAGACCCTCGTCGGTGACCAGCGAGTTGGCCGCGTAGACGGCGGGCTGCTCGTCCGGGTGGCCCAGGTACCGCTCGGTGTAATGGGTGTCGTAGAGCCGGAAGTCGGTGACCGGCGCGCCGACGATGCCCGCGTGGAACACGTCCGGCCGGCGGAGCACCGCCAGCCCGGCCAGGTAACCGCCGTACGACCAGCCCCGGATGGCCACCCGGTCCAGGTCCAGCGGGTGATCCGCGGCGAGCGCGTGCAGGGCGGCCACCTGGTCCTCCAGGGTCACCCCGGCGAAGTCGTCGCGGATCGCCTTCTCCCAGGCGGGGGAGCGCCCCGGGGTGCCCCGGCCGTCCGCGACGATCACCGCGAACCCCTGGTCGGCGAACCACTGCGAGGTCAGGTGCGCGTTGTGCGCGGCCACCACCCGCTGCCCGTGCGGCCCGCCGTACGGGTCCATCAGCACCGGGAGCGGCCCGTCCGCCGGGCGGTGGTCACGGGGCAGCAGCACCGCGCAGGGGATCCGGTGTTCACCGGCGCACACCAGCCGGGGCCGGGCCTCGATCAGCGGGCGCTCGGCGTGGGAGGCGATCGGCACCGGCCGCCGGTCGTCCGTCCCGTCCCCGGGGCGGACCACCTCATGCCGGGCGCCCGGGCCGTCCACAGTGGCGTACGAGCGCACCAGGACCCGGGTGCCGCGCACCGCCGACTCGACCATCGGCGCGGTGTCCTCGCTGATCGGCTCCCAGCCGGCCGGCTTGTCGCCGGGCCCGGCCGCGGCGGTCCGGCCCGCGCCGTCCGCCCCTCGGACACCGTTCGGGTCCGCGTCCCCGCCCGCGGGCCCGAACGGCGCCCGGTACACCCTGATCTCGCCCGGCCGGTCCGCCGACCGGTCCGCCCCGCCCTGTGACGCGGAGAACAGCACGTCCTCCGCCCCCACGTCGAGCACCGCGCGCACGTGGAGTTCCGCCGTGGTCAGCTCCCGGTCCCCGACCATCAGCACCCGGCCGCCGGGCGTGCCGTCCGGACCCGCCGGCCGGTCGGTGATCCGCACCAGCCGGCCGTCCGGCGTCCACGCGGGCACCCCGGGGAAAAGATCGAGCCAGTCCGGGTCCTCCTCGGTGTGCAGCGTCGCGGTCCGGCCGGTGCCGGTGTCCACCGTGAGGTACGCCTGCGAGCGCTGGTCGCGGGCCTGCACCAGCAGCAGCGGCGGGCCGTACGCCGACCAGTGCACCCGGGCCAGGTAGGGGTGGCGGTCCCGGTCCCACACCACCTCGGTCCGGGCCCCGTCCAGGCCCATCAGGAACAGCCGCACCTCGGCGTTGGGCGTGCCCGCCGCCGGGTAGGCGACCTCGGCCGGCGGTTCGGCGGGCCGGGCCGGGTCGGCGATCCACCAGCGCCGCACCGGGGCGTCGTCCACCCGGGCGACCAGCAGCGACTCCCCGTCCGGTGACCACCAGAAGCCCCGGGTGCGGTCCATCTCCTCGGCGGCGATGAACTCGGCCGCCCCGTAGCCGACGGTGGGCGACTCCGGTTCGGCCAGCGCCCGGTCACCGCCGCCGTCGGCGTCCACCACCCGCAGCGCACCGCCGGCCAGGTAGCCGATCCGGCAGCCGTCCGGGGAGGGCCGGGGGTCCACCACCGGGCCCGGCACCGGCAGTTCGGCCGCCGCGCCGGTCCGCAGGTCGGCCCGGAACAACCGTCCGGAGAGCGCGAACGCAGCCGTCTCCACGGCCCGGTCCACCGCGTACCCGACCACGCCGGCCGCGCCCTCGCGGCTGCGTTCGCGCCGCGCCCGCTCCTCGGCGGACAGCTCCTCGCGCGCCCCGCCCAGCAGCTCCGCCGGGTCCGCGGCCGGGAACTCCCGTCCCTCCGCGAGGTCGAGGACCCACAGCAGATTGGCTCGATCCGTACCCGTGCGGGAACGGAGGAAGACCACCCGCGCGTCATCCGGGGAGACGGTGAAGGCGCGGGGGGTGCCCAGGGTGAACCGCTGCGTGCGGGCGTGCTGCCGGGGGAACGACGGAACTCCGGTCGTCTGCTGTGTCATATGGCGAGATTACGGCCCCCGGGCGCATCCGGCCCGGTCCGCCCGCCGGACGGCGCCGACCTGCGACGACCGTGACTCCTGGGGCTCAACTGGCAAGTGCGAACAGGCATGCGCCCCTGTCATGCTCCCGTGCACCGAGCCGTGCGCAGGCAGGCATCGTTATGATCCACTGCGCATAGTGGGTATGACTCACGAGCATCTACAGGTTGACCGTCAACTCGCTTACCGGAGGTGAGCCGCTGTGGCACTCTCGATTTCGGCGGCAGTGCTGCTGCTGATCATCGTCGTCCTGCTCATCAAGAAGTCCGGGTTGAAGGGCGGGCACGCGATCGTCTGTGTGCTGCTGGGGTTCTACCTGGCGAGTTCATCGGTCGCGCCGACGATCGACGACCTCGGCAACAACGTCGCCGACATGATCGGCGACGTCAAGCTCTGAGCCGCGGTCCCGGAGGTTTTCCCGACGCTCCACGGTAGGCGATTGTTCGCACCGGGTTCACCGTGGCTGCCGCCGGGCTCGTAGGCTGTTTCCATGTCCCGCCCGTCATCCACCACCGCCCGCGGCGGAAGCTCCCCCGGATCACGTCCGGGGGGACCCCCATCGCGTCCCGCGACCGGTCCGTCACCGACCGTCCGTCCGGCGAGCGCCCCGTCGGCGCCTGCCGAACGGCGGCTGCTGCTGGTGCACGCGCACCCGGACGACGAGTCGATCAACAACGGCGCCACCATGGCCCGGTACGCGGCCGAGGGGGTGCGGGTCACCCTGGTGACCTGCACCCTCGGCGAGGAGGGTGAGGTCATCCCGGCCGGGCTGGCCCACCTGGCCGCCGACCGCGAGGGCGGCCTGGGCGCGTACCGCGCCGGCGAGCTGGCCGCCGCCATGCGCGAGCTTGGCGTGACCGACCACCGCTTCCTGGGCGGGCAGGGCCGGTTCCGCGACTCCGGGATGATGGGTCTGGAGCAGAACCACCGCCCCGGCGCCTTCTGGCGCGCCGACGTGGACGAGGCGGCGGCCCACCTCGTCGAGGTCATCCGCCAGGTGCGGCCCCAGGTACTGGTCACCTATGACCCGAACGGCGGATACGGCCACCCCGACCACATCCAGGCGCACCGGGTCGCGATGCGCGGCGCCGAACTCGCCGCCGAACGGGCCTTCCGCCGCGACCTCGGCGACCCGCACGAGATCTCCCGCGTCTTCTGGAACTGCGTCCCCCGGCCGGTGGTCGAGGAGGCCTTCGCCCGGCTGCGCGCGGTGGTCCCGCAGCCCTTCCCCGGCGTCGGCGCGCCGTCCGACGTCCCGGGCGTGGTGGACGAGGACGAGGTGACCACGGTGATCGACGGCACCGCGTACGGGGCCGCCAAGGCCGCGGCGATGCGCGCCCACGCCACCCAGATCGAGGTCGCCGAGCCGTGGTTCGCGCTCTCCAACGGGCTGGGGCAGCCGCTGCTGACCACCGAGTACTACCGGCTGGCGCGCGGCACCGCGGCCGCCGGGATCGAGCACGACCTGTTCGCGGGGGTGACCCGATGACCGCCGGAGACCGTCCCGGACGCGCCCGCGCGGGCACCGGGGGAGCGGGCACCGGCCGGGCGAAGGCGTCGGCCGGGAAGCCGGCCGGGGCGACCCGCGCGCCGGCCGCCGGCCGCGGCTCCGCCGCCTCCGGAGGAACGGGCGGGGCCCGATCCGGGGGCACCGGCGCGGGCTCCGGACCGGGAGCGCGTCCGGGCGGCTCCGCGCCGGTGCCGCCGAGCGGCGCGGCCCGCGCGCTGCGCGCCGGGGCGTACCTGCTCCTCGCGGTGCTGGGCGTGCTGACCGGCATCGCCGGAGCGCTGGTCCAAGCCGCCTGGTTCCCGGGCGGGTTGCTGCTGGCGCTGCTCGGGCTGACGGCCGTCACCTACGGCGGGGTGCAGCTGACCCGCACCCGGATGGGCGGGGTGATCCCCGCCGCCGGCTGGGCCGTCGTGGTGCTGTTCCTCACCACCACCCGGCCGGAGGGTGACTACGTCTTCGCCGTCGGGACCGGCACCTACGTCTTCCTGCTGGGCGGGATGGTGGCCGGTGTGATGTGCGCCACGATGCCGAAGGTGCCGCAACCGGGCGGCCGTTACGTCCGACTTGGTAAGTGACGGGACGTTTTCCGCCTCACGCGCCCGGGGCCGGGGGCCCGGCGCCGGGCCGGGGCCCGCTCCGGCGACGCGGCGGTCGCCGCCTGACCGCCGCCGGTGCCCAGTATGGTGGTGCGCGCCGCCGAGCCTCCCCTCGCCTACGGCATGGGGAACCCCATCGCGCGAATGAGACGGGCGGCGGAGTCAACCGGGAGAACCTGCATTGAGCCGTGAATCTGACAGTTCGTCCTCCGGAGCCCGGGGTGGCGGCGGTACCGCGTACCCGTCCGGGACCCCGCCGTACGGATCGCGCCAGTACCCGTCGCTGAATCCGACGCAGCAGGCCCCGCAGGACGGTGCCGACGAGGCGGAGGCGCGCGCCGCCGCCCTGCCGGAGGAGCCGAGGACCGAGACGACGCTGACCACCCGCATCAAGATCAACATTCCGGGGTCGCGCCCCATTCCGCCGGTCGTCATGCGCAAGCCGGTGGGCGAGGAGGGTGCGTCCGGCGCGGGCTCCGGTGCGGACGAGGAGCGGTCCGGCGGCACGGCTCGCCGTGACGCGACCCTGGACATGGGCGGCCGCGGCCGGCGGGAGTCGTCCGCCCCCGCCGCGGAGCCGGAGGGCGGGGACAGCACCGAGCGGACCAGCGACTGGTTCGCCCCCCGCAAGCAGGTTCGCCCCGCGCGGCCCGCGATGGCCGACCAGCTCACCGGTCGCTCCGGCGGCCCGGACGCCGCCGCATCCGCCCGCTCCGGCGCCGCGGAGCCGGAGACCACGCAGCAGTTCCCCGCGCCGTCGCCGCCCGAGGCGCCCGGACACCGTGCGGACCTGCCGTACTTCGGTGACGACCCCACGCCCACCGGGCCCACCGCGATCACCCCGGACCTGGGCTTCGGCGCCTCCCCCGCGGCCGGCCACGGCCGGGACGACGAACCGGTCGGCGCGGGCCACGACTACGGCCTGCCGGACGGCGGGTACGGCGGCGGCCTCGGCGACGCGGGCGCCGGCGACCCGCACGGCGGTTACCGCGACACCCACTCCGGCGCGGGCGACCCGGGGGCGGGCTACGGCGGCTACGGCGGTGACCCGGGTGCCGGATTCGCCCCGGACGGCCCGTCGGCCACCACCGGCGAACACCTGCTCGACCCCTTCGCCCCCGGTCCGGGCTCCCCCTACGGGCCGACCACCACCGGCACCGGGGAGATGCCGGTGCCGCCGGGCGACCTGTTCGGCGACCGGCACCCCGGTCCGGCCACGGGCACCCCGCCGGTCCCGGGCGGCCCCACCCCCACCCCGCCGCACGGCTCGCCGGTGCTCGGCGGGCAGGGGACCGCGCCCGAGGAGCCGGTGGGCCGGACCGTGGGACCGAACCTGTTCCGCGACGACCCGCTGCCGGACCGGGGCGGCGCGTCCTCGCACGTCTCCGGTGACACGCTGGTCGGCGGCATCCCCCCGGTGCCGCCCGCCGACCGGAAGAAGAAGACCGGGGCGGGGCAGGGAGCCGGCTCGGGTTCCGGATCCCGAGGGGCCGGTGCCGGCGCGCGCTCCGGCGGCGGTTCCGGCAAGGGCCCCCGATCCGGTTCGGGTTCCGGTTCGGGCTCGAAGTCCTCGCCGTTCCCGACCTTCGAGGGCGACCCGTCCGCGCTGGACGCGCTCACCGCGGCCAGCAACTCCGCCCCGCCGTCCCCGCCGGCCGCCGCACCCGCGGCCAAGCCGGCCGGGAAGCCCGCCAGGAAGGGCCGCAACAAGCTGGTCCTGCTCGGCGCGGCCCTGGTCGGTGTGGTCGGCGTCGCCTACGCGGCGGGCCTGGTGATGAACCACGCCGACGTGCCCAACGGCACCACCGTGCTCGGGGTGGACATCGGCGGCAGCTCCAAGGAGGAGGCCGTCGAGAAGCTCGACAGCCGGCTCGGCAAGCGCGCCCAGGCCCCGCTGAAGGTCACCGTGGACGGCGAGCAGCACGAGCTCAAGCCGTCGGTGGCCGGGCTGTCCCTGGACACCGAGGGCACCGTCCGGGACGTCGCCGGCCGCGACTACAACCCGGTGAACGTCATCGGCTCGCTCTTCGGCGGCACCCGCACCGGGGGCGACCCGGTCGTGGTGGACGAGGAGAAGCTCTCCGACGCGCTGGAGCGGCTCGCCGGGGAGTCCGGCACCGCCCGGGAGGGCACCATCAAGTTCGTCGCCGGCAAGGCCGAGCCGGTCTACGGCCGGCCCGGCAAGGGGCTGGACGTGGCCAAGGCGGTCGCGGCGGTCTCCGCGGCGTACCGGGACCGGGCCGAGACCGGCCAGGACCGGGCCGTCGAACTCCCGGTGGTCACCCGTCAGCCCAAGGTCGGCAGGGACGAGGTCGAGCGGGCGATGAAGGAGTTCGCCGAGCCGGCCCTGTCGGGCTGGGTGTACGTGCGGGCCGCCGGCCTGGAGGTGCCGTTCAGCGAGCAGAGCATCGGCGAGCTGCTGTCGATGAAGCCCGGTGCCGACGGCACCCTGCAGCCGGTGATCGACACCGAGCTGCTGAAGGAGAAGTACGGCCACATGTACGACCAGGTGGTCATCGAGGGCGGCGCCGGCGACGTCCCGCTGAGCCCGCAGCACGCGGCGGCCGCGATGGTCGAGGCGCTGCGGAAGACCGCGCCCGCGCCGCCGGAGAAGCGGGTGGCGACGGTGCAGGGGGCCAAGCTCGCCTCCTGACCGCCCGCCGGGCACCACGACGGGGCCGGTCCGCCACAGCGCGGACCGGCCCCGTCGCCGTTCCGGTCCCTGCCCTCGGCCGGCCGGCCGCTGGCCGGGCCGGGGCGAGCAGGCGACAGGGCCCCGGGCGGGGGCCGGGCGTGCCGCACATCAGAGGCCCATCAGAGGCCGGGTGGGCAGGGCCCCGGGACGGAGCAGAGCCGACCGGGCAGGGGGCGGGCGGCTACGTGGGGGCCGGGCAGGGGGCCGGGAACAGGACATCGGGGGTCGGACGGCAGCGGACGGGGGGCAGTGGGGCCTGCCGAGCCCCTGTCGGGCCGTCGCCGGGCCCGCGTGCGGCCCCGCGCCCGGTCCGGCCGTCCCGACGGTCCGGTGCCGGTCCGGCCGTCCCGACGGTCCGGTGCCGGTCCGGCCAGCTCGCCACGGCCCGCCCCGGGGTCAGTTGAGCAGCGCGCGGGCGGCCCGGGCCTGCCGGCGCACCGTCTCGGCGGTCTCCGGCTCCACCGCCGCCACCACGTCCGCGTACTCCTCCAGCTCCCGGGCGCCCAGGGCGAACTCGCCCCGGCGTACGAGCAGCTGGGCCCGCTCCAGGCGGAGCCGGGCGGGGTGGCTGGGCAGCAGCAGCGACAGTTCGATCGCCCACAGCTGGACCGCGGACCGCTCCGGCCGGGGCGCGGCCCAGGCGCGGATGTTGTTGAGGATGCGCAGCATGATCTCCAGCGGACCGGCCGGCACCAGCAGGGCGGGATCCAGCGGTGCCCCGGTCGCGCCGCCCACCAGCCGCGCCGCGTCCGCCGTGGACAGGACCCGGCCGCCGTCGAACGGGTCCACCAGGACGTCCTCCCCGTAGGGGTCGCCGAACCCGACCACGAAGTGCCCGGGCAGCGCCACGCCGTGGACCGGGGCGCCGGCCCGGCGCGCCACCTCCATCCAGACCACCGACAGCAGGATCGGCAGCCCCCGGCGGCGCTCCAGCACCCGGTGGAGCAGGGAGGACTCCAGCCGCCGGTACTCCGCCGGGGTGCCGTGGAACCCGCACTCCCGGCCGAGCACCCGGCCCACCGCCTCGGCCCACCCGGCAGGCCCGGCCGGGGCGTACGGCAGCAGCCCGGCCAGCCGGTCCAGCTCCATCTGCGCGGCGTCCATCCCCGCCTCGTCCAGCTCCGGGTCCGCCTCGGCCCCCACCAGCAGGCACAGCAGCGCCAGATCGGGGCGCTCGTCGCGGGCCGCCTCGGCGAACCGTCGCCGTCGGTCGGCGGTGTCCGGCGCGTCCTCACGGGGTCCGCCGCTGCCCGGGATGTCGTTCATCGCCCGTCCGTCCGTGTCCGGTGCCTGTGCCGTGACCCGCCCGGCGCCCGCCGCCGGACGCCGGTCGGCCCTGGTCCGGCCGTGGGCCCGTCAGCCCTGGTCCGGCCGTGGGGCCCGCCAGTGATGGTAGGTGTGGTGGCGGCGGAAACCCATGCCGTCGTAGAGCGCGCGGGCACCGTCATTGTCCGCCTCCACCTGGAGGTACGCGGCCGACGCGCCCTCCGCCAGCGCCTGGCGGGCGAGCGCGGCCATCACCTCCGTGGCCAGGCCCTGCCGGCGGCTCTCCGGGGCGACCTCCACGGCGGTGAACCCCGCCCAGCGGCCGTCCACCACGCACCGGCCGATGGCGGCGGGCGCCCGGACCTCCGCCGGCTCCGCACCACCGGTCCCGCCGGCACCTTCGGCCCCGCCGGCCGTGCCCGCACCGCCGGTCCCGCCGGCCGGGCCGGAACCGGCCGCCGGGCCGGTGGCCGACGGCGCCAGGCCCCCGGTGGTGTCCGCACCGGCCGGGACGGTGGCGAACCAGACCGAGGGGCCGCCGTACAGCACCTGGACCACCTCCGGCCCGGGCCGGAGGAACCGCTGGTAGCGGTCGAGCCAGCCGGGCGGGAGGTCGCGGGAGAGCGTGACCCGACCGGTGTCGTCGGTGAGGTCGGCGACCGGCGCCAGCGCTCCGACGCGTATCTCCGCGTTCACCTCCCGCACCCAGCCGCGCGCCTGCAGCTCGGCGGCGAGCCACTCCTGGGTGCCCGCCGCGCCGGCGCTGAGCTGGAGGTAGGCGGGGAGACCGCGCTCGCCGTACCAGGCGGTGACCCGCTCCAGCGCGGCGTCCAGCGGCAGGCCGGGATCGCCCAGCGCCAGCACCGAGTTGGCGCGCCGGGTGAAGCCGCCGGCGGCGCGCAGCCGCCACTCGCCCAGCGCCTCGCTCTCCAGCGGGGGCCAGGCGCGGGCGGCGACCCGGTCCAGCTCCCGGGCGTCCGCCGCCGGACCCCGGCGGCGGACGGGGGTGGCCGGCACGACCTTCCCGGCCACCAGCGCCGCCTCCGGAATCCGGACGGTGTCGCCGGATCTAGGTGTGATCTGCAACACTTCGTCGGTCCATGATGTGAGCACGCCGACTGCGTCCGTGAACCTCTCTTGAGGTTTGGCGGATTCGTACCGGTACCGTACCGACACGCGTTTTCCCACGTCAGCGGGGGTAATGCTCACCTCGAAGCGTCCGCCGGTGGTGAAATCCACAACCCTCTCCGCCCCTCATGTTCGACTGGTGCCCAAGAACGGAGATACTAGGTGCGGGCATCGACGACGCCGCGCTCCCGCGCGCCCGCGGCGGAACCGCAGACCGGTCCGCCGGCCTTACCGAGGAGGAACGACAGCGTGACCTACGTCATCGCGCAGCCTTGTGTCGACGTGAAGGACAAGGCTTGCATCGAGGAGTGCCCCGTCGACTGCATCTACGAGGGTTCCCGGGCCTTGTACATCCACCCGGACGAATGCGTCGACTGCGGAGCCTGTGAGCCGGTGTGCCCGGTTGAGGCGATCTTCTACGAAGATGACACTCCTGAGGAGTGGAAGGACTACTACAAGGCGAACGTCGAGTTCTTCGACGAGCTCGGCTCGCCCGGTGGTGCCTCCAAGCTCGGTCTGATCGAGCGGGACCACCCGTTCATCGCCGCGCTGGAGCCCCAGAACCAGTAAGCGCGACACGGCAGCGAGTGCCGGCGCCGCCCCGGTCCCGTACCGCCCGCGCCTCCCCCGCCCCGGTGGGAGAGGCGGTCCGCAGCGGTACGGGGCCGGGGCGTGTCGCGTACCCGCACCCCGGACGTCCGGCGGGGCCGGGGAGGGCCCGGCGGCCGCCCGGTGGTGTCCCGGCGCCCGCCCCGCCGGCCGTCCCGGTCCGGACGTACGTCACGGCTCGGACGCAGGTCCCGGCGCGGACGCACGCCACGGCCCGGAGTAATGCCACGGCCCGGACGGTCGTACGGCCGTTCCCGGGCCGGTCGTACGGTCGCCCCGGGCCGGGCCCACGGGTGGGCCGGCGGCCGGGCGGGGTGGTTTCCGCCGGTCACGGGGTCGTGTTCCGGCCGGAAGTGCGAATGTGTTCCCGCGGCGCGGTGCGGCACCGGGCCTGCGTGTCCCCGACCGGCGCCCGTCCGTGGCGTCCGTGAAGGGCCGCCGGCCCCGTGGTGTCCGTGCCGGCGCCCGGCCCGTGCGTCCGTGCCGGCGCGGCGTGCCCGGCAGCGGTGCCGGGCACGCGTCCAGGAACCGTTCGAGAAAGAAGAAGCACGTGTCCGCAGTCTCCAGCCGCCTCCCGGTCTTCCCCTGGGACCGCCTCGAACCGTACAAGGCGACCGCCGCCGCGCACCCGGACGGCATCGTGGACCTGTCGGTGGGCACGCCGGTCGATCCGGTGCCCGGGGTGATCCGGAACGCGCTCGCCGCGGCGTCCGACAGCCCCGGCTACCCGACGGTCTGGGGCACCACCGCGCTGCGGGACGCGCTCACCGGCTGGGTGGAGCGCCGGCTGGGCGCCACCGGCGCGGACCACCGCAACGTGCTGCCGCTGGTCGGCTCCAAGGAGTTCGTGGCGGCGCTGCCCGCCCAGCTCGGACTCGGTCCCGGTGACCGGGTGGCCTTCCCGCGCCTGGCCTACCCCACCTACGAGGTGGGCGCCCGGCTGGCGGGTGCCGAGCCGGTCGCCTACGACGAGGTGACCGAGCTGGACCCGGCCGGGCTGAAGCTGCTGTGGCTGAACTCCCCGTCCAACCCCACCGGGCGGGTGCTGGACGAGGACGAGCTGCGGGCCGCGGTCGGCTGGGCCCGGGAGCACGGCGTCCTGCTCGTCAGCGACGAGTGCTACCTGGAGCTGGGCTGGACCGCCGAGCCGGTCTCGGTGCTCCACCGGGACATCTGCGGCGGCAGCTTCGACGGGCTGCTCGCCGTCCACTCGCTCTCCAAGCGCTCCAACCTGGCCGGCTACCGGGCCGCGTTCGCGGCCGGTGACCCGGCGGTGCTCGGCGAACTGCTCACCGTGCGGAAGCACTCCGGCCTGATGGTGCCCGCCCCGGTGCAGGCCGCCACCGTCGCGGCACTCGCCGACCACGAGCACGTGGGCGAGCAGCGCGAGCGGTACGCCCGCCGCCGTACCGCGCTGCGCGAGGCGCTGGAGGCGTACGGCTTCCGCATCGAGCACAGCGAGGCGTCGCTGTACCTGTGGTCCACCCGCGACGAGCCGTGCTGGGAGACCGTGGGCGCCCTGGCCGAACTGGGCATCCTGGTCGCCCCCGGCGAGTTCTACGGCCCGGCCGGCGCCCGGCACGTGCGGGTCGCCTTCACCGCCACCGACGAGCGGGTGGACGCGGCCGTCCGGCGCCTGGCCGGCTGACCGCCGGCTGCGGGGTGGTCACGGCGGACCGCCGGGCGCCGCGGGTACGGCGGACGGCCGGCCGCCGTGCGGGTACGGCCGGCCGCCGGCCGCGGCGGGGTCACGGCGGCCCTCACGGCACCGGGGCCCGGGGAGCTGGAAACGCTCCCCGGGCCCCGGTGTGACGGCGGACCCCCGCGGCGTACGGGCCGGCCCCGCGCGGGCCGCCCGGCACCCGGCCGGGCACGGGCCCCCGCGCCGCGGCCGGCGGCCCGGACCGCGGTGGGTCAGCGGCCGACCGCGGGCAGCGTCCGGACCGGCAGCTTGTCGGTCGAGATCACGGTGCTGACCGGCAGGTCCTTGGTGCCGGGCAGGCCGGGGGCAACCTTCGCCTTGCCCGGCTTGACGCCCTTGCCCTTGGCCTGGGCGCCGGGCAGGTACGCGCCGGTGACGGACCTGGTGGCCTTGGTCAGGGACTTGCCGGCCGCCGGAAGGCCCTTGTCGCTCACCCGGCCCGCCGTCTTCCCGAGCTTCTTGGTGGTGCTTTCGGCGGAGGACCCCACGTCGGCGAGGTCCGGAGTGCTGACGCCGCTGAGGTTGGCGACCTTCGGCAGCTCCGCGGCGCCGGCCGCGCCGGCGGCCCCGACCACCGGAGCTGCGCCCGCTGCGACCAGCAGCGCGGCTCGGGCGATCCGACGCGTGAGGGGGAGGGACATGATGCTCCTTCGCGGGGAGGGACGTTGAGATCTGCTGTCCGGCGGGCGGACGCTGTGCCTATCGCCATCGGACGCGGGAAGGTTTCGGTGCGCTCGGGTAAAGAATCGGCAATGCGTCGCATCATCGTTTCCGCGGGAAAACCGGTGATCCGGCTGTCCGACCAGGGGCGGAGGAAACGTATCGGCGTTCCGCTGACCGTGTGGTGACGACCCCCGCCGGGGCCTCGCGGGGCGGGTGGCGGCCGTCAATACCGGCACCGGGCAGGGGCCCCCGCGGGTGACGGGCCGTACTAGTGCGCGACGGTGAGCCGGACCTCCCCGTCGGCGGGCCGGCCGGTGCGCCGCCAGCCGTCCGCGGAGTTGTCCCCGGACCACTCCAGGCCCCGGTAGGCGACGCGTTCGATGCGCAGCTCGGTCGAGTGCGCCACCGCCCAGTACGCCAACTCCCAGCCGCGCCGCGGCGCCTCGCCGTCGTCGGAGCGGACCGGCACCACGATCACCCGGTCGTCGTCCGTCCGTCCGGTCCGCCGCCCGTCCGTGCCCCCGCCGGTGGCGGCGGTGCCGTCCGCCGGGTCCTCGGGGGAGGGCAGCACCCGCGGGCCGAACTCGCGCCGCAGCGTCTCGCGCACCCGGTCCGGGTCGCCGGCCCGCCCGTCGTCCGGGAGCCCCGGGCAGGTGAACGCGCCCTCGGCGCGCCCGGTGAGCACCTCGGTGAGCGCCACCGCGTCCGTCTCCCGCTTGGCGTACGCCTGCGGGTAGCCGCTGAGCTGCACCCGCTGGGCGGCGACGGTGAGCGGGAGCCGGGAGTAGCCGGGCACCTCCACCAGCCGGTCGTAGAAGATCCCGGCCGAGTACACCGGGTCGAGGATCTGCTCCGGCTTTCCCCAGCCCTGCGACGGGCGTTGCTGGAACAGGCCGAGGGAGTCCCGGTCACCGTGGCGGATGTTGCGCAGACCGGACTCCTGCAGTGCGGTCGCGAGCGCGATGGTCACCGCCCGCCGGGGGAGCGCCCGGCCGGAGGCCACGGCCGTTATCGTCGCGGCGTTCACGGCCTGCTCGGGGTCGACCGCCACCGTCTCGGCGGAGGCCCGCGCGAAGCAGCGCGGCGGCCCGCCGCCACCGGTCAGCAGGTGCGCGACCACATACCCGACCACCGCCAGCAGCACGGCACAGGCCGCTCCCGCACGCAGAAGCCGGGCGCGGCTGGAGAAGATCGCAGGGGGCACCCGTCCCACGCTACTGGAGCGCACCCGCCGCGCACCCGACGGGTGCCGGGCCTCCCCACGGCGCGGCCGGCGGACGCCCGTCGCGCCTCCGGTGACGGCTGACGGCGCGTCTCCGGTGGCGCCCGGGCCGTGTCCGGTGGCGCCCGGGCCGTGTCCGGTGGGGCCCCGGGTCGTGTCCGGTGGCGTCGGTGGGGCCCCCGTGCCGTGGCCGTGGGTCGCCGGGCCGGGGCCCGGGACGGCGTGCGGTGGTGGGTCCGCGCGCGCCGGTGCGGTGTGCCGGTGCGTCCGCGCGCCGGCGGCCGGCCGGGCCGGACGGCCGGGGACTCCGGGCGGGCCGGGCCGCCAGGGACGCCGGGGCCGGCGGGGACGCCGGGAGGACCGGGGGCGCCGGGAGGGAAGGGATAGGGTCGCGGACATGGAACACCGCGCTCTCGACTTGTCCCTGGACGCCGCCCGGCTGACCGCCCAGCTCGTGGACTTCCCCTCGGTCAGCGGCGACGAGAAGCCCCTCGCCGACGCGATCGAGCGGGCCCTGCGCGATCTGCCGCACCTGACGGTGGACCGCGACGGGGACGCCGTGGTGGCCCGTACCCGGCTGGGGCGGGCGGAGCGGGTGGTCCTCGCCGGGCACATCGACACCGTGCCGATCGCCGACAACGTGCCCTCCCGTCTGGAGGCCGGCGGGTCCGGCGGGGCGGGGGACACCGGCGGGGGGCGTGCTGTGGGGCTGCGGCACCTCGGACATGAAGTCCGGGGTCGCGGTGCAGCTGCGCGTCGCCGCCACCGTGCCCGCGCCCAACCGCGACCTGACCTTCGTCTTCTACGACCACGAGGAGGTCGCCGCCGAGCTGAACGGCCTCAAGCGGCTGGTCGAACGGCACCCCGACTGGCTCGCCGGCGACTTCGCGGTGCTCCTGGAGCCCACCGACGGCAAGATCGAGGGCGGCTGTCAGGGCAGCCTGCGGGTCCTCGTCAAGACCACCGGACGGCGTGCGCACTCCGCGCGCAGCTGGCTGGGTGACAACGCCATCCACAAGGCGGCGCCGGTCCTGGACCGGCTGGCCGGTTACGTCCCGCGCCAGGTGGAGATCGACGGACTGCGCTACCGCGAGGGACTCAACGCGGTACGGATCGACGGCGGGCACGCCACCAACGTCATCCCCGACTTCTGCACCGTCACGGTCAACTTCCGCTTCGCGCCTGACCGTTCCGAGGAGGAGGCGCTGGCGCACGTCCGCGAGGTGTTCGACGGCTTCGAGGTGGTGCTCACCGACAGCGCGCCCGGTGCGCTGCCCGGCCTCTCGCACCCGGCCGCCGCCGCGTTCGTCGACGCCATCGGCGTCGAGGTGGCGCCCAAGGACGCCTGGACCGATGTCGCCCGCTTCTCGGCCCTCGGCGTCCCGGCCGTCAACTACGGGCCCGGCGACCCCAAGCTGGCGCACACCCGTGAGGAGCACGTACGGGTGGACGCCGTCCTCGCCGCGGAGGAACGCCTGCGCGCCTGGCTCACCGACTGACACGCGGCCCGGGGTACCCGTAGCCGCCCCGGTCGCGCCGGTACGCCCCTCGCCCCGGTCGTCCGTGCCCCGCCGCACGCCGGCTCCCGTACCCCGCCCCCCGGCCCGGTGCCGCGGTTCCCACGCCGGCGGGCGGGCGGGCGCGGTGGCGGGGGGCGGACCGGGGCGGGTGCGGGGCGTGCGGTACGGGCGGCGAGCGGGGGGTACGCGCCCGCTCGCGGCCGGCCCCGCCGCGCCGACGCCACCCGGTCATGCGGCGGACCGCGGGAATTGCGTTCCCCGTGGTCACCTGGGGCCTAGGCTGAACCAAAGATCCGTCCCCGCCGCCGGGCGACCGGCCCGGGGAGGTCCGACGCGAAGGGAGCACACCATGGGCAACGCTGAAGAAGAGCGAACGCTGCACGAGCAGCGGATGGGCCCCGTCGTGCGCCGTCGCGACCAGATGCGGCCCGGCACGACCGATCAGGCCCTGCTGGACACGCAGCCGTCGGCGGCCTGGGTCCACGAGGACCCGTTCCGGGTGATGCGCATCCAGGCGGAGTTCGTCGAGGGCTTCGGGGCGCTCGCCGAACTCGGCCGCGCGGTCAGCGTGTTCGGCTCCGCGCGCACACTCCGGGACTCACCCGAGTACGAGGCCGGGGTGCGCATCGGCCGGGCCCTGGCCGACGCCGGGTTCGCGGTGATCACCGGCGGTGGTCCGGGCGCCATGGAGGCCGCCAACAAGGGGGCCTGCGAGGCGGGCGGCGTCTCGGTCGGCCTCGGCATCGAGCTGCCCTTCGAGCAGGGCCTCAACCCGTACGTCGACATCGGGGTGAACTTCCGGTACTTCTTCGTGCGGAAGACGATGTTCGTGAAGTACGCGCAGGGGTTCGTGGTGCTGCCCGGCGGCCTCGGCACGCTGGACGAGCTCTTCGAGGCGCTGACCCTGGTCCAGACGAAGAAGGTCACCCGTTTCCCCATCGTGCTCTTCGGCAGCGACTACTGGCGGGGGCTGGTGGGCTGGCTCCGCGAGACCCTGGTCGCCGAGGGCAAGGCGTCCACCGCCGACCTGGAGCTGTTCCACCTCACCGACGACGTGGACGAGGCGGTCGCCCTGATGACCAAGGAGATCGGTATCTAAACCCGCCCCCGGGCCGGGCCGCCCCGGCGGTCCGGTGCGGCGCGTCCGGCGGCCGGCTGTGTCCGGCGGCCGGGTGTGTCCGGGGGCCGGCCCGGTCCGTCCGGGGCCCGTTCCGGGGGAAGCCAGCACCGTCCGCTGACCGCTCCGGCGCACCCGGCGGCCGGGTTCCTCCGGCGGGCGGGGTGCGCCCGGGCCGCCGGCCCCGGTGGCCGGCTCCGTCCCGGGCCGCCGGCCCTTGGCTGCCGACACGCGCCCGGTCGCGGGCCGCCGGTACTTCTTCGTCCGCACGATGACGGTCATGGAGTACGCGCGGGGGTCCGTGCTGCCGCCGGGCGGCGGGACCGCCCGGTGACGGCCCGGCCGCCGCGCACGCCTCAGGCCAGCCCGCGGCGGGCGACCGCCGGCGGCCGGTGACCGGCGATGGTCGACACCATGTCCAGCACCTGCCGGGTCTCCGCCACCTCGTGCACCCGGTAGACCCGGGCGCCCAGCCACGCCGACACCGCCGTGGTCGCCAGCGTGCCCAGCACCCGCTCCTTGACCGGCTTGTCGAGCGTCTCGCCGACGAAGTCCTTGTTGGAGAGCGACACCAGCACCGGCCAGCCGGTCGCCACCATCTCGTCCAGCCGGCGCGTCGCCTCCAGCGAGTGCCGGGTGTTCTTCCCGAAGTCGTGGCCCGGGTCGATGAGGATGCCGTCCCGCCGCACGCCCAGTTCCACCGCGCGCTCGGCCAGCCCCAGGGTGACCCGCAGGATGTCGGCCATCACGTCGTCGTAGACCACCCGGTGCGGCCGGGTGCGCGGCTGTGCGCCGCCCGCGTGGGTGCACACCAGCCCGGCGCCGTACCGGGCGGCGACCTCGGCCAGTGCCGGATCGACGCCGCCCCAGGCGTCGTTGAGCAGGTCCGCGCCGGCCTCGCAGACCGCCTCGCCGACCTCGTGCCGCCAGGTGTCCACGCTGATCACCACGTCCGGGAACCGCCGCCGCACATCGGCCACGAAACCGACCGTGCGCCGCACCTCCTCCGCCGCCGACACCTCTTCGCCGGGGCCGGCCTTCACCCCGCCGATGTCGATGATGGCGGCCCCCTCCGCCACCGCCTGCTCCACCCGGGCCAGCGCGGGCTCGTCGTGGAAGGTCGCCCCCTGGTCGTAGAAGGAATCCGGCGTCCGGTTCACGATCGCCATGATCACCTGCTCGTGCTCCGCGAACTCGCGCCGTCCCAGCCGCAGCATCCCTGCTCCTTCTCCCGTGGTCCCGTCGGTGGTCACGGCCGTGCTCGCGGCCGTGGACGTAGTGGTCCCGCCGGACCGTGCCCCGGTCGCGGGCCGGTCCGCCGGGCGGCCCCGTGTCCGGTGCGGGCCGGGCGGACCGCCGTCTCCGTCGAATCCAACATGATCGGCGCGGCGGGACCAACCGGCTCCCTCCGGCCACCGCGCTCGGCGCGTCCCCCGGGGCATGGCACGATCGGGGCGGACGGATGCCGTACGCGCGCCCCGGGGAGAAGATCGTCGTGTTCGTGTTTTTGCTCATCGCGCTCGTCGTGGTGATCGGGGCGGTCACCCTCGCCGTGGTCGGAGGCCGGGAGAACGGTCCCCTCGCCGACGCACCGCCCGACCGGCTCCACTGGCCGCTGCCGGCGGACCGGCCGCTGAACCGGGCCGATGTGCAGGCGGTGCGGCTGCCGCCGGCGCTGCGCGGCTACCGGATGGCCGACGTGGACGACGTCTTGGAGCGGCTCGGCGCGGAACTCGCGGAGCGGGACGCCCGCATCGTGGAGCTGGAGTACGCGCTCGCCCGGGCCGGCGCCGGGACCACCGGGTACGGGTACGGCAGCCCGGCCGCGGAGGGCGGCGACCGGGGCCGGGACGGCCGTCCGGCCGGGACGGGCCCCGCCGGCTCCACCGTGGCCGCGCCCGTCCCCGTCCCGCCGGAACACGCGCCGTTCGCCCCGGGCTGGGCCACGGTCCCGCCGGAGCAGGCGCCGCCGGGCGGGGAAGCGGACGGTACGGGCCGGGACGGTACGGGTCAGGACGGCGCGGGCGTGGCGGGTACGGGTCAGGACGGCGCGGTGGTGCCGGAGGCGGACGGTACGGCCGCGCCCGCCGGTACGCCGGTCGGCGGTGTGCCGTCCGCCGGCGCGCCGGAAGAGGGCGGGGCGGAGGCGGCGGAGGACCGTTCGGGGGAGAGCCAGGAGCTGCCGGGCACCGCGAACGAGGACGGCACCCCGGCCGACGGCCGGGACGGGGTCGAGCCCTCAGCCGCGGACCGGGAGGCCGTTCCGGCCGACGCCCGGGACGCCACGACGGACGCGACGGGTCCCGGGGGCGGGACCGACCCCGGCGACGGAGCGGCCCCGCAGGACGAAGCGGGCCCGGAGAAGGGGACGGACCCGCAGGACGGAACGGGGCCGGAGAAGGGGACGGATCCGCAGGACGGAACGGGGCCGGAGAAGGGGACGGATCCGCAGGACGGAGCGGGCCCGGAGAAGGGGGCGGGCCCGCAGGACGAAACGGGCCCGGAGAAGACCGCGCACCGGGAAGAGCCCGCGCCGCGGGCCCAGGGTGCGGACGGGAACGACGAGAAGGGCGGGGAGCGATGACCGGCAAGACGGTGGTGACCGGGGTGGACGGGCTGGCCCGCTGCCCGTGGGGCGGACTGGAACCGGAATCCGCGGCGGACTACCGCGCCTACCACGACGAGGAGTGGGGCCGCCCGGTCCACGGTGACGACGCGCTGTACGAGCGGATGTGCCTGGAGGCGTTCCAGTCGGGGCTGTCCTGGCTCACCATCCTCCGCCGCCGGGAGGGCTTCCGGGCCGCCTTCGACGGCTTCCACATCCACAAGGTGGCCGCGTTCACCGACGCCGACGCCGACCGTCTCCTCGCCGACCCGCGGATCATCCGCAACCGGGCGAAGATCGCCGCGACCATCGCCAACGCCCGGGTGGCGGCGGAGCTGGAGCCCGGCGAGCTGGACGCGCTCATCTGGTCGTACGCCCCGGACCCCGACGGCAGGCCGGTGCCCCGGACCTTCGCCGACGTGCCCGCCATCACCCCGGAGTCCACGGCGCTCGCCCGGGACCTCAAGAAGCGGGGCTTCCGCTTCATCGGCCCGACCACCGCGTACGCGCTGATGCAGGCGTGCGGGCTGGTGGACGACCACCTCGCCGACTGCCACGTCCGCCTCAACCGGGCCTGACCGTCCGGCGGGGCCGGGACCGGCCCGTCCTGGCCGCGGCCGGCCCGTCGGGGTCGAGGCCGGCCCGTCGGGGTCGAGGCCGGCCCGGGGCCGAGCCGCCCGGCGGACCGACCGAGGCCCGACGGCGAACGGACCGCGGGCGGCTGGCCCGCGCCGGTCCGGCGGTCCCCGGGCCGGCCGGCCGGTGGCCCGTCATCCCCGCCGGCCGGTCGTCCCCCGGTGGCCGGTTCACCTGCGGTCCGCCGGGCGGCCGGCAGGCGGCGTCAGCGGCCCAGGAACGTGGGCCGCTCCTTCTTCACGAACGCCTCCACCGCGATCCGGTGGTCCTCCGACGCACCCGCCCGGACCTGCAGCTCCTCCTCCTTGGCCAGCGACTCGGCGAGCCCGTGGCCGGCCGAGAACGCCAGCGACTCCTTGATCGCCGCATAGGCGGCTGTCGGACCGTCCGCCAGCTGCCGGGCCACCGCCGCGGCCTCGGCGGCCAGGTCGGCGGCCGGCACCACGCGGTTGGCGATGCCCAGCTCCAGGGCCTCCGCCGCCTTGACGCCGCGCGGGAAGAGCAGCAGGTCCGCGGCGCGGCTGGGGCCGATCAGCCGCGGCAGGGTCCACGACACGCCGGAGTCGGCGGTCAGCGCCACACCGGCGAAGGAGGTGTTGAAGGAGGCGGTGTCGGCCACCACCCGGTAGTCCGCGGCGAACGCGAAGCCCGCGCCGGCCCCGGCGGCCACCCCGTTCACCCCGGCCACCACCGGCTTGGGCATCTCGGCGATCGCCCGGGTGATCGGGTTGTAGTGCTCCCTGACGGTGCTCATCACCTCGCCGCCGCCCCCGCCGCCGGCGGCCTCGGCGAGCAGGGCGATGTGCTCCTTGAGGTCCTGGCCGACGCAGAACGCGCGCCCGGTCGCGGTGAGCAGCACCGCCCGCACGGCCGGATCGGCGGCGACCTGCTGGAGGATGTCGCGCAGCGCCTCCTTGAGCTCGATGTTGAGGGCGTTCATCGCGTCCGGGCGGTTCAGCGTGATCGTCGCCAGCCCGTCGGTGAGCTCGTAGAGCACGGTGTCGGCCATGGATGGGGGTCCTCTCCGTCGCTGCGGTCAGCGCTCAGCATGCCGGAGATCACCCATCGCCGACATGTGACCTGCGTCAAAGAACCGACCCGCCGTCCGGGGCCGGCGCGGGCGGAGTATCGCAGCCCGGTCGCCGAATTGGGTGGTTTTGTGGGAACGGGATGCGCGGGGGTTGCCGTTCGATGTTGGTCATCGGGTCGTGCCATGCGGGATAATGACCGGGAAGCAATGTGTTCGATGCCGGTGACACGTGCCCGAGCAGAGGGCCGATCGGCTGACGATGAGCTGGTTTCAGGAAGGGGAACGAGCATGGCGGCCATGAAGCCGCGGACGGGCGATGGCCCGCTCGAGGTGACCAAGGAGGGGCGGGGCATCGTCATGCGCGTTCCGCTCGAAGGTGGCGGTCGACTTGTCGTCGAGCTGACCCCCGACGAGGCCGACGCCCTTGGCGACGCCCTGAAGAAGGTCGTCGGCTGAAGGTCCCTGGTCACCACAGCGGTGTGCGCTGCCCCGGCGGGCGGTCCGAGTTCTACGGGCCGGCCGCCGGGGCAGCGGCGTCTCGCCGTCCGTCCGGCGGGCCGGGCGGACGCGGCGGTCGGTGACCACGGCCGGTACGGAACCATGACCGCTCCCGGCGCGTGCGGCGGGCGACGCCGGATCCGGCCGGCCCGGCCGGGCCTCGGGCCGTTGGCCTCATGGGTGCCGTGGAGGGGCACAGCGCCCGCGATACCACCGGTCCCGCGCGGTACGGCCCGCGCACCCTGGTTCCGGAACGTTGTCCCGTGCCCCGGTCCTGGAAGGCAGCCGAGGCGATCCTGGGAGGCAGCCGAGCCGCCGGTCCCCGGACAGCCGTCGTGCGGTGCGGCCGTGCCCCTCGGAAGCCGCCCGGCGCCCGCCGGACGCGCGGCTCAGCCCCGTTTGACCGCGCACAGCAGGCCGTCGCCCACCGGCAGCAGTGAGGACTGCAGCACGGTGCTCTCCCGCACGGTGCGCAGCAGCTCGCGGATCTTGAGCACCTCGGCGGGCTGCACCGCCGAGTCCACCGTCCGCCCGTCCGCGAACATCCCCTCGAAGCAGACCAGCCCCCCGGGCCGCAGCAGCCGCAGCGACTCCGCGAGGTAGTCCAGGCTCTCCAGCCGGTCCCCGTCGCAGAAGACCAGGTCGTACCCGCCGTCCGCGAGGCGGGGGAGGACGTCGAGGGCGCGGCCGGGGATGAACCGGGCCCGGTTGCCGGCGAAGCCGGCCGCCCGGAACGCCTGCCGGGCGAACTGCTGGCGCTCGGGCTCGATGTCCACGGTGGTGAGCACGCCGTCCGGCCGCATGCCGTGCAGCAGGTGGATGCCGGAGACGCCGGTGCCGGTGCCGATCTCGGCGACGGCCTTGGCGTCCGCCGTCGCGGCGAGCAGGCGCAGCGCAGCGCCGGTGCCGGACGACACCGAGCGCAGTCCCGCCTCCCGGGCCCGTTCCCGGGCCCAGCGCAGGGCTGCGTCCTCGGCGACGAACGCATCGGCGAACGCCCAGCTCGTCTGCCGGTTGCCGGTAATGGCCCTCTCCTGTCCCCGTAGTTGACGCAAGCGTGACTGTAGCCGCTGGACCCGGGAACCCGCAGATGGGACCGGGCGTTGAGGAGGGATGGGGGGATGAGATGGACCAAGGCCAAATGCAGGTCAAAAATGCTTATCCGGAGCTAACGGGCGAGGTGGATATGGTAGGGGCTCTACTGGACACCACCAGAGCCGACAGGGGAGGTGCGGCTGCGGCCGGTGACCGGAGGGTGCTGAGGCGCTTTCGCAGGTCGGCCGGCGAGCCGAAATCCGTGACCGACACCGCTGACCGTTCCCGCCCGAACAGCGTCACCGGCATGGGGACCGCCACCATCGCCGAGTCCGTTCCCACCGCCACCTTCTCCACTGACGCGGATTCGCAGGCGTGGACCCCTCCCACCTGGGAGGAGATCGTCAGCATGCACAGCGGGCGGGTCTACCGCCTCGCCTACCGCCTCACCGGCAACCAGCACGACGCGGAGGACCTCACGCAGGAGGTCTTCGTCCGGGTGTTCCGCTCCCTGTCCACCTACACCCCGGGCACGTTCGAGGGCTGGCTGCACCGCATCACCACCAACCTCTTCCTGGACATGGTCCGCCGCCGCCAGCGCATCCGCTTCGACGCGCTCGGCGAGGACGCGGCCGAGCGGCTCCCCAGCCGCGAGCCCTCCCCGCAGCAGCACTTCAACGACACCCACTTCGATGCCGATGTGCAGCAGGCGCTGGACACCCTGGCGCCGGAGTTCCGCGCGGCCGTCGTGCTCTGCGACATCGAGGGCCTGTCGTACGAGGAGATCGCGGCGACCCTCGGGGTGAAGCTCGGCACCGTCCGCAGCCGTATCCACCGGGGCCGCTCCCACCTCCGCAAGGCGCTCAAGCACCGTTCGCCGGTGGTCCGCGCGGAGCAGCGCGCCGCCACGGTGGCACCCGGGGCCGTCACCGGTCCCGGGCTCACTGGGGAGGTCGGGATCGCGTGACCCGAACAGGCGGTCCGTCCCCCGCCGAGCACCATCTCGGCGACCGCCTAGCGGCTCTGGTCGACGGCGAGTTGGGACACGATGCGCGCGAGCGGGTGCTCGCGCACCTGGCGACCTGTCCGCGGTGCAAGGCCGAGGCCGACGCACAGCGGCAGCTGAAGGCGTTCTTCGCCCGGGCGGCCTCCCCACCGCCCTCCGAGGGCCTGCTGGCCCGGCTGCACAACCTCCCGGCCACCGCCCTGGAGGGGGACGACGACCGGGCGGGCCGGGCGGGGTGAGACCCGCCTGATGGGTCGCCCCGGTGCCTTCGGCGCACGGGAGGAAGCTTTCGCCTTTCTGCCCACCCCGCCGCGGGAGCGCGGCTTCCGCATCCACGAGATGGGCCGTCCGTCCCCCCGGGGCAGACGGTTCGCCTTCGCCGCCGCGGGCGCGGTGTCGCTGGCGGCGTTCGCGCTCAGCGGGACGCTGCCGCTGGACGAGACCGCCCCGCCGCGCAACCGGGCGGACGGCGCCGGCGCCGCGGTCACCCCGCCGTCGGCCCACCAGACGGCCGCCGCGGCCTCCTGGCACCTGGGCGTGCACCGCATGGACGCCGCACTGCGGACACCGGTCGGCGGCAGCGCGATGCCCGCCGTCGGTGGCCCGGTGGCGGCGCAGGTGCCCCCGGCCCTGAAGCCGCCGGCACCGCTGCCGGCGTTCCGGGCCTCCGCGCTGCCGGTGAGCACCATGCTGCCGCCGGTCGTGCAGTCGGCGCTCTCGCTCGGCTCCCCGCTTCTGCCCGCCGCGGCCACGGCGAAACCGGAGCGGACCGCCACCGCCACCCCGCGCCCCACGAAGGGCGGCCCGCCGCTCGTGGTGACCGCCACCGGCCCGAAGTAGCCGAGCCGCATCCGGAGCCCCGCCGGGGACCGGCCCCGGCGGTTTCTTCGTGCCGTGCCTCCGGTGGGCACGCCGTACCGGCGGCCGGGCCCGGCAGGGTGCGACGCCGCAACGGCCGACCGCGGGGACGGGCTCACCCGGCCCTGGAGCGACGGTCGGCCCGCCGGGGAAGGCCTGCCGGCCGTCGGCGGCCGGCCGGTGCGTGGTGGCGGGGTCGCCGCGGGAACGGCAGGCGGGCGCGCGCCCGCCGGTCGGTGCCCGTCGTTGCCGAAGCGGCGTCCGGCCGGGCCGCTCGGTGACGGCCACCATGTGACGGCCGCTGGGCGACGGTGCTGGGTGACGGCGGGCCGGTGTCGTCCTCTGCCGGCGGGCGCGCCGTCGCCCCGGCGGGGCGGGTGGTCCGTCCCGCAGGAGCCGCCGTAACCGGCCCGGTGCCGTGCCGGGCACGGGCTCCGGCGGGACACCGGGTACGGGCAGCGCGCGCTCCGGGGCGCCTGGTGCCGTGGCCCGGCGGGGTCGTCGCGTGGGCGTTCCGGACCGGCGGCCGGCAGACCGGTGCACCGCGCGTGGCCGGCCGTCCGGCGTACCGTCCGGGACGGTCCCGGTAGGCTCACGGGCCGACACCCGCCCGGTGCGCCTCGGCGCGCGGCCGCCCCGGTGGGCCGATGGTCGGCTGCGCCCGGTGGGCGCGTGGCCGGATGCCGGACCGGCGGGTGGCGCACGGGCGCACCGGCCGACGCCGGGCGGGCCCGGTGCCCGGCCGGGCACCGGACCGGCGGGCGGCACATCCGGCTCCGGCCGGGCGACCGCCGCCCGTTCGCCCGGGGGACACCTGCGTGATCCCCGGCGGACCTGGTTGAATCGCAAGCACGCGGCACGGAGCCGAGGCGGGACGGTGTCCCGGAGCTCCGCGGTCCGCGCCGTGTCCTGACGCGGGAACTCTGGGGAGATCATGGACGAGGGGAAGGCCCCCGGGCCCAAGCCGAAGTGGTGGAGCCGCCCGGCGGCACCCACCGTGCGGCGGCCGCGGAGCGACGAGCCGGCCACCGGCCCCGCCGCGGCCCGCCCGGATGCTCCCGCCGGCGGCAAAGGGTCCGCCGCGCGGCCGACCACATCCGCCGGCGAACGGACATCCGCGAGCGGATCGGTCTCCGAGCCGGCGGCCCTCGCGAACGGGCCGGCGGAGCCCGGGACCGGGTCGTCGACGACGGCGACCGCTCCGGCGCCCGCCGACGCGCCGCCGGAGCGGTACGGGGAGCGGACGGGGGCGACCGCCGGACCCGGCGGGCCGGTCAGCCCCGGAAGCGCTCCGGCCGGCCTGCCCGCCGACCGGGACGGCGCGGAGGTGCCCGCACCGCAGGACCCGGCCGGTACCCCGGAGACCTCTTCCCCCGCGGACGCCGCGACGCCGGGAGACGCCGCGACGCCGGGTGGCACCGCGCCGGACGCCCCGGCCCCGACCCCGGTTGCCGTGGAGCCGGATGCCGTCGTGGCGGGTTCCCCGACGCAGGACACCCCGCCGCGGGACGCCGTGACGCAGGACGCCGTGGAGCCGGACGCCGTCGGCCGGGGCGCGGCCGCCCAGGGCGCCCCGGCCCAGGGACGCTCGGCGCCGGACGCCCCGGCGCCTGATGAGGGCGCGGGCGTCGCCGCCCCGGAGGCTTCCGCCGGCAGCTCGGGAACCACCCGCGCCGGCACGGGCCAGGACTCGGAACCGCACGCGGGGCCGGACGCGGAACCGGGCCCTGGGGCGCCGCCGTGCCGGCGGACGCCGCGACCCCGGGTGCCCTGCCCCGGGACGCCGCCCGTACGGCGGCGACGCCACCGGCGCGGCACCCGCCGCCTCCGAGGTGCCGGCCGCCCCCGCGCCGCCGGTGCGGCCGCTGCACGACCCCGACCCGTACGGCACCCCGCCCTACGGCGGGCCCGGGCCCTGGGCGCCCGCGCCCCCGGTGCAGCGTCCGGTGCCCACGCCCGCCCACGGCACCCAGCTGCCGCCCGGGGCCCAGGCGCCGCTGCCGCACCCCGGGATGACCCCGGCGCACGGCACCCCGCTGCCGCCCGGCGCGATGCCGCCGGTGCACGGCGCGCCGCCGGCCGGGGTGACCCCGCCGCACGGCACGGCGCTGCCGCCCGGTGCGGTGGATCCGGCCGGCGCGCACCCGCCGCACCCCGGACCCGCGCAGGCCCCCGCCGGGCCGGGCACCGGATCCCAGTGGCTGGCCTACGACCCGTGGGCCGCGCCGGCCGGACCCGCTCCCGCCCGGCCCGCCCCGGCCCGGAACCGTGGCCGGCGGGGCCGGATGCTCGCCGGAGCACTGCTCGTCGCGCTGCTCGCGGGCGGCGTCGGCGGCGGCGTCGGGGCGTACCTGGAGCGCAACGGCGGCATCGGCGGCCCCGACGTGGAGCTGTCCCAGCCGCCGGCGGAGGACCGGCCCCGCGACCCCGACAGCGTGGCCGGGATCGCGGCCCGGGCGCTGCCCGGCGTGGTGACCATCCATGTCCGCGGCGGTGCCGAGGAGGGCACCGGCACCGGCTTCGTCCTCGACGGGCGCGGCCACATCCTCACCAACAACCACGTGGTGGAACCGGCCGGCTCCGGCGGCGACATATCGGTCACCTTCAACGGGGGAGAGGTGGCGCGGGGCCGGGTCGTCGGCCGGGACGGCGGCTACGACCTGGCGGTCATCAAGGTGGACAACGTCTCCGGGCTGCGTCCGCTGCCGCTGGGCAACTCCGACTCGGTGCGGGTGGGCGACCCGGTGGTGGCCATCGGCGCCCCGTACGACCTGGCCGGCACCGTCACCTCCGGCATCATCAGCGCGAAGGAACGTCCCATCACGGCCGGCGGGGAGAAGGAGGACGGCAGCGACGTCAGCTACGTGGACGCGCTGCAGACCGACGCGCCGATCAACCCCGGCAACTCCGGCGGCCCGCTGATGGACTCCAAGGCCAGGGTGATCGGCATCAACAGCGCGATCCGGGCCGCCGACGACGGCACCGGGCTCGGCGGCGGCCAGGGCGGCAGCATCGGCCTGGGCTTCGCCATCCCGATCAACCAGGGCAAGCGGGTCGCCGAGGAGCTGATCAACACCGGCCGGGCCAGCCACCCGGTCATCGGCGTCACCCTGGACATGACGTACCCGGGGGACGGCGCCCGGGTCCACACCCGGACCGAGGACGGCAGTCCCCCGGTGAAGCCCGGCGGGCCGGGCGACCGGGCCGGCATCCGGCCCCGGGACGTCATCACCGAGGTGAACGGCGTCCGGGTGCGCAGCGGCCAGGAGCTGATCGTCAAGATCCGCAGCCACCGCCCCGGTGACCGGCTCCAGCTGACGGTGGAGCGCGGCGGCGAGGAACGCACGGTGACGCTCACCCTGGGGTCGGCGGACAGCGACTGACCCCACGCGGGAGCCGCGCCGCGCACCGCCGGGTCGGTCCCGCCGGGCGGTCGGGCCGGCGTACCGGCCGGCGGTGGCCTCGCGCGGGAGTGCCGGCCGTGCCGCCCACCGGGGTGAGGTCCCGCAAGGGCCCGGACCCGCACGACGGGCCGGGCCCTTACGGACGGCCCGGAGCGTTGGGCCGCTCGCACCCCGCCCGGGCGGCCGGGCCGGGCACCGGACCAGGGGCGCGTGACAGGGGCACCGGGCCGGGGGCGCGGGACAGGTGCGCCGAGCCATGGCGCGGGCGGACGCGTGCGCCAGGGCATGGGCGGACGCGTGCGCGGGACGTGGGCGGACGTGCGTGCCGGGGCGTGGGCGCCGGGCCGGAGGCGGGGCCGGTGGCCGGTCGCGGCGCCCGGCGGCCGGTCGCCCGTTGTTGGCCCGGCCGTCTCCCTGCCGACCCCCGCGCCAGGTACCGTGTTCAGTGGCCCGGACCCGGGCCGCCGACGTCTCAAGGAGCTGCACCGTGTTCTTCGACATAGGACCCCTGGAGATGATCGCCCTGATCATCCTCGCGGTGCTCGTGTTCGGGCCGGAGAAGCTCCCGAAGGTGGTGCAGGACGTCACGCGGTTCATCCGCAAGGTCCGCGAGTTCTCCGACAGCGCCAAGCAGGACATCCGGTCGGAGCTGGGTCCGGAGTTCAAGGACTTCGAGTTCGAGGACCTCAACCCCAAGACCTTCGCGCGCAAGCACATCCTGGACAAGGACGAGCTGGGGCTGAAGGAGATCCGCAGCAGCTTCGACCTCCGCAAGGAGATCACCGAGGTCGCCGACGCGGTGAACGGCCGGGAGAGCGACCCCGTACGGAGCACCGGCACCCCCGCCGTGGCGCCCCCGCTGGCGCCTTCCGGGGGCTCCGACCTGCTGCGGAAGCGGGAGAGCCCGGCCGCGCAGGAGCGCCCGCCGTTCGACGCCGACGCCACCTGAGCCCCCGTATGCCCGGCGCGCTCGTCCCGTATGGCTATCCTCCCATTGTCCGGGGTGAGGTCGCCTGAAGGGGGGCGGGCCGCCCACGAGCAGGGCAACGAGGAGGCTCCGCGTAGATGGAGACGGTGAGTCGGGCAGGGGTACAGGAGGAGGGCGCCGGTTCGCCGGGTCTGTCCGCCCCTCCAGCCGCGTCGGCCGTGCCCGGGATGCCCCCTGAGGCCCGTCGCACGGTGGACGGCTATCTGATGGCGGCGTTCCCCTGGTACGGACTGGACGACGCGTTCACCGGCCCGCGCTGGCTGCTGGAGGTCGGCGCGAGCGCGGACGGCACCGTGGAGCACGGCGCCACCGGCCACGGCGACGAGCCGTCGCTGCGGTCCGAGGTGGACGCCGAGGCACGGGAGCGGCAGCGTTTCGCGGTGGTGGTCACGGTCGCCGGCCGGCCGCTGCGGGACAGCGCGGACGGCACCGGCCTGCTGGAGGCCACCTCGGCGTCCTCGGCGGCCTGGCTGGCGGGCTCCGGACTGTTGTCGTGCACCTGGCCGTCGAAGATGGAGCGGGCGCTGCGCCAGGACTGGCTGGACCAGCAGACCGCGCTCGCCTGGGAACTCGCCGACGACCTGGACGGCCCCGGCTGGTCCCAGCTCTCGCTGCCGGTGGACGGCGTACCGGCGACCTTCCACTACCGCGAGTCCGAGTACGGCTGGGTGCTGGCCGGCTCGGCGGGCGACGGCGTGCACGTGGGGGCGTACGGCCGGGGCATGAGCGCCTACGGCCTGGGCTTCTCGGTGATCAAGGACATCAGCAGCTACGGCTGAGCGCGGCCGGGACCGGGCCGGCCGGTCGCCCCGGCCCTCCCGCGCCGGACCGACGGGTGCCAGGGCACGACGGACCTTCCCGCCCGGCCCCACTCCCGTCCCGGCCCCACTCCCGTAGGGGCTCCCCGGCACATCCGTAGGGCACCTGGGGCCCGTACGGGTTTCCCCGAGCCCGGGCACACCCGTAGGGGACTCCCGGCCCCGGCACACCCGTGGGCGACCTGCGGCCCGTAGGGGCCCCGGCACACCCGTAAGGGACCTGGAGGCCCGTACGGGTCACGGCGCCCCCAAGGGTGCCATCCCGTACGGGCCCTCTCCGACGTCCCCGTAGGGGGCCGTCCCGGCGTACCCGCAGCGGCCCGGCGGAAGACCCCTACGGGCTCCCGCCCGCGGAACGACATCCCCGGACCGCCCGTCGGGCGAGGGCGCCCGTGTCCGGTGTGCCCGCACCGCGGCGGCCCGGCAGGGCGGTACGGCGGCGCGGTGGTGGTCCGGGCGGGCCCGGCACACCGCACGGCGGCGCGGTGGGGAGGCCCGGGCGCGGTGACGCACCAGGGGCGGCCGCCCGGAGATCCGGACGACCGCCCCTGGTTCCGGCGGTGGGAGTGGAGACTGCTCGGTAATCGGCGAACCGGCCCGGCGGCAGCGCCCGGCACCTCGACCCGGCCGGGCACGACCCGCCCGGTGCGTCCGGGACCCGCCCCGGCCCGGCCGCGACCGGCGACACCGGCCCGGGGGCCGGGGGTGTCAGAACTTGTTGCGCGGGGTGATGCCCAGGGACATCCCGGCCAGCCCGCGCTGGCGCCCGCCGAGCTTGCCGGCGATGGACCGCAGCGCACTGCCGGCCGGCGACTCCGGGTCGGTCAGCACGACCGGCTTCCCCTCGTCGCCGCCTTCGCGCAGCCGCACGTCGATGGGGATGCTGCCGAGCACCGGCACCGTGGTGCCGGTGGTCCGGGTCAGCCCGTCGGCGACCAGCTGGCCGCCTCCGGTGCCGAACACATCGACCATCTCGTCGCAGTGCGGACACGGCAGCCCGGACATGTTCTCCACCACGCCCACGATCTTCTGGTGGGTCTGCACCGCGATGGACCCGGCCCGCTCGGCCACCTCGGCGGCGGCCTGCTGCGGCGTGGTGACCACCAGGATCTCGGCGTTCGGCACCAGCTGGGCCACCGAGATGGCGATGTCACCGGTGCCCGGCGGCAGGTCCAGCAGCAGCACGTCCAGGTCGCCCCAGTACACATCCGCCAGGAACTGCTGGAGCGCCCGGTGCAGCATCGGGCCGCGCCATACCACCGGGGCGTTCCCCGGGGTGAACATGCCGATGGAGATGACCTTCACGCCGTTCGCCGACGGCGGCATGATCATGTTCTCGACCTGGGTCGGACGGCCGTCGGCGCCCAGCATCCGGGGCACCGAGTGGCCGTAGATGTCGGCGTCCACGACGCCCACCTTCAGCCCGTCGGCGGCCATCGCGGCGGCCAGGTTCACCGTCACCGACGACTTGCCCACGCCGCCCTTGCCGGAGGCCACCGCGTACACCCGGGTGAGCGAGCCGGGCTTGGCGAACGGCACCTCGCGCTCGGCCTGGCCGCCGCGGAGCGAGGCCGCCAGCTCCCGGCGCTGCTCGTCGCTCATCACGTCCAGCTCAACGGTGACCCCGGACACCCCGGGCACCCGGGACACGGCGTCGGAGACGTTCCGGCTGATGGTCTCGCGCATCGGGCAGCCGGACACGGTCAGGTAGACGACCACCGCGACCGAGCCGTCCGCCGCGATCTCGACCGATTTCACCATGCCCAGCTCGGTGATCGGCTTGTGGATCTCCGGGTCATTCACCGTGGCGAGCGCGGCGCGCACCGCTTCTTCGGTCGGCACGGGGCCCGTGGGAGTGTCGGTAGCCATGACCCGATGGTACGGCGCGGAGGCGACCCGCCGGTAAGTCCCTCAGCGGTCGCGTTCCTCACTCTCCGGCGGGAATACCCCACGCTCCGCCAGCTCCCTGACCAGGTCCTCGAACTCGGACCGGATCCAGTCCCGGGTCGCCACCTCGCCGAGCCCGGCCCGCAGCGCCGCGACCTCCCGGGTCAGGTACTCGGTGTCGGCGATGCTGCGCTCGTTCTGCTTGCGGTCCTGTTCGAGGTTGACCCGGTCCCGGTCGTCCTGCCGGTTCTGGGCCAGCAGGATCAGCGGGGCGGCGTACGACGCCTGGAGCGAGAGCATCAGGGTCAGGAAGATGAACGGGAACTCGTCGAACCGCAGCCTCTCCGGGACGGTGGTGTTCCACAGCACCCACACGGTGATGAACGCGGTCATCCAGATGAGGAACCGGCCGGTGCCGATGAAGCGGGCGATCCGCTCGGAGGCGTGCCCGAACTCCTCCGGGTCCCACGACGGCCGCCAGGAGCG
This sequence comes from Streptomyces pactum, assembly GCF_016031615.1. Lineage (GTDB taxonomy): Bacteria > Actinomycetota > Actinomycetes > Streptomycetales > Streptomycetaceae > Streptomyces > Streptomyces pactus. Next base: position 4,994,413 of record NZ_JACYXC010000001.1, read on the forward strand.
CCGCCGGCCCTTGGGCTGGTCCAGCCGGACGCGGTCACCGGCCACCGGCCACCCCCGGCGGACGGGGCACGCGCCGCGCCTCGTGCGCGCCCCGCGGCGGCTGCGCGCCGCCCGCCCCGGGGACGCCCGCGCCGCCCGCCCCGGGGACGTCCACGCCGTACAGCGCCTGCTCCCGCCAGTCCTCCGGCAGCAGGTGGTCCAGCACGTCGTCCACCGTCACCGCGCCCAGCAGCGCGCCGCCCTCGTCCACCACCGGCGCGGCCACCATGTTGTACGTCGCCAGGTAGCCGGTCACCGCGGGCAGCGGGGCGTTCGGCGGCAGCGGACGCAGATCGGTGTCACAGACCGCGCTGACCAGCGTGAACGGCGGGTCCCGCAGCAGCCGCTGGAAGTGCACGGTGCCCAGGTACTTGCCGGTGGGGGTCTCGTCGGGCGCCCGGCACACGTACACCTGGGCGGCGAGCGCCGGGGACAGGTCGGCGTTGCGGACCCGGGCCAGCGCCTCGGCGACCGTGGCGTCCGGCAGCAGCACCACCGGATCGGTGGTCATCATGCCGCCCGCGGTGCGCTCCTCGTACGCCATCAGCCGGCGCATGTCCGCCGCGTCCCGGGGCCGCATCAGGCCCAGCAGCCGCTCCTGCTCGTCCTCCGGCAGCTCGGAGAGGAGATCGGCCGCGTCGTCGGGGTCCATCGCCTCCAGCACGTCCGCGGCCCGCTCCTGGTGCAGCTTGCCCAGGATCTCCACCTGGTCCTCGTCCGGCAGCTCCTCCAGCACGTCCGCCAGCCGGTCGTCGTCGAGCGCCGCGGCCACCTCCGCGCGGCGCTTGGCGGACAGGTGGTGCAGCACGTTCGCCAGGTCCGCCGGGCGCAGCCGTTCGAAGGTGGCCAGCAGGTTCTCCGCGCCCTGCTCGTGCTCGGGGACGGAGAAGCCGGTGACCGCCGACCACTCCACGGTCAGCGTCTCCCCGGAACCCTTCCCCGCGCCGCCCTTCCAGCGCAGCCCGCGCGCCCGCCGGCCGGCGCCGCCCTTGCGGACGAAGACCTTGTCGATCTCCCAGTCGCGGCGGGCCGGCAGCTGGGAGATGGCGATGTCCAGCACCGTGACCTCCTCGTCGGACTCCAGCAGCCGCACCCGCCGGTCGAGCAGTTCGCCGAGCACCAGGGTCTCGCTGCCGCGCTGCTGGAACCGGCGCATGTTGATCACGCCGGTGGTGATGACCTGGCCGGACTCCACCCCGGTCACCCGGGTCATGGGCAGGAAGATCTGGCGGCGGCTGGCCACCTCCACCACCAGCCCCAGCACGCGCGGCGGCCGGCCGCCGATGCGCAGTGTGGCGACCAGGTCGCGGACCCGTCCCACCTGGTCGCCGTTGGGATCGAAGACCGCGACGCCCGCCAGATGGGACACGAACACCCTCGATCCGCCCGCCGCCATCCCAGCACCTCCCGTCGCCCGTGCCGTACCACCACGCGAGATAACCCCACATATCCCCGCAATGCGGATTCAGGCTAACGCGCCCCGTCCCGCGCCGCCGTCCCGGTGCGGGACCCTGCGGGCGGCTCCCCGCCGCACCGGTACGCTGCGGTCTGCATCGGCATCAGGAGGCGGAGCAGACGTGCGCATCGGGAACATGGCTCGCACCGGAGCGATGTGCGTGGGACTGGCCGTGGCGCTCGTGGGATGCGGCGGCGGCGAGGAGAAGGATCCCGACGAGGGCACCAACGGCGTCGGCCGGCTCCCGGCCGCGAAGATCGAGACCAAGGCGCGGAAGGCGGCCCTCGGCGCACGCGCGGTGCACCTGTCGGGAACCGTGGTGAGCCAGGGCCGCTCCTACCGGCTCGACATGCGGCTGAAGGAGGACGGCGGGACCGGGCAGGTCTCCACCAAGGACGCCACCTTCGAGCTGCTGCGGGTCGGCGAGGACCTCTACCTCAAGGCCGACGCGGACTTCTGGACCCACGAGGAAGGTGCCCAGGGGGGCGGCGGGACCGGGAACGGCACCGGCACGGGGGACACCGGCGGCGACTCCGCCGGGACCGGCAGCCCGGGGGGCCCCGACGCCGACGACCGGGCCGCCGCCCGCAAGCTGGAGGACAAGTACGTCAAGGTGCCGGTCGGGGACCCCTCGTACCAGCAGCTCGGCGGCTTCACCGACAAGAAGGTGCTGCTCGACGGGCTGCTGGGGCTGCACGGCACCCTCACCACCGGCGACCGCGGCGAGGTGGCGGGCGTCCGCACCATCCGGGTGCTGGCGGGGAAGGGCAGCGGCGGATCGGTGGACGTCTCCCTGGAGGGCGCCCCCTACCCGCTCCGCCTCCAGCGGGCGGGCGACGCGGGCGTCATCCGGCTCGCCGACTGGAACCGCGACTTCGAGCTGACGGCGCCGGAGAAGAAGGACGTCGTGGACTACGGGCAGCAGCTGCCGGCCCACGACTGACCACCGGCGGCGGGAGCGCACGTCCGGGCCGACCGCCCGCGCCGCGGGGTGCTCTCCCGGGCCGACGGCGGGTGCTTTCCCGTTGCTTTGCCGTGCGGGTGCGCGCTTTCCCACCGCCGGCGGGGCGCCGGCGGTGGTTCCCGCGTCGCCGGGTGTTTCCCGTGCCGGCGGCCGGTGCCGGTGGCCGCTTTCCCGCGTCGGCGTCCGGCGGGCGCGGTGGGTGGAGCGGTGGCGCGGCGGTCCGGCCGTGAGGCGGGCGGCGGCGGTCCGCGCCGGCGGCCCGGGGGGTGTTCCGGGGTACGTTCCGGTGGCGGCGGAGCCGGGCGGGGTCAGCCGCGTGCGCGGCGGCGGCGCCCCAGCAGCTTCGGCAGCGCGGCGGGTACCGGACGCCGGGTGACCGCGGGGCTGGGCAGCGGACGGGCCGCGAGCGAACCGTCCGGCAGCGGGTGCGGCGCGTCCGGCAGCGGCTCCAGCCGCAGCACCCGGCACTCGGCCGCCCACCGCTCGGTGATGCGCTCCGCGTCCGGCGCGTTCAGCCGCTTCCCCTTCAGCTCCCCGGCCGCCGCGGTCCACTCCTCACCGGACACCGCCGGTTCGGTGACGCGGGCCGGCCAGGACACCAGCCGGCCGCCCTTGTCCTTGCTGCGCACCGTCACGGTGGCCGTCCCCCCGTCGGTCAGCCCCAGGCCGTCCAGCGGCTGCTCGCCCGGACCGCCGACGACGTACGCGGCGCCGTCGTGCCACACGTGCCACAGCGACCGGGTGGCGCCCTGGGGGCCCTCCACCCAGATGAGGCCCGACTTCTTGGTCGCCTCCTCGATGAGGGCGCGGTCCATCAGCGTCTGCGTCATGACGCTCACTGTAGGACCCCGCCGCGCCGCCCAGCCGCCCCGGCCGGGCGGCCCCCTGCCGCCCCGCCCGTCCCGGCCCCGGTGGCCGGCACGCCGCCCGGTGGCCCGCATCGCGCCCCCGGCCCGGCCCCCGGCCCACCCGGCTCCGCGCGCCCGGCCGCCCAGCTCTCCCCGGCTCCGCGCCCTGCGCCGGGTCCCGCCGCCGGCGCTCGCCCCGCGTCCTGTGCCGCCGTGGCCGGAGACCCCGGTGCGCGCCGCGGCCCGTCACCCGGCACCCGCAGGGTGACAGTTCCGTCCCGGACGCACGCGCCTTACCCTGGGCCGGTGAACGCCGCTCGTCCCCGCCCCCGGTCCGCCGCCCGCCGTCCCGCCCCCGCTCTCGCCGGCCGGGCCGGCCGGGGGACGCGCACGGCACCGCCCCCCGTGGCCGGTTCACCCCCGGTACCGCCTCGCTGGACGTGGTGCTGCTCGCCGTCGCGGTGGCCGGCATCTCGCTGTCCGCCCCGCTGATCGCCGCCACCGCGGCCCCCGCGCTCGCCATCGCCTTCTGGCGCAACGCCATGGCGATCGGGGTGCTCACCCCGTTCGTGCTGCTGCGCCGCGGGCTGCGTGCCGAGGTGTTCGGCATGAGCCGCCGCACGCTGCTGCTCTCCGCCGCCGCGGGCGTGCTGCTCGCGGTCCACTTCGGCGTCTGGCTGCCCAGCCTCCACATGACCTCGGTCGCGTCCTCCACCGCCCTGGTGACCACCACGCCGATCTGGGCCGCGCTGCTGCTGCGGCTGCGCGGGCACCGGCCGCCGGCGGCCACCTGGACCGGGATGGCGGTCGCCTTCGTCGGGGTGCTGCTGCTGACCGGTGTCGACCTGTCGGTGTCGCCGCGCGCCCTGGCCGGGGACGCGCTGGCGCTGGCCGGCGGGATGGCGGCCGCCGGGTACGTGGTGCTCGGTGCCGAGGTGCGGCGCACCGCCAGCACCACCGCGTACACCTATGTCTGTTACGCGGTGACCGCCGTGCTGCTGGGCGCCGCCGCCCTGATCCAGGGGGCCGGGATGAGCGGCTACAGCGGGGAGACCTGGCTGAAGCTCGCCGTGCTCACGGTCACCGCCCAGTTGCTCGGCCACACCCTCATCAACCGGGTGGTGAAGGGGCTGGGGCCGTCGGTCACCTCCACCGCGATCCTGCTGGAGACCCCCGGGGCGGCCCTGATCGCCGCGCTCTGGCTGGGCCAGACGCCTCCGGTGATCGCCTATCCGGCGCTGGCGGTGATCCTGGTCGGACTCGCCCTGGTGATCCGTGCGGACCGCCGGGGCGGCGGCGCGGAGGACGGCCCGGTGCGGGCCGCGGAACCCGCCGCCTGAGCCCGGGCCCGCCGTGGGCGCGCCCGGGACGGGCCGCCGGCGTGCGGCCCGGGCCCGCCGCTACAGCCAGCCGTTCCGCCGGAAGCTGCGGTGGATGGTGAAGCAGATGCCGACGATCACCGACATCACCGCCGGGTAGCCGTACCGCCAGCGCAGCTCCGGCATGTGCTCGAAGTTCATCCCGTAGACGCCGCAGATCATGGTGGGGACGGCCACGATCGCCGCCCACGCGGTGATCTTCCGCATGTCCTCGTTCTGTGCCACGGTGGCCTGCGCCAGGTTCGCCTGGAGGATGGAGTTGAGCAGGTCGTCGAAGGAGAGCACCTGCTCGTTGACGCGGGCGAGGTGGTCGGCCACGTCCCGGAAGTACTTCTGGATGTCCGGGTCGACCAGCCGCATCGGCCGCTCGCTGAGCAGCTGCATCGGGCGCAGCAGCGGCGACACGGCCCGCTTGAACTCCAGCACCTCCCGCTTGAGCTGGTAGATCCGTCCGGCGTCGCCCCCGCGCCGGGTGCCCCGGCCGCCCCCGGCTCCGCCGCCGGCCGAGAAGACGTCGATCTCCACCTCGTCGATGTCGTCCTGCACGGCGTCCGCGACCGCGATGTAGCCGTCCACCACCTGGTCGGCGATGGCGTGCAGCACCGCGGAGGGGCCCTTGGCGAGCAGTTCGGGGTCGTCCTGGAGGCGGTGCCGCAGCGCCCGCAGCGAACCCTGGCCGCCGTGCCGGACCGTCACGATGAAGTTCCGCCCGGTGAAGCACATCACCTCGCCGGTCTGCACCACCTCGCTGGTGGCGGTCAGCTCGGCGTGCTCCACGTAGTGGATGGTCTTGAAGACGGTGAAGAGGGTGTCGTCGTACCGCTCCAGCTTGGGCCGCTGATGGGCGTGGACGGCGTCCTCGACGGCCAGCGGGTGGAGCCCGAACTCCTCGGCGATACCGGCGAATTCACGCTCCGTCGGCTCGTGCAGGCCGATCCAGGCGAACCCGCCCTCGGCCCGTACCCGGGCCATCGCCTCGGACGGCCCGACGTGGTCGCTGACCCGCCTGCCGTCCCGGTAGACGGCGCAGTCCACGATGGCGCTCGACGCCGACGGGTCGCGGGTGGTGTCGTACGGCTGCGGGGTGTGGCCCCTGCGCAGGGCGGGACGGACGGCTGCGCGCAGGTCGCGGATCATCGACATGGCGGGCTCCTTCACGGGCCGGCCGCCGGCGCACCGCACGCGGGACGCAGCGCGGCCCGGAAGGTGGACGTACATGGCTACGGTGAGCCGTACGCCCGCAAAGCGGGCGGCACTCCTCCGCATGGCACCGGCGGGGAAGAACGCAGAAACGGGAACGAAGCGAGACGAGAACGCTCAACCGCCTGCGCTGCGGACGCCGGCACACTTCTCGTGTTTCCACTGCCGGACAGTGGGTACGGAAGGGTCAGATCACCGGGGAAGGCATCCGAGCGGGACGACGGAAGAGCTGCCGGTACTGCACGGTCGACTCGGATCCACCGCAGCCCCACCTCCTCCGGCCGGTCCCCGCTGGGGGACGACGTAACTCCCTGGGCAGACGTCAAGGCTAGCAGCCACCGCGCCCGCCGCCGTGCCTCTTTGCCTGTTCCATACACATGTCCGCGCCGGACGGCCCGGACGTGTCCTGCCCCGCTTCTGCCCGCCCGGGTGCCGCCCATGCCCCGCCCGTGGTGCGGGGCATGGGCCCGCTGTGCGGCGTTCGGGCCCCGTTCGGGCCCGTTCATTCCCGTCCGTTCCTGTCCGTTGCTGTACGGGCCCCGTCCTCTCCGCGCCGGGTCGTGCCGCTGCCGTGTTCCTGGCCCGGGCCGTGTGGCGCCGCTGCCGTGCCCGGGCCGCGGGAGCCCGGCCGGGCGCGCAGTAGGGTCGCCGTATGTCAGACGTTCTTCAGCTGGTCGATGCCCGGCTGCGCACCGCGCTGGGGGAACCGGACGCGCGGGCCGCGGTGACCTTCCTCGGCACGGACCGCATCGAGGTGCTGCGGTTCACCGACGGCGACGTCGTGCGGTACGCCACGCTCGGGATGTCGGCCCAGCCGATGAGCGACCCCACCGCCGTGCTCGCCGACCCGGTGCGCGGGCCGCGCGCCGAGCTGCTGATCACCGTACGGCTCGGCCGGGTGGCCGGGGCGGACCTGGACAAGGTGCTCCGTCCGCTGGCCGTGCTCGCCGCATCCCCCCAGGTCGAGGGGGTGATCGTGGCCCCCGGCGGGTCGCTGGACGTGGGCGGGCCGCTGTGGCCCGGGGCACCGTTCACCTCGGTGCTCGTCGCCGAACCCGGCGGGCTGGTCGAGGACCTGACGCTGGATGAGCCGATGGACCCGGTCCGCTTCCTGCCGCTGCTCCCGATGACCCCCAACGAGGCGGCGTGGAAGCGGGTGCACGGGGCGGCCCAGCTCCAGGAGCGGTGGCTGCGGCACGGGACCGACCTGCGCGACCCGCTGCGCGCGGGGGTACCGCTGGACTGATCGGCCGGGGGCGGCCGGGGCCATGCGGCCGGGTGTACGGGCGCCGTATCGCCCGGGGCGGCCGGGCGGGTGTGCGGCGGCACCGCGCGGGTGGCGTCGCCGGCCGGGCCGCGCGCAGTCCCGGGTCTGCCGGGTGCCGCCTTCGCCGGGGCCGCATCTGCGGGGCGGGGTGCCGGGCGCGGCCTCTGCCGGGCCAGGCACCGGACGCGGCCCCTGCCGGTCTGGGTGGGGTGCGGCCTCTGCCGGGCCGGGTGCCGGTCGCTCCGGGGCATGACGGACCAGGACCCTTTCCCTCACCGGTTGTCGGGCGGGTGGCCCCGGCCGTGCGCGGGCTCCGCCGGGTGCGGGCCTCCGGGGAGCGGTCGTGCCGCGCGGTGCCGTCGCCCCGGCCCGGGCCGGCGCTCCGGCGGCGGGCCACCCCGGCGCTCGGCCGACGGGGTGCCCGGCGCGCGGAAGGATGTTCCGGCGGCATATACCAGGGGCCGGACGGGTGATCGTCCTTGACGCGGCGTCCGCCGGGGAGGACCGTGGGGCCTTATGAGGGGCGAACCCAGTTGCCCGAAGTGCGGTGGCCGGGTGCGGGCGCCCGGCCTCTTCGCGGACTCCTGGCAGTGCGCGGTGCACGGCACCGTGTTCCCGTTGCAGCCCGTGGTCCCGCCGAGCGTCGAGGCGCTGGCGGTCGTGGTGCGCCGTGCCCAGGTACCGGTGTGGATGCCGTGGCCGCTGCCGGTCGGCTGGCTGTTCACCGGGGTGGCGTCCGCGGGGGACGACCGCAGCGGCGGCCGGGCCACCGTGGTGGCGTGCTCCGGCCCCGGTCCGCTCGGCGGCCCCGGGGAACTGCTGCTGATCGCCGAGGAGCTGGGGGTGGGGCTCGGCGCCCGCTTCGCCGGCCTCCCCGGCCCGGACCCCGGCCCCGGGATGTGTGTGGACAAGCCGCCGCCGGTCAAGGTGCTCGCCGCCGGCCGGCCCACCCCGCTGTGGAACGTCGAGGGGGCCCCGCCGGACCGGGCGGTCTTCGCCGGCGAGGCCCGCGGGCTGTGGCTGTGGGCGGTGGTCTGGCCCGAGCAGACCGGCCTGCTGATGTACGACGAGCTGGTACTGGCCGACGTCCGGGACGCGGGGGCGGAGGTCGAGCTGCTGCCCTGCGGGGCCCCTCTCGCCCCGGCTGATCGCCGACCCGGGCCACCCGCCGCCCTGACGCGTTCGGGATTCACCCCCGACCCGCCGCCCTGTTCCGGGCCCCTTCCCCTGATCCGTCGCCCCGTCCCGTCCCGGGCCACCGCCGCCCCGTTCCGGTCCGCGGTTCGCCCTGACCGGCTGCCGGTGTGCGGTCCGGGGGCGCCTGTCGGCCCGGACCGCCCGGCGTCGCTCGTGGTTGCGACCGGCCGCCTGCGTCCCGTCCGGGGGTCCTTCCTGACCCTGACGGACTGCCGCGTCCCTGCCCGGGTTCAGCCTGACCCGCCGCCCCGTCCCCTGCGGGGGGTTCGCACTGACCGGTTGCCCTGTTCCGGTCCGGGTTCGCCCTGACCGGAACCCCCGTCCCGTCCGGGGCCCGCCGCCGGCCACTGCCCTCCGGCCACCGGTGCCGGGCCGCCGCCCGGCCCCCGCCGTCCAGGGTAGCCCGCCCCGTCTGCCCGCCCCGGTCCGTCGGTCCCGGCCTCATCGGTCCCCGGGCCACCCGCCCCGGCCGCTTCCCGGCGCACGCCCGTGCCACGCCTGGCGCACGTGCCCGCCGTCGCCCCGGCGCCCGTCCCCGCCGTCGCCCCGGCGCGGGTCTCCCCGTCCCCGGATCGCTCCGCCCGGCCGTGCCCCCGGGCGCCCGTGCGTCCCGGCCGGTGGGGTCGCGCCCACCCGGTTCCGGCGGGGGCCGCGGTGCCGGCGGAGCGGTGCGGGACGCCCTCGTTGGCCCGGTACAGTGGTGCGGTCCCCTTTTGTCCCCGGTCGCAGCTTGGAGTACGCGTCGTGCGCATCGACCTGCACACCCACTCCACTGCTTCCGACGGCACCGACACCCCGGCGGAGCTGGTGCGCAACGCCGCCGCCGCGGGGCTGGACGTCGTCGCCCTCACCGACCACGACACGGTCGCCGGACACCGGGCCGCGCTCGACGCGCTGCCGGCCGGGCTGACCCTGGTCACCGGCGCCGAACTCTCCTGCCGCCTCGCCCCGGCCGGGCCGGCCGACGGCGAAGGGGTGAGCCTGCACCTGCTGGCGTACCTCTTCGACCCCGACGAGCCGGAGCTGGCCCGGGAGCGCGAGCTGGTGCGGGACGACCGCGAGCCGCGGGCGCGCAAGATGGTCGCCCGGCTCCAGGAGCTGGGGGTGCCGGTCACCTGGGAGCAGGTGGCACGGATCGCCGGCGACGGCGCCGTCGGCCGGCCGCACGTCGCCACCGCGCTGGTGGAACTCGGCGTGGTGCCGACGGTCTCCGACGCCTTCACGGCCGAGTGGATCGGCAACGGCGGGCGGGCCGACGTCCGAAAGCACGAGCTGGACCCCTTCGAGGCGGTCCGGCTGGTCAAGGGCGCCGGCGGGGTGGCCGTCTTCGCCCACCCGCTCGCGGTCAAGCGCGGCCGGTGCGTCCCGGAGAGCGTGATCGCCGAGCTGGCGGCGGCCGGCCTGGACGGCGTCGAGGTGGACCACATGGACCACGACGGGCCCACCCGCGCCCGGCTGCGCGGTCTCGCGGCCGACCTCGGACTCCTCACCACCGGTTCCAGCGACTACCACGGCAGCCGGAAGACCTGCCGGCTCGGCGAGTACACCACCGACCCGGAGATCTACGGCGAGATCGTGCGCCGTGCCACCGGGGCGTTCCCGGTGCCGGGCACCGGCGGAAGCGCCCTCCGCTAAGCACCGGCCGCCGCCCCGGCCACCGGGGCCGGACTCCGTCGGACCCACCGGACCCCCCCCTGCCCGCGCCACCGCGGCCGCGGGGGCCCGGCCGCCGGGGCTGTCCGCCGGTCGCGAGCCCTCCCGCGGGCCCGCGCCCCGCCCGGCCGGTCACCTCCTCCCCTTCAGTACGCCGCAAGGCAGCACCCTTCACACCCCTTCACCCCAGCAAGGCATCACCGTGTTCGACGTCGCCGTCTTCGGATCCCTCTTTCTCACCCTTTTTGTCATCATGGACCCCCCGGGGATCACCCCGATCTTCCTCGGGCTCACCGCGGGCCGGCCGCTGAAGGTGCAGCGCAGGATGGCCTGGCAGGCGGTCGCGGTCGCCTTCGGCGTGATCGCCGTGTTCGGCATCCTGGGCCAGCGGATCCTGGACTATCTCCACGTCTCGGTGCCCGCGCTGATGATCGCGGGCGGACTGCTGCTGCTCCTGATCGCCCTGGACCTGCTGACCGGCAAGACCGACGAGCCCAAGCAGACCAAGGACGTGAACGTGGCACTGGTGCCGCTGGGCATGCCGCTGCTGGCCGGCCCGGGCGCCATCGTCTCGGTGATCCTGGCGGTGCAGCACGCGGACGGCTTCGGCGGCCAGGTCTCGGTCTGGGCCGCCATCGTGGCGATGCACGTGGTGCTGCTGCTGGTCATGCGGTACTCGCTGCTGATCATCCGGGTGATCAAGGACGGCGGTGTGGTGCTGGTGACCCGGCTCGCCGGGATGATGCTCTCCGCGATCGCGGTCCAGCAGATCATCAACGGCGTCACCCAGGTCATCCACGGCGCCTGACCCCGCCCTGCCCCGGCGGCCGGCCGGTCGCGCCGACCGCCCCGGGGCCTCCCGGCGCGCCGGTCCCGGAACACCACGGCGCCCCCGTACGGAACATTCCGTACGGGGGCGCCGTGCCGCTGTCTCGGGGGTGCGCCGGGGTCCGCCCCGGCTCCGCCCGGTGTCCGCCGCCCGCGTCGCGTATACGTGCCGCGCCGCGACGGTGGCCGTCGGGCGGTTACGAGGCGGCGGTTTCGGCGGGGCGGATGTAGATGCGCTGGCCGACTGCGGCGGCCTGCTGCACGATCCGGTTGACGGAGGCGGCGTCCACGACGGTGCTGTCCACGGCGGTGCCGTCGATGTCGTCCAGGCGCATTATCTCGAAGCGCACAGGCTTCTCCCTTCGTCGGAATGTCCTCCTGCGGAGCAACCACTGCGCACGGCCACACTGCCGTGCACGGTTTCGTACCTGTTCAACGGACGGTAGGGGTGAAACATTCCCTACGCTAACGAAAATTTTTGTGAGGCTAAATAACGTGCTGGGTCGCGCGGCCGTCCGAGTTGAGGGGTGCGGCTGCGAGACGAGGGGCGCCGGGGGTACGGCGGTGCGGCGGCGCGGGCCGGTGGGGTGCGCGGCGAGCGGGGGCGGGTGGCGCGCGGGGACGGGTGGGGCGAGGTCCGGTCCGGGACGACGGTGCCGCCGCCCCGGACCCGGGTACCCCGCAACCGCCCGGACAATCCCACCCGTACGGCGGGCGGTGGACGACCGACGGCGCGACGGCGCACGTCCGACGGGCGGCCGCCGGACCGCGACCGGTTTGTGTCCGCCGCGCCGTACCCCAAGAATGAACGGCGTATGAATGACGCCAGCCCCCCGACCCAGGCGGATCCCGGCCCGCCGGACCTCGACGCACCGGACGCCGGCCGGCCGCACCTCGGTGCGCTCCTCGCCGCCGTCGAGCGCACCAACGAGCTGCTGCAGCGGGTCCTCGCCGAGGTCGCCACCACCCCGTCCACCCACGCGATCTTCGCCGACGCCGGCTACGTCTACGCCGCCGCCGGTCGGCTGGTGGCCGGCACCGAGGACCGCCGGACCTTCGCCCTGGACGCCGAGGGGTTCATCGACGCCTTCATCGACAAGGCGCGGGCGATCTTCCCCGACAGCCGGCTGCTCCGCGTCTACTGGTACGACGGCGCCCGCCGGCGCATCCACACCGCCGAGCAGCAGCGCATCGCCGAGCTCCCCGACGTCAAGGTGCGGCTGGGCAACCTCAACGCCAACAACCAGCAGAAGGGCGTGGACTCGCTGATCCGCGGCGACCTGGAGTCGCTCGCGCGGCACCGCGCCATCGGCGACGCCGTCCTGATCGGCGGTGACGAGGACCTGGTCAGCGCGGTGGAGGCGGCCCAGGGGTACGGCGCGCGGGTGCACCTGTGGGGCATCGACGCGGTGGAGGGCCGCAACCAGGCCGAACCGCTGCTGTGGGAGGTGGACAGCCAGCGCACCTTCGACCTCGACTTCTGCCGGCCGTACGTGACCCGCCGGACCGAGGGCTACGAGCCGTACGGCGAGGCCGGGGCCGGAGGCCCGGCGCCCGGCCGCGACGAGGTGCGCTTCGTCGGCGCCCAGGTCGCGGCCCAGTGGCTCGCCGCCCGGGGCCGGGACTCGCTCGCCGAGCTGCTGCCCGGCCGCCCCTACCTGCCCGGCCCGGTGGACCAGGAACTCCTCTTCGAGGCCGAGGCGCTGCTGCGGCTCTCCCTGCGGGCCCACGCCGACCTGCGGCGGGCCCTCCGGGACGGCTTCTGGGAACACCTCCAGGCCCAGTACTGACCGCCCGGGATACCCCCGAGGTCGGTCAGGGGCGGGGTCGGGGCACCCCCGAGGCGGGTCGGGGGTCGTGGTCGGGACGTGCCGGGACGGGCGGGGCAGCCCCGAGGTCGGTCAGGGGCGGGGTCGGGGCACCCCGAGGTCGGTCGGGGTCGGGGTCGGGGCACCCTGAGGCGGGTCAGGGGCGGGGACGGGCGGGTCCGCGTCCGGCCGGAGGCCCTTCGGCCGGACCGCTACCCGGCACCGGCGCCGAGCCAGAAGGCGCGGAGCGCCTCGGCGGTGTCCTCCGGTCGCTCGGCGTTGGGGGAGTGCCCGGCGCCCTCCACGACCGTACGGCGGGCCGACAGCCGCGCCGCCATGGCGTCCATCAGCGGTACCGGCCAGGCGTAGTCGGTCTCCCCCGACAGCACGTGCACGGGCAGCCCCACCGCCGCCAGCGCGGCGACCCGGTCGGGTTCGTCCAGCAGCTGCCGGCCGGTGGCACGCAACTGCTCCGGCCGGGTGTTCAGCCACCGCCGGTGCAGGAACTCCCGTACCTCGGCAGGGGTGGCGGACTCCGGAGCCTCCGGCGGATCAAGCCGTCGCATCGCCTGCCACACCGACTCCATGTCCAGGGTGGCCAGGGCGTCCAGCAGCATCCGCGTCCGGGCCCGCTGTGCCTCCGCGATGGCGGCCGGCCCCGAGCTCATCAGGGTCAGCGAGGCGAACGGGGCCGCGTCCCGCAGTACCGCCTCCCGCACGACCAGGCCGCCGAGCGAGTGCCCCAGCACGTGGACGCGCCGCCCGTCCCCGCCGTCCTCCCCGGCGAGGGCCGCGGCCTGGGCGAGTACGTCCCTGCCCAGCTCCTCGCGGGTGTAGGCACCCGGGTCCGCCGGGCCGGGGCTCTCGTGCTGCCCGCGCCCGTCCACCGCGACCACCCGGAACCCGGCGGCGGCCAGCGGCTCCAGCAGCGCGATGAAGTCCTCCTTGCTGCCGGTGAACCCCGGGACCAGCAGGGCCGTACCGCGTACCGGCCCGTCCGGCCGTGCGTCGTGGACCGCGAACCGCCCGCGCCCGGTCTCCAGCGGGTACGCCCGGGCGCAGGCGGGCAGGGTGAGGGTCGGCGGCGTACTCATGCCGCCGAGGCTATCGGGCCGCCGGCCCGGGCCCGTGCGATCCGGCCCTGTGCGATCCGGTCCCGCGCGAGCCTGTGCGCGCTCCGCCCCGCGCGTGATCCGGCCCGCGTGCGCGCCCCGGCCCCCTCCCATGAACGACGCAGGGGCCCCTGCCGCCGTCGTGGCGGAAGGGGCCCCTCGCGGGTGGGCGCGCGTACCCGGAACGGGTGCCGCGTGTCCTGATCAGCCCTCTGCGGTGACCTCCGCCGCCGGGACCTTGGCCCGGGTGCGACGGCGCACCGGCTTGGCCTCCGCGGCCTCCGGGGCGGCGCTGCCGTCGACGGCGGCCTCGGCCTCGGGGGCCTTGGTGGTGCGGGTGCGGCGGCGGGCCGGCTTGGCCTCCGCGGCGACGGCCGGCTCGGTGGTGCCGGTCGCCTCGGTGGTGCCCTCGGTGGCCTTGGTGGTGCGGGTGCGGCGGCGCGGTTTGGCGGGTGCCTCGGCGTCGTCGGGGCCGGTGGTCTCCGTCGTGCCCTCCGCGGTGGCCACGGCGGCCTCGGCCTCGGGGGCCTTGGCGGTCGCCTTGGTGGCGCGGGTCCGGCGGCGGGCCGGCTTGGCCTCCGCGGCGTCGGCCGGCTCGGTGGTGCCGGTCGCCTCGGTGGTGCCCTCGGCGGTGGCGACGGCCTCGGTGGCCTTGGTGGTGCGGGTGCGGCGGCGGCGCGGCTTGGCCGCCCCGGCCCCGTCCTGCTCGGCGACCGCCTCGGTGGTGGTCGCCGGGGCGGCGGTCACCTCGGCGGCGGCCGGCACGGCCTCCGGCAGCGCCTCGGCGGCCGGCGCCGGGGCCTGCCCGGCACCCTCGGCGGTACGCACGGTGCGCTCGGCCGCCGGCTCGGCGGCGCCGCTCCGGGTACGTCGGCGACGACGCGGCTGCCGCGGCTCGGCGGGCGCGCCGTCGGCCGGCACGGAGGCCGGCGGGGCGGACACCGCCTCGGCCGCGGCCGGCCCGGCGTCACCGGCGTCCACCGACACCCCACCCCGGGTACGGCGCCGCTGGCGCGGGGTGCGGGTCCGCTGGGGACGCTCCTCCGCCACCGGGGCGGCGGCACGGCCGCCACGGCCACGGGGGCCGCGCCCGCCGGTCTCGCCGAGGTCCTCGATCTCCTCGGCGGCGAGCCCGGCGCGGGTGCGCTCGGCCCGCGGCAGGACGCCCTTGGTGCCCTCCGGGATGCCCAGCTTCTCGTACAGGTGCGGCGAGGTGGAGTAGGTCTCCTCCGGGTCCGGGAACGGCAGGTCCAGCGCCTTGTTGATCAGCTGCCAGCGCGGGATGTCGTCCCAGTCCACCAGGGTGACGGCGGTACCCGACGCACCGGCGCGGCCGGTGCGGCCGATGCGGTGCAGATAGGTCTTCTCGTCCTCGGGCGACTGGTAGTTGATGACGTGGGTCACACCCTCGACATCGATACCGCGGGCCGCGACGTCGGTGCAGACCAGGACGTCCACCTTGCCGTTGCGGAAGGCGCGCAGTGCCTGCTCGCGGGCGCCCTGGCCGAGGTCGCCGTGGACCGCGCCGGCGGCGAAACCGCGCCGGGAGAGCTGGTCGGCGATGTCGGCGGCGGTCCGCTTGGTGCGGCAGAAGATCATCGCCAGGCCCCGGCCCTCGGCCTGGAGGATGCGGGCGACCATCTCCGGCTTGTCCATCGAGTGCGCGCGGAAGACGTGCTGGGTGATGTTGGCCACGGTCGCGCCCTCGTCGTCCGGCGCCGTGGCGCGGATGTGCGTGGGCTGCGACATGTAGCGGCGCGCCAGCGAGATGACCTGGCCCGGCATGGTGGCCGAGAAGAGCATGGTCTGCCGGGTGGCCGGCAGCAGCTGGATGATCTTCTCGACGTCGGGCAGGAAGCCCAGGTCGAGCATCTCGTCGGCCTCGTCCAGCACCAGCGACTTGACGGCCGACAGGTTCAGCTTCTTCTGGCCCGCCAGGTCCAGCAGCCGGCCGGGGGTGCCGACCACCACGTCGATGCCCTTCTTCAGGGCTTCGACCTGCGGTTCGTAGGCACGGCCACCGTAGATCGACAGGACCCGGACGTTCCGCACCTTGCCCGCGGTGAGCAGGTCGTTGGTGACCTGGGTGCACAGCTCGCGGGTGGGAACCACCACGAGGGCCTGCGGGGTGTCGGTCAGCTGTTCGGGCTTGGCCCGGCCGGCCTCGACGTCCGCGGGGACGACGACGCGCTCCAGCAGGGGGAGGCCGAAGCCGAGGGTCTTACCGGTGCCGGTCTTCGCCTGGCCGATGACGTCGGAGCCCGCCAGGGCCACCGGGAGCGTCATCTCCTGGATGGGGAACGGGGACGTGATGCCGACGGCTTCGAGCGCCTCGGCGGTCTCGGGGAGAATACCCAGATCTCGGAAAGTGGACAGGGTGCTTGCCTCTTCTGTGAGACGCGACGCGAGGTGGCGAAGGGGGTCATGTACCGCGCTGGTTGGCGTACCGGTCGGGTTCGGCCGGACGGCGCGGGACCACTGCCTTCGCTCTGCGCTCTTGCCGCGAGCGGGTCCCTCCTGCTGTGCGTATCTGGCATACGCGCCGCGCGGAGGGCGGTCGGGTTGGAGCCGATCGGGCCACCGACCGGGCATCCGCATTCGTGGAACAACCCGCCGATAGTCGGCGGGCGCCTTATCACTGTACCCCGGATAGCCGCATGTGTGACCGGGGCGAGGACACGAGCCTCGTCCGGACCGCGCCGGCGGGCGGCGGGCGGCACCTTCCCCGCGGTGTTCCCCGGTGCCGCTCGCGGACTATTGTGCGCTTCGGGACCGAAGCTCCGACCAGGCCGTCCGACCCGGTCGAGGCGGTCGCGGGGCTGCCGGTCAGGACCGTGACGGACAGGCCCCGCCGGGCGTGGCGACGTACGGCGGGGGAGTGAACAGCCGACACGACGCTCGGCTGCCGATGTGAAAGGTCGTGCCGTGCCGGAGAGTGAGTACAGCGGGATCGCCGCCCAGGACTGGGCGCAGGCATCCGCCGATCCCCAGTACCGGGCCGCCGTGGTGGATCTCCTGGGCGCCCTGGCCTACGGCGAGCTGGCCGCCTTCGAGCGGCTGGCGGAGGACGCCAAGCTGGCCCCCACCCTGGACGACAAGGCCGAGCTGGCGAAGATGGCCTCCGCGGAGTTCCACCACTTCGAGCAGTTGCGGGACCGGCTGGCGGCCGTCGGCGAGGAGCCGACCGTGGCGATGGCGCCGTTCGCCGCCGCGCTGGACGAGTTCCACCGCCAGACGGCGCCCTCGGACTGGCTGGAGGGCCTGGTCAAGGCGTACGTGGGCGACTCCATCGCCAGCGACTTCTACCGCGAGGTGGCCGCCCGGCTGGACTCCGACACCCGCGCCCTGGTGCTCCAGGTGCTCGACGACACCGGCCACGCGACCTTCGCGGTGGAGAAGGTGCGCGCCGCGATCGAGTCGGACCCGCGGGTCGGCGGCCGGCTGGCCCTGTGGGCCCGGCGGCTGATGGGCGAGGCGCTCTCCCAGGCGCAGCGCGTGGTCGCGGACCGCGACGCGCTCTCCACCATGCTGGTCGGCGGGGTGGCCGACGGCTTCGACCTGGCCGAGGTGGGCCGGATGTTCTCCCGGATCACCGAGGCGCACACCAAGCGGATGGCCGCCCTGGGGCTGGCCGCCTGACGGCACCCCGCAGCGGCCTGCCGCCCCGCCGCGCCCGCGCGGGGCGGCGGGGCGGGCGGGTCAGGCGGCGGCCGACCGGCGGAGCCGCCGGTCCGGGCGGACCAGCAGGGAGAGCATCGCCACCGTGAACCCGGCCGCCACCAGCAGGGTGACCGGGGCGTGGCCGGAGCCGAGCACCGCGTGCGCCAGGAACGTCCCCAGCAGCCCGGCGACCGCCCCGGTGCCCAGGACGAGCGGCAGGGCGGGCAGCCGGCGCCGCGGCAGCCAGCGCGCGGTGAGGAACGCCACGACGAGGCCGAGCACTGCCGAGCCGAGCGCTTCCCAGATCAAGATCATGGTGCGTCCTTCCCGTAAGCGGACCGAAATGCCCCGTGGGCCGGTCCTGCCCGTCCTACCCGTCACCCGGGGTGGGCAACCCTGTACCGGGCCGGGAGGCGGCCGGTTCGGCCGGAAGCGGAGCGCCCCGGGACGGGGCGGCGGCACCGGTGATCACGTGCCGGAGGGCCTTCGGGCGGGGCCGCGGGAGGCCCCGCGTGGCGCTGCCGCCGGAAGACCCGTGCGACGCGCCCCAGGGGTGCGGTCAGCCGGTAGGGGCGCGGCCCGGCCGCCGGGCCCACGGGCGCGCCGGTGCCCGTCCAAGGCCGGGCCTCCCCGAAGGGGTCGCTGCCCGACCCGTAAGGGTGCGCATGACGCTCCCAGGGGGCGCGTGGTGGCCCCGAGGGGTGCGCGGGCGGATCCCGTAAGGGTGCGTGCGGTGGTCCCGGAGGGGACGCGTGTGCGGGCCCCCCGAAGGGCGCGGCCCGTCGGCGAGGGCGGCCTCCCGGGTCCGAAGGCCGGTGCCCGGCGGCGAGGGCGGCCTCCCGGGCCCGAAGGCCGGTGCCCGGCGGGAGGGGGCCGAACACCTCGGCCGTGGGGCCCGGACGGGCCGGCGGGGGGGGTGCCTCTATGTTTTTCGTCAAGCGGTTCGGGGGTTCTTGGTTCGTAGAAGGTTCCGTCGCGGAGCATGGCGAACAGGACGCTGATGCGGTGGCGGGCGAGGCGGAGGAGGGCTTGGGTGTGGGGGTTGCCTCGGGCTCGGCAGCGGTCGTAGTAGCTGCGGGAGGCCGGGTCGTGGAGGGCTGCGAACGCGGAGAGGAACATCGCCCGTTTCAGCTGCCGGTTCCCGCCTCGGGGTGCGTGCTCGCCGTGGATCGATGTGCCGGACTGCCGGGTGGCCGGGGCGAGGCCGGCGTAGGAGGCGAGGTGGGCGGCGGTGGGGAAGGTGCTGGCGTCGCCGACGGTGGTCAGGAGGATGGCGGCGGTCCTGACGCCGATGCCGGGCATCGAGGTCAGGACCTGGGAAAGAGGGTGGGCCTCCAGCAGGGCCTCGATCCGGGCATGAAGGGCCCGGCGTTGTTCGTGGACGGCGGCCAGGGACTTCGCCAGCGACGGGACGATGACGTCGAGGGTGCCGGTGCCGGGGACGACGACGGTCTGCTCGTCCAGCGCCGCGAAGATGTCCTGGACCAGCCGCTGGGCCATGCGCGGGGCCCTGGGGCGGACGGCCTCGACCAGCCTGCGGCGGCCCGCCTTCCGCAGGGCGGTCGGGGATCCGTAACGCTCCAGGAGCCAGGTCACCGCCGGATGGTCCAGGCGCGGGCCCAGGACGCGTTCCAGGCTGGGGTGGAACTGGGTGAGCAGGCCGCGGATGCGGTTGCTGGTGCGGTTGGCCTCGCCGGCCAGGTCCTGGTCGAAGCCGGCCAGCATGGTCAGCTCGGCGGTGACCTCGTCGGCCAGGTCCAGGGAGCGCAGGGTGTGGGGCATGGTGCGGGCGGCGTCGGCGATGACGGTGGCGTCTTTGGCGTCGGTCTTGGCCTCGCCGGGGTAGAGGTCGGCGATCCGGCGCATCGCGAGTCCGGGCAGGTAGGCGACCTGGCAGCCGGCGTCCCGGGCGACCGTGAGCGGGAGGGCGCCGATGGACGCGGGCTGGTCCACGATCACCAGGACGGTGCCGAACTTGTCCTTGAGCTTGTCGAAGACCGCCCGCAGCTTCGGTTCGGTGTTCGGCAGTGGTTTGTCGAAGACTTTCTTCCCGGCCGGGGTGAGTCCGTGGCCGTGATGGGTCTGCTTGCCGACGTCCAGGCCCAGGAAGACGTCCACCCCGTCGGTGCTGATCACCGTGCCCCCACATGTGTGTCGACGTGTGCCGGCCCCTTGGGTCGGGAGCCGTTCTCGCGCATCCACGTTATGCAGACCTGTCCGCCCGCGAGGGCTGGGCATTGCGCCCGGCCGGGCGGTGGTCGGACCTCTGATCAGCGTCTGTGACGGCACCCCTCGGACCCGGTGACACCACCCCCCAGGTCATCTACTTCGACAGGGGGCAACAGTCATACCGGGCCCGGAGGCCAGCGGCCCTCTTGCAGGACCGCGAAGAAGATAACGGGGGGGGGGAGCCCGCAGACACCAGTGGCGACGGGGGTCAGGACGTACCAGTGGGGTGAGGCCCGGACACCCGGCGGCGGAGGCGCCCGCGGACACCAGCGGCGGCGGGACCAGGACGGACCAGCGGCGACGGGCCCCGGACGGACCAGTGGCGGAAGTGCCCGCACACACCGAACGGCGGCGGGGCCCCGGGATCGCTCCCGGGGCCCCGCCGCCGTCCTTCACACCACCCGCCGGGGGCGCGGCGTGGGCCGTGCCGCCCGGGGCGGGCATGTGGACGCATGTCCTACAGCGTGCTGAAGCCCACCCGGCGGGTGCTCGGCTCGCCGATCTCGACGTACGCCAGCCGGTCCGCCGGGACCAGGACCTTGCGGCCACGGTCGTCCACCAGGCTCAGCAGCTGCGCCTTGCCCGCGAGCGCGTCGGCCACGGCACGCTCCACCTCCTCGGCAGACTGCCCGCTCTCCAAGGTGATCTCCCGGGGCGCGTGCTGCACGCCGATCTTGACCTCCACGGCTATGTCCCTCCGACGGTCAGTTGGGTGCGCGGTCAGCCGCGCCGTACGCAGCACACATTAGCCCGGTGCGGGGGCTCGCCGAGCCGGTGCGGAGCACGCCCGCAGCGAACAGGGGCCGACGGCTCCCGTCCCGCCGCGCACCCGCGCCCCGCCGCCGGCACCGGCCGCGGGGACGGTGGCGGGACGGGGCGCGAGCGGCCGGCGTCGGTCAGTGCGCCTCGGCGCCGTGCAGCGGGAAGCCGGCGATGCCCCGCCAGGCCAGCGAGGTGAGCAGCTGCACCGCGGTGTCCCGGGGTACCGACCGCTCGCTGGAGAGCCAGTAGCGCGCCACGATCTGCGAGACGCCGCCCAGACCCACCGCGAGCAGCATCGACTCGTCCTTGGGCAGGCCGGTGTCCTCGGCGATGACCTCGCTGATCGCCTCCGCGCACTCCATCGAGACCCGGTCCACGCGCTCGCGCACCGCCGGCTCGTTGGTCAGATCGGATTCGAATACCAGTCGGAACGCGCCGCCCTCGTCCTCCACGTAGGCGAAGTACGCCTCCATGGTCGCGGCGACGCGCTGCTTGTTCTCGGTGGTGGACGCCAGCGCGGAACGCACCGCGTGCAGCAGCGCCTCGCAGTGCTGGTCCAGCAGGGCCAGGTACAGCTCCAGCTTCCCGGGGAAGTGCTGGTAGAGCACGGGCTTGCTGACCCCCGCGCGCTCGGCGATGTCGTCCATCGCCGCCGCGTGGTAGCCCTGGGCCACGAAGACCTCCTGGGCGGCCCCCAGGAGTTGATTGCGTCGGGCTCGGCGCGGAAGGCGCGTGCCTCGCGGGCGCACCTCGGTCTGCTCGATGGCTGTCACGCCGCCTCCCATGGATCGTTCCGTGCACGGCATTCACCGCACACGCCATCGTACTTTCGGGTAACAGCGGCGCGTGTGGTCCGTGCGGAGAATTTCATGGATCGGACCCCGCAGGAAGCTCGCAAAAGGTGCAGCTCATCGATAGTCGTCCTCGTTGAGTTCGACCACGCGGGCCTGCTCGGCCCGATCGGCCTCGTTCGCGGAGGCGGGATCGACGTCGATGAGCGGTTCGTCGCGGTTCGGGCTGATGTCGGCCTGCTGCTCCGCGGCGTCCGCCTCCGGGGCCTCCACGCCGATCTCGGTGGTCTCCGCCTCGTCCTCGAAGGTGTCGGGGTCGTGCGGTTCGACTGTCATCTCGCTCCGCCCTTCCGGGGTTCCGGGCTTCCGGGTGTCCAAGGGTATGCACTTCGCTGGGGTACGGGTGCCCCGTTGCGGCCCGGGTGATTCGAGCCTAGGAGAGGGTCTGCGGCGGCGCCATGCAGGCTGTGACGGCGAACACACGGATGCGTGCGTGATCGTCTCGTAACATTGCCGCATGTCTTCGACCGAGTCGCCGGATGCCCATGCCCTTCCGGTGGTGCCGCCCGCACGGTCCGAGCACGTCGGAGCGGGGGAGACGGTCCGTACCGTACGGCTGCCCGGACTCACCCTGGCGGTCCGCGCACGGCGCCCGGCCCGCGAGGGCCTGGTCCCGGCGCTCTACGTCCACGGGCTCGGCGGCTCCTCGCTGAACTGGTCCGCGCTGATGGAGCGGCTCGCCGACCGGGTGGACGGGGAGGCGGTGGACCTGCCCGGCTTCGGCCACTCCCCGCCGCCGGACGACGGCGACTACTCCATCACCGGCCACGCCCGCGCGGTGATCCGCCACCTGGACGCCGCCGGCCGCGGCCCGGTGCACCTGTTCGGCAACTCGATGGGCGGCGCGATCGCCACCCGGGTGGCGGCGGTCCGGCCCGACCTGGTGCGCACCCTCACCCTGGTCTCGCCCGCGCTGCCGGAGCTGCGGCCGCAGCGCACCGCGATCCCCACCGCGCTGCTGGCCCTGCCCGGCGCGGCCCGGCTCTTCGTCCGGATGACCCGGGACTGGACCATCGAGTACCGGACCCGCCAGGTGCTGGCGCTCAACTACGGCGACCCCTCCCGGGTGACCCCGGAGGCGCTCGCGGCGGCCGTCGAGGAGCAGGAGCGGCGCGCGGAGCTGCCCTATTTCTGGGACGCGATGGCCCGGTCGGCGCGCGGCATCGTGGACTCCTACACCCTCGGCGGGCAGCACTCGCTGTGGCGGCAGGCGGAACGGGTGCTGGCGCCGACCCTCCTCGTCTACGGGATGCGCGACCTGCTGGTCTCGCACCGGATGGCGCTGCGGGCCGCCCGGGCGTTCCGGGACTCCCGGCTGCTGACCCTGATGGACGCCGGCCATGTGGCGATGATGGAGTTCCCCGGGACGGTGGCGAGAGCCGTCGGTGAACTCCTCGACGAATACGACGGAAGCGGTGCGGCGCGTGGGTAAGCACAGCGCACGAGGCGGTCGGGAATCCCGCGAGCGGCGGAGGGACGCCGGCCCCCCGGCCGCCCCGGCCGGTGCCGGCGGGCCCGGCGCCGCGGTGCCCGGTACCGCTGCCGGTGCCCCGGTCCCCGGCGCCGCCGCGTCCGGTGCGCCCCGGGCCGCTGTCCCCGGTGGGCCCGGTGCGGCCGTGGGCCCCGGGCCGGCCGTGGTCCGGCCCCGGAGTCCGGAACCCGCGCCCGGCTACCCGGTCCACGACACCGGGCAGCATCCGCTGCCGTACACCACCGGGGAGTTCCGGTTCCCCGCCCCCGACCCGGACACCGGGCAGTTCCCTGCCCTCCACGACACCGGGGAGCTGCGGCTGGGCCCGTACGACGGAGGGTGGGACCCCGATCCGCAGGACACCGGGGAGCACCGGTTCCGGCCCTACGCCGCCCACGACTCCTACGACCCCTACGGCCGGTACGACACCGGCGAGTACCCGGCGGTCCGGGACCCCGGGCCGGCCCCCGCCCCGCCCCCCGGGCCCGCCGTGCCGGGCACCGGCCGCCGGCGGCGCGGCGCCCCGAGCCGGTCCGCGGCGGCCATCCGGAGCAGCGTGAGCCGGGCGGTGGCTGGGGCCCGCTGGGCGGTGCCCCGGGCGTAGCCGCCGACGGACAGCGGGCCGCCGCCGGCGCACCGCGAGCCGCTGCCGGCGCACCGGCGGCGCCCGGCCGGGTCCGGCGGGCTCCGGGCGGCGCGGTCCCCGGCACCGCCCCGTCCCCCGGTGCGGCGCCCTCCGTGCCGCGGCCCCCGGACGCCCGGGCCGGCGGCACCGGATGCGGCCGGGGCGGGCGCGAGGACGGCCGGCCGCCCCGCCGGCGGCCGGCGACGCACCGTACCCGGTCCGCGCCACGAGGACGTCGCGGCGTTCGACGCGCTCGACGCGCGGCTCCGCGGCACGCCCGAGCCCCAGGCGGCGGGGGCGACCGCCGGTGTGCCCGGCGGTGGCCCGGCCGCCCCGGTGAGCACGGCGAGCGAGGGCGTCGCGCCGCCGCCGGCGGCCCGGTCCACCACGCGCTCCGCGGACGGCGGGGGCGGCGGTACCCGGGCCGCGGGTCCCGGCCGGCCCGGGCGCGGGCGGGCGTTCACCGGGGTGGCGGCCGCCGCGGTCACCACCGTGCTCGCGGTGGTGGTCGCCGGCCAGGTCTCCGAAGGGGCCCAGGAGACGCACGCCGGCGCGCAGCCGCAGGGACGTGCCGGCCCGCGACGACTCCGGCGCCTCCCGCGGACAGGGCCGGCCCGCCCCCCGCCCGTACCAGCACGCCCCCCGGCGGCCCCCGCCACGTACGCGGAGAAGATGGCGCGGAAGTACCCGCTCGACCCGCGGCTGGCCGCCGACGGCAGCTTCGCCACCATCCCTGGACGGGACAAGGCGCCCGGCACGGGCCCGGTGACGCGGTACCGGGTGGACGTGGAACGGGGGCTGCCGCTGGACGGCGAGCTGTTCGCCGAGGCGGTGCACAGGACGCTCAACGACGACCGCAGCTGGGGGCACGGCGGCGCCCGCACCTTCGAACGGGTCTCCTCCGGGCGGGCCGACTTCGTGATCACCCTGGCCAGCCCGGCCACCACCGCGAAGTGGTGCGCCAAGTCCGGCCTGGACACCACCGTGGACAACGTCTCCTGCGACTCCGCCTCCACCGAGCGCGTCATGATCAACGCCTACCGCTGGGCGCAGGGCGCCGCCACCTACGGCGACGACAAGCTCCACACCTACCGGCAGATGCTGATCAACCACGAGGTGGGACACCGGCTGGGCCGCAACCACGAGTTCTGTTCCGCGGACGGCGCCCTCGCCCCGGTGATGATGCAGCAGACCAAGTTCCTCACCACGGACGGGGCGACCTGCCGGATCAACGCCTGGCCGTACCCCACGTCCTGACCGGGTGCCGGGACCGCACACCCTGAGCGCCCCTGAGCACCACGTCCTGACCGCCACGTCCTGGCCCGGCGGGCGGGGCACGGTCTGGTGCGGTGGTGTGTGCGGTGCGCCGTAGGCGTTCCCCGTGGGGTGGGGTCGGGGCCGGCGAGCGTGCTGTCCGCCGGGGTCCGGCGCCGGGGGTCCCCGTACTTCCCGTTACTTCCCGCATCCCGCGCTCCCCGTGTCCCGCACGGAAGTCCTCCTCCGGGGGCTTGGGCCGGGCCGACCGGCGTGGCCGGGGCCCTCGGCCGGGGGCGGCGGTCGGTGTCCCGGTGGTCGGTGTCCCGGCGGGCCGGTGCCGGCGGACGCCCCGGGCGGGGTACGGACGCCCGGCCACGGTGCGACGCCGGGCCCACCGTGGCGATGGCATGACCGCCGCGCAACAACGCGGACGAGCGTCGAAGGTTACGGGCTTTCACCCCTTCCGGTGGTGCGACGGACAACCGTCCGTCGCACCACCGCACCCCGCGCATAACGTGCTTCCGCTGCCGGACGGCGGCTGCCGAACAGGAGCGGGGGTGCGCACATGCGGATGGGACTGTTCCCGGAGGGGGGCCTTCCCCTCGCACCCGGGGAGCCCTGGCTCCGGTACGACCGCCGCTCACGGGCCCCGCACCACCCCGCAGGGTCCGGCGTCCGTGCCGGGGTCCGGGGCACCCGTCGGCGCGTCGGCGGGAACGGCACGTCCGACGGGCCGAACGCGGCCGCGGGACGGGGACGTGCGGGCGCGGCGGGCCGGGCGCCGCACCACCGGCTGCCTCCGCCCACCGGCGCGCACGGCGCGCACACCACGCGCGGGTGCCGGGCACGGGTGCCGGGCGCTCGGCGCGGGCACCGGGCGCAGACGCCCTACGCCGGGCGCGGCGGTCGGGCCCTCTCCGGCGGAGGGCTCACCGCCCGCGGGACGGTGCCCGGCACGGTCCCGGGCCCCACGGCGGACCGCCCGCGGCCCGGCTTCCGCCCGGCGGCGGTCGCCCGTCCGACCGCGCCCGGCAGCCCGGCGGGAGCCCGCTGCCGCCGTGGCGCGGCGGGCACCGGCGCCCTGGCGGACCGTTTCACCAGAGGGTGCCGCCGAGGCGCCCGCCGCCCCTCGCGGTCCGCCGGGGCGTCCGTGCCCGTCCGGCCCGGCCGGGGCTTACCGGTCCCGGAGGGTGCCTGTCACGCCCCCGGCACACCCCAGGAGCCGCCTCGGACGGCATCCTCCCGTCCGGCGCCCCCTCCGACTTCACTGAGCCCGTCGTCCCCGGAACACCCGTCGACGCCGGCGCGTCCGTCGGCAGCGGCCCGCCGGTCGCTGCCGGCACCCCCGCCGGTCCCGGCCCGCCGGTCGCCCCCGGTGGCGCCGCCGTCAGCGCCGTCATCGCCGTCCACGGCGGCCCGGACACGGCCGTCCCCTCCCTCGGCCCCCTCGCTGCCGTCGTCCCGTCCTGCCCGGGGCCGCCGGCGCGCCCTGTCCCGCCGTTCGTGCGGCCGGACCCCCTGTTCCCGCCGCCGGCCGGGGTCGGCTGCCGCCCGGCACCGGCCGCTGCCGTGACCGCCGCCCCCGCCCCGACCCGGCCCCCCGGCTCCGGTCCGGCCCGTACGCCACGGCCCGTCCCCATGCGCGGGACGCACTCCGTCCCGGCACGTACGCCAGGAGCCGCCCCGGCGTGCGGTACGCGCCGCGCTCCGGCACGCACCCCGCACCACGCTCCGGCGCGCACGCCGCCGTACGGGCCGGGGTGCCGGGCCGGCGCGCCCGGGGCGCTCCGGCCGTCCCTGCTCCGGAGCCGTCGCCCCACGGTCCCGGGCTGCCCCCGGCGAGGTGCCCGGAACCGGACCGACCCCGCCGGCCCCGGACCCCACCGGCCGGACCCCGCCGGCAACCGGACCCCGTACGGCGTCCGTCCAACCGACCCCGGCCCCCCCGCCCGTCCGGCCCACCGACCGTCTCCACCGCGCATCCCATGAGGAGTCACGAAGATGACCGACCATCCCTCCGGAACGCCCCAGGCGCCCGAACTGCCGCTGGAGGGTGAGTGATGAGGGTCCTGCTGCTCGGTTCCAGCGGATATCTCGGCCGCTACGTCGCCGATCACCTGCTCGCCGACCCGTCGGTCCAGCTCACCGCGCTCGGTCGCGGCGACGACGCCGATGTGCGGTTCGACCTGTCCACCGGCAGCCCCGGCGCGCTCACCCGCTTCCTGGACGCGGTGCACCCCGGCGTGGTGATCAACTGCGCCGGCGCCACCCGGGGCGGGGCCCGCGAACTCCTCCGGCACAACACCGTCGCGGTGGCGACGGTCTGCGAGGCGATGCGCCGCAGCAGCTGCGCGGCCCGGCTGGTCCAGCTCGGCTGCGCCTCCGAGTACGGACCCTCGCAGCACGGTTCGTCCACGGCGGAGGACGCCGTCCCGCGCCCCGGCGGGCCGTACGGGGTGAGCAAACTCGGTGCCACCGAACTCGTCCTCGGCTCGGGGCTGGACGCCATCGTGCTGCGCGTCTTCTCCCCCGTGGGGCCGGGCACCCCCGCCGGTTCGCCGCTGGGCCGGCTCGCCGATGCCATGCGCCGCGCCATGCAGGCCGGGGAGAGTGAACTGCGGCTGAGCGGCCTGGGCGTACAGCGGGACTTCGTGGACGTCCGGGACGTGGCGCGGGCGGTGCACGCCGCCTCGCTGTCGGCCGCCCAGGGGGTGGTCAACATCGGCACCGGCCGGGCCGTCCGGCTGCGGGACGCCGCCGGGGTGCTCGCCCGGGTGGCCGGGTTCGGGGGCGCG
This sequence comes from Streptomyces pactum, assembly GCF_016031615.1. Classification (GTDB taxonomy): domain Bacteria; phylum Actinomycetota; class Actinomycetes; order Streptomycetales; family Streptomycetaceae; genus Streptomyces; species Streptomyces pactus. The sequence goes on from NZ_JACYXC010000001.1 coordinate 5,021,814, forward strand.
CTGCACGAGGTGGACATCCCGGCCGCCCGGCAACCGCTGCTCCAGGCGCCGGGCGCCCCGGCGGGTGGTGGTCCGGGCGGGGGCCAGGACCACCCCGCGGCGGCTCCGGTCACCGTCCACCCCTACCCCGACGGATGCGGTGGCTGGCAGCAGGCCGACGTGCGGACCGCCCGGGACCGGCTGGGCTGGCGCCCCCGGATCGCCCTGGAGGAGTCCCTGGCCGACATCTGGATGGAGGCCGCCTGCCGCATCTGACGGCCGTGGACCGCCCCGGCCGCGCCTCGGCCGGCCCCGCGCACCGGCGCGCGACCCGGCGCACCGGGTGTCCCGCGCTCCGGCGCGCCCGGCGGTCCGGCCGGCCGGTTCCCCGGGGCGCCGCCCGTGAGCGGGATGGCCGGGACCGGATCGCCGGTGGCCGGGGTGGCCGGGCGCCGCTCGTGACCGGGGTGGCCGGGGCACCGCCCGTGGCCGGGGTGACCGGCCGGGTGACGCCGCCCCGTGCCGCCCCGGCGCGGCCGGTGCCCGGCACGTGGGACGGGAACGTCTCGCTGCGCGGACCAGGTGTCTCGGAATGAGACGGGCCGTGGCAGTGTTACGGAAGAACAACCATGCTCCCACCTCTTACGGAGTCCCCGTGTCGCTGCCACCCCTGGTCGAGCCGGCCGCCGAGCTCACCGTCGATGAGGTCCGCAGGTACTCGCGCCATCTGATCATCCCGGATGTCGGGATGGACGGACAGAAGCGTCTGAAGAACGCCAAGGTGCTGTGTGTGGGCGCGGGCGGCCTCGGCTCGCCCGCTCTGATGTACCTCGCCGCCGCCGGCGTCGGCACCCTGGGCATCGTGGAGTTCGACGAGGTGGACGAGTCGAACCTGCAGCGCCAGATCATCCACAGCCAGGCGGACATCGGCCGGTCCAAGGCGGAGTCCGCCCGGGACACGGTCCTGGGCATCAACCCGTACACCAACGTCGTGCTGCACGAGGGGCGCCTCGAAGCGGACAACGTGATGGAGATCTTCTCCCAGTACGACCTGATCGTGGACGGTACGGACAACTTCGCCACCCGCTACCTGGTCAACGACGCCTGCGTGCTGCTCAACAAGCCGTACGTGTGGGGTTCGATCTACCGCTTCGACGGTCAGGCGTCGGTCTTCTGGAGCGAGCACGGGCCGTGCTACCGCTGCCTGTACCCGGAGCCCCCGCCGCCGGGCATGGTGCCCTCCTGCGCCGAGGGCGGCGTGCTCGGCGTGCTCTGCGCGTCCGTCGGTTCCATCCAGGTCACCGAGGCGATCAAGGTGCTCACCGGCACCGGCGAGCCGCTGGTCGGCCGGCTGATGATCTACGACGCCCTGGAGATGACCTACCGCCAGGTCAAGGTGCGCAAGGACCCGAACTGCGCGGTCTGCGGCGAGAACCCCACCGTCACCGAGCTGATCGACTACGAGGCGTTCTGCGGCGTGGTGTCGGAGGAGGCCCAGGAGGCGGCGCTCGGTTCGACGATCACTCCCAAGCAGCTCAAGGAGTGGATCGACGAGGGCGAGAACATCGACATCATCGACGTCCGCGAGCCGAACGAGTACGAGATCGTCTCCATCCCCGGCGCCCGCCTGATCCCCAAGAACGAGTTCCTGATGGGCACCGCGCTCCAGGACCTGCCGCAGGACAAGAAGATCGTCCTGCACTGCAAGACGGGTGTCCGCTCCGCGGAAGTCCTCGCCGTGCTGAAGTCCGCCGGGTTCGCCGACGCGGTCCACGTGGGTGGCGGTGTGATCGGCTGGGTCAACCAGATCGAGCCGGAGAAGCCGGTGTACTGACCGGTTCCCGGACCGACGTACCGACCGGTCCCCGGGGCCGGTGTACTGACCGGTCTCCGCCGGTTCCCTCGGGTGTGGGACGTACGGGAGGGCCGGACCGCCGTCACGGTGGTCCGGCCCTCCCGCCGTGTTCCGGCCCGGGCCGGAACACGGCGCCCGGCGGGGCCGCGTCCGGTCCGGCCGGGGCGTCCCCGCCGGACCGGACGCCACCGCTCAGGAGCAGGTGGTGTTCTGTGCCGGGACCTTGCCGTCCAGCAGATAGGCGTCCACGGCCTTCTTCAGGCAGCTGTTGCCGCTGTTGTACCCGCCGTGGCCCTCGCCCTTGAGGGTCACCATCACGCCCACGTCGTCACCGAGCGCCCGGGCCATCTTCCGCGCCCCTTCGTACGGGGTGGCCGGGTCGCCGGTGTTGCCGATGACCACGATCGGGGCGGCCCCTTCCGCACCGACCTCCGGCCGCTCGGACCGGCCCGCGGCCGGCCAGTCGGTGCAGCCGAGCATGCCCCAGGCCATGAACTCGCCGAAGACCGGCGACGCCTCGCGGAACTCGGGCAACCGGGCCCTGGCCTGCTCGGCCGTGTAACGCTGCTTGTCGTCCACGCAGTTGATGGCCCGGTTCGCCGCGTGCAGGTTGCTGTACCGGCCCGCCGGGTCGCGACCGAGGTAGGAGTCCGCGAGCAGCAGCAGGGTCTCCCCGGAGCCCTGGTTCATCGCCTCGTCCAGGGCGATCGTCAGGTACTCCCAGGTCTCCTGGTCGTACAGCGCCGCGGCGATGCCGGTCACCGCCAGGTCCTGGGTGAGCTTCCGGTCGCCCACCGCCAGCGGCTGCTCGTCGAGCTGCTTCAGCAGCGCGGCGATCTTCCGGCTGCCCTCCGCGCCGCCCTGGCCCGTGGGGCACTCGGAGTCGGCGGCGCAGTCCGCCATGTAGTTGTCCAGCGCCAGCTGGAAGCCCTCGGCCTGCGCGATGGCGCCCTCCACCGGGTCTTCGGTGGGGTCCACCACGGCGTCCAGCACCGAGCGGCCCACCTTCTTCGGGAAGAGGTGGGCGTAGACGCCGCCCAGCTCGGTGCCGTAGGAGATGCCGAAGTAGTGCAGCTTCTCGTCGCCGAGCACCTGGCGCATGAGGTCCATGTCACGTGCCGCGCTGACGGTGTCCACGTACGGCAGCACCGTGCCGGAGTTCTTCCGGCACGCCTCCACGTACGTCTTGTTGGCCGCCCGCACGGCCTCCAGCTCGGCGTCGTCGTCCGGCGAGTTGTCCACCGTGTGGTAGGCGTCCAGGTCCTCGCCGTCAAGGCAGCGCACCCCGGCGCTCTCGCCGACGCCCCGCGGGTCGAAGCTGACCAGGTCGTAGCGGCCGCGCAGGGTGCTGTAGTCCTCCTCGAAGGCGGGCAGGGAGGCGACCCCCGAACCGCCCGGGCCGCCGAAGTTGAACAGCAGCGAACCGATGCGCTTGCCCTTGCCGGTGGACTTCGCCCGGATGAGGGCGAGGTCGATGGTCCCGCCCGTCGGCTCGGCGTAGTTCAGCGGCGCCTTCATCGTGGCGCACTCCCAGCCGTCGCCCGGCGCGCCGCCGAAGGCGCCCTGGGCCGCGGTGGGGGCCCCGCACGCCTCCCAAGCGAGCTTCTGGCCGGTCAGGGAGGCCGGCAGACCGCTCCCGTCCGGCCCCGGGGCGTCGGAGGCCGAGGAGCCGGAGCCCGGGGCGGAGGCGTCCGGGGACTTCCCGTCGCCGCCGTCGCTGCAGGCGCTGAGCCCGCCCAGGGCCATCACCAGCACCGCCGCGACCAGGGTCCTGGCCCGCTTGGTTCGTATGGAACGTGACATGGCCGTTGATCCTAATCGCGGGGTACGACGGCGGCCCGCTCCGCCCCGCGCCCCGGCCGGCCGGAGCGGGCGCCCCGGGCCCGTACGCCCGCGCCGCCGGCAGCGCGGAGCCGGCCGTTCCGTACCCCCGCGGCCGCCGGCCCGCCCGGCCCGTACCCGTACCCGCGCGGCCCCCGTACCCGTACCCGCGCGGCCCCTGGGTCCGTACCCCCGCGGCTCACGGGCCCGTACCGCCGTGACTCACCGGGGCCGTACGGCCGCGGCTTCCCGGAGCCGCGCCGGCCGTCCCGCCCGTACCGTGGCGGCGGCACGGCGGGACGCTCAGAGCGCCTCCCTGCGGGTGAGGTGGGTGAAGGAGAGCCAGCCGGGCAGCACCGGCAGCCAGAACGTCATCAGCCGGAACAGGAACACCGCCGGCGTGGCGATCTCGTACGGCAGGCCCGCGAAGGTCAGACCGGTGATCAGCGCGGCCTCTACGGCGCCCACACCGCCCGGGGTCGGCGCCGCCGAACCGAGCGCGTTGCCGGCCAGGAAGACCACCGCGATGCTCGCGTAGCTCAGCTCGCCGCCGAACGCCCGGATCGAGGCGTCCAGGCACATCACGAACGCCGCGGTCAGCAGCAGCATGCCGCCGATGCCCGCCACCAGCTTCTGCGGCCGCTGGAGCACGTCCAGCATGCGCGGCACGACCCCCGCGAACAGCGAGCGCAGCCGGGTGGAGACGAACTTCCGCAGCGCCGGGATCGCCGCCACCACCAGCGCCAGCACCGCGGCCGTCAGCAGCCCGGCGATCACGGTGCGGGACGGCGAGACCGACGGGGTGCGCTCGGTCCCGGTGATGTAGCCGAAGGTCAGCAGCAGGACGATGTGGCTGGCCAGCCCGAACAGCTGGGAGGCGCCGACACTCGCCACCGCGAGCCCCGGCCGTACCCCCGCCCGCTGCAGGAAGCGGGTGTTGAGCGCCACCCCGCCGATCGCCGCGGGCGCCACCAGCTTGGCGAACGAGGCGGCCACCTGGGCCAGCACGGTCCGCCCGAACGGCACCTTCTCCGGGACGAAGCCCAGCAGGCTGATCGCCGCGGCCACGTAGGTCAGCCCGGAGAACAGCAGCGCCACGACCACCCACACGTAGTTGGCGTCGCCGATCACCGTGCCCAGCCGGATGTGGGTGAACTGGGAGAGCAGGAAGTACGCCGCGAACGCGCCGGCGCAGAAGCTGACCAGCGTGCGCGGCTTGATGCGCTCCAGCCGCACCGGCTCTATCGGCGCCTGCGGACGCATCAGCAGCACCTGCTGACGGATCTGGGAGAGCAGGTCCTCCTCGCGCGCCCCCTCCAGCGCCTCGTCGATCGCCCGCTTCTCGGCCTGCTTCTCCGCCTTCTCCGCCTGCTTCTCGGCCTTGAGCGCCTTGCGTTCGCTGAGCTGCTGCCGCTCGGCGGGGCCCGCGCCCTCCGCGACCAGGGCGGCGGCGCGCCGGGCCTCCTCGGCCGCCTCCTTGGCCTCCTTGCGCGCCCGGGACGCCTCCAGCACCGCCTCCCGCTGCCGCTCGGCCCGCTCCCGGGCGAGCTGGCGCAGGGTCGCGCGGGTGCCCCGGTGGAGCGCCAGCGGCTGGAGCAGCGGCAGGCTGTCGGCGACCGCGTCCGGGCCGAGCTCCCGCACCGCCGCGGCCACCGACCGCTCGGCGCCGACCCGCAGAGCCAGGGTGGTCAGCAGCTGTGCGATGTCCATCCGCAGCACCAGGTCCCCGGCGGCGATCTCCCCGCCGCGCAGTTCGGTGAGGACCACCTCCCCGGCCGGGTCCACCAGCAGCGCGTCCCCGTCCAGTCCGCGGTGCGCGATGCGCCGCGACTGGAGCGCCCGCACCTGCCGCCAGGCCCCGGTGAGCACCTCGTCGGTGATCGCCTCGTCGGGCAGGGCGTTCAGCGTGCGGCCCCCGGTGTGCTCGTACACCAGCATCACCGCGTCCGGACCCAGCTCCGAGGTGGCGATCAGCTTGGGCGCGTTCGCCCCCGCCGCGATGGCCGCGTACGCCAGCAGCGCCTCCTGCTCCAGCGCCTGGCGCAGCGACTGCAGGCTGCGCGGCCGGGTGATGCTGCGCAGCGCCAGCCGCTGCCAGGCGCGGTAGAAGAAGCCCTGGGCCTGCTGTTCCCGGTCCACCACGGTGACGTCCAGCGGCGGGCCGTCCTCCAGGGTGACCAGGTAGCGGCGCCCCCGGTCGGACGGGGTGCCCCGGACCGCCCCGCCGCCCACCGCGGTGCTCCCGGTCCGCCGCTGTGCGGGACGCTCCGCGGCGGCCTGCTCGGCGGCCTCCCCGGGCCGTTCCCCGACGGCCGGGCCGGGGCCGGAGCCGACCGCGCCGGCGTCCTCGAAGCGCAGCGCGGTCACCGGCTTGAAGCCCACCCGGCGCAGTCCGGCCAGCAGGTGCTGCCCGGTGGCGCGGACGTTGGGCGAGCCGACCGCGTAGAGGGTGCCGTAGGCGACCGTCCAGCCGATCAGCACGGTGATGATGATGGCGAACGGGGTGGTGTAGCCGCCGACCAGCACCGCGAAGGCGTCCAGCAGCAGCACGCACCACATGGCCACCCGCCAGCGCGGGCGGCGGGCCATGCCGACCGCGGTCATGTAGGCGATCACCGGGGCGAGGTAGCCGTGCACCGGGTCGCTGAAGGTGCCGCCCGGGGACTGCTGGGTGAGCGCCTCCCGGATCGACTCCGGGGCGCCGCGGGCCACCCACAGGTCGGTGGTGAGTGACACCCCGTGCGCGAGCACGGCGGCGAGCACCCCGTCCGCGATCCGCAGCCCGTCGCGTTTGACCAGCCGTTCGATGGCGAACGCCACCGGGAGGATCAGCACCGCGACGCTCGCGGTCAGCCCGGTGATGTCGATGAGCAGCGCGGGCGCCTCCTCGGTGCCCTCGCCGATGTCCTGTTCCAGGCCCGCCGTGGTGCCGTGCGCGAACGCCGAGATGGCGAGCACGGTGGCGATGCCCAGGATGCCCAGCAGCAGCCGCAGCAGGTCCGAGGGGCGGTGGACGCGGGCCGGCAGCAGCGGCTCGTCCCCCGACACCCGGCCGGTCCGCAGCTGGGGATCGGCGCAATCGGGAGCGGGGCCGAGCGGTGCCCGGTGGGACGGGTGCGGTTCCGGCGCGTCGTCCGGCGCCGGCTGGTGTGTGTCCGGGATGTCGGCGACCTCTTCCGGAGTACTGGCGTCCGGCGCCGCCGGACCCGCGGCGGTCTCGCCGCCCCTGCCGTTGCCGGGGCGGCCGGCCCGGGGCCGGCTGTCGGGGGATCCGCTGTCGTGGGACCCGTTGTCGGGGGACCGGCTGTCGGGGGACCGGCTCGTGCCGGGTCCGTCGTGCGCGGGGCGGGCGGCGTCGGGCCCGTCGTGCGCGGGCCGGTCGTCGTCGGGTCCGTGCTGCGCGGGCCGGCCGGCGTGGCGCCCGGCCTCGTGGGGCCGGCGGGCGTCGCGGTGCCCCGTGCCGTCCTCGGGGCCGTTGCCGGTGGTGCCGTCGCAGCCGCCGGTGCCGTTGCCGTCACCGGTGCGGGCGACGCCGGAGGCGGCCGTCGGGGCCGCGGACCCCTTCGGCGCCGGCGACCCGGCCGGAGCGGTGGAGCCGGCGGGCGGGGCGGGCGCGGCCGGTGCGGCGGGCACGTCCGGCGCGGGCGCGGAACCGGTGGGATCAGGGGCGTACGGGCGGTGCGGCTCGTCCTGTTGATCCGTATTGCGCGTGGTATGCGATGCACCGGAGCGCGGCAGCGCGCAGGGGGCGCGGGCCTCGTCCGGAGGCTGCGCACCCTGTTGCTCGGCCGTCTCTTCTTGATCTCGTATCACCAGTCACCGCCCGGAAGATGGTGGCATGGCCGGACTGAGGATGAGGGCATCAGGGTGTATTTCGGGGGCGTGAAGTTCGGATCGTACGGGCTGCGCCCGCCCGGCGCGCGCGCCGTTACCACACCGGTGCGGCGCGCATTCCGGCGGGGGCGCGGTCCCGGCAGGTCCCGGGGCGCCTCCGCCGGCCGGCGCCCCCGCCGCGGCCCCGGCGGCCGCCGGGGTGCGGCAGTATGGGCCGGATGAGTCCGCAGAGCCAGGAGCCCGGGGCCGCCGCGGAGCTGCCCGCATTCGCGGAGCGGGTGCTGGAGGTCGCCGAACTGATCCCACCCGGCCGGGTGATGACCTACGGCGATGTCGCCGAATGGCTGGGTGAGGGCGGCCCCCGCCAGGTCGGCAGGGTGATGGCGCTGTACGGCGGGGCCGTCCCCTGGTGGCGCGTGGTCCGCGCGGACGGCGTACTGCTGCCCGGGCACGAGCAGCGGGCCCTCGCCCACTACCGGGCCGAGGGCACCCCGCTGCGGGAGGCGGCGCGGTCCGCGGAGGGCCACCTGCCGCGCATCCGGATGGCCGCGGCCCGCTGGGACGGAGACATCTCTCACACCTGACACCTTCCCCCGTCCCCCAAGACCTTGCCGTCGCCGTGCCGCCCGTCCGCCGTGGGGCGCGACGGTGGGCCCGGCGGCCGTACCCGTCCGGGAGGGGCCGACCCCGTACGGGGCGCCCCGGAGCGCCCGTCGGGGGCGCCCGGACGCCCGGCCCCGGGGCACCGGGCGCGGCGGAACGCCGCCGTACCGCGGGCGGGACCGGGCACCGGGCGGCGGACCGACGGAATCCGGCCCCGGCGGGCGGCCGCACCCCGGGGGCCGCTGCGCCGGGCACCGCGGCGACTGGCGTAGCGTCTGGGGAGCCCCCCGTTCCCGCGCCGCGCACCGCACCGTCCGGGACGGACCGGGCGCCGCGGCGCACGCCGCGACGGCCGGCCTCACCGGCCGGCCACCGCTCGGCGCACCCGCCCGCACGACGACCAGCACACCCACCAGGACCGGCGACGCACGTGAGCTCCTCCTCCTCGTCCCCCACCCGGCCGCGGCAGACGCGGCCGGGGCCACCTCCCGGGCCGCCGGGCCCGGGAGGGCCGTCCGCGGGCCCGTACCGGCTGGTGCGCACCCGTCCGGGGCCGGTGACGCCCCCTGTGCTGGACGCCTCCCAGCGTGCTGTGGTTGAGCACCGGGAGGGACCGCTGCTGGTGCTCGCCGGCCCCGGGACCGGGAAGACCACCACGCTGGTGGAGGCCGTGGCGGCCCGGCTGCGGCGCGGTGCCGATCCCGAGCGGCTGCTGGTGCTCACCTTCAGCCGCAAGGCGGCGGTGGAGCTGCGCGACCGGATGGCGGCCCGGCTGGGCGGGGCCCGTGTGCCGTGGGCCACCACCTTCCACTCGTACTGCTACGCGCTGGTCCGGGCCCACCAGGACGCCGACCTCTTCGCCGACCCGATCCGGCTGCTCTCCGGCCCCGAGCAGGACGTGGTGGTCCGGGAGCTGCTCGCCGGGCAGGCCGGGCTGGCCCGCGAGGGGCGGGCGCGGGTCCGCTGGCCGGACGAGCTCCGCGCCTGCCTGACCACCCGCGGCTTCGCCGACGAGGTGCGCGCCGTGCTCGCCCGCAGCCGCGAACTGGGCCTGGGCCCGGACGCGCTCGGCGCCTTCGCGGCCCGGACCGGACGGCCCGACTGGGGCGCGGCGGCCGCGTTCCTGGCGGAGTACCTCGACGTGCTCGACGCCCAGGGCGTCCTGGACTACGCCGAGCTGGTGCACCGCGCCGTGCTGCTCGCCGAGCGGCCCGGCATCGCCGCCGGCCTGGCCGGGCGGTACGACGCGGTCTTCGTGGACGAGTACCAGGACACCGATGTGGCCCAGGTGCGGCTGCTGCGCGCCCTGGCCGGGAACCGGACGGACCGGGTGCCCGGGCCGCGCCCCGCCGGTGCGGAGGCCGGGGCGCCGTCCGCGGCGTCGCCGGGCTCCCAGGCCCCGGCCCCGGTCACGGCACCGGCGGCGGCCCCGGGGCCGACCGGTCCGGCGAGCGGCCGCCTCGCGGACCCGGCGGCCGGTCCGGCGGCGGACGCGGCGGTGGGCCCGGTGGCCGGTCCGGCGGCGGACCGGTGGCGGGCGGGCCGGACCCTCATCGCCTTCGGCGACCCGGACCAGTCGATCTACGCCTTCCGCGGCGCCGACGTCAACGGCATCCTCGACTTCCCGCACGCCTTCCCGCGCGCCGACGGCACCCCCGCCCGGGTGCTGGTGCTGGGCACCTGCCGCCGTTCCGGGGCCGCCCTGCTCGCGGCGACCCGGCTGATCACCGGGCGGATGCCGCTGACCCGGCTGCCGTCCGCCGCCGTCCGCGCCCACCGAGAACTGACCGCCGAGCGCCCCGGCGGCCGGGTGGAGGTCTACACCTACCCGACCGCCGGCGCGGAGCTGGACAACATCGCCGACATCCTCCGCCGGGCCCATCTGGAGGACGGTGTGCCCTGGCGCGACATGGGGGTGCTGGTACGGGCCGGCGGCCGGTCGCTCCCCGGCGTGCGCCGGGCGCTCACCGCCGCCGGAGTGCCGGTCGAGGTGGACGGCGACGACATCCCGCTCCGCCACGAGCCGGCCGTCGCCCCGCTGCTCACCGCGCTCCGGGTGGCCGCGACGGCGGCCCTGTGGCCGACGGACCAGGGGGACCCGAGCGATCCGGGGCATCCGGGTGGCCCGGACCGGGGTGCCGCCACCGGCCCGGCGGCCCCGGCCGGGGGCGTCCCCGGCGACCCCTACGGCCGCCCCGGCCCTGACCCCGACCCTGGCGCCGACCCTGGTTCCGCCCCTGACCCCGATGCCGGTGCCGACCCTGATGCCGGTCCTAACCCGGACGCCGGCCGTAACCCGGATGCCGGCCGTAACCCGGATGCCGGCCTTGACCGTGGTGCCGGCGCCGACCCTGATGCCGGTCCGGCTCCCGGCCGTGGTTCCGCGGCCCTGCCCGCACCCGGTCCCGTGTCCGCGCCTGCTCACGGCCGCACGTACGGCACGGGCGGTACAGACGGTACAGACGGTACGGAGGAGACGTACGGCACGCCTGTCACGGGCGGGACCGCCGAGGCCGGCGGGGCCGACGGCACGGGTGGGACCGACGAGGCCCTAGGCACGGGTGGGACCGACGGGGTCCACGGCACGGGCGGCACGGGCGGGGCCGCCGGGCAGCCGGCCACCGCGTCCGGTGCCATGGCCCGGGTGCTGGACCCGGAGACCGCGATCACCCTGCTCAGCTCACCGCTCGGCGGCATGGACGCCGCCGACCTGCGGCGGCTGGGCCGCGCCCTGCGGGAGGAGGAGCGCGCCGCCGGCCGGGCGGTGCCGCGCCCGTCCGACGTACTGCTCGCCGAGGCGCTCGCCGAACCGGAGCGCCTGGTGGTCCACGACCCGCCGGCCGGACCGGCGGGCGGAACCCTCGGCGGGGCGCGTGGTGCGCTGCGCCTGGGCCGGCTGCTGCGTGCCGCCCGCGATCTGCTCGCCGCGGGCGGCACCGCCGAAGAGGCGCTGTGGGAGCTGTGGAACGGCACCGGCTGGCCGCAGCGGCTGGAGCGGGCCGCGCGGCGCGGCGGCGCGGCCGGCCGGAACGCCGACCGGGACCTGGACGCGGTGTGCGCGCTGTTCGAGACCGCCGCCCGCGCCGAGCAGCGCACCGGCGGCCGGGGTGCGCTGAACTTCCTCGACGAACTGGACGCCCAGGACATCGCCGCCGACACCCTCACCCGCCGCGCGGTGCGACCGGACGCGGTCCGGCTGATGACCGCGCACCGCTCCAAGGGCCTGGAGTGGCGGCTGGTGGTCGTCGCCGGCGTCCAGGAGGGGCTCTGGCCCGACCTGCGGCGCCGCGGATCGCTGCTGGAGGCGGACCGCATCGGCCGGGACGGGCTGGCCGAGCCGCTCCCCCCGGGCGCGCTGCTCGCCGAGGAGCGACGGCTGTTCTACGTGGCGGCCACCCGCGCCCGGGAGCGGCTGGTGGTCACCGCGGTCAAGGCGCCGGCCGACGACGGCGACCAGCCCTCCCGGTTCCTGACCGAACTGGGCGTGACCCCGGTGGACGTCACGCACCGCCCGCGCCGCCCGCTGTCGGTGGCGGCGCTCGTCGCCGAACTGCGCGCCACCACGGTGGACCCGCAGGCGTCCCCGGCGCTGCGGGACGCCGCGGCCCGGCGGCTCGCCCGGCTCGCGGCGCTCCGCGATGACGACGGCCAGCCGCTGGTGCCGGCGGCCCATCCGCACCGCTGGTGGGGCCTGGCCGAACCCACCCGCAGCCAGGTGCCGCTGCGCGACCGCGACCGGCCGGTGCCGCTCTCCGGCAGCGCGCTCGACCAGCTGGTGAACACCTGCTCCCTCCAGTGGTTCCTGGGACGGGAGGTGAAGGCGGACGACCCGCCCGGCGCCGCCCAGGGGTTCGGCAACGTGGTCCACGTGCTCGCCGACGAGGTGGCCTCCGGACGCACCCCCGCGGACCTGGCGGTCCTCATGGAGCGGCTGGACTCGGTCTGGGACGCGCTCACCTTCGACGCGCCCTGGAAGTCCCGGCAGGAGAAGGAGAACGCCCGGGCGGCTCTGGAGCGCTTCGTCCGCTGGCACGTCATGGAACGCGGCGGGCGCACCCCGGTGGCCACCGAGCACGGCTTCGACCTCACCCTGGAGGCGGGCGGCTACGCGGTACGCATCCGGGGCAGCATGGACCGGGTCGAGACCGATCCGGCCGGACGCGCCTACGTGGTGGACTTCAAGACCGGCAAGCAGTCCGTCACCCGGGACGCCGTCGCCCGCCACCCGCAGCTCGCGGTGTACCAGCTCGCGGTGCGTGAGGGCGCGGTGGACGAGCTGTTCGGCGGCGTCCGGCCGGAACCCGGGGGAGCGGAGCTGGTCCAGCTGCGGCAGGGCGCCGCGAAGAAGGACGGCGGGGACACGCTGCCCAAGGTGCAGACCCAGGCGCCCGCCGACGCGGACGGCGTCGGCGACCTGCTGGCCGAGGCCGCCGCCCGGGTCCTCGACGAACGGTTCGCGCCACGCGCCGGCGACCACTGCGGTCGCTGTGCCTTCCGGTCCTCCTGCAGCGCCCGCCCGGAGGGCCGCCACGTCGTGGAGTGATGTGTGGGGGAGGCCGGCGCGGTGGCCCCGACCGACCGACCGGCCGGAGCGCGGTGCCGGGCACCGCGTCGTCCCCGGGCTTCTCGTGCCCCTGCCACGTCGTTTCCGGCCCTGCGGCCAGGGCGCGCGCACGGTGCGGCGGCGCAGGGGTGGTGTGGAGGCGGTGTGTGGCCCATGGCCCGTGGGCGGGGTCAGCGCGTGACGGCGGGCGGGGAACGGAGAGCGGGGAGGGGCGCGGAGTGGGGTGCGGTCGCAAGGGTGCGTCGTACGTTCCGGCACCGCCCGCGCCGTGCCCGCCCGGCCCGACAGCGATCCTCGGCCACGGCGCACCCAGGATCCCCTCAAAGCCCGCTGGGCGTGGGGCCGGCGCATCCCCGCGCCCCCACGGCGCCGCTGCCCCGGGTCCCCCCCCAGCGCCTGCTGGGCCTGGGGCCCCGGAGCCTTCCCGGCCTACGGCGCACCTTCCGGAGCCCGCCGCGCCGCGCCCCCGAGGTATTCGTCCCGCGCCCCCGAGCTGCTTTCCGCGCCCCCGAGGTATTCGTCCCGCGCCCCCGAGCTGCTTTCCGCGCCCCCCGAGGTATTCGTCCCGCGCCCCCGAGCTGCGTCCCGCGCCCCTGAGGCCCCTGCGGTTCACGCCCCTGAGACCCGCGGCCCACGCCCCCCGCGTCCGCCGGCCACGCCGCCGAGCCCGCCGCCCGGACTGTCGAACCACTCCTCCGTGCTGTCGAGCCCGCCGCCCGGTTCCCCGAGCCCGCCGCCCACGCCCCGATCCCATCCGCCACGCCACGCCACGAGCCGGCCGTCCGCCCCCGTCCAGCCCGTCCGTCCCCCCGTCCCCCGTCCGCCGTCCGGGCCGTCGACCGGCTGTTCCGCGCCCCGGGACCGCATCCCGTATGGGCGCGGGAGAGCGGCCCGCGCCCCCGGGACGGCCGGGCACCCCCTGGCCGCATCGTGCCCGGGACGGCCGGGCACCCCCGTAACCGCAACGCCCCCGGGACGGCACCGGGCCGCCCCGCGACCGCCGCGCCCGGGCCCGACGCCGTGCCCCGCAGCCGCGCCGTGCGCCCCGGGAGCGCCGTCCACGCCCCCGGAGACCGCGCCCCGCGCGTACCTCCGCGCGCACCTCCGCGCGTGTGCCGCCACGCTCCCGGCAGGGGTACGCCCGGGGCCTTCGGCACCGGACCGGACGCGGTTGTCGGCACCGGGCCGGACGGGGTTGTCGGCGGTCCGGGTTAGCCTCGTGCGAGTGGCACCGCGTATCACCGACCCCGAGCAGCTCAAGGAGCTGCTGCGCATCCCCTTCACCCCGGAGCAGCTGGCCTGTATCACCGCGCCGCTCGCCCCGCAGGTGATCGTGGCCGGCGCCGGCTCGGGGAAGACCACGGTGATGGCCGCCCGGGTGGTGTGGCTGGTCGGCACCGGTCAGGTCGCCCCCGAGCAGGTCCTCGGCCTGACGTTCACCAACAAGGCCGCCGGCGAGCTGGCCGAGCGGGTGCGCAGGGCCCTGGTGGAGGCCGGGGTCACCGACCCCGATCCCGATCCGGCCGACCCGGACCAGGCCCCGGGCGAGCCGCGGATCTCCACCTACCACGCGTTCGCCGGGCAGCTGCTGAAGGACCACGGCCTGCGGGTCGGGCTGGAGCCGTCCGCCCGGCTGCTCGCCGACGCCACCCGCTACCAGCTGGCGGCGCGGGTGCTGCGCACCGCCCCCGGCCCGTACCCGGCGCTCACCCGCCCCTTCGCCGACCTGGTCACCGATCTGCTCGCGCTCGACGGCGAGCTGTCCGAGCACCTGGTGCCGGTGGAACGGCTGCGGGCGTACGACACCGAGCTGCTGCGCACGCTGGAGGGCGTCAAGCTCAGCAACGAGGCGCTGCGCAAGGTGCCGGAGACCGCCCGCGCCCGGCTGGAGCTGCTCGGCCTGGTCGAGGCGTACCGGGCCGAGAAGCGCGCCCGCGACCTGCTGGACTTCGGTGACCAGATCGCGCTCTCCGCCACCCTGGCGTGCACCCGCCCGGAGGTCGGCCGGATGCTGCGCGAGGAGTTCGCGGTGGTGCTGCTCGACGAGTACCAGGACACCTCGGTGGCCCAGCGGCTGCTGCTGTCCGGCCTCTTCGGCAACGCCGCGCCGCTGGACGGGGACCCGGGCCGCGACACCGGCGCACCCCCCGGCCGGAACCCCGCCGCACACTCCGGTGACGGCCCCGGTCACGACCCCGGCGCGGGCCCCGATCACACCCCCGAGGACGGCCACGGGCGCGCCGGTGCACGCGCCGGCGCGGGACCCGGCGGCGCGGAGGACTCCGCCTCCGCCGGACCCGGGGCGTCCGCCGGAGCCGGGGCGTCCGCACGACCCGGCGCCGGCGCCGGCCACCCCGTGACCGCCGTCGGCGACCCCTGCCAGGCGATCTACGGCTGGCGCGGCGCCTCGGTGGCCAACCTGGACGACTTCCCCGAGCACTTCCCGCAGTTCGGGGGCCCGGCCGGCGACCGCGCCGAGGAGGGGGCGCCCGGCGCACGGGCGCTCCGCCCGGCGCGGCGCTTCGCGCTCAGCGAGAACCGGCGCAGCGGCGGCCGGCTGCTCACCCTCGCCAACACCCTCGCCGCGCCGCTGCGCGCCCGCCACGAGGGTGTCGAGGCACTGCGCCCGGCCCCCGGTGCCGAGCACGACGGCCGGGTGCGCTGCGCGCTGCTGCGCACCCACGCGGAGGAGCTGGCCTGGATCGCCGACTCCATCGCCCACCTGGTGCGCACCGGCACCCCGCCCGGTCAGATCGCGGTCCTGTGCCGTACCGCCACGGACTTCGCCCGGATCCAGGGCGCCCTGGTCGAGCGCGAGGTGCCGGTGGAGGTGGTCGGCCTCTCCGGGCTGCTCCACCTGCCGGAGGTCGCCGACCTGGTGGCCGTCTGCGAGGTGCTCCAGGACCCGACCGCCAACGCCGCGCTGGTCCGGCTGCTGACCGGCCCGCGCTGGCGCATCGGCCCCCGCGACCTGGCACTGCTGGGCCGCCGGGCCCGGCTGCTGGTGGGCCACGGCGACCGGGCCGGCACCGACCCGGACCGCCGGCTCGCCGAGGCCGTCGAGGGGGTGGACCCGGCCGAGGCGATCTCGCTCGCCGACGCCCTCGACACCTTCCTCGGGGTCCCGGACGCCGGGACGGGCGCCACCGGCACCACGGGCGGCGGGCCCGGGCAGTACGGGGCAGTGGCCGACGACGGCCTGCCGTTCTCCCCCGAGGCACGGGTGCGCTTCGCCCGGCTCGCCGCCGAGTTGCGGGACCTGCGGCGCGGGCTGGCCGACCCGCTGATGGACGTACTGCACCGGGTGCTCGCCGTCACCGGTCTGGAGGTCGAGCTGTCCGCCTCGCCGCAGGCGCTCGCCGCCCGCCGCCGGGAGACCCTGCAGAACTTCCTCGACGTCGCGGCGCGCTTCGCCTCGCTGGACGGCGAGGCCACCCTCCTCGCCTTCCTCGGTTTCCTGCGCACCGCCGCCCAGTACGAGAAGGGCCTGGACAACGCACTCCCCGGCGGCGAGAACACGGTGAAGGTGCTCACCGCCCACAAGTCCAAGGGCCTGGAGTGGGACGTGGTGGCGGTGCCCGGCCTGGTCGCCAAGCAGTTCCCCAGCGAGCAGGCCCGCGAGTCGTGGACGTCGAACGCGAAGGTCCTGCCGCACGCGCTGCGCGGTGACGCCGCCACCCTGCCGGACGTGTCCGCCTGGGACAGCAAGGGCATGAGCGCGTTCCAGCAGGCCATGAAGGAGCACCAGCACACCGAGGAACTGCGGCTGGGCTACGTGACCTTCACCCGGCCCCGCTCGCTGCTGCTCGCCTCCGGCCACTGGTGGGGGCCGACCCAGAAGAAGCCGCGCGGCCCGTCGCAGTTCCTGGAGGAACTGCGTGACCACTGCGCCCTCGGTGAGGGCCACGGCGAGGTCGAGGTGTGGGCCGACCCGCCGGCCGAGGGCGAGGAGAACCCCGCCCTGGACCCCGCGGAGGCCGACCGGGCGTGGCCGCTGCCGCTGGACCCGGACGCCCTGGCCCGCCGCCGCCGCGCCGCCGACCTGGTCCTGGCCCACCTCGCCGCACCGGACCCCGCCGCCCCGGCCGCCGCAGCGCCGGCCCCCCGGCCGTGCCCCCACCGGCCCGGAACCCGACCCCGCAGCCGGCCCGGGACCGGACCCTGCCGCCGCCGGCCGCCCGCACGGGCGTCCGCCACAACAGGGCGCGCGGGAGTGGCCGGAGTCCCACGACCACCGGGACGGTGCCGGCCGCCCGGACGACCCGGCGTACGCCCCCGAGGACCCCGCGTACGACCTGCCGGACGGCGCGTACGACCCGGAGGACGCCGCGTACGCCCCGGGGGACGGCGGGACGGACCCGGAATACGCCCCGGAAGACCCCGGATACGCCCCGGTGGATCCCGGACACGGCCTGCCGGACGACGGGTACAGCCCCGACATCGACGCGTCCGGGCCGCCGGACGAAGAGGACGGGGACCTGGCGGACTGGGAGGCATGGTCCCCGGTACGTCCCGGCGCCGCACCCGGCGGTTCCACGCCGGCCGGACCCGTGACCCCCGGCCGAGCCACCGGGGAACACCCGGCCGGGGAGCCGGAGACGGGAGGACCGGACTCCGCGACCCCCGCACACGCCGGCACGGCACCCACCGGGCGCCTCACGGCGGCCGGGGGCGCCGGGCGCGCCGAGTCCGTCGGGCATCCGGTCTCGGACGAGCGCCCGGTGACCGCCGGGCCCACGGCACCCCACGGGGTGGCCGGGGCCGCCGACGGCTCGGGGGCCGCGTCGCCCGGCGAGGACGGGGCCGCACCCGGGCCCGACGTCCCGGGCCCGCGGCACCCGGGCGACGGCCCGCCGGCGGACGGCGTGGCGGAGACCGGACTCACCCCCGAGGAGGCCCGGCTGGCCGCTTCCTGGGACCGCGACCTCGACGCGCTCGCCGGGGAGTTGCGGCGTGCCCGGGCGAGCGTCCGGGAGGTGCCGCTGCCCGCGGTGCTCAGCGCGTCCCAGCTGCTGCGGCTGGCCGAGGACCCCGACGGCTTCGCGCGGGAACTGGCCCGCCCGATGCCTCGCCCGCCACGGCCCGCCGCACGGCGCGGCACCCGCTTCCACGCCTGGGTCGAGTCGCGGTTCGAGGCCCTGCCGCTGCCCATGCTCGGCCCGGACGAGCTGCCCGGGCACGCCGACGACCTGGAGATCGCGGACGAACGGGAGCTGGACGAACTCAAGGAGGCGTTCTCCCGCACCGAGTACGCCCGGCGCACGCCGTACCGGGTCGAGGCGCCGGTGCAGGTCGTCCTGGCCGGACGCACGGTCCGGGGGCGGATCGACGCGGTGTACTGGGAGACCGGGCCGGACGGCGACCGCTACGAGATCATCGACTGGAAGACCGGCCGGACCCAGGACGCCGACCCGCTGCAGCTGGCGATCTACCGCGTGGCCTGGGCCGAGCAGTACCGGGTGCCGCTGTCCGCGGTGACCGCTGCCTTCCTCTACGTGCGCGACGGCGAGGTGGTCCGACCGCCCGACCTGCCCGGCCGTGCCGAGCTGGAACGCCTCCTCGCCGGCGAGGAGGGCCCGGCCCTCTGACCCGCACCGGTGCGGCCGTCGGCCCTCCGGCCCGTGGCCGGTGCCCGGGGAGCCCGAGCGCTCCCCGTCCGATCGGGCTCGGGCTCCCGCACGCTCGTGATCCTGCCGCGAGGCCTGATCGTTTCGGGGGGGGGCGGGCCCTGTGTCCCCCCTCTCAGGGAACCGGCTCGGGCCAGGGACCGCACGCCCTGGTCAGGGTCCCCACCCCGTAGGGCGCCCGGCCCGTACGGGGTGGCCGTCCCTGCCGGGGTCCCCGGACCCGTAAGGGTCCTCGGACCCGTAAGGGTCTCCGTCCCCGTCTTGGGCTGCCGGCCTGCCCCTGTCGGGGCACCCGGCCCTGTCAGGGCTCCGCCCTCGTCCTGGCGGTGCCGCCCCTGTACCGCCCCGGGGGCGTGGGCCGTCACCACAGAGCACGTCGCGACCCCGGCCGTGGCCTCCAGCGAGCCCGCCCGATCCGCGCCACCCGCAGGGTCCCGGCAGACGGCAGACGGCAGACGGCAGACGGCAGACGGCAGACGGCAGGCGACGGGAAACCGGCCAGGCTGGTATGGGAACCCGCCCGACCCCCACCGACGCCCGGACCTGGCCGACCGACCGACGGTCCGGCACCGGCCAATCGGCCGGGCATCCGCCAGCCGGTCCGGCACGCGGCACCCGGCATCCGTCAGGCACCCCGACGTGCGGCGGGTCACCCGCCACCCCGCATCCGCGCCGCAGGCGCACCCCGCATCCGCGCCGCAGGCGCACCCCGCATCCGCGCCGCACGCGCACCCCACACCCGCACACCCGGCTGCATCCCCGCACCCGAAACCGCACCCGAACACCCCCCACACCCCCGCTCCCGCGGGCGCTCCGCAGCTGCCGCGTGCGCCCGCGGGCCGCTCCGGTGACGCCCGCGCGAGCCGCCCGTGCACCGCTCGCGCCACCGCACGGCGCCGTCCCTCCCCCCGGCCCCGGCACTCCGCCCGCGTCCGGCCGGATAGGCTCGGACGCATGAGCAACGCCCCGGACACCGTCGTCCGCGCCTTTGTCGAGGACCACCGCGACGCCTTCCTCCACGACCTCGCCGAGTGGCTGCGCATCCCGTCCGTGTCGGCCGATCCCGGCCGCGCCGACGACGTGCGGCGCAGCGCCCGCTGGCTGGCCGACAAGCTGGCGGCGACCGGCTTCCCGACCGTCGAGGTCTGGGAGACGCCCGGCGCGCCGGCGGTCTTCGCGGAGTGGCCGTCCGGGGACCCGCAGGCGCCGACCGTGCTGGTGTACGGACACCACGACGTCCAGCCCGCCGCCCGTGAGGACGGCTGGCACACCGACCCCTTCGAGCCCGTGGTGACCGACGGCAGGATGTACGCGCGGGGCGCGGCCGACGACAAGGGCCAGGTGTTCTTCCACACCCTCGGTATACGGGCGCACCTCGCCGCCACCGGCCGTACCGCGCCCGCGGTCAACCTCAAGCTGCTGATCGAGGGCGAGGAGGAGTCCGGCTCCCCGAACTTCCCCGGCCTCGTCCGCGCCCGCGCCGAGCGACTGGCCTGCGACGCGGTGATCGTCTCGGACACCGGTATGTGGTCGGAGGACACCCCGACCGTGTGCACCGGGATGCGCGGGCTCACCGACTGCCAGATCGACCTGTACGGCCCCGACCAGGACATCCACTCCGGCTCGTTCGGCGGCGCGGTGCCCAATCCGGCGCTGGAGGCGGCCCGGCTCGCCGCCGCCCTGCACGACGCCGACCGCCGGGTCGCGATCCCCGGCTTCTACGACGGAGTGGTCGAGCTCACCGACGAGGAACGCGAACTCCTCGCCGAGCTCCCCTTCGACGAGGCCCGCTGGCTGCGCACCGCGCACTCCCACGCCACCCTCGGCGAGGCCGGGCACACCACCCTGGAGCGCGTCTGGGCGCGCCCCACCGCCGAGGTCAACGGCATCAGCGGCGGCTACCAGGGCCCCGGCGGCAAGACCATCGTCCCCTCCCGCGCCCAGCTGAAGCTCTCCTTCCGGCTGGTGGCGGGACAGGACGCGGACGCGGTCCAGAAGGCGGTGACCGCCTGGGTAGCCGACCGCCTGCCGGCCGGTGTCCGGCACGAGATCACCTTCTGGGGCGCCACCCGTCCCTGCCTCACCCCGCTGGACCACCCGGCGCTGCAGTCGGTGGTCCGCGCCATGGGCCGGGCCTTCGGGCAGCGCGTCCGCTTCACCCGCGAGGGCGGCTCCGGGCCGGCCGCGGACCTCCAGGACGTGCTCGGGGTCCCGGTGCTCTTCCTGGGCATCTCGGTGCCGTCCGACGGCTGGCACGCACCGAACGAGAAGGTCGAGCTGGACCTGCTGATGAAGGGCGTGGAGACGGCCGCCTACCTCTGGGACGACCTGGCACGGCACTGGCGCCCCGCCGCCGCGCCGGACGCCTGACCGGCACCGCCCGCCGCCCCGGCGGAACAGCCGGCGAAGAACACCGCCCCGGGTGCGGCCGGACCGTACGGCCCGGCCGCAGCACCGGGCACCCGAAGAGCGAGCCACAGCCGTGGGGGAGTTGGAAGCAACCGTGACCACCTGGACCGAACGCACCACCGCCGTACCGATCGCGCTGACCGGCGACAGCGGGATCGACCGTGCCGCCCACCACCGCCTGGACGAGCCGTGGCTGGCCGCGGCGTGGAGCCACCCCACCACCCGCGTCTTCGTGGTCTCCGGCGGGCAGGCACTCGTGGACGACACCCCCGACGGGCGTACCGAACTCGTCATGACCCCGGCTTTCGAGGCGCCCCCCACCGAGACGCACCGCTACTTCCTCGGCACGGACGCCGACGGGGTGCGGTACTTCGCCCTGCAGAAGGACGCCCTGCCGGGCCGGATCGACCAGTCGGCCCGCCCGGCCGGCCTGCGGGAGGCCGGCGCGCTGCTGTCGGCCCGGGACGCGGCGCTGATGGCGCACGCCGTGGCGCTGGAGAACTGGCAGCGGATGCACCGCTTCTGCTCCCGCTGCGGGGAGCGCACCGTGATCGCGGCCGCCGGGCACATCCGCCGCTGCCCCGCCTGCGGCGCGGAGCACTACCCGCGCACCGACCCGGCGGTGATCATGCTGGTCACCGACGACCAGGACCGTGCGCTGCTGGGCCGCCAGGTGCACTGGCCGGAGGGCCGCTTCTCCACCCTGGCCGGGTTCGTGGAGCCGGGGGAGTCGATCGAGCAGGCCGTGGTCCGCGAGGTGGCGGAGGAGGCCGGCGTGGTGGTCGCGGAGGTGGAGTACGTCGCCAGCCAGCCGTGGCCGTTCCCCTCCAGCCTGATGCTCGGCTTCATGGCCCGGGCCGGCTCCTCGGAGATCCAGGTGGACGGCGAGGAGATCCACGAGGCGCGCTGGTTCTCCCGGGAGGACCTGCGGACCGCGTTCGCCACCGGCGAGGTGCTGCCGCCCTCGGGGATCTCGATCGCGGCCCGGCTCATCGAACGCTGGTACGGGGAGCCGCTGCCGCAGGGCTGAACCCGCGGCGCCGAACCCGCCGGTCCGCGGAGCGCGTGACGTCCGCCCCGCCCCACGGGCCCGCCTCGGGCCCGTGGGATCCCGACGCGCGACCCCCGGGCCGTGGCGCCCGACGGTGTTCCGGCGGTACGGCCCGGGGGCCGGCGCACTCGCTCACCGCGCCGGGCCCCCGCGCATCCGCGCGGCGGGTACCGCGCGTGCGGCGGCACTCCGCGGTCCGTGTACCGGGGCCCGCGTCTGCACGCGGCGGTGCACCGCCGCGGACGACATCCGGCGCCCGTTGTGCGGCTGTGGGCCGCCGACGGGTCTCCGCGCCTGCCGCGCGACACGTCACCCGCCTGCGCGCGCGACGTCGTCCGCCTCCGCGGGGCACGCGATGCCGGCGGGGGCGGGCCTGACGTGCCCTCGCACCCGTACACCGACACGGGGGGCCAGGGCACCGCACCCGCACCCGTACGCAGAGGTGCCCGCCGAGGATGCGGAGCGGGGGTGGACCGGACCACGCGCGGCCGCCCGGGTACGCGGCGGCGCCTTCCGCCGCCGCACAGGCGCCACCGGGAAGCCCGCCCGGCCGCCCGGTACGCACCTCACGCCCCCGGCTGGCCCGGGGCCGCCGGACCCGTCCGGTACGCCGCCGCCCGGTCACGCCGGGGCGGCGTGCCGGGCGGGCGGCGCGGACCGAGGTCAGACGCCGGAGACGCCGATCTTGGCCTTGACCTGCGCGAGCGAGGGGTTGGTCAGCGTGGAGCCGTCCTCGAACAGCACGGTCGGTACGGTCTGGTTGCCGCCGTTCGCCTTCTCCACGAAGGCCGCCGACTCGGGGTCCTCCTCGATGTTGACCTCGACGTAGGCGATGCCCTCACGGTCCATCTGGCTCTTCAGCCGGCGGCAGTAGCCGCACCAGGTGGTGCTGTACATCGTCACAGTGCCCGGCATGGGTCCTCGGCTCCTTCGGTCAGGGGCGCCTCTCGGCGTGCGTTCCGCTCCTGCAACGTGCACACGCCGGCCGGCATTCCCGCCGGAACCCGCCCGCGTCCCGGTCCGCCGTTCCAGGCCCCCGCCCGGGCCCGCCCCTCCGCGAGGCCTCCGCCCCGGCCCGCCCTCCCTCCTCAATCCCGGCACCGGCCCTCCCAGGCCCCGTCCCCGTCCACCCTCGTCCGGCCTGCGTCCCCGCCCGCCCGGCACCGCGCGCCACCGTCCTCCGAGGCGTCATCCGGCCGGCGCCGTCCGACCCCGCCACCTGGAACCCCCGCCGGCCGCCCATCCCCGGGCCGGCCCCGGCACCTGAGCCCCCGGTCGGGGCCGGCAGAATCGGGCGAAAGCGGGCAGAAGCGGCGCGGGGGCGGTCGCGCGGGGCCGGCCGGAGCCTGTGGACAACGCGAACCGTCTCCGCCACGGACCTGGCAGCATGGCGGGGTGACAGCAGCAACGCCCCCCACCCTGTTCCCCCGGGTATCCGCGCCGAGCGAGTACGCGGAGCCGCCGCGCGACGCCGACGCGGTGCTCGAAGGGCTCGACCCCGAGCAGCGTGAGGTGGCCCTGGCGCTGCACGGGCCGGTGTGCGTGCTGGCCGGCGCGGGCACCGGCAAGACCCGGGCCATCACCCACCGGATCGCCTACGGCGTCCGTGCGGGCATCCTGCAGCCCGCCAGCGTCCTCGCCGTCACCTTCACCAACCGCGCCGCCGGGGAGATGCGCGGCCGGCTGCGGCAGCTGGGTGCCGGGGGCGTCCAGGCCCGTACCTTCCACTCCGCCGCGCTCCGCCAGCTCCAGTACTTCTGGCCCCGGGCGATCGGCGGCGAGGTGCCGCGGCTGGTGGAGCGGAAGGTGCAGCTGGTCGCCGAGGCCGCCGCGCGCTGCCGGGTCCGGCTGGACCGCAACGAGCTGCGCGACGTCACCGGGGAGATCGAGTGGTCCAAGGTCACTCAGACGGTCCCCGAGGAGTACCCGGTCGCCGCCGCCCGGGCCGGACGCCAGCCGCCCCGCGACGCGGCCGAGATCGCCCGGATCTACGCGGGGTACGAGGAACTCAAGCGCGACCGCGGGGTGATCGACTTCGAGGACGTGCTGCTGCTCGCCGTCGGTGTGCTCCAGGACCGTGCCGACATCGCCGACCAGGTGCGCGCCCAGTACCAGCACTTCGTGGTCGACGAGTACCAGGACGTCAGCCCCCTCCAGCAGCGGCTGCTGGACCTGTGGCTGGGAGACCGGGACAGCCTGTGCGTGGTCGGTGACGCCAGCCAGACGATCTACTCCTTCACCGGCGCCACCCCGGACCACCTGCTCGACTTCCGGGCCCGTCACCCCGGTGCGACCGTGATCCGGCTGATCCGTGACTACCGCTCCACCCCCCAGGTGGTGCACCTGGCCAACGGGCTGCTCGCCCAGGCCCGGGGCCGCGCCGCCGAGCACCGGCTGGAGCTGGTCTCGCAGCGGCCGGCGGGCCCGGAGCCGGTGTACGCCGAGTACGCCGACGAGCCCGCCGAGGCCGAGGGCACCGCCCGGCGCATCCGGGAGCTCCTCGACTCCGGGGTGCGGGCCGCCGAGATCGCCGTCCTGTACCGGGTCAACGCCCAGTCCGAGCTGTACGAGCAGGCGCTCGCCGACGCCGGGGTGCCCTACCAGCTCCGCGGCGCCGAGCGGTTCTTCGAACGGCCCGAGGTGCGTGAGGCGGGTCTGCTGCTGCGCGGTGCCGCCCTGGCGAACCGGGTGGGCACCCAGCCGGCCGGCGGGGCCACCGCGGCGGACGACGGCGACCTGCCCTCCCAGGTACGGGCGGTGCTCTCCAGCCGCGGCTGGACCCCCGAACCCCCGGCCGGCTCCGGCGCGGTGCGGGACCGCTGGGAGTCGCTGGCGGCGCTGGTACGGCTCGCCGAGGACTTCGCCCGCGCCCGGCCGGACGCGGGCCTGGCGGACCTGGTCGCGGAACTGGACGAGCGGGCCGCCGCCCAGCACGCGCCCACCGTCGAGGGGGTCACCCTCGCCTCCCTGCACGCCGCCAAGGGGCTGGAGTGGGACGCGGTGTTCCTGGTCGGACTCACCGAGGGCATGATGCCGATCACCTACGCCCGGACCGACGAGCAGATCGAGGAGGAACGCAGACTGCTCTACGTCGGTGTCACCCGGGCCCGCCGGCACCTCGGCCTGTCCTGGGCGCTGGCCCGGTCCCCCGGCGGGCGCACCGGCCGCCGGCCCAGCCGGTTCCTGAACGGGCTGCGGCCCGGTTCCTCGGCGCCCGGTGGTGGCCGGCCCGCCGTCACCGGTGCCGGCCACGGCGCCGGGGTCGAGCGCGGGACGGCGCCCCGGCGCGGGCGGCGCGCCCCGGTCCGCTGCCGGGTCTGCGGCCGGACCCTCACCGACGCGGGCGAGATCAAGCTGATGCGCTGCGAGGACTGCCCCTCGGAGCTGGACGAGGCGCTGTACGAACGGCTTCGGGAGTGGCGGGCCGACCGCGCCCGGGAACTCGGCCAGCCGGCTTATTGCGTGTTCACCGACAAAACTCTCCTCGCCATCGCCGAGGCGGTCCCGGGAACCGAACCGGAGCTGGCCCGCATCTCAGGAGTGGGACGCCGGAAAGTGGCCGCATACGGTGCTGATGTGCTGGCACTGTGTGCCGGCGAGGAGCCCGGACACGACCCGGAAAACTCGTCGAGAAAATAGTTTGCGCGCGCGGAGCGCATACCCATAGCCTTCCGAGCACGGAGACAACGGGCCTTCCGAGATCCGCTCGATCCGTGTTGTACTGCATACCTATACCTGTGGACTGGTCCCGGCCGGTCCCCCGAGACGCCGAAAGGAGGCGGATTCCCGTGAGCATCATCACCACCACCACGATCAAAATGACCGATCACCCGGTCATGTCTGCCTGCCTGCTCGGCTTCTCCTCGCGTCTCCGGGGCACCGGTCTGTCCGGCGCCGTGGAAACGCTCGCCGGCGAGCGACCGACCCAGGCACCTGCGGTAGCGGCAGCGGCGATGGCCTATGCCTTCGCGGCGGCGACCAATGGTGCCGGATCCATCGAGCAGCAGCGTCACCTGTGGGCCTTCCGTGGGCTCGAACCCTGGAGTCATCCAGCCTGATCACCGATCAGGTCGGCACCTTCAGGGGCCGCGGAACCCACACCGGGATCCGCGGCCCTTTTGATTTGTGAAAAACCG
The DNA here is from genome assembly GCF_016031615.1 of Streptomyces pactum. GTDB lineage: Bacteria > Actinomycetota > Actinomycetes > Streptomycetales > Streptomycetaceae > Streptomyces > Streptomyces pactus. Next base: position 5,047,693 of record NZ_JACYXC010000001.1, read on the forward strand.
GCCACCAGCCGGAACGAGAGACGAGGAACACACACCGTGCAACTCAAGGCACACGCCCCGTCCGTGACCGACCTGCAGCCCCCGCCCGACTCCTCGGAGGACTCCTTGAACGCCCCGCTCGCCCTGACCGACCTCGACGACGCCATCGAGAACCTCGGCACGGCCGTACCCTGCCGCTCCTACGACCCCGAGGTCTTCTTCGCCGAGTCGCCGGAGGACGTCGAGTACGCCAAGTCCCTGTGCCGCACCTGTCCGCTCCGGGAGGCGTGCCTGGCCGGCGCCAAGGACCGCCGTGAGCCGTGGGGCGTCTGGGGCGGCGAACTGTTCGTCCAGGGTGTCGTGGTGGCCCGCAAGCGGCCCCGTGGCCGCCCGCGCAAGAACCCGGTCGCGGCATGATCACCGCCGGCACCATCGACCGCCCAGCGACGCACGACCCCATGAAGCAGGACCCGACCATGACGCCGTCCACCGACGAACCCACCCCCCGCACGGAAGCCCGCAACACCGTGGGCGCGATCGCATCGCGCCAGAACAGGACCCGAGAAATGCAACTCATCCCAGAAGCCCTGGCCCGCGCGCATATGCGTGAACAACTGCGCGTGGCCGAGTCCCAACGCACGGCCGTCCGCCTCGCCGCCGCCCGGCGGATGCAGCGGCGTGCCGAGCGTGCCTCGCTGCGCGCCCGTCGCGCACTGGCCATGGCCGTCATGCACTGACCCGGACGGCGCCCCCCGGCGCCGCCCCTCGGCCGGTGACCGGCGGGTGTTCCCTCCCCGCCGCCCGGCAGCGCGCCTCCCGGCCACCTGGTCGCGCGCCCGCAGCAACAGGCCGAAGGGCCGGTTCCCCGGAACCGGCCCTTCGGCCTGTTGCGGGGCCGGGCCGTGACCGCAGCGGCTGCGGTCCGGACCGGGCGTGACCGGGTGGCCGGGTGGCGGTCCTCAGCGGGCGGTGACCGGCGCGCCGGGCCGGGACCGACCGGGGGAACGGAGAACACGGCTCGCCGAGGCAGGGCGCGCGGGACCGCCCCGGGAGCGGAGCCGGCCCGGCCAGCGACGAGGAAGCTCCCGTGCCGGTGGGGCGGGACGGCTGCCCCGGTGCCGGCGCGCGCTGCCGGGCCCCTGCGGCGCCCGGTCGCGGCGGTGCGGTGGGCGGGCCCGGCGGTGTGCTGCCCGGTCCCGGCGGGGCGGCTGCCCCGGCCCCGGCGCGCAATGCCGGGCCCCTGCGGCGCTGCCCGGTCCCGGCGGTGCGGCGGGCGGTCCCGGCGGTGTGCTGCCCGGTCCCGGCGGTGCGGTGGAGGGAACCGCCGGGGTCAGCCGCCCCGGGGCCGCGGGTCCGCCGCGGTCCCGGCAGCTGGCCGCGGCGGCCGGCCCGGTCGTGAGCCGACGTGCCCGATCGCGGTCGTGAGTCGCGGCACCCGGCACGGTCGTGCGCCGCGGCACGCGGTCGCGGTCATGGGCCGGGTCACGGCGCCGGCCGTTTGCCGCGGGGTCGGCCGTTGCCATGAGAGCGGTCGTGGCCGTTGGTATCGGCCCCTGCCGTGGGATGGGTCGTGGCCGCGCGTCAGGTCCCTGGCCGCGGCACCCGGTCAGGCCGAGGTGGGCTCCGGAGTCGCCGTGCCCGGCCGTCGGCCGCCGGCCTTCCCCGCCGTGCCGGACCCCGCGTCGTCCGCCGCGTCCGCCTCCTCCCCGTCCTCCGCGGCCTCACCCACGGCCGTGGCCTCGTGCTCCTCGGCGGCGGCCTCGCCGTCCTCCTCGGTGACGCCGTCCTCCCCGGCGCCACCGGCGGACCCCTCGCCGTGCTCGCCGTGCTCAGCGTGCTCGCCGTACTCGGCATCGTCCTCGACACCGTCCCACTCCTCCTCGGGGAGGAAGCCCGGCACCCAGTCCTCCAGCTCGCCGCGGAGCGCGACCGTCGCCCCCAGCTGGCAGAGCACCCCGATGGTGCTCAGGCACACCCGGTGGATCAGCAGGTACGACGGGGGCAGGTTGATCTGGTTGCCCAGCTCGTACAGCGGCGACTTCCGGTCGGCCACCCGGGCCGCCTGCCCGCGCATCCAGCCGCGGGTGAAGACGAACGCGTCGGTCCGCGCCGGCTCGATCATGGGCAGCAGGTAGTCGATCAGGGACTGCGGGTCTATCTGGATGTTCGGCTTGACGAACCCTTCCTGGCGGATCAGGGCGTAGAGCCCGTCGGCGTCCCCCTCCAGCGCCATCCGCAGCGCCACACCGATCTCCTGGGGGAAGCCGTCGGGCAACCGGTCGACGGTGCCGAAGTCGAGCACGCCCAGCCGCCACTTCTCCGGCGGCCCGTCCGGGGCGTCGTCGGTGATCAGCCGGAAGTTGCCCGGGTGCGGGTCGCCGTGGAGCAGTCCGGTGCGGTACGGGCCGGAGAACAGGAACCGGGTGAGCAACTGTCCGGCCCGGTCCCGCTCCTCGGTCGTACCGTTCGCTATCACCTCCGACAGCGGCTTGCCGTCCATCCACTCGGTGATCAGGATCTCCCGGCCGTAGTGCACCACGGCGGGCACCAGGACGTCCGGGTCGTCCGCGAACTCCTCCGCGTGCGCCTGCTGGGTCTCCGCCTCCAGCTCGTAGTCCAGCTCCTCCGAGAGCCGCTCCCGCAGCTCGGCGATGAGCGGCTTCAGCTCGATGCCCGGGGCGAGCGGGGCCAGCACCTTGGAGAACCGGGCCAGCTGGTTCAGATCGGACAGCAGCGCGTCGCCGGCCCCGGGGTACTGGAGCTTGACCGCCACCGCCCGGCCGTCGTGCCACACCGCGCGGTGCACCTGGCCGATGGAGGCCGCCGCGGCGGGCTTGTCGTCGAACTCGGTGAACAGCTCCCGCCAGTCGGCACCCAGCCGCTCCGCCAGGACGGCGTGGACCGTGCGGGTCGGCATCGGGGGCGCGGCCTCCTGGAGCTTGGTGAGCGCCGCCCGGTACGGCTTGGCGATCTCCTCCGGCAGCGCGGACTCGAAGACCGACATCGCCTGGCCGAGCTTCATCGCCCCGCCCTTGAGCTCACCGAGCACCTTGAAGAGCTGATCGGCGGTGCGCTGCTGCAGCTCCCGGGCGACGATCTCGGCCGGCCGCCCCCCGAGCCGCTTCCCCAGGCCCAAGGTGGCCCGTCCGGCGAACCCCAGCGGCAGCGTGGCCAACTTGGCGGTTCGTGTGATCGCCTTGCGCGGAAGATCAGACATGCGCCCCTCCAACTCCCTACAGCCGAGCCGTCCCCCGGGATGTCCCCAGGACCCCCGTCGCCCTCCCAGCGGACGCCGGTCACCCGGCCATTGTTACGTGCGACGCCTCCGGCGCCGAGGGATATCCCTCCTTCGAAGAGCCGGCGGCCCCGCAAGGACACTCCGGATGGGCCTCGATATGCAGGGGAGTGCAGGTCAGAGCCGGGAGAGCTGGTTCCAGCCGTGCCCCGGCGCTGGCCGGAAGCCGTCCGTCGAGGAAGATGAGGGCGTGCGCGGCCGTGAGACCGGTCACCATCGTGGCCAGCGCGGTGTCGCACGCGGCCGGTCCACGGCGCCGGCCGGACCGCCACTGGGCCAGCAGCCGCCCCCAGTACGGCTCCCGGTCCGCCCGGTGTGCCGCCAGACAGCCCGCGCACGGGGTGACCCCCGGCAGCACCAGTGGCCCCACCACCCCGGTGCCCTCGACGACCCCCGTGTAGAGGTGGGGGACGCCGGCGGCCAGCAGGGGTGCCGCCTCGGCCGGGTCCGGCGCGTACGCCGCCAGCCCGTCCCGTGGGGCGAGGACCACCAGCGCCGGTCCCGCCCGGTCCCCGTCGGTCACCCGCCGCGTCCTGCCCCAGGGCGAGGCGCGCCGCACCAGCCGGCCGGCGGCGGCCTCCCTGCGCTCGCCGATCTGGTCCGGCGCCAGCCCGGCGGGCGCCACGTCCGCGGGCTCGACGCAGCCACCGTCCGTCACCTCGACCCGTCCCACGCCGGACGCCGAGAGCACCGCCGCCACCGCCGCGCCCACCCGGCCCGCGCCGCGCACCCTCACCCAGGTCTCCCGCCGGACCCCCATCGCCCGTATCCCCGCCCCGGGGGCCGGGTGGACCAGTGAGAGCGCGGCCACGTCGGGCCGGACCCGGTCCCAGCCCCGGCTGCCCCGCACCGCGGCGGCCGGCTCCCCGCCACCGGCCGGGTCGTCCAGCAGCCCGGCGGTCACCAGCCGGTCCACCAGCGCGTCCGCCGCCCCCTCCGGCAGGCCCAGCCGCCGGGCCTCCTCGCGCAGCAGCGGCAGGCTCCGGGTGCCGTCGAGCAGCTCCAGGAAGTCACCGGTGGCGGCGTCCACCGGCCCCAGCACCATGGCGTGCGCCGGGGCCACCCCGAACTGCACCGTCTCCCGGTCGCGCCAGCCATGCCGCAGCGCGGGCTTGAGCAGCGGATACATGGTGGTCTCCCTCCCCGCCCGGCCGTCCCGCCCCGCACCTCGCGGAGCGGCGACCGGCGATCCCTGCCTCAGGATGCGACCGCCGCGCCGCGGCCGCCGAAAGTTATCCACAGGCGCGCGCATTAGTCATACCGGTGCCCGCCCCGGCGCCATCGCCCCCGACGCCGGACCGTTCCCGTGCCGGCTCGGATCACCCCGACGCCGAGGGCCCGGGCCGGAACCGCTCAGGCAGGGACCCGGGGCGCCCGGGCCCGGGCGCCCCGGCGTGCGGGGCGGGACCCGCGCGCCGGCACCCGGTAACGTCGGGGCGTGCCCGTCGATCCCCTGCAGAGCGCCCCGAAGCCCCAGCGCGGCGTGTCGAGCCCGCGGAGCGCAGGCCCGCGGACGGACGCGGTCGAGGTCCGCAGGAGCAGCCGCCGGCGCAGAACCGTCTCCGCCTACCGCGAGGGCGACCGCACCGTGGTGCTCATCCCGGCCCGGATGTCGGAGGCGGAGGAGCGCCGCTGGGTCGGGGTGATGCTCGACAAGCTGGCGGCCCAGGAGAGCCGGCGCAGACCGGGTGACGCCGAGCTGACGGCCCGCGCCGAGCGGCTCTCCGACCAGTACCTGGCCGGCCGGGCGCGGCCGGCCACCGTGCGGTGGGTGACCAACCAGAACACCCGCTGGGGCTCGTGCACCCCCGCCGAGGGCAGCATCCGCCTCTCCCACCGGCTCCAGGGGATGCCCGAGTACGTCGTGGACTACGTCCTGCTGCACGAACTGGCCCACCTGCTGGTGCCCGGACACGGCCCGCGTTTCTGGCAGCTGCTGGACGCCTACCCCCGGACCGAGCGGGCCCGCGGTTACCTGGAGGGCGTGGTGGCCGCCGGCCGGCTGCCGCATCCGCCCGGGCCCCGCGCCGACTGACGAAGGGCCGGTGGATCCGGCCCCGGCCCCCGGCCCCGGCCCCGGCCCCCGGCCCCGGCCCGGTCTCGGCCCCGGCCTGGTCTCGGCCCCCCGCTCCCGGTCTCGGCTCAAGTCTCAGCCCCCCGGCCCTGGCCCCCGGCGCTCCGGTCTCCTGACCGCGGCCCCCTGCCCTTCGAGTCCGACGCACCGGCCCCCCGCCCACCTGCTCACCTGCCCTCCGTGCCCCGGCGCGCCGATCCCCGACTCCCGCGCCCCGACGTCCGGACCCTCGGCTTCCGGGCCCGTCTCCCAACCCTCGGCCTCCCGGGCCCCGGCTCCCGACTCCAACTCCCGCGCCCCGACAGGGCCCTCGACCCCCGGCGTCCCGCGCCACGCCACCCCCGGCGCCCCCGCGCCGCGCCACCCCGGCCCCCGCGCCGCGCCACCCCGGCCTCCCGCGTCACGACGCCCGACACCACCACCCCGGTGCCCGCGCCCGCACGTTCGCCCAGGCGTCCCGCATCCCCGCCCCGCACCCGGCCCCTTGAGAAGCGGAACCGGTCCGGTCCGCCCCGGCGTCGCTGAAATGCGGCGGCAGCGGTTAGCCTGACGCGCAATGCACTCACCGGTTTGAGGATGGGGGACGGTCGTTACGTATGGCCAGGGAATTCCAGCGCGGCCACAAGGCCAAGATCAGTGACCTGACAGCCGGGAGGGACCTGTACGTCGGCGTGCAGATCGCGGGCCCTGGCATGACGTTCGACATCAGCTGCTTCGGCCTCGACGCCGACGAGCGGCTCTCGGACGACCGCTACTTCATCTTCTACAACCAGCCGAAGTCGCCGGAGGAGGCGATCCAGCAGCTGGGCCCGCAGGCCGGGGACACCGAGTCGTTCCGGGTCACCCTGGACAGCATCCCCGCCCACATCCACCGGCTGTCCTTCACCGCCACCCTCGACGGTGCCGGGCAGATGTCGCAGATCGGCCCCGGGTACATACGCGTGGTCGCGGGCGGTGAGGAGGTGGTCCGCTACTCCTTCACCGGCGCCGAGTTCAGCACCGAGCGCGCCGTGATGCTCGGCGACTTCTACCTCAAGGACGTGTGGCGGTTCACCGCCGTGGGCCAGGGCTTCGACGGCGGTCTGGACGCCCTGCTGCGGAACTTCGGCGGCGAGGTCGCCGAGGACGACCCGGCACAGGCCCCGGCCCCCGCCGCCGACCACGGGTTCGCGCCGCCCGCGGCCCCCTGCCTCGCCGGGCTTCGCCGCGCCTGCCGCCGACCGGCCCGCTCCCGGGTTCGGAGCGCCGCAGGGCGCCGTCCCGCCGCCGGCGCCCGCGCCGGCCCCCCGTCCCGCCGCCGGCCCCGGCGCCTGCCGCGCCCCCGGCCGCCCCGCCAGTGCACGCCGCGCAGACCCTCGTCGCGCCGCTCACCCCGCCCGGCGCCACCCCGCCGCCCCCGGCCCCGCCCGGCGGCCACCCGCAGTTCGTCCCCGGCGGCACCCCGCCGCCGCCCGGCGTCCCCGGACAGCAGCCCTACGGCGGACCGGCGCCCTTCCCCGGCCAGCCCGGTCCGTACGGCGCCCCCCACCCCTACGGGCAGCCGGCCCACCCGCAGGGCCCGGCCGGGCAGGGCGCGCCTCCCGCCCCCGGCGTGCAGGCCGGCCTCGCGAAGTACCGCGAGACCCCCACCGGACAGCGCTGGACCCCGCAGAACCCCAAGCTCATCCGGATCGACCTCAGCATCGGCGGCCAGCCGGTCCTCGCCCGCCAGGGCAGCATGGTGCTCTACCAGGGCAAGGTCGACTTCAGCTACAAGGGCGCGGGCTTCCGCGGCCGGATCACCGGCAACGCCACCGGCCAGGAGATGCAGCTGATGCGCTGCACCGGCTACGGCCAGGTGTTCCTCGCCGACAACGCGGCCGAGCTGCACCCGATCGAGCTCCAGGGCGACGCCATCTGCGTCTCCGCCGAGAACGTGCTCGCCTTCGACGAGTCGCTCCAGTACGAGGTGCGCCGCATCGAGGGCCACGGCATCCCCGGCGGTGCGCTGTTCACCATGCAGTTCCAGGGCACCGGCACCATCGTGGTGAAGACCCAGGGCACCCCCGTGGTGCTGCCGGTCACCCCCACCACCTTCGCCGACAGCAACGCCATCGTCGCCTGGTCCGCCGCCTCGCAGGTGATCATCTCCAGCCAGGTGCGGCTGCGCCGCAACGCCTACCCCGGGCACAGCGGGGAGACCGTGAACCTCCAGTTCCGCGGCGCCCCCGGCAACTTCATCGTCGTCCAGCCCTACGAGGTCTAACGGTCATGGACCAGCAAATGATCACGGGCTACGCCCCGACCCCCGTCACGGCCCGCATGGAGAACCACGGCAGCAGCATGCTCAAGGTCGCCATGACCAGCGGCCAGGACCTGTTCGCCCGCACCGGCTCGATGGTCGCCTACGAGGGCTTCGTGCAGTACGAGCCCAACCCGCCCGCGGTGCGTCAGATGGCCTCGCAGTGGGTCACCGGGGAAGGCGCCCCGCTGATGAAGTGCAGCGGCGACGGCCTGCTCTACCTCGCCGACTACGGCGCGGACGTGGTGTGCATCAACCTCAACGGCGACTCGCTGTCGGTCAACGGCACCAACCTGCTCGCCTTCGACGCGCACCTCCAGTGGGGCGTGCAGCGCGTCAAGGGCATGGCGAAGTTCGCCGGGCAGGGACTGTTCAACGTCGGGCTCTCCGGCACCGGCTGGGTCGCCCTGACCTCCCGGGGCACCCCGATCGTCGTTGACTGCGGCCGGGGCGAGGACGAGACGTCCGTGGACCCGGACGCCCTCGTCGCCTGGTCCACCAACCTCAAGATGAAGGGCAAGCGCAGCTTCAAGGCGTCGTCGATGATCGGCCGGGGCAGCGGCGAGGCGTACCAGCTCGCCTTCTCCGGGCAGGGCTTCGTCGTCGTCCAGCCCAGCGAGGACAGCACCGACCGGCTCCGGGCGCGGGGCTGAGGGGGAACGAAGAACCATGCAGAGCCCGCTTTTCGGTCTCACCGAGACCCAGAGCCAGGACCGGTACGCGATCCAGAACCCGCAGCTGCTGCGGGTCGCCCTCAACGGCCAGGAGGACGTCCTCGCCCGCAAGGGGGCGATGGTCGCGTACCAGGGGCTGATCGAGTTCGACGGCGAGTACCAGAGCGCCGGCCAGCGGCGCCAGCGCGCCCGGACCGGCGAGGGCCTGGACCTGATGCGCTGCTCCGGCCAGGGCAGCGTCTATTTCGCCAACCTCGCCCAGTACATCCACGTGATGGACGTCGACCACGAAGGGCTGACCGTGGACAGCGCGTACGTGCTGGCCCTGGACTCCACCCTGCACTGGGAGGCCGTCGCGGTGGACAGCCAGTTCGGCATCTCCGGCTCCGGCAAGTACAACCTCAACATCACCGGGCGGGGCAAGGTCGCCCTGATGACCTCCGGCCAGCCGCTGATGCTCCAGGTCACCCCGGACAAGTACGTCAACGCCGACGCCGACGCGATCGTCGCCTGGTCCACCTCGCTGCGCGTGCAGATGCAGGCCCAGACGCACTCCTCCGGGGTGTGGCGGCGGCGCGGCAACACCGGCGAGGGCTGGGAGCTGAGCTTCCTCGGCCAGGGATACGCGCTGGTGCAGCCCAGCGAGCTGCTGCCGCCGCAGAACGCGGTGGTCGGGCAGGGCGCCGCGGCCCAGTTCGGCATGGGACAGCAGGGCGCCCGGGGCCAGAACCAGGGCAACCACTTCGGCAGCTGACGGCCGCCGCTCCGGCACGCGCAGGGGCCGCCCGGTACGCACCGGGCGGCCCCTTCACGTTCTCCCGGACCGGTCCCCTTCGCGTGCCGCCGGACGGCACCCGGCGCGGAGCGCGGGCCACGGGCGCGGAACGGCGCCCGGCTGCGTTCCCGCGGGCACCGGGCCCGGCGACTCGTGGGCACGGAGCACCACCGGGCACGCAGCGCCACCTGGAGCGGACCGCCCCGCGCGGACTTTCCCGCGGGCGAGACGCCGGTGGTACCGGAGGCGCTACGGACACAGGGACGGGCGAACGGTCACCGGCGCGCCGGCCCGGGTCGGGGGCGGGTAACGGCACCGGCAGACGCGCGCGGGTACCGGCGCCATCGCACGGAAACCGGCACGCGCGCCGGTACCGGCGAACAGGCACCCGCATGCGCCGGCACCGGCGAGGGCACGGTCGCACGGACCAGCCCCCGCAGGCGTACGGTCATGGGGCACACGTGAACCGCGCGCGGCCCCGGACCGGCGCGAAACCCGCAGTACCCCGCACCACACCGGCGCGACATCCCGCAGCCCCCGGCCCGGACCGGCGCAACCCGGCAGCACCCCGCCCGCACCGCTGCCGAAACCCCAAGCCCGGGATCCCGGGGCCGGAGCAGCCCCCGGCCCCCCGGCCCCGGGCCCGGGTCAGAGCAGCGCGCGGGCGGCGGTCACCAGCCGGCCGACCGAGGCGTCGGCGACCTCGGCCACCTCCGCGTAACCGAACCAGCGCAGGTCCAGCGACTCGTCGCTGATCGCGGCGGTCGCACCGGCCGGGGCCACGGCCGCGTACTGGACGTCCAGGTGCCAGGCGCACGGCGTCAGGTGGCGGTCCAGCCGCACCGGACCGCCGGGCAGCAGGGTCAGACCCGCCACCCCGGACTCCTCGGTCGCCTCCCGCAGCGCCGCGTCCGCGAGCCGGGCGTCCCCCGGCTCGCAGTGCCCGCCCATCTGCAGCCACATCCGCAGCTTGCGGTGGAGGGTCAGCAGCACCCGCTCCCGCTCCGGGTCGATCACCAGGGCGCTCGCCGTGATGTGCCCGGGGGCGCACTCGCGCCACACCCCGTCCGGGTGGCGGGCCAGGTGCTCGCCGTACGCCAGCCGCAGCCGCTCCTGCTCGTCGTCGGGCGCGTCCCACCCGGCGAGCACCCGGCCGGCGTCACCGTGCAGGGTCACCGGCCGCCGTCGCCTTCGCCGTCCTCGCCGTCGCCCTTGGTCAGGTCCGGTCCCTCGTCACGCCCGGGCGCGCCGCCGCCCGCCGCCTCGCCGAGCATCTTGTCCAGCTCGGAGAAGTCCAGCTGCTCGCGGTGGACGAAACCGTCCGGGTCGTCCAGGTCGGCCGCGGTCGGCAGCATGTCCGGGTGCTCCCACAGCGCGTCCCGCCCGTCCATCCCGCGGGCGTCGGTGAGCGAGGCCCACAGCCGGGAGGCGTCCCGCAGCCGCCGGGGCCGCAGCTCCAGGCCGATCAGGGTGGCGAAGGTCTGCTCCGCCGGCCCGCCGGTGGCCCGGCGCCGCCGCAGCGTCTCCCGCAGCGCGCCCGCCGACGGCAGGTGGGGGGCGGCGGCCGCGTGCACCACCGCGTCCACCCAGCCCTCGACCAGCGCCAGCGCCGTCTCCAGACGGGCCAGCGCGGCCTTCTGCTCCGGCGTGTCCTCCGGCTGGAACATGCCCTGCTGGAGCGCCTCCTGCAACTGCTCGGGGTGCGTCGGGTCGAGCTGGCCGACCGCGTCCTCCAGCTTGGCGGTGTCCACCTTGATGCCGCGCGCGTACCCCTCGACGGCGCCGAACAGGTGCGAGCGCAGCCACGGCACGTGGGCGAAGAGCCGCTGGTGGGCGGCCTCGCGCAGGGCCAGGTACAGCCGTACCTCCTCGGCCGGCACGCCCAGCCCCGAGCCGAACGCGGTGATGTTCAGCGGCAGCAGCGCGGCCTTGCCCGCCGGGCCCAGCGGCAGCCCCACGTCGGTGGAGCCCACCACCTCGCCGGCCAGCACGCCCAGGGCCTGGCCGATCTGGGTGCCGAACATCGCGCCGCCCATGGAGCGCATCATCCCGAGCAGCGGGCCCGCCATGGCCTGCATCTCCTCGGGCAGCACATCGCCCATCGCCGCGCCGACCCGCTCGGCGACCGGGTCCACCAGCTCCTTCCAGACCGGGAGCGTGGCCTCCACCCACTCGGCCCGGCTCCAGGCCACCGCGGCGGCCGCGCCGGACGGCAGCGAGGTGGCCCCGTCCAGCCAGAGGTCCGCGAGCCGGACGGCCTCCTCCACCGCGGCCCGCTCCGCCGGGCCGACGCTGGCGTCCTTGGTCACGCCGCCGGAGCCCTTGGTGCCCTGCGCCACCGTCTGCCGGGCGATGTCCTTGGCCATGTCCCAGTTCACCGGGCCGCCCTCGTAGGAGAGCATCTGGCCCAGCTGCTGGAACGCCGCGCCCAGGTCGCCCGGGTTCATCGAACCGAACATCGCGGCGAACGGGTTGTCCGCGCCGCCGGCCCCACCGCCGAAGCCGAACGGATTGGCCGGCCCCTGGCCGCCGCCCTTCTGCTTGCCGTTGTCGCCGTCCTCCGGCTCCTCCGGCGGAAGGCCGAATCCGAATGGGGTGTCACTCACGGGTTTCCTCGGCTCGTAGGGCCGCCGGCTGTGCACCGGCGGCGAATGCCTTTAATCACCACCCAGCGTAGACACCTCGCCGGTTTCCGGGCTCGGTGCTCCGCCGATCCATGGCCTGCGGCAGGATGGACGTCACCTCGTACGCACGCGTCGAACACGCGCGTGTACTGAAGACAACCGCTGGAGACGCCCGGTGAGTTCCCCACAGCCAGAAGTTCGCGCAGCGCGAAACGACCCGGCCCGCCCCGCCCGACGCCCCGTCGTGGCGGTCACCGGCGCCGCGTCGGGGGTGGGCGCGCTGCTGACCGCCCGCCTCGCCGGGTCCGACGAGATCAAGCGGGTGGTGGCCCTCGACGAGCGGCGCGGCGAGGTCGCCGAGGCGCACTGGCACGTGCTCGACGTGCGCGACCCGGCCATCGCCGAGAAGCTGCGGGGCGTGGACGTGGTGGTCCACCTCGCCGTGGACCTGGACCTGGAGACCGACGCGGCGGCCCGCACCGCCTACAACGTGCGCGGCACCCAGACGGTGCTGACCGCCGCCGCGGCGGCCGGGGTCCGCCGGGTGGTGCTGTGCACCTCCGCGATGGTCTACGGCGCGCACCCGGACAACGACGTGCCGCTGGCCGAGGACGCCGAACTGCGCGCCACCGCGGAGGCCACCGGCGTCGGCGACCTGCTGGAGATCGAACACCTGGCCCGCCGGGCGCCCCGCGCCCACCCGGGGCTCAACGTCACCGTGCTGCGCCCGGCCATCCTGGTCGGCGGCACCGACACCGCGCTCACCCGCTACTTCGAGTCACCCCGGCTGCTGGTGGTGGCCGGCTCCCGGCCCACCTGGCAGTTCTGCCACGTCGAGGACCTGGTCGGCGCGCTGGAGTACGCGGTGCTGGAGAAGGTGGAGGGCGAGCTGGCGGTCGGCTGCGACGGCTGGCTGGAGCAGGAGGAGGTGGAGGAGCTGTCCGGCATCCGCCGGATGGAGCTGCCCTCCGCGGTCGCGCTGGGCGCCGCCTCCCGGCTGCACCGGCTCGGGCTGACCCCCTCGCCGGCCGGTGACCTCGCGTACACCATGCATCCGTGGGCGGTCAGCGGCAGCCGGCTGCAGCACGCCGGCTGGCGGCCGAGGTGGACGAACGAGGAGGTCCTCGCCGAACTGCTGGAGGAGGTCGCGGGCCGGCACACCGTCGCCGGGCGCCGGCTGGGCCGCAAGGACGCCACCGCCGCGGGCGCGGCCGGGGCCACCGTGGCGCTGCTGGGCACCGCCGCCCTGGTGCGCCGGGCGCGCAAGGCGCGCCGCCGCCTCTGACCCGCACGCCCCGGAGCCGCCCCGGCTCGTGGGCGCCACCGCGCACGGGCGCCGGCCCGGCCGGGCGGACGCCCGGGCCGGGGCACCGCTGCCCCGGTGACGGGCGCCGCCGGCGCGCGCCCGGCTCACGCGCAGCGGTGACGTGATCCGGCACCTCCGGCGGGCCGCGCGGACGGCCGCCCGCGTGCGCCCGGTCCCGCCGCCCGCGCGGCCACCCCGCGGATGCGGAAATACTTTTCCGTATCGCGGTATTCCGTTGCGGGCGGGGCGTGGGGCACGATGTGCGCATGGCACGTACCGACGCCCCCTCCGCCACCGGCCGGGAGCACCCCGGCGAGCGCGCGGCGGCCGACCCCATCCGACTGCTCGCCATCCGCGACGCCCCGCTCTCGGTGGACGAGGTGTTCCGGGCGGTGGGCGACGACGCCGCCGGCGGGACGGCGCTGTTCGTCGGCACCGTGCGGGACCACGACGGCGGCGCGGACGTGGCCGCCCTGGGGTACTCCGCCCACCCCACCGCCGAGGCCGAGCTGCGCCGGGTCGCCGAGAAGATCGCCGCCGACCTGCCGGTGCGCGCCCTCGCCGCGGTGCACCGGGTGGGCGACCTGTCCGTCGGCGACCTCGCCGTGGTGGTGGCCGTCTCCTGTCCGCACCGGGCGGAGGCGTTCGAGGCGTGCCGCCGGCTCATCGACGACCTCAAGCGCGAGGTGCCGATCTGGAAGCACCAGACCTACACGGACGGTACGGAGGACTGGGTGGGCGCCTGACCCGGGCCACTCCCGGACCCCGGCGCCCCCGGCGACGGGCGGCGCACGCGGCCCCCGGCCGTGCCCCCGGCCCCGGCGGCGCTGCCGCTCCCCGGGCGGTGCCCGCGGCTCCCGGCCGCTCGTGCCGGCTCCCGGCGGCCCTCGCCGCTCCCGGCCGAACCCGGCCGGGACCTCCCGCTCCCGGCGCCCCCGCCGGCCCCGGGCGGCCGGGGCCGGACGCCGGCGGGGGCCACCGGGCGGGCGGACCGCGCACCCGCACGGCCGATCCGCGGTTGCGTAACCGGCACCCTCGCGTGAGCGTTGGTCGGGCAGACGATTAATCTGCTCATCTGTCAGTTGCTTTTGTGCACATGGTCGGAGGCCACGGTGGGTGCGCTTCTCTGGTTGCTCATTCCGGTTATCGCCGCGTTGGCCGCCGCGCTGTACGCGGGCTGGGCCACCCGCAACCGTAAGACCGGTGACGTCGCCGAGCTGGCGGGCTATGCCCGGTTCCGTGAGGCGATGGAGCGGTCCCATTCCGGTAGCGGCGCCTAGCGGATCTCGGTCCACGCAGTCGCCAACGGGCCGCCGGTCCCGGTTCGCCGGACCGGCGGCCCCGGCGGTGAACTGGGAGGCCCGTCCCGTACTGTCGTTCCATGCCACGCCGCACCGCGACGATGCTCGCCTCCCTGCTGACGCTGATCGCGCTGCTCTGCGCAGGGGTGCTCATTCCCGTCCCGTACGCCGGGATGTCCCCGGGGCCCAGCTACGACGTGCTCGGCAAGGACCGGGAGACCGGTGAACCGGTGCTCCAGATCAAGGGCCGCAAGACCTACGGGGCCGAGGGCCACCTGAACATGACCACCGTCCAGGTCACCCGGGCCGACCACGACATGAACCTCTTCGAGGCGGTGCACGGCTGGCTGTCGGACGACGACATCGTGGTCCCGTACGAGAACCTCTACCCGGACGACAAGTCCGCGGAGGAGGTGAACGAGGAGAACGCCGAGGAGTTCACCCTCTCCCAGGAGAGCGCCAAGGTCGCCGCCCTGCGGCACCTGAAGATCCCGGTGCGCACCCGGGTGGTGGTCGCCGCGGTGGTCAAGGGCGGCGCGGCGCAGGGCAAGCTGCACGCCGGCGACGTGATCGTGAAGGTGGACGGGAAGCCGGTGCGCGACCCGGCGGACGTCGGCCGGCTGGTCAGCGCGCACCGCCCCGGCGAGCGGGTGGAGTTCTCCGTCGTCCCGGCCGAGCGGGCGAAGAAGGCCGAGGAGGCGGAGAAGAAGGCGGGCGGGGCCGGCCGGACCGGCGAGGAGGCCGCCCGGACCGTCCCGGTGACCATCACCACCAGGAAGGCCCCCGACGGGGACCGGGCCGTCGTCGGCATCCAGGCCGCGGCCGACCACTCCCTGCCGTTCCGGATCGACATCAAGCTCGCCGATGTCGGCGGGCCCAGCGCGGGGCTGATGTTCGCCCTGGCCGTGATCGACCGGCTCACCCCCGGCAGCATGACCGGCGGCAAGTTCATCGCCGGCACCGGGACCATCGACGACAACGGCGAGGTCAACCCGATCGGCGGCATCGCGATGAAGACGATCGGCGCCCGGCGGGCGGGCGCGGAGTACTTCCTCACCCCCGCGGACAACTGCGCGGCCGCCGCCGCGGACGTGCCCGACGGCCTCACCCTGGTGAAGGTGCGGAACCTGGACGACGCGGTGCGGGCGGTGGAGGACATCAGTGCGGGCCGCACCTCCGAGCTGCCCTCCTGCACCAAGCGCTGAGCCACCGCCCCGGCCCCGCCCGGCCGGTCCGCCCGGCGCCGGCCGGCCGCGTCCGGGCGGCACCCGCCGGGCACGCCCGTCCCGTCCCACGGCGGCACCCGCCACGGGACGGCAGGCGACCGCCCCGGCGGCGGCGCGCCCCGCCCGGCCGGCGGCACCCGCCGCGGCGATCGGCCGCCCCGCCCCGGCCACCGGGCCGGCCGCCGCCCGCGGGTCAGTCGGCGAACGTCGCCAGCAGCGCCTCGGCGAGCCCGGGCACCAGGTCCGGCCCGGTCAGCACCTCGGTGGGGGAGTCCTTCTCCCGCAGCCGCAGCGCGGACTCCCGGGAACCGTCCCGCAGCACCGCCACCGTCATCCGCACCTCCTGCCGGTCCGGGTGCTCGGCCACCCACTCCGCCAGCCGCTTGTCGTCCAGGTCACGCGGGACGGACGCCTCGGCGGACGGCGGCAGCATCAGCCGCTCCACGGTCAGCGCGCAGCCGGCGACCGCCTCCGGCCAGGCGATGGTGCCGAGGAACTCGTCGAGCGCGCCGCCCGCGGGCAGCTCGTCCTGCTCGATGGGGGTGTAGGAGGCGGCGGTGGGGCCGGCCGGCCGGTCCAGGCCGAGCTGGGCGGCGAGCCCCGGCTCCTGCTCGCGCAGGCGGGCGGTGTCGACGAGGGCGAACAGCCGTGCGGGCTGGTCCCAGCCCAGTCCGGCGGCGTACTCGTCGATCTCCAGCACGGCCCGGGTCAGCGGATCGGCGGCCATCGGGTCAGCCGCCGGGGAGGGCTGAACGGGCTCGTTGGGGTCGGGAAGGTTGGGCATGCGCAATATCGTGCCCTGCCCGACCCCGAAAACGGGAACTGGGTAAAGCCTGAGTAAGTTGCATCAGTGGGTCCTAGGATCACGGGACCGCTCATTCGACAGCGAACTTCGGAGTGCGCACCTTGGCTTTCCAGATGCCGGACCGCGGCGGAGGCCCCACAGGGCCACGGATCAGAGTCGGCCGACCGTCGCGGCGGGTCCGGACCCTGCTCATGACCCTGGGTGTGCTGGCGGCGCTGGCCATGCTCTTCGTCATGTTCGCCGGGTTCTGGACCGACTGGTTGTGGTACCGGTCCGTCCACTACACCTCGGTCTTCACCACCACGCTGTGGACCAAGATCGGCCTGTTCGCCGTGTTCGGCGTGCTGATGTCGCTGGCCGTCGGGTTCAACATCTGGCTGGCGCACCGGCTGCGCCCGCCGCTGTCCGCGATGTCGCTGGAGCAGCAGAGCCTGGACCGCTACCGGATGAGCATCGCGCCGTACAAGACGTGGGTGCTCGTCGCGGTCACCGCGCTGGTCGGCCTGGTCGCCGGCGCCTCGGCGAGCGGCCAGTGGCGCACCTGGCTGCTGTGGGTCAACGGTGTGGAGTTCGGGGAGAAGGACCCGCAGTTCCACAAGGACGTGTCGTTCTTCGCCTTCGACCTGCCCTGGTACCGCTTCCTGCTGAGCTTCGGCTTCGCCGCCACGGTGCTCTCGCTGATCGCCGCGGTGCTGGTGCACTACCTCTACGGCGGACTGCGGATCACCAGCCCCGGCGCCCGCGCCACCGGGGCGGCCACCGGCCATCTGTCGGTGCTGCTCGGAGTCTTCGTGGCCCTCAAGGCGGTCGCCTACTGGCTCGACCGGTACGGGCTGGCGGTGAAGTCCAGCGACTTCAAGGCCACCGGCAACTGGACCGGCCTGCGGTACGTGGACGCCAACGCCTATCTGCCGGCGAAGACCATCCTGTTCTGCATCGCGCTGATCTGCGCGGTGCTGTTCTTCGCCACCCTGTGGCGGCGCACCTGGCAGCTGCCGGTCATCGGCTTCGGCCTGATGGTGCTCTCGGCGGTGCTCATCGGCGGCCTGTACCCGGCCATCGTGCAGAAGTTCCAGGTCCAGCCGAACGAGCAGGCCAAGGAAGCGCCGTACATCCGCAAGAACATCGAGGCCACCCGTAAGGCGTACGGCATCGACAAGGCGGACGTGCAGGACTACAAGGGCGAGAGCTCGGCGGACAACAAGCGGCTGCGCGCCGACGCGGACACCGCGGCGAGCCTGCGGCTGCTCGACCCCAACGTGGTCTCGCCGACGTTCCAGCAGCGCCAGCAGGTCCGTGGCTACTACGGCTTCCCCAGCACCCTCGACATCGACCGCTACCCCACGCCGGACGGCAAGGACCAGGACACCGTCATCGGTCTGCGGGAGCTGGACATCGAGGGCATCCCGGAGCCGAACTGGATCAACAAGCACTTCAAGTACACCCACGGGTACGGCGCGGTCGCCGCCAAGGGGACCACGGTGACCGAGAACGGCCACCCGGAGTTCACCGAGAAGAACCTGCCCTCCGCCGGTGCCTTCGGCGACTACGAGCAGCGCATCTACTACGGCGAGCGCACCACCCAGTACTCCATCGTCGGCGGCCCGCAGAAGGAGCTCGACTACTCGGGCGACAACGGCGACGAGAAGACGTACACCTACACCGGCGACAGCGGCGTGAAGCTGTCCAACCCGCTGACCCGGGCCGCCTACGCGCTCACCTTCGGCGAGCCGCAGATCCTGTACTCCGGCGCCATCGGCGAGGGGTCCAAGATCCTCTACAACCGCACCCCCAAGGAGCGGGTGGAGGCGGTCGCCCCCTGGCTGACCATCGACGGAGACGCCTATCCGGCGGTGATCGAGGGCCGCATCCAGTGGATCGTGGACGCGTACACCACCATCAACGGCTACCCGTACGCCTCGCGCACCACCCTGGGTGACACCACCGCCGACTCCCTCACCGACGGGGAGCGCGAGGTGGTCGCCCAGGAGAACAAGGTCAACTACATCCGGAACTCGGTGAAGGCCACCGTCGACGCCTACGACGGCTCGGTGAAGCTGTACGAGTGGGACACCGAGGACCCGGTCCTGAAGACCTGGCGCAAGGCGTTCCCCGGCACGGTCAAGCCGAAGAGCGAGATCAGCGACAAGCTGATGGAGCACCTCCGCTACCCGCAGGACCTGTTCAAGGTGCAGCGCGAGCTGCTCACCCGGTACCACGTCACCGACCCGGCGCAGTTCTACAGCGGCAGTGAGGTGTGGGAGGTCCCGGACGACCCGACCAACAAGGGCAACTCGGTCCCGCCGTACTACCTGAGCATGCGGATGCCGGACGAGAAGGAGCAGACCTTCTCGCTCACCACCACCTTCACGCCGAACGAGCGCAAGACGCTCGGCGCGTTCATGGCGGTGGACGCCGACGCCGAGAGCGACAAGTACGGCACCATCAGACTGCTGAAACTGCCACCGAACACCCCGGTGTCCGGTCCACAGCTGGTGCAGAGCCAGTTCAACTCCAACCCGAAGATCGCCGAGAGCATCAGCCTCCTCAAACGCGGCGACTCCACGGTGGAGTACGGAAACCTGCTCACCGTGCCGCTGGACGGTGGACTGCTCTACGTCGAGCCGGTCTACGTCAGAGGCGCCGACACCGACTACCCGCTGCTGAAGAAGGTGCTGGTCTCCGACGGCGGCGACCGGATCGCCTTCGAGGACACGCTGGACAAGGCGCTGGACGTGGCGTTCGGTCAGAAGCCGCCCAGCGACGACACCGAGCGGCCGCCGGGCGACGGGGACGGTGACGGCGACGGCCAGGAGCAGCCGCCGGGCAGCACCGACCCCACGGTGCAGGAGGCGCTGAAGGACGCCGAGGACGCCATCGAGGCCGGTGAGAAGGCCATGCGTGACGAGGACGGCCCGGACTGGAAGGCGTACGACGAGGCGCAGAAGGACCTGAAGGAGGCGCTGCAGCGGGCCGTCGATGCCGAGCGGCAGGCCGCCCAGGGGAAGCAGCAGGAGGGCAAGCCCGCCGACAAGCCGGAGAAGGCGCGGCGGGAGGAGACCTGACGGCGGCCACCCCGCGCCGTGATAGTGTGAAAACACAACGGCGCGGGGTGGAGCAGCTCGGTAGCTCGCTGGGCTCATAACCCAGAGGTCGCAGGTTCAAATCCTGTCCCCGCTACTCGACGACGACGGCCCGGATCCGCAAGGATCCGGGCCCTCGTCGTATGTCCGGAAAACAGCCCGCCGGAAGTCCGGGTTCACACGTTTGACTTATCTCTCTGTGGGCAAGTCGACAAAACGCTGAAGTGACCTCACTGGCTGCGGTATACCAGGTGTACGCACGTTGCGGGTGATGCGACGATGGATTTCATGGGGGACAGGGCAAGTTTGTTGGAGACAGGGCGGTTTGTGCACGCGCACGACGAAGCCGAGGAGGAGGCGCGGTACCGCCGCGCCGCCGAGGCCGGTGACGCAGCCGCCCTGAGCGTCCTGGGCTCCCTGCTGCTGCGCCGTGGCGATCTGGACGGCGCCGAACCCCACCTGCGGGCCGCGTCCGCGGCCGGTGACCGTGCCGCCGCCAACAACCTGGGCGTCCTGCTCCACCAGCGCGGCCGGACCGAGGAGGCCGCGACCTGGTGGCGCACCGCCGCCGTGGCCGGCTCGGCCGCCGCCGCGCACGCCCTGGGCCGTCACCACCGGGAGAGCGGCGACGAGACCGCCGCCGAGTACTGGCTGCGCCAGTCCGCCGAATCCGGCCACACCCTCGGCGCGTACGCCCTCGCCGACCTGCTGGAGCACCGCAGCGACATCGGGGCCGAGCGCTGGTTCCGGGCCGCCGCCGAACGGGGCCACCGGGAGGCCGCCTACCGGCTCGCCCGCATCCTGGAACAGCGGGAGCACGACCTCGAACGCGGCCGGACCGGCGGCTGGTCCACCGGTACCGGACACACCGGCGCCCGGCACACCGGCACCGGCCACACCGGTGCGCGGCCCACCGGCACCGGACGCACCGGTGCCGCGCCCCCCGGCGCCCGCCGCCGCGCGGACAGCGAGGCGGAGCAGTGGTACCGCCAGGCCGCCGCCCGCGGCCACCGGCGCGCCGCCCTGCACCTGGGCACGCTGCTGGAGGAGCGCGGCGAGACCCAGGAGGCGGGCCGCTGGTACCTGATGTCCGCCAAGGACGGCGAGTCCCGCGCCGCCTGCGCCCTCGGCTTCCTGCTGCGCGACGCCGGCGACACCGAGTCCGCCGCCGTGTGGTGGCACCGGGCGGCCCAGGACGGCGACGGCAACGCCGCCAACGCGCTGGGCGCGCTCCACGCCGACCGGGGCGAGACCCAGACCGCCGAGCGCTGGTACCGGGCCGCGCTCGACGCCGGCGACCACAACGGCGCCTACAACCTCGGCCTGCTCTGCGCCGAGCAGGGCCGGGCCGTCCAGGCCGAGCAGTGGTACCGCCGTGCCGCGTACGCCGGCCACCGCGAGGCGGCCAACGCGCTGGCGGTGCTGCTGCTCCAGCGCGGTGACGCGGCCGGCGCCGAGCCGTGGTTCTCCAAGGCTGCCGAGGCCGGCAGCGTGGACGCCGCCTTCAACCTCGGCATCCTCTACGCCGGCCGGGGCGACGAGGCCGCCGCCCGGCAGTGGTACGAGCGGGCGGCCACCGCCGGGCACGCCGAGGCCGCCCTCCAGGTCGCGACCGCGCTGCTCCGGGAGGGCCACGAGGGCCCCGACGCCGAGCGGCACCTGCGGTGCGCCGCGAAGGGCGGCAGCGTGGAGGCCGCCTACCGGCTCGGCGCGCTGCTCGACCGCCCCCCGGCGGACGGCGAGGAGGCCGCGCCGGACGGCCGCGCGGAGTGCGAGGAGTGGTACGAGCGGGCCGCCCGGCACGGGCACCGGCGGGCCCAGGTGCGGCTGGGCATGCTGGCCGCCGCCCGGGGCGACGTGGTGGCCGCCGCCCGCTGGTACCGCACCGCCGCCGAGGCCGGCAGCAGCAACGGCGCGTTCAACCTCGGGCTGTTGCTGGCCCGGGAGGGCAGCGAGCCGGAGGCCGCCCTGTGGTGGACCCGGGCGGCCGAGGCCGGCCACGGCCGGGCCGCGCTGAAGCTGGCTCTGCTCGCCGCCCGCCGGGGGCGGCTCGCGGAGGGCCAGCGGTGGTGCGCCCGGGCGGTCGAGTGCGGTCCGGCGGAGGTCGCCGAGCGCGCGGCCCGGCTCCGCGACGCCCTCCAGCAGGAGCTGTCCGCCTGACCCGCGGCCGGGCCTCCGGAGGTCCGGGGCGCGTGCGTCACGGTCCGGGGCGCGCGGGCCGCCGCCCGGTCCGGCCGCCGGTGGTCCGGTGCCCGGCCGCGCCGCAGGGCCGCCGAGCGGCCCTGCCGGTGGTGATTTGCGGCTGCCTCCCGCGGCGGGTTAGAGTGGTCGAACCGACGCGGGGTGGAGCAGCTCGGTAGCTCGCTGGGCTCATAACCCAGAGGTCGCAGGTTCAAATCCTGTCCCCGCTACGAGAACGAAGGGCCCGGATCATCGATCCGGGCCCTTCGTCATGCCTGCCGCCACGTCCCTCCTGACGCCGATCGCCATGTCGTCTGCGGCGCTACGACCGGTGGTGTCTCGCGGACGGCGCTCCGCCCTTGCCCCGCCGGGCCGTTCGTCGGGTGCCCCGAGGCTCCGGGCGGTGTGGCGGCTCTGCCGTTGTGGGGGCGGTGGCGTCCCCGTCGTACGGCCGGCCGCGCGGCGGGCGCGGGGCGAGGGGCCGGGCAGATTCCGGGCGCGACAGTACGAGGGGCGGCGCGGGCCGTGCGCCGGGAGCGCACGGCACGGGTGTGGTCGGGGAAGTGGGCCGCTCGCGGTCGGCGGTGTGCGGGCCGGTGCGGTCAGGCGCGGAGCCGGCGGTGTTCCGCCTTGGGGCCGCGGCGGGGCGGGGGCGCGCGCTCGGGGCGTCCGGGGCGCGTCCGGGACCTCCGGAGCCCGCGCGGTCAGGCCGTCGCGCAGCCCGGGCAGATGCCCCGGTAGGTGACCTCGACATCGGACACCACGAAACCGAAGCGCTCCTCCGCCGGAAGGTCGGAGAGCGGGTCGCCGGAGGGGCGGACGTCCCGGATCGTGCCGCAGCGGGAGCACACCAGGTGCTGGTGTGCGTGGTGGGCGTTCGGGTCGTACCGCTTGGCACGGCCGTCGGTACTGACCTCGATCACCTCACCGAGCGAGACCAGCTCGCCCAGCGTGTTGTACACGGTCGCGCGGGAGATCTCGGGCAGCCGCTCGGCCGCCCGCGCGTGCACCTCGTCGGCGGTGTAGTGCACGTGGTCCCCGTCGAGGACCTCGGCGACGACGCGGCGCTGGGCCGTCAGCCTCCAGCCGCGTCCCCTGAGCCGTTCCAGCAGGTCACTCATGCCATTCACCTATCAGTCAGATAAGGACAAGGGTACCAGCGCGCTGTCCATCACCGGATCAGGTACGGACTTTCACCGCTTCTTGACTTAGACATTGTCCAATGTAGGATCGTGCTCGGCTCACGCCAAGGGACAGGACGAGACGCAGGAGGCGCACGTGACCGCAACGGACGAGGTCGGCATCGAGGGCCCGCTCACCACGGAATCCGGGGCCCCGGTCGCGGACAACCAGAACAGCGAGACCGCGGGCGTCGGCGGACCGGTGCTGGTCCAGGACCAGCACCTGCTGGAGAAGCTCGCGCACTTCAACCGTGAGCGCATCCCGGAGCGGGTGGTGCACGCCCGGGGCGCCGGCGCGTACGGCACCTTCACCGTGACCGCGGACGTGACCAAGTACACCCGCGCGAAGTTCCTGTCGGAGATCGGCAAGCAGACCGAGGTCTTCCTGCGCTTCTCGACGGTGGCGGGCAACCTGGGCGCGGCCGACGCGGTGCGCGACCCGCGCGGCTTCGCGGTGAAGTTCTACACCGAGGAGGGCAACTACGACCTCGTCGGCAACAACACCCCGGTCTTCTTCATCCGGGACGCCATCAAGTTCCCGGACTTCATCCACACCCAGAAGCGCGACCCGTACACCGGGTCCCAGGAGGCGGACAACGTCTGGGACTTCTGGGGCCTGTCGCCGGAGTCCACGCACCAGGTGACCTGGCTCTTCGGTGACCGCGGCATCCCCGCGTCCTACCGCCACATGGACGGCTTCGGCTCGCACACCTTCCAGTGGAACAACGAGGCCGGCGAGGTCTTCTGGGTCAAGTACCACTTCAAGACCGACCAGGGGATCAAGACCCTCACCGCCGAGGAGGCCGAGGTCCTGGCGGGCAAGGACCCCGACAGCCACCAGCGCGACCTGCGGGAGTCGATCGAGCGCGGCGACTTCCCGAGCTGGACCGTCTACGTCCAGATCATGCCGGCGGCCGAGGCGGCGAACTACCGCTTCAACCCGTTCGACCTCACCAAGGTGTGGCCGCACGCGGACTACCCGCGGATCGAGATCGGCAAGCTGGAGCTGAACCGCAACCCGCAGAACATCTTCGCCGAGGTCGAGCAGTCGATCTTCTCGCCGGCGCACTTCGTGCCGGGCATCGGCCCGTCGCCGGACAAGATGCTCCAGGGCCGGCTCTTCGCCTACGGCGACGCCCACCGGTACCGCGTCGGCATCAACGCCGACCACCTGCCGGTGAACCGGCCGCACGCCACCGAGGCGCGCACCCACAGCCGGGACGGCTTCCTGTACGACGGACGCCACGGCGCCGCCAAGAACTACGAGCCGAACAGCTTCGGCGGCCCGGTCCAGACCGGCCGGCCGCTGTGGGAGCCGGTTCCGGTCTCCGGCCCGACCGGCGACCACGCCACCCCCGCGCACGCGGAGGACGACGACTTCGTCCAGGCCGGCAACCTCTACCGGCTGATGACGGAGGAGGAGAAGGAGCGGCTGATCGCCAACCTCGCGGGCTTCATCGCGAAGGTCTCCCGCTACGAGATCGCGCAGCGGGCGATCGAGAACTTCCGCAAGGCGGACGAGGACTACGGCAAGCGGCTGGAGACCGCGGTCCAGGCCCTGCGCGGCTGAGCCCGGTCCCGCGGCGGGTCACGGACGGTGTCGTCCGGGGCCGCCGCGGGGGACGGCTCGCCCGCCGCTCGCCGTAACACCGGAGAGGCCGGACGCCATGGGGCTCCGGCCTCTCCGCGTACCCGCGTACCCGCGGATGCCGGGCACCGCGTGACGGGGGCCCGCGGGTGCCGGTACGCCGCCGGGTCAGCCGGCGGCCGCGCCCGCCACCGCGCCGAGGGACGGCCGCGGCGCCCCCAGCCAGCAGCGGATGATGTCCCGGACCGACATCACCCCGACCGGTTCCCGGTCGTCCAGCACGACCAGGTGCCGGAACCCGCCGCGGGACATCGCGGCGGCCGCCTCGTCGAGGGTCCACCCCGGGGCGGCGAAGACCGCGTCGGTGGTGGTGTGGGCGTACGCGGGTTCCCGGTCCGGGTCCTGGCCCGCGCCCACCGAGTTGAGGATGTCGCGCTCGGTGAGGATGCCGAGCACGCTGGTGTCCGGGTCGAAGACGATCGCGGAGCCCACCCGGCGGTCGGCCATCAGCCGGGCCGCCTGGCGGAGGGTGTGGGCCGGTCCGATGGTGAGGATCACCGGACTCATGGCGTCACGGACGAGCAGGGACATGGGCGAGCCACCTCCTCGGTGAACCCTTCGCGGGCCCGGCCGGGGCACGCCGTACGCCAGGACGCCCGGAGAAGGCATTCACAACTTCACAAGCGAGGTTTCTCATATTCACATGGGCCGTGGGGGCCGACAAGGGGTGACGGGGGGCCGGCCGGAGCGTTCGAGTCGCCCTCCAGCGCGGAGCATCCCCGGTGGAGCGGCCCGGCGCACACGATCCTCGCCTCCCCGCGCCGCCGGAGCCCTCCCCGCGCCGTCCGGCCGCTGCGCCCGCGCGGCCCCGGGCCGGCGCGCCCGCGCCGTCCGCGCCCGCGCACCTGCGTCGTCCGCGCCTTCGCGGCGTCAAGACGCCCGCGCCCGCGACCTCGGGGCGCTCCGGTCCGGTAGCCTCCGGGCGCCCGCGCACGCCCCCGGGCCCCGCGCCCGCGTACGCCCCCGCGCGCCAGCCGTCGGCCGGCTACCCCAGGTGGGCGAGCAGCTGGTCGTGCAGGAGTCCGTTGGACGCCGCCGCGTCCCCGCTGTGCGGGCCGGGTGCGCCGTCCAGACCGGTGAACGTGCCGCCGGCCTCCTGGACCACCACCGCACAGGCCGCCATGTCCCACAGCGACAGCTCCGGTTCGGCACAGATGTCCACCGACCCCTCGGCGACCATCATGTACGACCAGAAGTCGCCGTAGCCGCGGGTGCGCCAGCAGGCCCGGGTGAGGTCGAGGAAGCCCGCCAGCTTCCCCCGCTCCTCCCAGCCGCTGAGCGAGGAGTACGCGAACGACGCGTCCTGGAGCGCGCCGACCCGGGAGACCCGCAGCCGGCTCGCCGACGACAGGCTCCGCCCGGTGTACGCGCCGAGCCCCTCCGCCGCCCACCACCGGCGGCCCAGCGCGGGCGCCGACACCACGCCGACCACCGGCCGGTCGCCGCCCTCGCCCCGCTCCATCAGGGCGATCAGGGTGGCCCACACCGGCACCCCGCGCACGTAGTTCTTGGTCC
The DNA here is from genome assembly GCF_016031615.1 of Streptomyces pactum. Classification (GTDB taxonomy): domain Bacteria; phylum Actinomycetota; class Actinomycetes; order Streptomycetales; family Streptomycetaceae; genus Streptomyces; species Streptomyces pactus. The sequence goes on from NZ_JACYXC010000001.1 coordinate 5,073,641, forward strand.
CGTCGATGGGGTCGATCACCCACCGGCGCGGACCGGTGCCCTCACTGCCGTACTCCTCCCCGAGTACGGCGTCGCGCGGCCGGGCCCGCTGCAGCGAGGCGCGGATCAGCTCCTCGGCGGCCTTGTCGGCCTCGCTCACCGGCGTCATGTCCGGCTTGGTCTCCACCTTCAGATCGAGCGCCTTGAACCGCTCCATGGTGGTCGCGTCGGCGGAGTCGGCCAGCACATGGGCGAGGCGCAGGTCATCGTGGTAGTCGGGCATGGGCGAACAGTATCGACCGGGATGGGCGGGAGCCACCTGGTGACCTCTCGCACCGGTGTGCCGGTCGCCCGCCGGGGCTATTGACACGTTCTGACCATCCGTCATTCCATGAAAAGCCCGTATAAAGAGGGCGACGGAGGCGCACGATGCCCGCAGCTCGGCAAGCCCTGTTGACCGCGGCCCGCGCGGCCCTGGACCACCGGCCGTGGCCGGTGATCCGGATGGCCGAGGTCGCCGCGGCGGCCCGGGTCTCCCGGCAGACGCTCTACAACGAGTTCGGGGGCAAGGACGGGCTGGCCCGCGCCCTGGCCCGACGCGCCGCCGACGGTTACCTCGCGGGGGCCGAACGGGTGCTGCGCGGCGCGCCCGGCGGGGCGGACGTCCCCGAACGGCTGGCCTCCCTGGCGCAGTGGACGGTGGACGCCGCGCGCGCCGACCCGCTGGTGCGCGCCGTCCTCACCGGGTGCTGGGACGACCGGTTCCCCGCCCCCGCCGGGATCCTGCCCGCCGGGGCCCTGCCCGCCGGGGCCCTGCCCGCCGGTGCGGTGCCGCGCCGTCGGCGGCCCGGCCCGGCCCCGGTGCCGACGCCGGAGGAACTCCTGGGGCAGGTCCGGGAGCGCGCGGTACGGGTCCTGTCGGCGGGCCGGCACCCCGGCGACGCGGCGGCCCTGGCGCGCGCCTGCGAGACCGCCGCCCGCCTGGCGCTGTCCTGGGTGGTGGCCCCGGCCGGCCCGGACCGGGTGGCGGAACTCGTGCGCGGCGTGGTGCCGCGGCCGGTGCCCCGGCCCGGCCCGCACCGGACGCCCGAGGTCAGTGCGCGGAGCCGGAGAGCCGGAGCCCGATGATGCCGACGATGACCAGGACGATCGAGACGATCTTCAGTGCGGAGACCACGTCGTCCAGGAAGATCATGCCGTAGATGGCGGTGCCGGTGGCGCCGATCCCGGTCCACACCGCGTACGCGGGGCCCACGTCCAGCTTCTTCAGCGACAGCGTCAGCAGGCCGAAACTGCTCAGCGCGAAGACGCAGAACGCGATCGTCGGCCAGATCCGGGTGAAGCCGTGCGAGAGCTTGAGGCACACCGCGAAGCCGGTCTCCAGCAGTCCGGCGACCACGACGAGCAGCCACGCCATCGCCATCCGGTTGCCTCCTGTGCGCTCGGTGACCGCGGGACGCCCGGTGGCCTCGTGCCCGATGGGCCGTCAGGGCCGGGTGCGCTTATGCCTTTACCGTACCGACCCGATCGCAAACGTTCCCGGTCCGCCGCACCCCGGACGACATCGGTCGAACAGCCCCGGAGTGGCCTGCCGGTACGGTCTGCGGCCCCGTCCGGCCCTGCCCGGCAACCGCCGGCCGCCTCCCTCGCACCGGCCGGAACGACCGCGCCGGTCCCGGCCCGTGGCGCCGGGGCCGGGCAGGCCGCCCCGGCCCCGGGATCCGCCCCGGTCAGTCGCCCTCGCGCCGTTCCCGGGTGGCCAGCAGCCGGCGCAGCGAGTAGAGCCGGGCGGGCTCGGCGTGGCCGTCGGCCACCCACCGGTCCAGCGCGCAGTCCGGCTCGTCGTGGCTGCACGCCCGCGGACACTCCACGGTCCCCGGCTCCAGGTCCGGGAAGGCGTGGATGACGCGCGAGGGGTCGATGTGGTTCAGCCCGAAGGAGCGCACGCCGGGGGTGTCGATGACCCAGCCCGAGGCCCCCGCCACGCCCTCGGCGCCGTCCGGGCCGGGCAGCGGCAGCGCCAGCGCCGAGGTGGTGGTGTGCCGGCCCCGCCCGGTCACCGCGTTCACCCGGCCGGTGGCCCGCCGGCGCTCCGGCACCAGGGCGTTGACCAGGGTGGTCTTCCCCACCCCGGAGTGCCCGACGAACGCGGTGACGCGGTTGACCAGCCGGCTCCGGACCCGGTCGGCGGCGTCACCGTCGGCCAGCTCGGCACGGCTGGTCACCACGTACGGCACGCCCAGCGGCTCGTACGTCTCCAGCAGCGGCCCGGCCGGGGCCAGGTCGGACTTGGTGAGCACCAGCAGCGGCTCCAGCCCCGCGTCGAAGGCGGCGACCAGGCACCGGTCGATCAGCCGGGGGCGCGGCTCGGGGTCGGCGAGCGCGGTGACGATGGCCAGCTGGTCGGCGTTGGCGACCACCACCCGCTCGTACGGGTCGTCGTCGTCGGCGGTCCGGCGGAGCACCGAGGAGCGCTCCTCGACCCGGACCACCCGGGCCAGGGTGTCTTTGGCGCCCGACAGGTCGCCGACCACCGCGACCCGGTCGCCCACCACCACCGCCTTGCGGCCCAGCTCACGGGCCTTCATCGCGGTGACGGTGCGGTCCTCCACCAGGACCGTGAGCCGGCCCCGGTCCACGGTGAGCACGAACCCGGCGGCCGCGTCCTCATGCTTGGGGCGGATGCTGGTACGCGGGCGGCTGCCGCGACGGCCGGGACGGACCCGTACGTCGTCCTCGTCGGTGTGCTTGCCGTAGCGGCGCATGGCGGGCCCGCTCTCAGCTTCCCGACACCGCGGCCGCGGCGGCCGGATCGGCCCCGGCGCCGAGCATCGCCGTCCACAGCCCGGGGAAGTCGGGGAGGGTCTTGCCGGTGGTGGCCACGTTCTCCACCTCGACGCCGCCGACCACCAGGCCCAGCACCGCGGCGGCGGTGGCCAGCCGGTGGTCCTCGTAGGTGTGGAAGATCCCGCCGTGCAGCGGGCGCGGCCGGATGCGCAGGCCGTCCTCGGTCTCGGTGACGTCACCGCCCAGGTCGTTGATCTCCTTGGCCAGCGCGGCGAGCCGGTCGGTCTCGTGCAGCCGCAGGTGCGCGATCCCGCGCAGCACCGACTCGGAGTCGGCCAGCGCGGCGACGGCAGCGATCACCGGGGTCAGCTCGCCCACCTCGTGAAGATCGGCGTCGATGCCGGTGATCCGGCCGGTGCCGGTGAAGACCAGACCGGCGTCGGTGAGCTCGCAGGAGCCACCCATGTCGGTGAAGATCCGGCGCAGTTCGTCACCCGGCTGGGTGGTGCGCTCGGGCCAGTCCGGGATGGTCACCCGGCCGCCGGTGACCAGCGCGGCGGCCAGGAACGGCGCCGCGTTCGACAGGTCCGGCTCCACCACCAGGTCCCGGCCGAGCAGCGCGCTGGGGGTGACCCGCCAGACGTCGGGCTCGCCGCCCGACTCGGGGGTGTCCACCGCCGCCCCGGCGCCCCGCAGCATGTCCACGGTCATCCGGATGTGCGGCAGCGAGGGCAGCGCGGAGCCCACGTGCCGTACCTCCACGCCCTGGTTGAAGCGCGGGGCGGACAGCAGCAGCGCGCTCACGAACTGCGAGGAGGACGACGCGTCGATCCGCACCGGTCCGCCGGCCACCGCCCCGGTGCCGTGCACGGTCATCGGCAGGCAGCCGCGGCCGTCGTCGTCGATCCGCACCCCCAGCGCGCGCAGCGCGTCGATCACCCCGTGCAGCGGGCGCTCGTGGCTGCGCGGGTCGCCGTCGAAGCGGACCGGGCCGTCGGCGAGCGCGGCGACCGGCGGCAGGAAGCGCATCACGGTCCCGGCGTTGCCCACGTCCACGGCGGCCGGGCCCTGCGGACCGGCCGGGATGATCCGCCACGCCTCACCGGGCCCGTCCGCGCCGGTGCCCGCCGACACCGTCTCCTCGATGCCCACGCCCATCGCGCGCAGCGCCTCGGCCATCAGCAGGGTGTCGCGGGACCGCAGCGGGCGGCGCAGCCAGCCGGGCTCGGAGGCGAGGGCGGCCAGCACCAGCCCCCGGTTGGTGACCGACTTCGAGCCGGGCACGGTGACGGTCGCATCGACCGCCCCCGGAGCGAGCGGGGCGGGCCAGAGGGCGGTGTCAGCGCCCGGAGAAGACTCAGTGCCGGTCATGGCCTTCACTTTAGTGGTTCGCCCAGCGAGTGATTCCTGGCCAAAAGCGATGAAACTCAGTCGAAACACAGCACTGGTAACGGCCCGGGGTCCGGTCGGGTCACAGCCCCAGCAGCCAGGTCCCGCCACCGATCAGCGAGCTGAGCGTGACCACGTGGAAGAACAGCAGCCACACCGTCGCCGGGACGCCGGTGAGCCGGGCCAGCTGGTCCGGGTCGGAGTCGGTGCCGCCGGCCGCGGCGGACGCCCGGCGCCTGCCGTACGACCGGCGCTTGCGCTGGAGCTCGAAGGGCGGCCGGACACCACCCAGGAGGAGGAACCAGACCACGCCGTAGGCGAAGGCCGCCTGCACCTCGGGTCCGGTCAGCCAGGAGACCAGCAGGAAGGCCGCCCCGGTGACCACCACGGTGAGCACCCCGTAGGCGTTGCGGATCATCACCAGCATCACCAGCAGCAGCCCGGTCGCCCCCCACAGCAGCGCGGTGATGTGGTCCTCGGCCAGCAGCCAGGCACCGCCCAGCCCCAGCAGCGACGGGGCGGTGTACCCGGCGGCGGCGGTCAGGATCATGCCGATCCCGGTCGGCCTGCCGCGCGAGACGGTCAGGCCCGAGGTGTCCGAGTGCAGCCGTATGCCGTCCAGCCGGCGCCCGCTGAGCAGCGCCACCAGGCCGTGCCCGCCCTCGTGGGCGATGGTGATCGCGTTGCGGGCCAGCAGCCAGGCCGGCCGGTGGACCACCAGCGACAGCGCCAGCACCCCGGTGACGGCGACCAGCCACGGGGACGGCTCCGGCTGGCTGCCGACCACCCGGTCCCACAGCTCGGCGGCGTTCGTTACGTCCATGGGCGGGCGGCTCCTCGGTTCCGGTCGGTGCGTTCGGCGTCCCCCGCGCCACGGAGCGCGGGCGTCGTGGCAGTGTGGCACCCATGTGCGGTCGATACGCAGCGAGCCGGCGGCCGGAGGATCTCGTCGGGCTCTTCGCAGTGGACAGGTGGGAACCCGAGGAGACCCTGGAGCCGGACTGGAACGTCGCCCCGACGAAACGGGTCCACGCGGTGCTCGAACGCCCCCTGAAGGATTCGGGCGACCCCCGCCCGGTGCGGCAGCTGCGCCCGCTGAAGTGGGGGCTGGTCCCGTCCTGGGCGAAGTCGCCGGACGTCGGGGTGAAGATGATCAACGCGCGGGCGGAGACCGTGCACGAGAAGGCGTCCTTCCGCCGCCCCTTCGCGCAGCGCCGCTGCCTGCTCCCCGCGGACGGCTACTACGAGTGGGTCACCGGCGCGGCCGAGCGGCAGCTGGAGGAGCAGGGCCGGCGCAAGCGCGCCCGCAAGCAGCCCTACTTCGTCACCCCGGCCGACGGTTCGGTGATGGCGATGGCCGGGCTGTACGAGTTCTGGCGGGACCGGACGCTGCCGGACGACCACCCGCGCGCCTGGTGGGTGACGTGCACGGTGATAACCACCGAGGCGGAGAAGGAACCGCTGGCCGGCGCCGGTGACGGCCCCGGACCCCGGTCGCTCGCCGAGATCCACCCCCGGATGCCGCTGGTCCTCACCCCCGACCGCTGGTCGGCCTGGCTGGACCCGGCCCGCACCGACCCGGCCGACCTGCGGGAGCTGCTCGCCCCGCCGCCGCCGGACCTGCTGCGCGCCTACCCGGTGGGCACCGCGGTCAGCGACGTGCGGAACAACGGCCCCGAGCTGGTCACCGAGCTGGACGGACCCGAGGTGGGCACCCTCTTCTGACCCCGCCGCGCCGCCGGGGCGGGCTCCCCGGTGCGGCGGCCGGCGTGCCGTGGTGTCCGAGGCACGGTGCCGCCGTGCCGCCGTGATGACCTGTCCCGTGACGGCGTGAGCCCGCTGAGGCCCTGAGGGCGTGAGGCAGCGACGCAGCGAGGCCGTGAGGCGGCGACGCCGCGCCGCCGTGCCGAGGAAAGACCGTGACCGACCACCGTGAAGTGAGCGAGGCAGCGCCATGAGCAGGACCGACGACGGGACCCGGACGCCGGACGGCGCCGGGGGTGACGGGGACGGCCGCGGCGGCGGGACCGGGCCGGTCACCACCCGGACCGTGCCCACCCCGGTGGGCGACGCCCGGATCACCTGGCACCCGGCCCGGGCCGCCCGCGCGGTCCTGGCGGTGAGCCACGGCGCCGGCGGCGGCATCGAGGCCCGCGACCTGGTGGCCCTGGCCGCCGCGCTGCCGCCCCGGGGCGTCACCGTCGCCCTGGTGGAACAGCCCTGGCGGGTGGCGGGCAAGAAGGTCGCCCCGGCCCCGAAGACCCTGGACGCGGGGTGGACCGCCGTGTGGCCCGCGCTGTGCGCCCCGGGGCTGCCGGTGGTGGCGGGCGGGCGCAGCGCCGGCGCCCGGGTGGCCTGCCGCACGGGTGCCGAGCTCGGCGCGCACGCGGTGCTGGCGCTCGCGTTCCCGCTGCACCCGCCGAGGAAGCCGGAGAAGTCCCGGGCCGGGGAACTGACCGGGACCGGGCTGCCCACCCTGGTGGTGCAGGGCGACCGGGACCCCTTCGGCCGGCCCGGGGAGTTCCCGGAGGGCACCGCGCTGGTGGCGGTGCCGGGTGCCGACCACGGGTTCGCCGTGCCGCGCACCGGCGCCGTCACCCAGGCGGAGGCACTGGCTCAGCTCACCGGGGCGGTCGGCGACTGGCTGGAAAAGATTCTCGGCTGACCCGGGAATGCGGCGCCGGGGCCCGGTGTTGACCGTGGCGTCGGAACACAGACGCTTCGGTACGCAGAGGCCACCGCAACAGAAGTAGGGAGTCCCCGCATGGGTTCGCTTGCCTGCCCGGCCCGCCCGCAGTCCGCCGGCTTCGACTGGGCGCAGCTGCAGGTGGCGCCTGCCGCCAGGACAGAAGGGGCGAGCGGATCGGATCGTCGTCTATTCTCCGATTCAAGTGGTTCCGGATCCGGTTCCACCACGGTCTTGGAGGAGGTGGGTCAGGTCACTGGCACCGACGCGGGGGCCGACGGCACGGGCGCGGAGCAGCTGGACGAGCGTGGCCGGGAGACGTCCACGGAGCGCAACGCGCGTTTCGAGCGGGACGCCCTGACCTTCCTCGACCAGATGTACTCCGCGGCGCTGCGGATGACGCGCAACCCGGCCGACGCGGAGGACCTGGTTCAGGAGACCTACGCCAAGGCGTACGCGTCCTTCCACCAGTTCCGTGAGGGCACCAACCTCAAGGCCTGGCTGTACCGCATCCTGACCAACACCTTCATCAACTCGTACCGCAAGAAGCAGCGCGAGCCCCAGCGCAGCGCCGCCGAGGAGATCGAGGACTGGCAGCTGGCGCGGGCCGAGTCGCACATGTCCACGGGCCTGCGCTCCGCCGAGTCCCAGGCACTCGACCACCTGCCGGACTCCGATGTCAAGGAGGCCCTTCAGGCCATCCCGGAGGAATTCCGCATCGCGGTCTACCTCGCCGACGTCGAAGGGTTTGCGTACAAGGAGATCGCGGACATCATGGGGACACCCATCGGTACCGTGATGTCCCGTCTGCACCGGGGGCGCCGCCAGCTCCGCGGCCTGCTGGAGGACTACGCCCGTGGGCGCGGTCTGGTCCCGGCGGGCGCGGGTGCCGCGGCCGACGAGTCGCACGATCGGAAAGGCTCGGACTCATGAGCTGCGGAGATCCTCACGAGACGGACTGCTCCGAGGTTCTCGACCACCTCTACGAGTTCCTCGACCACGAGATGCCCGAGGGCGACTGCGCCAAGTTCGAGGTGCACATCGACGAGTGCTCCCCGTGCCTGGAGAAGTACGGCCTGGAGCAGGCCGTGAAGAAGCTCGTCAAGCGGTGCTGCGGCCACGACGACGTGCCGAGTGACCTGCGGTCCAAGGTCATGGGGCGGATCGAGCTGATCCGCTCCGGCCAGGTGACACCCGAGATGGACCTCGGCCGCCCGCTGCACGGCGGGACCGCCGCGCAGGGTCAGGGCAGTGCGAACGCCCAGGCCGCAGGTCCCGGTGGCGGGCCGCGCACGGACTCGGACGTTCCGGCCACCGCGCAAGACTGAACCAGAAATCACCCGAACGAGTGCATTGAACGGGCGCATCCGGCCTAAAGCCCCGATGCGCCCGCCTCGTCCCCGGCTCGGCAATATCCTCCCCAACCTGACGGCACTGATCGAGCAGGCGGGAGGAGGGGGGCCATGCGGTCGTTGCCTCCCGAGGCGTGTGCCTACATCCTGTGCGCCTCCCTGGCCGCCGCCGCCCTCGCCTCGCCCGCGGTGCTCCCCGGGGCGCCGACCCCCTGGTCCAGCGCGGTCCCGCTCGCCGCGCTGTGTGTGGTGGTCGCCGCCGGGCCCGCCGCCGAGTGCCGCGCCCCGGCCCTGCTGGCCGGCGCCATGCTGCTGCCACCGGCCGCCACCGCCCTGATCGCCCTGCCCGCCGGACTCGCCGGCCGGGTGGCGGACCCCCCGGTCACCGCCCGGCGCTGCTGGCGCGCCGCCCACCTCGCCATCGCCGCCGCGGCGGCCTCCTCGGTGTTCGCCCTCGGCGGCGGCCGGACCGCGCTCGACGGGCCCGACCTGCCGTTCGCCATCCTGCCGGCGCTCGCCGCCGCGGGTGTCTTCGCGGCGGTCCGCACCGCGCTGGAGGGCGGGGTGCTGGTCACCGCCGAGCGGTGCCCGCCCCGAGTGGCCTGGGGCCCGCGGTCGGCGGCCGCCCTCCTGCCGTGCCTGGTGCACGCCCCGGCGGCGCTGGCCGCGGCGCTGCTGTGGCGCAGCCCGTACGGACCGGCCGCCGCGGTCCTGGTGCTGCTGCCGCTGACCGCCTCCGCCTCGGTGCTCGCCCGCTGCCACCGGGAGGGCACCGATCGCCAGGCGGCCGTACGGGCCCTGGTGCAGGCGATCGGGGTGAAGGACCGGTACACCCGGGGCCACGGCGAGCGGGTGGGCCGGGCCGCGCTGCTGATCGCCCGCGAACTGGGCATGACGCGCGAGCGGCAGGAGGTGCTGCGCGTCGCCGGGACCCTGCACGACGTCGGGAAGATCGGCGTCCCCACCCGGGTGCTGCGCAAGGACGGGCCGCTCACGCCCGCCGAGCTCCGCACCATCCGGCTCCACCCGGAGTACGGGCACGAGATGGTCCGCGGCATCGACGTGCTGGCCGAGGCCAGGGCGGCGATCCTCCACCACCACGAGCGGCTGGACGGCACCGGCTACCCCTACGGCCTCAAGGGCGGCGAGATCCCCGAATCGGCGCGGGTGGTGGCGGTCGCCGACGCCTTCGACGCGATGACCTCGCACCGCAGCTACCGCCGGGCCGCACCGGTGCCGCGGGCGGTGGAGGAGCTGCGGCGCTGCGCGGGCAGCCAGTTCGACCCCGCGATGGTGCGGGCGCTGGCCGCCGCGCTGGACCGGGAGGGCTGGGAGGCCCCCGGACCCCCGCAGGACCCACCGGGCGGACGCCCCGCGCCAGGCGCCGGGGACCCGCCGCAGCCCGGCGGAGACGGTTGCGGAAACGTCCCGCCACGCCCCGTACGGCATCCCGAGGGACCCGCCTGGCACTCCACCGCATCGGCCCGGCATCCCGCCGGGCCGCCTCGTGCGACCCCGGCCCCTGTCCCGTGGACCCGTCGGCCGGGCCGCTTTCCGAGACACCCCTGCCCCGCCGGGGCGTCTCCCGCCGGCCCGCCGCCGGTCGTACCGCCTTCCGTGGACGGCCACCCCCGCCGACCTGCCCGCCACGCCCCCCCCGGCCCCGCGGCCCAAAGCCCCGCCGCCCGCCTGCCGGCCGGGCCGTCCCGCGCCTCTCGCCGTTCCGCCGGGCCGCCCGCCGAGGACCCCGGTCGGGGATGCCGGCCCGGTGACCGGCCCCGGCCCGCCGGCCGCCCCCGCGACCCCGCCCGGCGCCCGGTGATGCCCGGCCGCGACCGGGCCGGCCCGGCGGACGTGACCCCGCTCCGGGCGGACCGGAGCCCGGCGCGGCCACCCGGGCGCGGCGTCCGGGCCGGTGCCGACGGGCGGGCGGGGACCGGAGTCCGGCCCGGAGCCGGCGCACGGCCCGGGGCCGCCGGGCGGGGCGGGTCCGGTGGACGGCACCGTGCCCCTCGCCCCACCCGTGCCCCGCACGCCTCGCCGACCGGCGCGCTCACCCTCGCCGCCCTCTACGGCGCGGCCGGGGCGCTCACCCTCGCCGCCGTCGGCTGGACCCAGTGGCACGGCCTGCGCAGCCCGGGGGCGGCGCTCGCCTTCGGGTTCCTGATCGCGGTGGGGGAGGCGCTGCGCCGGGGCGACCGCGACCGTACGGCCGCGCCCGCCCCCGGGGCGGGACCGGCCCCCGCGGACGGGGCCGACCCGGTGGCCCGCGACCCGGCCCCGCTCGCCGCCGCCGGCGCGCTCGGCTACGTGCTGCTGGAACGGCTGCAGGGGGTGGCGCTCGCGGCCGGCGGGCCGCAGGCCGTCGCGGTGGTGGCCGCCGCCGGTCTGGCCGGCGCGGTGCCCCGGCTCGTCCGCGCCGGCGTGCGCCCGGACGATCACTTCGCCGTCCTGGACCAGCTGGTCCGCCGGGTGCTCACCGCCGCCTTCGCCGTGGGCTGTGCCCAGTCGCTCGACCCGGACCGGACGGCCGTGGCGCCCCGGCCGGAGCACGGCGCGTACCACGTGGGCTGCCTGCTGGCGCTCACCGGGCTGACCGTCCTGTTCGACGCGGTGCTCGCCGCCGCCCTCGCGCACGGCCGCACCGGGCGGCGGTACGGCCGGCTGCTCGGCGACGAGGTGCGGACGCTGCCCGGCGCGGGGGCCGCGGTGTGCGCGGCCGGGGTGGTCACCGCGCTGGCGGTCTCGGTGGCGGGCCTGTGGGCGCTGCCCCTGGTCAGCGGGCCGCTGCTGATGAGCCAGTACTCCTACCGCCGGTACGCCCGGGCCCGCGCGGTCCACCGGCAGACCGTCGCCTCGCTGGCCCGGGCCACCGAGATCGCCGGGTACACCCCGTACGGCCACGCCCGCCAGGTGGCCGAGGTGAGCGGCGCGGTGGGCCGGGAGCTGGGGCTGACCGCCCGGGAACTGGCGGTGCTCGACCAGGCCGCCCTGCTGCACGACGTCGGGCAGCTGTCGCTGGTGGACCCGGTGCCCGCCGGGGCCACCGAGCCGCTGCCGGAGGCCGAGCGCCGGCGGATCGCCCGGCTGGGCGGGGCGGTGGTCCGCCGTACCGGAGCCCCGGTCCAGGTGGCGGCGGCCGTGGAGCGGCAGGCCGAGCCGTACCGGGAGGCGCCGCCGGCCTCCCGGATCGTCCGGGTGGCCAACGCCTTCAGCGAGCTGACGGGGGTGGCGGGCCCGGGGCCGCGCGGCGTGCGGTACGCGCTGGAGCGGCTGCGCGGGGCCACCGCCCGGGAACTGGACCCCGAGGTGGTGGCGGCGCTGGCCCGGGTGGTGGGCCGCGGCGCCGCGGTGCCGGTGCCCCGCCCGGGCCGCCCGGCGTTCGCCGCGGGGGCCTCCAGGCGCTGCCCGGACCCGGCCGGGACCCGGGGTGTCCCGGCCGCAGCGGGCCGTGGGCCGGAGGGGCAATCGGCACCCGGTGCCGCGGGACCGGGGCGGCCGGCCGGGGAACCCATGGGTAAGGAGCGGGCGCCCGAACCGGCATGGTTGGATGCCACATAAGGGGTGTCGGGCCGTTCACCGGTGGCAAGAAGAGTGGTGGGCGCCGCTCCCCGGGCGAATCCAGAAGGCCGGGCTGAGATGTCGGCGAATGTGTGGCAGGTTGTCGTCGGGGGAGGGCGTCGCCGTCCGCTCAGACATCGGGTGCGGGACAACGGAGAAACCGGCAGGCGGGAATCGTGAAGATCTTCGGCAAGGCACGGCACCGGCCCTCCGCCTCGTGGCGGCAGGCGACCGACCGTGCGTTCACGCTCATCGGCGACGGCCGGTACGAGGACGCGGGAGCGCTGCTGACCCGCGCCGCCGACATGGAGCCCTGGCTGTCCGAATCGTGGTTCAACCTCGCGTTGCTGCACAAGTTCCGGCACGACTGGGAGCAGGCGCGCGCCGCCGGGCTGCGCGCCGTGGCCCTGCTGGACCGGGCGACGGGCGCGCCGGACTGGTGGAACGTGGGGATCGCCGCCACCGCGCTGCAGGACTGGCCGCTGGCCCGCCGCGCCTGGCAGGCGTACGGGCTCAAGGTGCCGGGGGACCGGCAGCCGGGGGGCGGGTCGGGCGAGCCGCTGGGGATGGAGCTGGGCAGCGCCGCGGTGCGGCTGTCGCCGGAGGGCGAGGCCGAGGTGGTCTGGGGCCGCCGGCTGGATCCTGCCCGGATCGAGGTGCTGAGCATCCCGCTGCCGTCGTCCGGCCGGCGCTGGGGTGAGGTGGTGCTGCACGACGGGGTCCCGCACGGGGAGCGCACCATCGTCTCCGAGGCCGACGGCGTGACCCGGGTGTACCCGGTGTTCGACGAGATCGAGCTGTGGGCGCCGTCGCCGGTGCCGACCTGGGTGGTGCTGCTGGAGGCCGCCACGGAGGCGGACCGGGACGCGCTGGAGCGGCTGGCGGCGGACGCCGGGTTCGCCGCCGAGGACTGGTCCTCGTCGGTGCGGCTGCTGTGCCGGTCCTGCTCGGAGAGCCGGATGCCCAGCGACGAGGGCGACGGGGAGCACCTGGACCCGCACGACCACAGCGAGCCCGGTCACCCGGGGCCGCTCGGGCACCGGACGGCGGGTTCCGGTTCGCTGTGGGTGCCGGAGCGGGAGTGCGGCATCGCGGCACCGGCCGGCCTGGTGCGCGGCCTGCTGGACGGCTGGGTCGCCGACAGCCCCGACACCCGCGAGTGGCGGGACCTGGAAGAGGTCTGCTGAACCTGGTCCGGCCCCGGCCGGTGCCGAACCGGCCATCGGCCGGATGCGGCGCGGGCGGGGGCCGTACCCTGTAGGGCGACGAACGACGGTTTGAGGAAGGCGTGCGGCGGACCATGGCCCAGCAGGACACGGATCAGCGGGTGAGCGACGAGTTCATCGACGACACGGTGGACGCGGAGGAGCGTGAGCGGGCCCACCGCGAACGCGGCACCGCCCGCCCCATCACCGTCGTCGGCAACCCGGTACTCCACCGGGAGTGCAAGGACGTCACCGACTTCGACGAGTCGCTCGCCTCGCTGATCGACGACATGTTCGCCAGCCAGCGGGCGGCCGAGGGCGTGGGCCTGGCCGCCAACCAGATCGGGGTGGACCTGAAGGTCTTCGTCTACGACTGCATGGACGACGAGGGCGTCCGGCACGTGGGCGTGGTGTGCAACCCGGTGCTGCAGGAGCTGCCGGCCGAGCAGCGGGTGCTGGACGACTCCGGTGAGGGCTGCCTGTCGGTCCCCGGCGCCTACGCGCCGCTGCCGCGCCCGGACTACGCGGTGGTGCGCGGCCAGGACGCGTCCGGCAAGCCGATCACCGTCCGGGGCACCGGCTACTTCGCGCGCTGCCTGCAGCACGAGACCGACCACCTGTACGGCCGGCTGTACATCGACCGGCTCTCCAAGCGGGACCGCAAGGACGTGCTGCGCCAGATGGCCGAGGGCACCCCGCGGTACGAGACGGTGCCCAACGACTGAGGCGCCGCCGAGCGGCGTTCACCCGTGGGGGGCGGAGCGTTCAAGTGCCGCCTCCCACGGGAGGGTTGACGCGCGTTGACCGCCGGGCCACCCTCTCCGGAGACACGGATTTCCCACTCCCACCCGGAGGTCCCATGCTTCGGCGCGTCCTCGGCATGCTCACCAGTATTGTCATGCTCACGGCAGGTTTGTTCGTCGGGGCGGTGGCCACCGCCGGCGTCGCCCACGCCGACGAGTGCTACACCTGGAACCGCACCCTCTCCCAGGGCGCGTCCGGCTCCGACGTCACCCAGCTGCAGATCCGGGTGGCCGGGTACCCGGGCTACGGCGAGGTGCTCGCCGTCGACGGCCAGTACGGCCCCGCGACGACCGCCGCCGTCAAGCGCTTCCAGGCCGCCTACGGGCTCGCCGCCGACGGGGTCGCCGGCCCCGCCACCTTCAGCAAGATCTACGCCCTCCAGGACGCCGACTGCACCCCCGTCCACTTCACGTACGCCGAGCTCAACCGGTGCAACAGCGACTGGTCGGGCGGCGCGGTGAGCGCCGCCACCGCCAAGGCCAACGCCCGGCAGGCGATGTGGAAGCTGGAGGCGCTGCGGCACGCGCTGGGCGACCGCCCGATCACGGTGACCAGCGGCTTCCGCAGCTACGCGTGCAACAACGCGGTCGGCGGGGCGTCCGGCAGCCGCCACCTCTACGGGGACGGCGTGGACCTGGGCGCGGGCTCGCACTCGCTGTGCACGCTGGCCAAGCAGGCCCGGTACCACGGCTTCCGGGGCATCCTCGGCCCCGGCTACCCCGACCACAACGACCACACGCACGTGGATCACCGGTCGAGCCGGTTCTGGTCGGCGCCCAGCTGCGGCATCTGAACCGCCTGCGGGGGCCGGGCGCAACCCGGCCCCCGGGCCCGGCGCGGCGGGTCACCCCCACCCGGGGTGACCCGCCGCCCTCGCGTTCCCGGTCGGCCGGCGGCGCGATGGCAACATCTGTCCGACCATGTCCACGGCCGAGTGATCCAGGGCACCCCCTCCGGGGTGGGGCGGGTGCGCCGATATGCCTGTGGGCTGGGCGATATGGCCGGAATGGGTCTTCGACACGGGGTACACAGCGGGATGAAGCGGACTTACGCGGACTGCTAGTGTGCGGCCACTCGCTGAGAGTGACCGTCCACCCGCTTGAACGTAAGAAGGGCCAGGTTTCATGCGCAAGCTTCAGCAGGCCGCGATCGTCGTCGCGGCGGTCGGCAGCCTCGTCTCCCTCGGGGCCGGTGTCGGCGTCGCCGACACCGCGAACGCCGGATACGGCGGTTCCGGCCAGCAGCCGCAGGGTGCCTCGCACCAGGGTCAGCAGGCGCACCAGGGGCAGCAGGGTGACCAGGGCCGGCAGGGTGACCAGGGCCGGCCCGCCCCCCGTCAGCAGTCCGGCCGCCACCAGCACCACGTCAACAACGCCCAGCGGCACGGCGGCCGGCACCAGGAGCGGAACGCCGGGCCGGACATCACCAACAACAACATCTTCCACCCCGAGCAGGAGTGCAGCCCGCAGACGGTGGTGCAGCTCAACGCTCCGATCGGCCTGCTCGGCGCGGCCGAGAACAAGGGCGTCAGCTGCGCCCAGGACAACACCGCCTTCAACGTCTACGAGGACTGAGCGCCACCTCGCGACGACAAGCGCGCGGCGGGCCCCCGGGGATGCGTCCCCGGGGGCCCGCCCGTGTGTGTGCCCGGCGGTGGCCGCCCGCCGGTGTGCCCGCCCGGCGGTGTCGGTCGGCCGGGTGTGCCCGCCCGCCGGTGTGTGCCTCCGGCGTCCGTCGCGGGTCGCCGCCGGCCCCTTGCCCGGGACGCCCCCGCCGGTGCGCCCCCGAAGCTCACGCGAGCGCGTCCGTCGCGGCCGGGTCCGCCGGCGTGCCGCCGGGGCCGGGGGCGCGTCCGCCCGGTGACCGTGGGTCCCTGGCGCGTCCGCCGCGTGGCGGTCCGCCGTCGTGCTTCTGCCGCGTGCCGGTTCGTCGGCGTGTCCGCCGTGCCGTGCGTCCGCCGGATCTACGGCTGTCCGGGTGGTTCCGAGCCGCCGCCCGGGACCGCGAAGGAGCCCAACTCACCTGTGATGCACCGGAGTTCACCGCGCCGTCGGCGTCACGAACTTTTCACATGCCAGCGCGCCGTACGGCGAAACCGGACACTCTGCGCTTAGTATCCAAACTGTACGAAGTTGACCCAGAACGGGTCACATCGCATGAAAACACCAACGGAGATGAAATGCGCAAGCTGCACAAGGCCGCAGTCGTAGTCGCCCTCCTCGGTAGCGTCGGCTTCGTCGGCGCGGGCACCGCGGCCGCCAACGGCGGCAAGGGTGGTCCGGACATCGACGTCACCCAGACCACCAACTGCAAGACGCACGACCTCAACCTGAACCTCAACCTCGACCTGCTGGACCTGCTGGACGGGGCCGTCTTCGGCGAGGCCGACGACAACTTCACCACCGTCCAGGGTGGCAACCGCTGCCACGCCGAGGCGTTCTGATCCGCGAAAGCAGATCGGTCTCGTAGGTAGCTGACGATGGGTCCCGGTGTCCGAGCCACAAGCTCGGTGCCGGGGCCCATCGGGCATGTCGTCGTCAGCCGGGCGCGGGCCCGCCGCCGGCCGCACCGCGCGGTGGCCCCGCGCCCGGGGCATCAACCGCAAGGGGACACCCGTATGGACAGCTGGAAGAAGATCGCCGCGGTCGCGGGCCTGCTGGGCGGCCTCGTCGCCGCGGGCGCCGGCGCCGCTCAGGCCGGCCAGGGCGGAAGCGTGGAGCCGGAGTGCACCCGGGACGCCCAGGGCAACGTCCGCTGTGTGCAGGAGCAGGACCGCAGGTACGTCACCGAGGACGGCACGTTCCACGTCCGTCAGAACGTGGACTGCTCGTCCTCCTCCAGGACCTACACCTACAACTACGGCACCGGGCGCTGGGAGCAGGTGGACCCGAAGACCGGCACCAACTGCTCCACGCGCGTGCCGTAACCACCGCGGCCGAGGACGGCGCCCCCGGCCGGTGTCCGGCCGGGCCGCCGGACCGGCCCGGCCACGGGCCGGACTGACGCGGGCGGGACGGGCACAGGGCGGTGGGCCGGAACCGGATGCTCCCGGTTCCGGCCCACCGCCCTGTGCCGGGCCCCGGCCGGAGCCGGGGCCGGATCACGCCCGGCGGCGGACGTCCTCGCTCAGGGGCGGGCCGGCCCCGGTACGGCGGCCAGGTCCCGGGGCCCGGCCGGAGCCGTCGGCCGCGCCGCGGTGCCCAGGAACTCCACCGCGGTGCAGTACGGCAGCCCGGTGACCGGCCGGTCGGTGTAGAAGCGGGCCATCAGGTCGGAGAACTCCGCCATCCGCTCCACCGACACCAGGTGATCGGTCTCCTCGATGGTGGTGAACGTCGCGGCCGGCAGCGCGGCGGCGAACGCCCGTCCCATGGCGGGGGTGCACAGCGAGTCGTGTTCCCCGGTCATCACCAGGGTGGGCACCGCGGGGACCGGGGAGGGTCGCAGCCACTCGTGGTCCATCAGCCGCACGATGTGCTCCACCGACAGCCGGTCCGCCTCCGGGGACTGCCCCATGAACTGCTGGTAGAGCAGGCGGGAGACGACCGCGTGCTTGCGGACCCGGGTGGCGCCCAGCGGCGACATGAAGCGTTCGATCAGTTCGGTGGCGAACTCCGCGCGCTCGCCGCGCTCCAGCATCGCCAGCCAGCGCGGCACCGAGCGGGCGTACTCCTCGGGGACCGAGGCGGCCATGCCCGCGAAGGCCAGCCGCGCCACCCGCTCCGGGTGGGCCTGGGCGAAACGCAGCGCGATGCCGCCGCCGAAGCAGGCGCCGAGCAGGTTGACCCGGGTCATGCCCAGCGCGTCGAGCAGGTGCCGCACGGCCGCGGCGAGGAAGTCCAGTCCGTAGCGGGCCGGGAGGAAATCGGCCTCGCCGTAACCGGGCAGGTCCACGGTGACCAGCGTGCTCCACGGGGCCAGCCACTTCTCGTGGCGGAGCCAGGCGTGCCGGTTCTGCGAGGAGCCGCCGAGGATGACCAGCGGCTCGGTGTGCGGGGCGACCTGGTGGACGACGCGGCAGCGGTAGGAGAAGCCCTCGAAGGTGAGGGTCAGCTCCTCCGTCCGCACCTGCGCATCGGGTCTCGGATCAGTGCCCGAGGAGAGGGTTTTCCGGGCGAGGGCGGTGTCAGAGCTCATGAGGACCCCTGGGTGGATGGAGCAAGGGCGGGTTCCTCATCATTGCCGCGATTGCCACTTTCCGGATGTAATCCGTCTTTAGTGGGCGATTCTTGGGCCGCGCGGTCCGGTGCGGTCGCGGACCGCGGCGTCGTGTGGCGTGCTGCGGTACGGCACCGGCGCCTCGGGGCACTCCGCGGCCGAGCGGGCGCGCCCCGGAAGGGAATTGGGCGGGCCGGGCCGCCGGCCGGCATCCGCGGAACACCACCGTTCGCCGCGTGTTCCGCGGGCCCGCGGGGATCGGGACCGCGCGGAGGCCCGCGGGGACCGGGACCGCGCGGAGGCCCGCGGGAACCCGCCGGGTTGCCGCCGGTACCGCCCGGGAGCGGCACCGGCGGCAACCGGTCAGAAGTCGTCGTCGAACGAGACCGAACCCTCCACCGCCACCTGGTACGCCGAGGCGCGGCGCTCGAAGAAGTTGGTCAGCTCCTGGACGTTCTGCAACTCCATGAAGGAGAAGGGGTTCTCCGAGCCGTAGCGGGCCGGCAGCCCGAGCCGTACCAGCCGCTGGTCGGCCACGCACTGGAGGTACTCGCGCATCGACGCGGTGTTCATGCCCGGCAGCCCGTCGCCGCACAGGTCCCGGGCGAACTGCAGCTCCGCCTCGACGGCCTCCTCCAGCATCGCGGTGACCTGCTTGCCCATCTCCTCGTCGAACAGGTCCGGCTCCTCCTCCCGGACGGTGTCCACCACCTGGAAGGCGAAGTCCATGTGCATCGACTCGTCGCGGAACACCCAGTTGGTGCCGGTGGCCAGGCCGTGCAGAAGGCCCCGCGAACGGAACCAGTACACATAGGCGAACGCGCCGTAGAAGAACAGGCCCTCGATGCACGCGGCGAAGCAGATCAGGTTGAGCAGGAACCGGCGGCGGTCGGCCCTGGACTCCAACCGGTCCAGCTTCTCCACCTCGTTGATCCACCGGAAGCAGAACTGCGCCTTCTCGCGGATCGAGGGGATGTTCTCCACCGCGGCGAACGCGTCCGTCCGGGCGTCCGGGTCGGGGAGGTAGGTGTCCAGCAGCGTCAGGTAGAACTGGACGTGCACCGCTTCCTCGAACAGCTGCCGCGACAGGTACAGCCGCGCCTCCGGGGAGTTGATGTGCTTGTAGAGGGTGAGCACCAGGTTGTTGGCGACGATCGAGTCGCCGGTGGCGAAGAACGCCACCAGCCGCCCGATCAGGTGCTGCTCGCCCGGTGACAGCTTGGCGAGGTCGGCCACGTCGGAGTGGAGATCGACCTCCTCCACCGTCCAGGTGTTCTTGATCGCGTTGCGGTAGTGCTCGTAGAAGGCCGGGTACCGCATCGGCCGCAGGGTGAGTTCGAACCCCGGGTCGAGCAGGTTCTTCGGGCGCGGGGAGGGGGACGGGGACATCACTGACATGCCTCGCAGGACTCGGGGTTCTCCAGGGAGCAGGCGACCGCCTCGGCCTCGGGGGCCGCGGCCGGCTGTTCCGGGCGGGGGGTGGCGGCACCGGCGGCACGGGCCGACTGCGCGATCCGGGTCGCCGGACGGGAGCGCAGGTAGTAGGTGGTCTTGATGCCGCGCTTCCAGGCGTAGGCGTACATCGAGCTGAGCTTGCCGATGGTGGGCGCGGCCATGAACAGGTTGAGCGACTGGCTCTGGTCGAGGAACGGGGTGCGGGCGGCGGCCATGTCGATCAGCGCCCGCTGCGGGACCTCCCACGCGGTGCGGTACAGCTCGCGCAGCTCGGCCGGCAGCCAGGAGAAGTCCTGCACCGAACCGTTGGACTCGCGCAGCGCCTCCCGGGTCCGCGCGTCCCACACCCCCAGCTCCTTCAGGTCGGCCACCAGGTAGGAGTTGACCTGGAGGAACTCCCCGCTGAGCGTCTCGCGCTTGAAGAGGTTGGACACCTGCGGCTCGATGCACTCGTAGACGCCGGCGATGGAGGCGATCGTCGCGGTCGGCGCGATGGCCAGCAGCAGCGAGTTGCGCATCCCGGTCCGCGCCATCCGCTCCCGCAGCGCCGCCCACCGCTCGGGCCAGGTCACCTCGGCGTCGGGGTAGTGGTCGGGGTGGAGCACCCCGCGGGCGGTGCGGGTGGCGGACCAGCCCGGGTGCGGGCCGTGCCGCTCGGCGAGGTCGCACGACGCCTCGTACGCGGCGAGCATGATCCGCTCGGAGATCCGGGTGGACAGCGCCTTCGCCCCGGGGGAGTCGAAGGGCAGCCGCAGCCGGAAGAACACGTCCTGCAGCCCCATCAGCCCCAGCCCCACCGGGCGCCAGCGGGAGTTGGAGGAGGCGGCCTGCCCGGTCGGGTAGTAGTTGATGTCCACCACCCGGTCCAGGAAGGTGACGGCGGTGCGCACGGTGGCGTCCAGCCGCTCCCAGTCCGGGTGGCCGTCCTCGCCCAGGTGCGCGGCGAGGTTGATCGACCCCAGGTTGCACACCGCGGTCTCGCCGTCGTCGGTGACCTCCAGGATCTCGGTGCACAGGTTGGAGGAGTGCACCACCCGGCCGGGCTCGGCGGTCTGGTTGGCGGTGCGGTTGGCGGCGTCCTTGAACGTCATCCAGCCGTTGCCGGTCTGGGCGAGGGTGCGCATCATCCGGGCGTACAGCGTCCGGGCGGGGATGGTGCGCAGCGCCTTGCCCTCCGCCTCCGCCCGCCGGTACGCGGCGTCGAACTCCTCGCCCCACAGATCGACCAGCTCGGGCACGTCCACCGGGGAGAACAGCGACCACTCGGCGTCCGCCTCCACCCGGCGCATGAACTCGTCCGGGATCCAGTGCGCGATGTTCAGGTTGTGGGTGCGGCGGGCCTCCTCACCGGTGTTGTCCCGCAGCTCCAGGAACTCCTCGATGTCCGCGTGCCAGGTCTCCAGGTAGACGCAGGCCGCGCCCTTGCGCCGGCCGCCCTGGTTGACGGCGGCGACCGAGGCGTCCAGGGTGCGCAGGAACGGCACGATGCCGTTGGAGTGCCCGTTGGTGCCCCGGATCAGGGAGCCCCGGGCGCGGATGCGCGAGTAGGACAGGCCGATGCCGCCGGCGTGCTTGGAGAGCCGGGCCACCTGGTGGTAGCGCTCGTAGATCGAGTCCAGCTCGTCCAGCGGCGAGTCCAGCAGGTAGCACGAGGACATCTGCGGGTGCCGGGTGCCGGAGTTGAACAGCGTGGGCGAGCTGGGCAGGTACGCCAGCGAGCTGGTCAGCCGGTACAGCTCGCACACCTCCCGCAGGGCGCGCTCGGACAGGTCCTCGGCGAGTCCGCAGGCCACCCGGAGCAGGAAGTGCTGCGGGGTCTCGATCACCCGGCGGGTGGTGGGGTGGCGCAGCAGGTACCGGCTGTGCAGGGTGCGCAGGCCGAAGTAGCCGAAGCGGTCGTCGGCGCCGTCGGCCACGGTCGCGTCGAGCAGGGCGTCCAGCCGGGCGGCGTGGGCCCGGACGAAGGCGAGGGTGTCGTCGGCGATCAGGCCCTCGCGGTGGCCGGTGGCGACCGAGGCGGAGAAGGACACCGCGCCCTCCGCGGCGGCCTCCTCGGCGATGGCGAGGGTGAGCAGCCGGGCCGCGAGCCGGGAGTACTCCGGCTCCTCGGCGATCAGACCGGCGGCGGCCTCGGTGGCCAGCGCCCGCAACTCCGCCTCGTCCGACCCGGGATGACGGCCCCGCAGCGCGGCGGCGGCCACCTTGCCGGGGTCGGTGGCGGGCAGGTCGGCGGTGAGATCGGTCAGGGTGCGCAGCAGGGCGGTTCCGGGCGCGTCGGACGCGGCGGTGGGGCCCTGGGAATCCTGGGCTGCCGCTGAAACCGGATCGGCGGGCGCGATGGTCACGGAGGTGCTCTCCCTCGCTCGGCTGGGGGCCGGCGGGGCGGTGCGCGACGGGCGTCCGCGGGCATGCCGGACCCCAGACGGGGGCACACCGCGCAGCGTCCACCGGCCCAACCCGCGAGGCCCGGACGTGTTCGAGGCCGTCGGCAGGTGACCGGACTTACGCGCACGCAAAAACACACACGTACACCGTTGCGGGACAGTTCCGGATTCGCACCGGATTCCCCTGCGGCGACAGCGAGGACGAGCATACATCTTGTGCTGCTGTCCGCATGCTCCCCCCAGATGTTGTGTCAGCACCGTCGCGCTTTCGCACTTATGTGCTGGATCGGGGGGAGTGGTGACCGTTGCCGGGGCGGTCGGCGGCCGGTTCCGGAAGACGCGGCGGCCGCTGCCGGAGGGGCCGCGGCGGCGCCCCGGGGACGCCCGGAACCGGCCCGGGCGAGGAGGGCGGGGGCCGCATCCGCACGGCCGTGCGGGCGCCGCGCCCCGGGCGTGGCGGGCGTACGGGCAAGGCGCCCGGGGCGGTGCGCGGGGACGTAGGCGGAATCCGCGGCGACCGGTGTGCGGGGGCCGGCGTCGCGACGGTGCGAGCCGTCGTGGCGTGTCCGGGTCCGGTCCGGGCACGGCCGGGCCTGGGACCGGGGCGCCGGTGCGCGAGGCGGGCCGGCGCCTCGACGACCGCGGCCGCCCGCTGTGCGGGGGGCGGACGGCGGGGAGCCGGCCGCGACGGCGAACTGCGCTGCCCCGCGGGTGGGGGAAGACGGGCGACGCCCCCGCGGGCCGGACGGCCGGACCGCGGGGGCGTCAGGGGCCCGGGAGGGTGTCAGTGGCCGCCCGGGACGCCCGCGGTGGCCGGCGGCAGCTCGGCCTTGACGCCGGGGTCGCCGATGTCCGCGGTGTAGTCCGACGGCGAGGTCTCGTCGACGCCGTCCGGTGCCTTCAGGGCCCGCAGCACCACCGTGAAGACCACCGTGACCAGCACGTTGAGCACGAAGGCGGTGAGTCCGATGTAGCCGATCTCGCCGATGCCCGGGATCTCCTTCTGGCTGCCCCCGAAGTGCTTCTGCGTCGGGCTGGCCACGCCGTAGGCGGCCACCGTGCCGTAGACCATGCCGACCGCCCAGCCGGCGATGAGCGCCCAGCGGTGGAACCAGCGGGTGAACAGCCCGCCCACCAGCGCGGGGAAGGTCTGCAGGATCCAGATGCCGCCGAGCAGCTGGAAGTTGATCGCCACGGTCTTGTCCATGCCCAGCACGAAGACCAGCGCGCCCACCTTGACCAGCAGGGACACCAGCTTGGAGACCTTGGTCTCCTGCTCCGGCGTGGCGTCCGGCCGCAGGAAGTCCTTGTAGATGTTCCGGGTGAACAGGTTCGCCGCGGCGATGGACATGATGGCCGCGGGGACCAGAGCCCCGATGCCGATCGCGGCGAAGGCCACCCCCGCGAACCAGTCCGGGAACATGTCCTCGAACAGCTGCGGGATCGCCAGCTGTCCGTTGTCCACCTTCACGTCCGCCGCGATCGCCATGAAGCCCAGCAGCGCCAGCATCCCCAGCACCAGGGAGTACAGCGGCAGGATGGTGGTGTTGCGGCGGATCACCTCGCGGCTGCGGCTGGAGAGCGTCGCGGTGATCGAGTGCGGATACATGAACAGCGCGAGCGCCGAACCGACCGCGAGGGTGGCGTAGGCCCACTGGGAGGCGCCCGGCGGGGCGAGCGCCCCCCGCGGCTCCCCGGTGGCCTCGTTGGTCTCCCCGAACGCCTTCCCGGCCGCGGCGAAGATGTCGTCGAACCCGCCCAGCTTGATCGGGATGTAGATGATCGCCACCACGATGACCAGGTAGATCAGCGCGTCCTTGACGAACGCGATCAGCGCCGGGGCGCGCAGCCCGGAGGAGTAGGTGTACGCGGCGAGCACCCCGAAGGCGATCAGCAGCGGCAGGTCCTTGACGAACCAGTGGGTGTTCTCACCGCCGCCCACACCCATCACGTCCAGCACCGCCTGGATGCCGACCAGCTGGAGCGCGATGTACGGCATGGTGGCGAGGATGCCGGTGACCGCGACGGCCAGCGACAGCCCCTTGGAGCCGAACCGGCCACGGACGAAGTCGGAGGTGGTGACGTACCCGTGCCGGTGCGAGACCGACCACAGCCGGGGCAGGAAGGTGAAGATCAGCGGGTAGACCAGGATGGTGTACGGGACGGCGAAGAAGCCGGCCGCACCGGCCGCGTACACCGCGGCCGGGACCGCCACGAAGGTGTAGGCGGTGTACAGGTCGCCGCCGAGCAGGAACCAGGTGATCCAGGTGCCGAAGCTGCGGCCGCCCAGCCCCCATTCGTCGAGGTTGTTCGCGTTCTCCGCCGCACGCCACCGGGCGGCCAGGAACCCCATGACCGTCACCGCGAGGAAGAAGAAGATGAAGACGGCGAGCGCGACGCCGTTGACGTCGTTCTTCATCGGGCGCCCCCTTCCCCGCGGGCCCGCCGCTCACGGCGGACCAGGATGTACGCGACCCAGGTCAGCAGGGCCGACAGCGGTACCCACAACATCTGGTACCAGTAGAAGAACGGGATGCCCCACAGGGTGGGTTCGATCTTCGCGTACGAGTCGACCCACACCATGGCGACGAAAGGCGCCAGCAGGCACAGGCCGACCACCACCCGCGAGACGGTGATGACCCCCCTGGTGTCGCGTGCACCGGATGTTCCAGGCATGACGGCACGATCCCTTCGGTTGTTCTCCGGTGGCAATGACCAGGGAATCTAATGCGGTGCCCGGTGCGCTGTCACCACCCGTCATAAATAAGTTCGGTAATCAACCGTTCCGGTTTATCTGTCCGGAGTTCGACGGGATGGGGAAATTGGCCTGGACCATTCCGGTGGCAGTCGATCGACCTCACTTCCCGTCGGGACCGGCTCGGCGCAACCGTGTGCGGTGCGGTGGGGGAACGGCGCGGAAGACCGGCTCGGCCGTCCCGGGGTCACGCATCACCGCTGGTGAGTGGCGTCATGGGTGCGGCGCCGGTGGGCGCGGTGGGCATGCCGCACATCGCCTCTGACACCTGCGGGAGTTCGGACGGGGAGAACGCTCACGCCGATTGACGGGGTGCCGCGCGCAACGCCCACCCGGTGATGGCGGCATGCCGGGTGGAATTCCGCCGGCCGCACCGTCCTTACCCCGGCTGCGCCATTTATACGCAACCGGGCAAAGGAAATTTCCGCGAGCCGCACGAACGACAAGGGGCGCAAATTCCGGACCCGGGCCATCGGCGAGCCCGGCAACCGGACCCGGGCCCTGCGCGACCCGTGGTGGAGGACCGGAAATTCCGCGGCGAAGTGCTCCGGTGGCGGCAAGGGCACCGGTGAGGTCGAATGCGAGAGCCACGAGCGCCTTCGGTGACCCGGGTGGCGGCGTGCGGCCGTCCGCTCCGGCGGGGCCGTTGCCGCGGCACTCCGGGGGGACCGGTCTCCCGCGTCCGGCCGGATGCAGGGGTGTCGGCACGTTCCGTGTGGCGGTCCGGCGTTCGGCTTCGGCTTCGGACGGCCGGCGTTCGGCTTCGGGCGGCCGGCGGCGCTCCGGGCGAGGGTGGTGAGATCCGGGACCCTCCGGCCCGCCGCCCCTCCCTCGCGCCCGTGGTCCGGTCCTGCGAGGCCGTGCACCGCGGACCCGGCCCCGCACGCCGATGAGATGGCGCCGGTTCGGGGTCGGTGGAGGGCGGGCCCGGGGGAGCGTCGTGCTCCGGCCACCGTCACCGGCGACCGGCCGGTCACCGCCAGAGGGCCACCGCATTCGGGTCACACCGCCCTTGGGGTCGCGCCGCCTGCGGGTCACGGCCGCCGGCCGGCGCGGCACCGGGCAAAGCCCTCGGCCGCCTGTGGCCCGTGGTGGGTTCATCCACGTCCCGCGCGTGGTGCGTCCGGCCGCGGGCCGGGGCGTCCGGCCTGCGTGGCGCCACCACCACGGCGCCCGGCCGCGCAGGTGCGCGGCACCGCGGCCCCGGGCGGGCTCAGGCGTCCGGCCGCTTGAGGCGGGCGACGAACTTGTAGCGGTCGCCCCGGTAGACCGAGCGCACCCATTCCACCGGTGCGCCGCCCGCGTCCAGCGAGTGCCGGGAGAGCATCAGCATGGGCAGGCCGACGTCGGTGCCGAGCAGGCCGGCCTCGCGCGGGGTGGCCAGCGAGGTCTCGATGGTCTCCTCGGCCTCGGCCAGGCGTACGTCGTAGACCTCGGCCAGCGCGGTGTACAGCGAGGAGTACTTGACCAGGCTGCGCCGCAGGGCGGGGAAACGCTTCGCCGACAGGTGGGTGGTCTCGATGGCCATCGGTTCCCCGCTGGCCAGCCGCAGCCGTTCGATGCGCAGCACCCGGCCGCCGGCGGTGATGTCCAGCAGCCCGGCCAGCCGGTCGTCGGCGGTCACGTAGCCGATGTCCAGCAGCTGGGAGGTGGGCTCCAGCCCCTGCGCCTTCATGTCCTCGGTGTAGGAGGTCAGTTGCAGCGCCTGGGACACCTTGGGCTTGGCGACGAAGGTGCCCTTGCCCTGGATGCGCTCCAGGCGGCCCTCCACCACCAGCTCCTGGAGCGCCTGCCGGACCGTGGTCCGGGAGGTGTCGAACTCCGCGGCGAGGGTGCGCTCGGGAGGGACCGGGGTGCCGGGCGGCAGTGTCTCGGTCATCTCCAGCAAATGCCTCTTGAGCCGGTAATACTTGGGCACGCGAGCGGTGCGCCCCCCGCCGGCCCCGCCGCTGTTCTCGGCCGCGGCGCCGACCGTGTCCCCGTCGCTCCCCATGGCGCGCCTTCCCGACTCCTGTCCTGCTGCCGTCACCGGCTCCTCCGTCTTCAGCGGCTCACATCGTGGCACGGTCCGGCCCCAGGCGACCTGGCAGCTCAGATGTCCTCAGATGTCGGTCCGATAACGGACCTGACAGCGACTCTTATACACCCTTGACACCCCTAAAGGTCTAGGCCAAGCTGCGGGGCACTGGTCTAAACCATTAACCATTAAAGACCACATTCAGTCCCTTGAGGAGAGTGCTGTGAAGCGTGGGCTCATAGCGGCGACGGGTGTCGCGGCCTTGCTGATGAGCGTCGCGGCCTGTGGGTCCGACGACAAGGACGACAAGAAGTCGGGCGCGGACGGCTTCAAGGGCCAGACGCTCACCGTCTGGGCCATGGACGGCTCCACCCCCGACCAGTGGACCAAGGATGTCACCGCCGCCTTCGAGAAGAAGACCGGCGCCAAGATCAAGTGGGAAACCCAGGCTTGGAACAACATCCAGCAGAAGATCACCACGGCGCTGTCGGAGTCCAACCCGCCGGACGTCCTGGAGATCGGTAACACCCAGACGCCCGCCTACGCGCGCACCGGCGGCCTCGCCGACCTCAGCGACCTCAAGGAGTCGATCGGGGTCAACTGGACCAAGTCGATGAACGAGTCGTCGGTCTTCGACGGCACCCAGTACGCGGCCCCCTGGTTCGTGGTCAACCGCGTCGTCATCTACAACAAGAGGATCTGGGAAGAAGCGGGCATCAAGGAGATCCCCAAGACCCGCACCGAGTTCTTCAAGGCCCTGGACACCATCGACAAGAAGACCGACGCCGAGCCGATCTACATGCCCGGCCAGAACTGGTACTTCTTCGACGGCCTCACCATCGGCGCCGACGCCAACCTGGTGAAGAAGAAGGGCGACAAGTGGGTGTCCAACCTCTCCGACCCCAAGGTCGGCAAGGCGATGGACATCTACAAGCAGTACCACTCCTTCAGCAAGGCGCCCAAGAACAAGGACGAGGCCACCCCGCAGCAGGCCGAGGTCTTCGCCAAGGGCAAGACCGGCGCCATGATCGGCATGGGCTGGGAAGCCGCCACCGCGATCAAGGTCGAGCCGAAGATCGAGAAGGACATCGGCTACTTCACCATCCCGGGTGAGACCGCCGACAAGCCCGAGGGCGTCTTCCTCGGCGGCTCCAACCTCGCGGTCGCCGAGGGCAGCGACAAGAAGGAGCTCGCCAAGGAGTTCCTGAAGATCGCCCTCTCCGACAAGTTCGAGAGCCAGCTCGCCAAGGAAGGCGGCGTCATTCCGAACAAGGAGTCGCTGATGGGCGCGCTCGACGGCAACCCCGCCGCCGAGGCCGCCGCGCCGGCGTCGAAGTTCGGTGGCACCACCCCGCTGATCCCCGAGTGGGCCCCGGTGGAGAACGCCCCGAACCCCATCAAGACCTACATGACCGCGGTGCTCAACGGTAAGTCGCACGCGGAGGCGGCGGCCTCGGTCGAGGACGAGATGAACAAGCGCCTCAGCCAGGAGCAGTAAGCAGATGGCAAGCACGTCGGTGCAGACCGAGAAGGTGGACACCGGTCCGCCGGCCGACGGCCGCACGAGCGCGGGGCCGCACAGCGGCCCCGCCCGCGGGCGTCACCGGCTCGCCGGCACCGCCCCCTACCTGCTGCTGCTCCCCGCCGTCGCGGTGACGCTGCTGTTCCTGGGCTACCCGCTGGTGAAGAACGGCATGCTGTCGTTCCAGAACCTCAACATGCGGCAGCTCATCCAGCACGCCACCGAGTGGAACGGCGTGGACAACTACCGCGAGACCCTGACCAGCGACAAGTTCTGGCAGGTCGTGAAGCGCTCGGTGCTCTTCACCGCGGTCAACGTCATCCTGATCATGGTGCTGGGCACCCTGATCGGGCTGCTGCTCGCCCGGCTCGGCAACAAGATGCGGACGTTGCTGATGTTCGGGCTGGTGCTCGCCTGGGCCATGCCCATCATCGCCGCCACCACCGTCTACCAGTGGCTCTTCGCCCAGCGCTTCGGCGTCGTCAACTGGGTCCTGGACAAGCTCGGCTGGCACTCCATGGCCGACTACGACTGGACCGGCAGCCAGTTCTCCACCTTCTTCGTGGTCACCCTGCTGATCGTCTGGCAGTCCATCCCGTTCGTGGCGATCAACCTGTACGCGGCCACCACCACCATTCCCAAGGAGCTGTACGAGGCGGCGTCCATGGACGGGGCCGGGGTCTGGAAGTGCTTCACCTCGGTGACCTTCCCCTACCTCAAGCCCTTCCTGCTGGCCACCACGTTCCTTGAGGTGATCTGGGTCTTCAAGGCGTTCCCGCAGATCTTCGCGATCAACGAGGGCGGTCCGGACCGGCTCACCGAGACCCTGCCCGTCTACGCCTTCGTCGAGGGCGTCGGCAACCAGCACTACGGCATGGGAGCGGCGATCTCGATCCTCACCATCCTCATCCTGCTGGGTCTGACCGCCTACTACCTGCGCATCGTGCTCAAGCAAGAGAAGGAGGAGGAGCGGTGAAGCGCTCTTGGCTGGGGAGGATCTGGCCGGGAACCCTCGCCGTCGTCCTCTTCGTCTTCTTCGCGTTCCCCGTGTACTGGATGTTCAGCACGGCGCTCAAACCGACCTCGCAGATCATCTCCGAGGACCCGGTGTGGTTCCCCGACGCGCCCACCCTGGAGCACTTCCGGACCGCGGTGAACGCCGACCACTTCTGGACCCTGGTTCGCAACTCCTTGACCGTCACCGTGCTGGCGGTGGTGTTCTCCCTGCTCATCGCCCTGCTGGCGTCGTTCGCGATCGCCCGCATGCGGTTCAAGGGCCGGCGCGGCTTCATCCTGGCCTTCATGATCGCGCAGATGGCCCCCTGGGAGGTCATGGTCATCGCGATCTACATGCTGGTCCGGGACGGGGACATGCTCAACAGCCTGGTCCCGCTGACCCTCTTCTACATGGTCATGGTGCTGCCCTTCACCGTCCTGACGCTGCGCGGCTTCGTCGCCGCGGTGCCCAAGGAGCTGGAGGAGTCGGCGATGGTGGACGGCTGCACCCGTCCGCAGGCGTTCATCAAGGTGATCTTCCCGCTGCTCGCCCCCGGCCTGATGGCCACCTCGCTGTTCGGCTTCATCACCGCTTGGAACGAATTCCCGCTGGTGCTGATCCTGAACAAGGACGCCGAGGCCCAGACCCTGCCACTGTGGCTGTCGCAGTTCCAGACGGCCTTCGGTGACGACTGGGGCGCCACCATGGCCGCGGCCTCGCTCTTCGCGATTCCGATCCTGCTGCTCTTCCTGTTCCTGCAACGCAAGGCGGTCGGCGGTCTCACCGCTGGCGCAGTGAAGGGATGACACCTTCCATGACCACCTTGGACCACGCGACCGACACCCTGACCCGGGATGCCCTCGCCGTTCTGCAGCCCGGCTTCGCCGGCACCACCGCGCCGGAGTGGCTGCTGCGCAGACTCGGCGAGGGGCTGGTCACGGTGGGGCTGTTCGGCCGGAACATCACCTCACCCGAACAGTTGTCCGCCCTGACCGCGCAGCTGCGCGGTGAACGGGGGGATGTCCTCGTCGCCATCGACGAGGAGGGCGGTGACGTGACCCGGCTGGAGGTGCGCACCGGCTCCTCCTTCCCCGGCAATCTCGCCCTCGGCGTGGTCGACGACACCGAGCTGACCCGCGAGGTCGCCCGGGAGATGGGCCGCCGTCTCGCCGGCTGCGGAGTCCACCTCAACTGGGCGCCCTCCGCGGACGTCAACTCCAACCCCGACAACCCGGTCATCGGAGTCCGCTCCTTCGGCTCCGACCCGGCGCTGGTCGCCCGGCACACCGCCGCCTACGTGGAGGGGCTGCAGAGCTCCGGGGTCGCCGCCTGCGCCAAGCACTTCCCCGGCCACGGCGACACCGGGGTCGATTCGCACCTGGCGCTGCCGCGCATCGACGCCGATCTGGCGACCCTCTCCGAGCGGGAGCTGATCCCGTTCCGGGCCGCCATCGCGGCCGGCACCAAGGCCGTGATGAGCGCCCACATCCTGCTGCCCGCGCTCGACCCGCGGCTGCCGGCCACGCTCAGCCCGCACGCCCTGACCGGGCTGCTCCGCCGGCCGGTCGCCGACGGCGGGCTGGGCTTCGACGGCCTGATCATCACCGACGGCATGGAGATGCAGGCCATCGCCGCCACCTACGGCATCGAGCACGGCAGCGTGCTGGCCATCGCGGCCGGCGCCGACGCCATCTGTGTCGGTGGCGGACTGACCGACGAGGACACCGTGGTACGGCTGCGGGACGCGCTGGTCGCCGCGGTGCGCTCCGGTGAACTCCCGGAGGAACGGCTCGCCGACGCCGCGGCGCGGGTACGCGCCCTCGCCGACTGGGCCCGCACCGCCGCCCGCACCCCGGACACCACCGTGTCCGGCGCGGCCACCGCCCGCGCCGTGATCACCGCGGGCGCCCCGGAGCCGGCGACCCCGGACGCCGTAGATGCCGTGGCCACCGCGGAGGCCGTGCCCGCCGCGGGCGCCACGGCCACCGTGGCGGAGGCCGACGCGGAACGGTCCGACGTCGGTCAGCGTGCCGCCCGCCGGGCCCTGCGGGTCACCCACGGCGCGGCGCCGTACGAGCCGGCCACCGGCCCCGTCCACGTCGCCGCGTTCTCCCCGGTCGCCAACATCGCCGTCGGCGACGAGACGCCCTGGGGTGTGGCGGCGGAGCTGATCCGGCTGCTCCCGGGCACCGGCACCGCCACCTACGGCCAGCAGGACGCGGCCGAACTGGGCGGCGAGCTGGTCGGGAGGGTCCTCGGCGACGCGGGTGACCGCCGCGTCGTCGCCGTGGTCCGGGACGCCCACCGGCACCCGTGGATGGGCCAGGCGCTCGACGGGCTCGTCGCCGCCCGGCCGGACACGGTCGTGGTCGAGATGGGGGTGCCGCAGGCACCGCCCACCGGCGCCCTCCACATCGCCACGCACGGTGCCGCCCGGGTCTGCGGTCGGGCCGCCGCCGAGGTCATCGCCGGTCTCACGCCCGGCGACTGACCACCCGGAGCCCGGCTCCCCGGGCGCCGGCCGCGCGCCATGTGCCACGGCCCGGCCGACACACCAGGGACCCACGACCCGCGGTGTGTCCGACGGTCCCGGGGCGCCACCCGGCCCCGGGACCGGCCCGGCCCCCCGACTCCCGTCCTTCCCGGCCCGGCCCTGCACCGAGAGCCGGGCCGGGGAGGCGGGCCACCGGGCCACCCGTCCGTCCGGCCGAGGGCGGCGCCCGTCGGCACCCGCGCGCCGGATCGGAGCCGCGGGTCGGGACGCGCGTCCGGCGGGACGGATGGCCGCGCGCCACCCGGGCGGGTGGAACCCGGGGCCCACGCCGGGGGAGTACCACCGCCGTCCGGGGGTACGGCCATTCGCACCCGCTCCCGGGTACGGCGGGGTCGCCACGGGGTATGGCCCACCCGCACCCGGTCCGGACGGTCCGGCCCACGCGCCGGACCCCCGGGCCCCGTACCACCGGCCGGCACCGTTCGGCAGCACCGGCACACCACCCCGCACCGCCCGGCACCACCCCGTACGTCCGACACCACACTCAGCACCACCGACCGCCACCGACCAGCACCTCCGCCACCACCGCGTACCGCCACCCCCGGGGGACCACCCTCCGCACACCGGCACCGGCGTATCCCACGTACCGCCGGCGCCACCCGCGCACCGAACCGCACATCCGCACCGCGAGCCACCTGGAGGCACTCCGCATGTCCGCCACCACCGGGACCGACACCGGCGAGCAGCCGGGCCGGATCATGTCCGGCGAGATGGCCGAACAGCCCGAGGTGCTGCGCCGCATCCTCGACCAGGGCGCTCCCGCCATCCGCCGCACCGCAGAACAGATCGCCGCCCGCAACCCGCGCTTCGTCCTGCTCACCGCGCGGGGGACCTCCGACAACGCCGCGCTCTACGCCAAGTACCTCCTGGAGATCGGGCTCGGCAAGCCGTGCGGGCTCACCTCCATGTCCACCACCACCGCCTACGGGGCGAAGCAGGATCTCGCCGACGTCCTGGTCATCACGGTCAGTCAGTCCGGCGGCTCCCCCGACCTGGTGGCCTCCACCCGGGCGGCCCGTGCGGCCGGCGCCATCACCCTCGCGGTCACCAACAACCCCGACTCCCCGCTGGCCGCCGTCTCCGAGCACCACATCGATGTGCTGGCCGGCCCGGAGAAGGCCCTGCCGGCGACCAAGACGTACACCGCCGAACTGCTGGCGCTGTACCTCTTCGTGGAGGGGCTGCGCTCCCGCGACGGCGCCGCGGCCCAGGTCCTGCCCGACCTGGCCCGGGGAGTCCTGGACCGCCGGACCGAGGTGCGGCAGCTGGCCGGCCGCTACCGCTTCGCCGAACGCATGGTGATCACCTCCCGCGGCTACGGCTACCCCACCGCCAAGGAGGCGGCGCTGAAGCTGATGGAGACCAGCTACATCCCGGCGCTGGCCTACTCCGGAGCGGACCTGCTGCACGGTCCGCTGGCGATGGTGGACAACGTCTCCCCGGTCATCGCGATCGTCCCGGACGGAAGGGGCGGGGACGCGCTGCGACCGGTGCTGGAACGGCTGCGGGGACGCGGTGCCGACCTGGTGGTGATCGGCACCGGGGCCGAGGTGGAGAAGGCGTCCGCGGGATTCGCGCTGCCCACCGTAGGGGTGGCCGAGGAGGTCCAGCCGATCCTGCAGATCCTGCCGCTGCAACTGCTCGCCTACGAGGTCACCATCGCCCGGGGTCAGGACCCGGACGCCCCCCGGGCGCTGGCCAAGGTGACCGAGACCCACTGACCCCGGGGGCGTGACGCCCGGCGCCGGGTGCCGCTCCGGCGGACCTCCGACCCATCCCGGCTGCCTCCCTGACCGGTCGCGTCACGCCCCCGGCCATGACGATCCCCGTGCCCACCCCGTGCGGCACGGGGATCTTCTCCGTCCGGCCCGCCGGTGCGAGCGGCCGTCCGGACCCCGGGGGCGCGACGCCCCGCGCTTCCCGGAGTGGGTCCGGCACGAGGGATGCTGCCTGTCCGTCACCCGCCCGGCCGCGGCCTCGTGGATCTCCCCGGGCGGACTGCCGGACGGACTACGGACGGTCCCTGACCCGTCGGGTGGGGGTGCGGGCCGGCTCCGGCCGGGTCCGGAACCGAGCGGCGGGGGACCGGCCGCACGGTCCGGGCACGCGGTGTGTCCCGGGCGCGGGCGGGGGTCAGAGCAGCGCGCCGCCCGCGGCGTCTATCCACTGGCCGGTGACCCAGCGGCTGTCGTCGGAGGCGAGGAACGCCACGACGCCGGCCACATCGTCGGGCTCGGCCACCCGCCCCAGCGGGGATGACTCCGCGGTCGCCGCGAGCGCCTCCTCGTGCCCGCGCAGCCAGCCGGCGTTCATGTCGGTGTCCACCGCACCGGGCGCGACGGCGTTGACCGTGATGCCGCGCGGCCCCAGCTCCACCGCCAGGTGGGTGGTGAACGCGTCGATGGCGCCCTTGGTCATGGAGTAGGCGATCAGCTCCGGCTTGGTGAGGCCGCGAGTCATCACGGTGGAGATGTTGATGATCCGGCCCCCGTCGCGCAGCCGCCCCAAGCCCTGCTGGGTGATGAAGAACGGGGCCTTGGCGTTGACCGCGAAGACACGGTCGTATTCGTCCACGGGGAGCGAGCCGATGGGCTCCCGGGCGCCGGTGATGCCGGCGTTGTTCACCAGGATGTCCAGACCGTCGGCGTGGGCGTCGAACGCGGTCCACAGCGCCTCCGCGTCCCCCTCCACCCCCAGCTCCGCCCGGATCGCGAACGCCTCGCCGCCCGCCGCCTCGATCGCCGCGACCGTCGCCTTGGCCGCCGCCTCGTCCCGCCCGTAGTGCACGCCGACCCGGGCCCCGTCCCGCCCGAGCCGTTCGGCGATGCTCCGCCCGATACCCCTGCTGCCGCCGGTGACCAGCGCCGTCCTGCCCGTGAGCGCGCCCATGGCAAACGCCCCCCTCTTTCTGTAGGAGTCGATACAGAAAGACCGTAACACATTTCTTAGTGGCCGCTATAGAATCCCTGTATGGGTGACACGAACGAGCGAACGGCTGAGCGAACGGCCAAGCGCGGCAGGCCGCGCTCCTTCGACCGGGACGCCGCCCTGAAGGCAGCCGTCATGGAGTTCTGGGAGCGCGGCTACGAAGCGGTGTCCATCGCCGACCTCACGCGCGTCATGCACATCAAGGCCCCCAGCCTCTACGCGGCGTTCGGTGACAAGAAGACGCTTTTCGAAGAGGTCGTCGAGGCGTATGTGCGGGAGTTCGGTGGCTTCGTCGAGCGGGCCCTGGCGGAGGAGCCGACGGCCCGCCGGGGGGTGGCCCGGCTGCTGCGCGAGGCGGCCTACTGGCACACCCTTCCCGGGCACCCCCGCGGCTGCATGGTGATCACCGCGGCGACCAACTGCACCGCGGGGTCCGAGGATGTGCTGCGCGGGTTGCAGGAGCGACGGGTGAGGACTCTGAGGCTGATCGAGGGCGCAGTCCGGGCCGATCTCGCCGCCGGTGAGCTGCCCGCCGGGACCGATCCGCATGTGCTGGCCGTCTACTGCTCGGCCGTCCTCCAGGGCATGTCCCAGCAGGCCCGCGACGGGATGGACCGGGAGACGCTGGAGGCGGTCGCCGAGGCCGCGATGCGCGCCTGGCCGGGGTGACCCCGGATCCCGGCGGCGCCGGGCCCGGCCGGCGCCGGAGTGCCGGAGCGCCCGGAGGGTGAGCCGTGCCCGGCCGGGGCGTGGCAGCCCTCGTCCGGCCGGGGCGTGGCGAGGCGTCCGAGCGGTCGGCCGAGCGCCGGTGCGGCACCTGGGCGAGGGCTGGGGCCGGGCCGCCGGACCTGCGGGCGGTGGCCGGGGCGTCGGAGCGGTGGGAGTCCGGGGCGGGCCGGTGTGCGGCGGTGCCGGGGCCCGGAGGAGGAGCCGGCCGGCGGATCCGAGGCTCCGTGGGACAGAGGCTCCCGCGCGGCGGAGCCGGGGCTCCATGGGGCGGGCGTTTCCGTGCGGCGGGTCCGGTGCCCGGTGGGACCGGGGTTCTCCGCGTGGCGCGGGGCCGACCGGTGGGACGGGAGCTCTCCGTGCGGCCCGGGGCCGATCGGTGGGCCGGCGATCCGCGCGGCCCGGGGTCGGGGGCCGGGAGCCGGCGGAGCACCCGCGGGCCGCGGCGCCAGAGCGGGACCCTCAACCCGCCCGGCACCGCAGCCCGGAGTTGCATCGGCCGGTGCAGCCGGCCGAGAAGAGGCCCCGGCGCCGTCAGGGCAGAGAGCGCCGTGTGCCTCGTTCCGCCCTCCTGTGCGGGGAGGGCGGAGGTCTTGCGGTGAGGTGGCCGGACCGCCGTGGAGCCGGTTCGGCCGCGCCACGCTCATTCTGGACTAGACCACTAGCGTCTGTCCACGACTCTGCCGGGAAAGGGTGGACCGGTGCGCGGGTAGGCTCGCGGTGTGCCCTCCATGAACGACCTCGTACACCAGCACACCACCCTCGACGACTCCGACCTCGAATGGCTCCACCTGCTGGTCTCCGAGTGGCAGCTGCTCTCCGACCTGTCCTTCGCCGACCTGGTGCTGTGGGTCCCGACCAGTGACGGCACCCGCTACGTCTCGGTGGCCCAGATGCGGCCCAACACCGGGCCCACCTCCTACCAGGACGACATGGTCGGACATCTGGTGCCCCGGGGCCGCCGCCCGATGCTGGACGTGGCGCTCGACGAGGGCCGGATCGTCCGTGAGGGTGATCCGGAGTGGCGCGAGGAGGTCCCGGTCCGGGTCGAGTCGATCCCGGTCAGCCGGGACGGCCGGGTCCTCGGTGTGATCGCCCGGAACACCAACCTGCTCACCGTGCGGACCCCCAGCCGGCTGGAGCTCACCTATCTCCAGAGTGCCTCCGACCTCGCCCAGATGATCGCCGCAGGAACCTTTCCCTTCCCCGGGCAGCAGGTGGACATGGACGCCTCGCCGCGCGCCGGGGACGGCCTGATCCGGCTGGACGCCGACGGCGTGGTGCAGTACGCGAGCCCCAACGCGCTCTCCGCCTACCACCGCCTCGGTCTCGCCGCCGACCTGGTCGGCCACCACCTCGGCCGGACCACCGCGGAGCTGGCCCCGGCCCGGGGCCCGGTGGACGAGGCCCTGGTGAAGCTGGCCAGCGGCTGGGCGCCCCGGGAGTTCGAGGTGGAGGGGGACGACGGGGTGATCCAGCTGCGGGTCATCCCGCTCAAGCCCAAGGGCACGCACATCGGATCACTGGTGCTCCTGCGCGACGTCACCGAACTGCGTCGGCGCGAGCGCGAGTTGATCACCAAGGACGCGACCATCCGGGAGATCCACCACCGGGTGAAGAACAACCTCCAGACGGTCGCCGCGCTGCTGCGCCTGCAGGCCCGCCGGATGGACTCCCCGCAGGGGCGCGAGGCGCTCGACGAGGCGGTCCGCAGGGTCGGGTCGATCGCCATCGTGCACGAGACGCTCTCCCAGACGCTGGACGAGCGGGTCGAGTTCGACGACATCGCCGACCGGGTGCTGGCCATGGTCGCGGAGATCTCGCCGGGCCGGGTCACCGGCCGCCGCACCGGTCGCTTCGGGGTGCTGGACGCGGAGGTCGCCACCCCGCTGTCCATGGTGCTGACCGAGATCCTGCAGAACGCCCTGGAGCACGGCTTCGGGCCGGGCGAGCAGGGGAGGGTGGAGGTGGCCGCGGTGCGCACCGGCGGCGGGTCGGCCCGTCGCGGTGCGGCGGGCCGGGCCGAGAGCCGGCTGCTGGTCACCGTGGACGACGACGGGTGCGGCCTTCCGGAGGACTTCGATCCGCACCGGGCGGGGAACCTGGGCCTGCAGATCGTACGGACCCTGGTCGAGGGGGAGCTGGGCGGCACCTTCGACATGATGCCGGCCCCCGAG
Source organism: Streptomyces pactum (assembly GCF_016031615.1). GTDB lineage: Bacteria > Actinomycetota > Actinomycetes > Streptomycetales > Streptomycetaceae > Streptomyces > Streptomyces pactus. The sequence goes on from NZ_JACYXC010000001.1 coordinate 5,111,077, forward strand.
CGGGGGACCCGGGTGGTGCTCGACATCCCGGTGCGCGGCGGCAAGCGCTGAAGCCGACCGCGCGCCCGGCGTGGTGCGCGGCCAGGCACGCGCGGAGGTTCCGGCGTACCCGCGCCGTCCGCGCCGGCGCCGGGTGGCCGTACCGGCGCCGGCCCGGTGGCCCGGCGGTGGCACCGGGCCCGGCACCGCGGGGTGCGGCGGCGGGCGTCGGGGCGGTGGTGGTTCCGTATGTGCGGCCCCAACAAGCGCTGAATCCCGGCCCGTTGAGTCGGGCCGGGATTCAAAGCTCACGGTGCTGTGTGCGCATCCGGGGTACTGCGCGCTGCGGCTCGGGGGCCGAGGGGCTGCGTCAGGCGCTGGCGTTGCGCGCCCGGTTGCGAGCGGCGCGGCGCTTCATCGCGCGGCGCTCGTCCTCGCTGAGGCCACCCCAGACGCCGGAGTCCTGGCCGGACTCCAGCGCCCACTGCAGGCACTGCTCCATGACGGGGCAGCGGCGGCAGACGGCCTTGGCTTCCTCGATCTGCAGCAGCGCAGGACCGGTGTTGCCGATGGGGAAGAACAGCTCGGGGTCTTCCTCGCGGCAAACGGCGTTGTGACGCCAGTCCATGGCTGCTCCATCTCCTCGTGTTGCACTACGTTGCTTGTGAATGTGAACGCTTTCACGAATCCCCCCGCAAGGGAAGGGCCGACGCCCATTTCGGGATGGGTGTGGGTCCCGTGGAATGTGGAGGGGGTTCGGGCTCTCAAGGGGGCTTCGTTCGGCCGTCCCGATCGCCATGTAGAGATTCGCAAACCTCGGCGGCGGATACAACCCCTTCCGGAAAGTTTTTTTTGATTCCTTGGTGTCGTCTCGGTCACAGCCGTACTTCCACAGGGTGGAAGGCAGGCTAAACGTTCGACTACAAGGACTTTTGCCCCTGTCACTCACACAATCACACGCAGTGCACGGCGTACGCCTGTGAACGTCACGCTCGTACGCAGTCCCAGGTGGTCACCGTCCATCTGGAAGGGCAGTGGCGCCTGCGATTGCAAGGTGAAGTCCGTCAGGTCGTGCTCCGACACCACGTGCTTCCCGCGCGGCCCGCGCTCCGGGGTGGAAGTGAGCAGCTGGGTGCCGTACCGGGCCATCGCCGCGGTGGACAGTTTGGTGAATCCGAGCAGGTCAAGGGCGGTGTCGAAGGACGCCTGGGGAGAGGCGTAGATCGGCCGGTTGCCCAGATAGGTGTAGGGGGAGGTGTTGCAGACGATGGAGAGCACCAGGTCTTCCACCGGCTCCTGCCCGGGGCGGTGGAAGCTGATCGTGCCGTGCCGGCGGTTCGGTTCGTTGACGAACTGCCGCACCGCCTGCCGGAGATAGAGCGAGTGGGTCGATCTCCTGCCGCGCTCGCGCTGCTGCTCCACCCGGCCGACCACCCCCGCGTCCAGCCCGAAGCCGGCGCAGAAGGTGAACCAGCGGGCCGGTACCGCGCTGTCCTCGGTGCCCGGGGTGCCGCCCGCCAGGCCCAGGCCGACGGTCCGCTCACGGCCCTCGCGCAGTGCGTCCAGCAGTGCGCCGGTGGCCTCGACGACATGGTTGGGCAGGCCGAGCGCCCGGGCGAAGACATTGGTCGAGCCGCCCGGCACCACGGCCAGGCCCGGCAGCTCCTCCAGGGCCGGTCCGTTGTGCAGCAGCCCGTTGACGACCTCGTTGACCGTGCCGTCGCCGCCGAGCGCCACCACCAGCTCGTAGTCGCCGCTCTCCGCCGCGCGCCGGGCCAGATCGCGGGCGTGCCCCCGGTACTCCGTCGTGGCGACCTCCAGCTTCAGATCGCTGGCGAGCGCGTGGATCAGTACGTCACGGGTGCGGGCACTGGTGGTGGTTGCTGCCGGATTGACCACGAGAAGCGCGCGCATGCGGAAAGCCTACCGGGCCCGCCGGCCCCGCCCTGGGGGCGGTCCCGGCGGACGGGACGGCCCCGGCGCACCGGTGACGGCTACCCTGCTGGGGTGAGCAGCAAGAAGTCCTCCTCCGTCAAGCAGGCCGCCGCCCGGTCCGCCAAGCAGCGTGCGAAGCAGCGTGCCGGGCAAGGCCCGGCGAAGACGTCGGGCGGCGCCGTGGCCGGGGGAGGGGCGACCGGTCCCGCCCCGGCCGCCGGGGAACCGGCCCCCGCCGCGGCGGGACCGCGACCGGCCCGGATCACCGCGGCCGCGGCGCTCACCGCGCTGGAGGGCGTGGTCCTCCTCGGCTTCGGCGTCTACCTGCTGGTGATGGGGATCGTCGGCGACCCGGACAGCCCGCGGCAGGCGGAGACGCTGGCGGTGCTGGTCCTGCTGCTGGCGCTGCTCCCGGTGGCCGCCGCGCGCGGGCTGTGGCGGTGCCGCTCGTGGAGCCGTGGCCCGGCGATGATCACCCAGCTGATGGCCCTGCCGGTGGCCTGGACCCTGGTGCAGACCGACGGCTGGATGATCGCGCTCGGGGTGCTCGTCGCCGCGGTCGCCTTCGGCGTCCTGGCCCTGCTCGTCAACCCGACGGCGACCCGCGCGCTCGGCATCGGCCCGCGCGACGCGTGACCCGCACGCCCGGGCGGACGCCCCCGGCAGCGGGCGGATGACCGCGCGCCACGGGTGGTGAGAGCGCGAACAGAGGCCGGGCCGCATGGTGTGCTGCGCCGCCCCGCCGCCTGGACCCCCGGGGCCCGCCGCGGGGCCGGGCCCCCGCTCCGGCCGGTGATCCGTACGGTGCGTGGTCCGGTGTGTCCCCGGCCGGTGCCGGCACGCACCGGGGCGCCGAGCGGGACCGGTGTGCGCCGGCCCGTGGGACGCGGGCGGACCGGCGCCGCCCGCGGGGGCCGCGGTTCCGCCCGGTGCGGGGCGGAAGCCGCCCGGCCGCTACTCCTCGACCAGGAGCCGCTCCCGCAGCTGCGCCAGCGTCCGGGCGAGCAGCCGCGAGACGTGCATCTGCGAGATGCCCACCTCCTGGGCGATCTGTGACTGCGTCATGTTCCCGAAGAACCGCAGCAGCAGGATCTTCTTCTCCCGGGGCGGCAGGTCCTCCAGCAGCGGTTTGAGCGACTCCCGGTACTCGACCCCCTCCAGGGCCTCGTCCTCGGCGCCCAGGGTGTCCGCCACGGCCGGCGACTCGTCGTCGGTGTCGGGTACGTCCAGCGACAGGGTGCTGTACGCGTTCGCCGACTCCAGCCCCTCCAGCACCTCCTCCTCGGAGATGCCCAGGTGCTCGGCGAGCTCGTGCACGGTCGGTGCCCGGCCGTGCCGCTGGGACAGCTCGGCGGTCGCGGTGGTCAGCGACAGCCGCAGCTCCTGGAGACGGCGCGGGACCCGTACCGCCCACCCCTTGTCGCGGAAGTGCCGCTTGATCTCCCCGACGACGGTGGGCGTGGCATAGGTGGAGAACTCCACCCCGCGGTCCGGGTCGAACCGGTCCACGGACTTGATCAGGCCGATGGTGGCGACCTGGGTCAGGTCGTCCAGCGGCTCGCCGCGGTTGCGGAACCGCCGGGCCAGGTGTTCCACCAGCGGCAGGTGCATGCGGACGAGATGGTTACGGAGCTCGGTGCGCTCGGCGGAGCCGTCCGGCAGCTCCCGCAGCCGGACGAAGAGCGCTCGGGTGCCGCTGCGGTCATGCGGATCGTGCTGCTGCCAGGTGTCCTGCTCGTGCTGGTCCATGTGGTCCGCCCGCTCTGGTCGGTCGCCAGCCGCTTCCTGTTCCGCGGGAAGCGGTGAGGCCGGCTGCGGCGGGATGCCCGGGGTACGCACTCCCCGCGATGATGCGGTGCTCACGGAGCCCCCTTTCCGTCACGGCTGACCGGGGCCGGCGCCGCGCTTCTTGTGCAGGCTGATGCTGACCGTACGGTCCTCGGCGACCGTCGATTCGACCTCGCCGGCCAGCGCGGAGAGCACCGTCCAGGCGAAGGTGTCGCGCTCGGGGGCGCGGCCGTCCGTGGTGGGTGCCGACACGGTCACCCGCAGCGCGTCCTCGACCAGGCGGAACACGCAACTGAGCACACTGCCGGGGACGGCCTGCTGAAGCAGGATCGCGCACGCCTCGTCGACGGCGATGCGCAGATCCTCGATCTCGTCGAGGGTGAAGTCCAAGCGGGCTGCGAGGCCGGCGGTCGCCGTCCGCAGCACCGACAGATAGGCACCCGCAGCGGGCAGCCGGACTTCCACGAAGTCCTGGGTCCCGGGCTCGCCTGCGATCTGGGACACCCTCACCTCCAAGGTGGCAGAGCTGGTAGAGCTGAGCTGAAACGGACGCCGGCCGCCGGCCCGCGGTGGCGGGAGGGCGCACCGGCGCGGCACTCGGTGCGGCTGTGACGCTATCGCGATCCACCGGCCGGTGTCGCCCGGTCGGAGCACGGCCCCCGCCCGGGTGACCACGTCCCGCACCACGCGACATCACTCATGGTAGGCACATGTGTACGCACCGTGGCTAGGGGGTGGGCGGTCCCAATTGACAACGCTTCCGGCCGCCCCGCGCATCCCGTGCCGCGCGGTCCGCGTACGCCGGGCGGCGTCCGGCGTACGCCGCGGTGACCCGCCGGGCGCCGCGAGGATCTCGCGGGGCGGCCGGCCGGCCCGGTCAACGGGGAACGGCTACTGCTTCGTTGCCCGTTTCTCGCGGTCCTGATGCCTGGGCGGCCAGGGCGCGCAGCGGTTCGCCGGACAGTCGCCGCACCGTCCACTCGTCCATCGCCTCGGCGCCCAGCGCCGTGTAGAAGCGGATCGCCGGTTCGTTCCAGTCCAGCACGGACCACTCGAACCGGGCGTAACCGCGGTCCACGCAGATCCGCGCCAGCTCGGCCAGGAGCGCCTTGCCGTGGCCGCCGCCGCGCGCGTGGGGGCGCACGTACAGGTCCTCCAGGTAGACCCCGTGGGTGCCGGTCCAGGTGGAGAAGTTGCGGAACCACAGGGCGAAGCCGACCGTCTCGCCGCCGTCCTCCGCGATCAGCCCGAAGACCGCCGGGTGCTCCCCGAAGAGCGCTTCCCGCAGCTGCTCCTCGGTCGCCCGCGCCTCCTCCGGCGCGCGCTCGTACTCGGCCAGCTCACGGATCATGGTGTGGATCGCGGGGACATCGGAAGGCTGTGCGGTTCGGATCATGTCCAGCAGGCTAACCGGCCCGGGCCGGTGCCGGACAGTGACTTCCCGCCCCCGCGGCCCCCTCCGGGACGCCGGCCCCGGTCCGTCCCCGTGCCGCATCCGTCCGCCGGGTCCGGCCCGTCCCGGCCGGCGGGCGCCGCCGGACGTCGCGGGTGATCCGGGCACCCGGCACCGGTGCGCGCGGCGCCCGGGACCCGCACCCGGGTCACCCGGCGGCCCGGGCCGGGGCGCGGCGGCGCCGCCGGCCGCGGGCGCTCGCCCATGATGGCCGGGTCACACCGCCCGCGCCCCCCGGCCGCGGGCGCCGGGCCGGACCGGAGGGCAGGGCGAGCCGATGGACGTGGTGCCACTTCTGATGCTGGTCGCGGGCAGCGCGGCGGTGGCCGGGGCCGCCCGCCGCACCCCGGTGTCGGCGCCGCTGGTGCTGGTCGCGGCCGGGCTCGGCGCCTCGTACCTGCCCGGCGTCCCGGAGTACGCGCTCGACCCGCACGTCGTGCTGCCGCTGCTGCTGCCGCCCCTGCTGCACACCGCCGCGCTGGACAGCTCGTACCTGGACCTGCGGGCCAACATCCGGCCGGTGGCGCTGCTCTCGGTCGGCTACGTCCTCTTCGCCACGGTCGCCGTCGGCTGGTTCGCCTGTCTGGTGGTGCCGGACCTGCCGCTGTCCGCCGCCCTGGTGCTGGGCGCGGTGATCGCCCCGCCGGACGCCGTCGCCGCCACCGCGATCGCCCGGCGGGCCGGGCTGCCGGGCCGGATCACGACCATCCTGCAGGGCGAGTCCCTGGTCAACGACGCGACCGCGATCACCGCCTACAAGGTGGCGCTGGCCGCCACGGTCGGGGCGGGCGCCGGCTGGACGGAGGGGCTGGCGGAGTTCGCGGTGGCGGCCTTCGGCGGGGTGGGCGTCGGCCTGGTCCTGATGGTGCCGCTGCACTGGCTGCGCACCCGGCTGCGGGACCCGCTGCTGCAGAACACGCTGTCGCTGCTCATCCCGTTCACCGCGTACGCGGCGGCCGAGCAGGCCGGGGCCTCGGGCGTGCTGGCGGTGGTGGTGGTCGCACTCCACCTCGGCCACCACTCCTGGCAGGTGGACTTCGCCACCCGGCTCCAGGAGGCCGCGGTGTGGCGGGTGGTCGCCTTCGTGCTGGAGTCCACGGTCTTCGCGCTGATCGGCCTCCAGCTGCCGGTGGTGCTGCGCGGGCTCGGCGCGTACAGCGGGACCGAGGCGGCCCGGTACGCGGTGGCGGTCTTCCTGGCGGTGGTGGTCGCCCGTTTCATCTGGGTCTACCCGGCGACGTACGTCCCGCGATGGCTCTCGGCCACCGTCCGGGCGCGGGAGCCGGACACCGACCGGTCCACGCCGCTGATCGTCGGCTGGGCCGGGATGCGCGGCGTGGTCTCGCTGGCCATCGCCTTCTCCATCCCCGTGACCACCGACGGCGAGGAGTTCCCCGCCCGCAACCTGGTGCTCTTCCTGACCTTCACCACCGTGCTGGGTACCCTGGTCGTCCAGGGGCTGACCCTGCCGGTGCTGATCCGCGCGCTGCGGCTGCCGGGCAGGGACGCCCGGGCGGCCACCCTCGCCGAGGCGCAGGCGCAGAACGAGGCGTCCCGGGCGGCCGAGCGGCGGCTGGACGAACTCCTCGCCGACGAGCGCAACGCCCTCCCGCCGGTGCTCGCCGACCGGCTGCGGACCGTGCTGGAGCGGCGCCGCAACGCGGTGTGGGAGCGGCTGGGCGGGGGGAACCCGCTGACCGGCGAGTCCGTGGACGACACCTACCGGCGGCTGGCGCGGGAGATGATCGACGCCGAGCGCACGGTCTTCGTGGACCTGCGGAACGCGCGGCGGATCGACGACGAGATGCTGCGGACGCTGCTGCACCGGCTCGACCTGGAGGAGGCGGCGGCCTACCGGGAGGAGGGGGCGGACTGACCGGCCGGCGCCGGCCGGGGCGTCCGTGGCCTCCGGCGGGGAGGCCGGCGAGTTCCGGGCGGGGTGCGGCCGGCCGGCGGGGTGCGGCAGGTCCGGTGCGGTGTGCGGCACGTCCGTGGAGGCGGGCGGGCCGGGGGGAGTGCCCGTGATCACCGCGGTGACGGTGGTGCCGGCGGCGAAGGCCCCGTCCTCCGCGAGACTGACAAGTCCATAGAGCAATTTGGCGACATATATACCCTCCACCGGCAGGCCGTGCCGGGCGGTGAAGTCGGCGGCGAAGGCGTCCAGCGCCGGTGTGCGCCGGGCGTACCCGCCGAAGTGGAAACCGTCGGCGAGCCGCCACGCGCCGCGCCGGCCGCCGAACGCCTCCCGCTGCAGGCGCTCCACCTCCGCCGTGAGGAAGCCGCCCCGCAGCACCGGTATGCCGAGGGCCCGCGGGCCGGCTCCGGGCCGCCGTCGCTCCGCCGGGGGGAGGAGTCCGGCGGCCAGACCGGCCAGGGTTCCCCCGGTGCCGCAGGCCACCGCCGCCACGTCGGTGCGGCCCCGCAGCTCCCGGCCCAGCTCGGCGCAGCCGTGCACGGCCGCCGCGTTGCTGCCGCCCTCCGGGACGAGGTGGCAGTCGCCGAACCGCTCGCGCAGCGCGTCGGCCACCTCCGGCTCCGCCCGGCGCCGGTAGGTGGCCCGGCTGACGAAGTGCAGCCGCATGCCGTCCGCCGCGCAGCGGGCGAGCGAGGGGTTGAGCGGGCGGTCGGCCAGTTCCTCGCCGCGGACCACGCCCACGGTGGCGAACCCCAGCAGCCGCCCGGCGGCGGCGGTGGCCCGCAGGTGGTTGGAGTAGGCACCGCCGAAGGTGAGCAGCGTGCGGTGCCCGGCCGCGGCGGCGGCCCGCAGATTGGGCACCAGCTTCCGCCACTTGTTGCCCGGGATCTCGGGGTGGATGAGGTCGTCCCGTTTGACCAGCAGACGCAGGCCGCGGCGGGCGAACCGGTCGTCGTCCAGCTCGTCGAGCGGGGACGGCAGCCGCGGCCCCAGCAGGGCCAGCGCGCGGTCCAGGCCGGCGGTCCCCGGGGCGGACGTGGGTCCGGGCGGGGGTACGGGCCGGGATGCGGAGGCCGGGGCGGCACGGGGGCCGGGGAGGGGAACGGGGCCGGTCACCGGTCCATTCTCGCCCGGCGGGGGAGGTGCCGCTCCCGGGCGCCGGCGGCGGCCGGACCACGCGGGCGGATCGGGCCGGGCGGACCGGAGCGGTCGGGGGTGCCGCGGCGGTGGGGACGGGCCGTGGTGGCGCGACGGTGCCGGCGGGGGTGGCACGGGCCGGGCGGCGGCACCCGGTCGTGCGGTGGCACCGGTGGTGCGGGGCACGCCGGTGGCGCGCCCGGGGTGTTACTTGAGGCGCTCGGCGACGCGGGCGCGCAGGGAACTCATGGTGAAGCCGCGCGGATCTATCTTGCCCGGCTGCCACTCCAGGTGGCCGATCACCGAGCGCTCGGTCCAGCCGTGGTGCCGGCAGACCGCCGCGGCGGCCCGCGCGATCGCGTCCAGCTGGACGGCGGGCCAGGGGTCCTCGCCGTCGCCCAGGTTCTCGCACTCGAAGCCGTAGAAGTGGCGGTTGCCGTCGGTGTTGGCCTCGTTGTCGTACGGCAGCGCCTTCTCCGCGATGACGGCGCGCAGCACGTCGTCGTCCCCGGCCCCGGCGTGGTTGGCGCGGCCCCAGCCGACGAGGTGCACCCGGCCGTCCTTGGTGATCACACCGTGGCAGAGCGGCCCGGGCAGCGAGGAGTGCCCGTCGTAGCACATCTGTACGGTCTCCTCGGCGCCGGAGGTCACGGTGTGGTGGATCATCACGCCGTGCACCGGACCCCAGGGGCCCACATGGTTCCGGTTGTGGGTCTTCCACTCGCCGACCTCCACCACGCGCAGGCCCTCGTCCTTGAGCGCGTCGCGGAAGCGGGCCGCGGACATGGGTGTGGCCATGGCCGCCTCCCTTCCGTCGTGCGGCGGTTCGCCCGGCGCGGACCGCCTTATCCCGCTTGTACCGGAGAACGCAGTGCGTGACGAGTAGTTCGATATGGGTGACGAATCCGTTCGGTTATCGTGCGAGTCGTTCCGGCCGCCCCGCCGGGCGCGCGCAGCCGCCTCGTCACCGGGCGCCGGCCCCCGACGCCCGTCCGGCCCCGCGCCGACCGGGGACCGCACGAACACAGGAGCAGCGCGCACGATGGACTACCAGGCAGTGCTCGACGAGGTCGCCGCGGCGGTGGCCCCGCACGTGGGCCGGGGGGAGGTGGCCGGGTACATCCCGGCGCTGGCCGCGGTGGACCCCGGCCGGTTCGGGATCGCGGTCGCCGACATCGACGGCGGCGTCACCGGGGTGGGCGACTGGGAGACCCCTTTCTCCGTGCAGAGCGTCTCCAAGGCCTTCGCGCTGGCGCTGGTCCTGGCCCGGGACGGCGAGAGCCTGTGGCGCCGGGTGGGCCGGGAACCGTCCGGCAACCCGTTCAACTCCCTGGTGCAGCTGGAACACGAGAACGGCATCCCGCGCAACCCGTTCATCAACGCCGGCGCGCTGGTGGTCACCGACCGGTTGCAGTCGCTGACCGGCGACGCCGCCGGCGCCCTGCTGGAGTTCCTCCGGGCGGAGAGCGGCAACCCGGCGGTCTCCTTCGACCACGGGGTGGCCGCCTCCGAGGCCGAGCACGGCGACCGCAACGCCGCGCTGGCGTACTTCATGGCGAGCTACGGCAACCTCGACAACCCGGTACCGACCGTGCTCGACCACTACTTCCGGCAGTGCTCGATCGAGATGAGCTGCCGCGACCTCGCGCTGGCCGGCTCCTTCCTGGCCCGGCACGGGGTGGGCCGGGACGGTGCCCGGCTGCTGTCCCGGAGCGAGGCGAAGCGGATCAACGCGGTCATGCTCACCTGCGGCACCTACGACGCCGCCGGCGACTTCGCGTACCGGGTCGGGCTGCCCGGCAAGAGCGGCGTGGGCGGCGGCATCATCGCCGTCATACCCGGGCGCTGCACGCTGTGCGTGTGGAGTCCCGGCCTGGACGCCCGGGGCAACTCGGTGGCCGGGGTCGCCGCCCTGGACCACTTCACCACGCTGACCGGCTGGTCGGTGTTCTGAGCCGGCCGGTGCTCCGGAGGCCGTGCCGCGGCCGGTGTACGGCCGGCCGGCCGTACGGTCCGGGGGACGCCGCCCCGTCGCACAACGGGCCCGTTCCCGCCCCGGTGGCGGGGTGGCGGCCGCCGGGCGCATGGTGGAGGAGGAGGTGTACCGCGATGCTGCACGAGATGCGCGCGGAGTACGAGGAGGGCAGCTCCGGCCGGGTGGCGGCGGCGCCGGTCAAGATCTGGCACATGGTCCGCGCCACCGGTACCACCGCGATGTGCGGGCAGGAGCTCTCCCCGGACGCGGCGACGCTGCCCGCCGAGGAGTGGGGGGTCACCCCGGAAACCTGCTGCCACTCCTGCGGCGCGGTGTATCTGCGCGAGGTTCCCTGACCTGAGGTTCCCCGACCGGCGCGGCGGGGGCCTGCGGCGGGTGCCGACGGGCCGGCGCCGGGCCTCGCTCCCCGCCGGCGTCGGGGCCGGTGCGGCCTTCCGGCGTCCGGATCGCGCGCGGGCGGACCGGGAGGGTACGCGCGGCGGCTGGGATGCTGGGGACATGTACCGGGAGAGGAGCGCGCGGCCGGCCGGCGCCGTGGTGTGGACACGGACCGCCGACGGCCGCCCGGCGCGGGTGCTCCCGGACGGCTGCACCGATCTGATCTGGTGTGACACCGGCGGCGCCGGGGAGTTGCTGGTCGCCGGCCCGGACACGGTGGCCCACCTGGCGCGGGCCCCGGAGGGCACCCGGTACACCGGCCTGCGCTTCGCCCCGGGCACCGGCCCGGCCGTGTTCGGCGTACCGGCGCACGAGCTGCGGAACCTGCGGGTGCCGCTGGACGCGCTGTGGCCGGACGCCGAGGTGCGGCGGCTGGCGGACATGCTGGCCGGCGGCGACCGGCCGGGCCGGGTGCTGGAGACGGCGGCGGTCGCCCGTCTCGCCGGCGCGCCGCCGGCCGATCCGGTGATCGGCGCGGTGGTGGCGGGGCTGCGCGGCGGGGCGCCGGTGGCGGCGGTCGCCGACCGCGTCGGGCTCAGCGCCCGGCAGCTGCACCGCCGCGCGCTGGCCGCGTTCGGCTACGGCCCCAAGACGCTGGCCCGGGTGCTGCGGATGAACCGGGCACTGGACGCGGCGCGCGAGGGCCGGCCGTTCGCGGAGGTCGCGGCGGCCACCGGCTACGCCGACCAGGCGCACCTGGCCCGGGAGGTGCGGGCGCTGACCGGGGTGCCGCTCGGCGCGCTCACCGCGGTGCCCGGCAGCGGGACCGGGGACGCGACGCCCGGCACCGGCACCGGGACCGGGGATGCCGGCCACCACCGATCGGCCGGGCCCGGGGACGCCGGCCAGCACCGATCGGCCGGGCCCGGGGACGCGACGCCCGACTGAGCGCCGGCGGTCGGACGGCGGGCCCGGCGTGGTCCGGGCTCCGCGGTCAGCCGGCCGACGGGGAGAGCGGGGCGAACAGGTCCACGGTGTTGCCGTCCGGGTCGTGGAGCTGGGCGTAGCGCTGGCCCCAGGGGGCGTCCCACGGTTCCCGGTGCCCCTCGGCGCCCGCCGCCACCATCGTGGCGTAGACGGAGTCCACCTCGGCGGGGCCGTCGCAGGCGAACGCGAGGGCGACCCGGGCCGAGCCGTGGGGCGGGGTCCAGTCGGGGTCGAAGGAGCGGACCGTCTCCAGGGGGTCCCACATCAGCCTCGGTCCGCCGGGGATCGTGACCTCGACGTGCGGCAGGTTGTCGGCACCGTCGGGGATGTCCACGCCGAGCCGGCGGTAGAAGGCGAGCGAGGCGGAGAGGTCGGCCACCACCAGGCCGATGGCGTCGAATCGAGCTGTCATGCCGCCACCGTAGGCAGGCGGGTGGCGGCCGGTCTTGTACGAATCGGCCGTACGGGCAGGGTCGGCGGCGTACGCCGGAGGGCGGGGCGGGGCGGGGGACCGGGCCGGCGGCGGTGGGCCGAGGGCCGGCGGCACCGCTCCGGGCGGGGCGCCGCGGCGCCGGCGGCCGGCCCGGACGGCTCACGGGCAGCGGATGACCTGCCCGGCGTACGAGAGGTTGCCGCCGAAGCCGAACAGCAGCGCCCAGGCGCCCGACGTGACCTCGCCCCGCTCCACCAGCTTGGACAGCGCCAGCGGGATGCTCGCGGCGGAGGTGTTGCCCGACTCCACCACGTCCCGGGCGATCACGGCGTTGACGGCACCCAGCTTCCGCGCCACCGGTTCGATGATCCGCAGGTTCGCCTGGTGGAGGACGACGGCGCCCAGCTCCTCCGGCTTCACCCCGGCGCGCTCGCACACCTGGCGGGCGATGGGCGGCAGTTGGGTGGTGGCCCAGCGGTAGACCGCCTGCCCCTCCTGCGCGAACCGCGGCGGGGTGCCCTCGATGCGCACCGCGTGCCCCATCTCCGGCACCGAACCCCACACCACCGGCCCGATGCCGGGTCCGTCCCACGGACGGCCGTCCTCGTCGGCGACCACCACCGCGGCGCCGGCGCCGTCCCCCAGGAGCACGCAGGTGGACCGGTCGGTCCAGTCGGCGGCTACGGTGAACTTGTCGGCGCCGATCACCAGGGCCCGCCGGGCGGCGCCGGCCCGCAGGGTGTGGTCGGCGGTGGCCAGGGCGTGGGTGAAGCCGGCGCACACCACGTTGAGGTCCATCGTGGCGGGGGAGGAAAGGCCGAGCCGGGCGGCGACCCGCGCCGCCATGTTGGGGCTGCGGTCCAGCGCGGTGGAGGTGGCGACGATCACCAGGTCGATGTCGGTGGCGCTCACGCCGCTGTGCGCCAGCGCCTTGGCCGCCGCCGCGGCGGCCATCTCGTCCACCGTCTCGTCCGGGCGCGCGACGTGCCGGGTACGGATGCCGACCCGGCTGCGGATCCACTCGTCGCTGGTGTCCACCATGGCCGCGAGGTCCTCGTTGGTGAGCAGCCGCGCGGGCTGGTAGTGGCCGAGAGCCACGACGCGTGAACCGGTCATCGGGCGATCCCCCTTCGCGGGTGACATGCACCCTGTGGTTTCTGGCTCCAGTCTTGGCCGCCGGACGCCTGCCGCACGGGTGGGCATCCGCCAAGGATGTGCCGGAAGTTCTGGAGCTCTCGCCCTTCCCAACGCCCGGCGGACGGATTCCGCTCCGGCGGCACACCCCCGGCCACCCCGGCAGCCCCTGCCGGACCGTCGTGCCGGATGCCGGGCCGTCGTGCCGGAAAGCGCGGTCGGCGGCGCGGCCGAGGATCATCTTGGCCAGTATGGTGACACAGAGTAATCGGAATTCGTGATGCGGGGCGTCTACCTGCAAGTAACGAGACGTGCGCCGCATTCCACCGCGACAGAGTGTGACTGACCATGTCAATGGATGGGTATGGCATCCAGCAAGGCAATGCCCCGAGACGGGGGTGGGAGATGGTCAAGGAAGAAACCGCTTTCGGCATCCGGCAGCGGACGCTGGGCGGCATCACACTGGTGGAGATGGCCGGGGAGCTGGACATCGTCGCGGCCGGCACGGCCCGGCCGTGCCTCGACGCGCTGGTGCGCGGTGGCCGGCATCCGGACATCGTGCTCGATCTGCGCGGGGTCACCTTCGTGGATTGCGCCGGGCTCTCGGTGCTCTGCCGGGTCCGCAACCGGGTGCTGGAGCGCGGTGGGCGGCTGCGGCTGGTGATCGACGACCCGCGGCTGCGTCGGCTGCTGAAGATCGTGCGGCTGGACGACGCGTTCGAAGTGCTCGACGACCTGGCGTCTGCCGCCTGACGGCGCGCCGGCGGCCCGCCGCGGCCGTCGGCGCGCCGGCGCGCGGCAGGTGCGGGTCGGACGGTACGCGCACCCGGTGGTGGTGCGCGGCTCGGGCGGCGCGCGCGGCTCGGGCTGCGCCTCCCCGGTGTACCGCCGGCGATGCCTCGCGTGGTGTGCCTGCCGGCGCGCGGTGCCCGGGGCCCGGCGGCGCGGTGCGGTACCGGCCGTGCCGCCCGGGTACGCCGGGCGCGCCCCACCGCGCGGGCGCCGCGTCGTGCGGGCGCGCAGGGCGCGTACCGCGTGCACCGGTGCGGGCCCCCGCGCACCGGTGGGGGCTCCGCGTCCACCGCGCAGGGCGCGTACCGCGTGCACCGGTGGGGGCTCCGCGTCCACCGGCAGGGGCCCCGCGCACCGGTGGGGGCCCGCGGACCGGTGCGGGCTCCCACCGACCACTGGCATGGGCCCGCCGGGTCCTCTTCGTCGGGCCCGCTTCACCGGGACTCCTGTACCGGCGCGGGTCCGTGCCCACACCGGTACGCACCCCCGGACCTCACCGCGGACACGTGCCCGCGGGACACCTGCCCGTGGACGCGCGTCCCTCGGCGCGGGCCCCCGCCCTGCGGTCCGGCCTCCCGCCCCGGTCGACAGGCGGGCCGGGCTCGCGGGGGTGCCCCGCCCGACCCCGCGAGCCCCGTCGCACCGCCGGGGCGGTGGTCCGGCACTCCCGGGCCGACACCACCGTGCTCCCCCCTCGCGGTTCCGGTTGGCCTGTGACGGCCCCCATGACGGCCTTGTGACGGCTCCGGCGGCACCTGGGACGGCGCGCCCGAGGGGCGGCGGGCTCCGGTGGCTGCGGCGAAGGCCCGCCGGCCCATCCGCCCGCCCGCCCGTCCGTCCGCCCGCCCGCCTGTCCGGGCCGGCGCCGGTGCCGGTGCCGGAAATCGACGGTGCCCGTCGAGGCGGTCTTGATCGACTCCCGGGTGACTGTCAAGGTGCGCCGTGGGCATTCACCCCGACGGGGGTACTTCCCGCGGCGCGAATGGTTTCTGCAACGCCGCCACCGGCGTTCGCTACTTACGCTCACCTGCACGTTCCCGGCCACCCACTCAGGTATCGGCCACGGGACGGAAGCGGGCCACCAGCATCGGCGGAACCCATCGATGCCTGGCCGGACGGGGGAGAGGGGGATCAATGTCGTACCGAGGCGAGAGTGCCGAGCAGCCGCACGCGCCGCTGGCGTACGCCCGGACCTACCGGTCCGTCGAGTGCACGGTGGTGGAGGTGCACGGCGAGGTGGACATCATGGGGGTGCTGGAGGTCGGCCCACCGCTGGACGAGGCGACCGGCGGTACCGCGCCGCTGGTGGTCATCGACCTGACCCCGACCACCTTCCTGGACTGTTCCGGCCTCGCCCTGCTGGCCCGGGCCCACCGGCGCACCGGCGAGCGTGGCGCGGCGCTGCGGCTGGTCTGCGCGGACCCCGCGCTCCTGCGCACCCTGCACGCCGGCGGGGTGACGGACCTGCTCACCCCGTGGCCCACGGTGGGGGCGGCGCTGCGGGACGCGGCGGCCCGCCCGCGCCCGGCGGCCTCCGGGCGTACGGTCCGTCCGCGCTGAACCGGCTGCTCCGGCCCGCTCGGTTCCCGGGCCCGCCGACCGCTCCGGCGGCGGCCCGGCCCGGTGGCCGGGACCCGTCACCCGCACGGTGACGGCCCCGCCGGCCGAATCCGTAACTCCGCCGGGCCGGTGACGACCCTGCCGGCCCGGACTGCTCCGGCACCGACCCGTGCTCCGTCCCGGACCGGTCCTGCGCCGGATGCCCGAGCCAGACCCGCGCCGGATGCCCGGGGGCCCCGGCTCCGCGCCAGGTGCCCGGGAGGGCACCGCCGCCGTGTCCGCCCGGTGCGGCGGACACGGCGGCGGGCCGACCGGCCGCATCGGGTTCCGGCCGGTCGTTCCGGTGGGCCGCCGAAGGCGGGCGGCGGATCGGCGGCGGTGCCCTCCCGGGCCCCGCACCCGGGCGACGGGCACCGGGCACGGCGGCGGCCGCCGGGGGCGGACCGGCGGCTCACGCCCGCGGCCACCTGGGCGGACGCGGCCGTGAGCGGCCGGTGCGAGGAAGCTGGTGTGGGGGGCTCCCTCATCCATCACGCGGACCCCGGACCGCCGGACGGTGCTGTGGGGGGTGCGGGCCGGGGGCCGCGGGATGAACTGTCGGTGTCCTTGAGTCTTGGCCAGATCCGGCCTGCGGCGCAGATGCCACCCGGCGATAACTCCGCCCTATCACCCCGTCCGGACCGGGGGCCGAAGCGGCTTTTGGCCCGCTTCGAGGATCTGGTGTGACGGATCGGGCCGCGGATATGCTCCGGCCCGTGGAGCTCGAAGTCAGGCACCTTCGTGCACTGTGCGCCATCGCCGACACCGGCAGCGTACGGAAGGCGGCTCGGCAGCTCGGCATGAGCCAGCCGGCCCTGACCACCCAGCTCCGCCGGATCGAGAACGCCATCGGCGGTGAGCTGTTCGCCCGGGAACGCACCGGGAGCCGGCTGACTCCGCTGGGCCGCTCGGTGCTGGGCCGGGCCCGGTCCATCGTGGCCGAGATGAACGCCCTGACCGCGGAGGCGCGGGAGGCGGCCGGCCAGGGCACGGCGTCCGGGACCCGGTTGTGGATCGGCAGCACCACCAGCCGCGCCGTGCCCGGCTGGCTGCGCCGGCTCCGGCTCCGCTTCCCCGACGCCGACACCACCATCCGTACCGACGCCTCCCCCAACACGCTGCTGCGCATGGTCGCCGAGCACCAGCTCGACGTCGCCTTCGTCCACGAGGTGGCGGGCGTCCCGCTCCGCTTCCCCGAAGGCGTGGAGCTGCGGGTGCTCATCGCCCGGGAACCGCAGTTCGTGGTGGTGCCGGACAGCCACCCGGCGGCCCGTGCCCCGGTGGTGCGCCTCGCCGACCTCGCCGGCGACCAGTGGATGGTGGACCCGTCCGTGGACGGTGAGCTGACCGGTCTGCGCCGGATCCTCGCCGCCGCCGGGCTCAACCCCAAGGTGGTCTACGGCGACTACCTGATGG
Source organism: Streptomyces pactum (assembly GCF_016031615.1). Classification (GTDB taxonomy): domain Bacteria; phylum Actinomycetota; class Actinomycetes; order Streptomycetales; family Streptomycetaceae; genus Streptomyces; species Streptomyces pactus. The sequence goes on from NZ_JACYXC010000001.1 coordinate 5,128,019, forward strand.
CCGCCGACCTGGTGGCCGCCGGGGAGGTGGTGACGCCCTGCCAGCCGACCGCGCGGGCCCGCCCGGGCACCGCCGTCCGGCCGCTGGAGGGCGACCCGCTGACCGTCCGGCTGCTGCTGGTGTGCCGGGCCGGGGCCGGCGCCCCGGCGGGCATCGAGGGGGTCTTCACCGACCTGGCCGCGGCGTACCGGGAGATCGCCTGGGCCAGTGACGCCTACCGGCGGTGGCTGGCCCGGCACGACGGTCCGCTGCCGCTGTTCCAGATGCCCGAGCGGGTACCCGTGCCGCTGCTGGTGTGACCGCGCGGCGGGGGCCACGCCGTACGGCACGCCTGCCGGGCGGCCGGTCCCGGGGGCCCTAGGCTGCACCGCACCCACGGCTGTCCGGGCCGGCGAAGGGAGCGGATGTGCGTCCAGGTGAGGAGCCCACGGCGGAGCTCGACCCCCGGTACAGCGTCGCCGGGGCCGCACCGACCGACTGGTCCGAGGCGAGGGAGCGGCTGGAGTCGGCCGAGGTGTACTGGCTCTCCACGGTGCGTCCGGACGGCCGCCCGCACGTCACCCCGCTGCTGTCGGTCTGGCTCGACGACGCACTGCACTTCTGCACCGGGCCACAGGAGCGGAAGGCCCGCAACCTGGCGGCCAACCCGAACTGTGTGCTGACCACCGGGCACAACGCCCTCGGCGAGGGCCTGGACCTGGTGGTGGAGGGCGCGGCGCTGCCGGTGACCGCGGGGACCGCGCTGCGGCGGGTGGCGGCCGGGTACGAGGCGAAGTACGGCAGCGAGTGGCACTTCGAGGTCCGGGACGGGGCGTTCGCGGGCCCCGGCGGGCGGGCGCTGGTCTTCGGCGTCCGCCCGGTCACCGTCTTCGGCTTCCGCAAGGGTGCCTACAGCCAGACCCGCTGGCGCTTCTGATCCCGGGGCGCGGCCGGCATCCCGCGGGGGCCTCGCCCCGTACGGCCCGGCCCGCCGGCCGACCAGGAGCCCCGGAGGCGGGGCCGCTGTCACCCGACGGAACCGGGCGACCCGGCGGATTCCGCGGCCGACCCGGCAGCTCCCGGGGAACCCCGATGGACCACGGCGGACCCGGGCCGGACCTCTGACCGCTCCGGGCACTCCGGCCGGTTCCGGTGTCCCGGGCCGGGCCCGCGCGCGGTACCGCACGCCGCTCCACCGCCCCGTCCCCGGACGCGTCCGTCCCCGGGCGCCCCGGAGCGGCCACCTCCCGACCGCCCGCCCTCCGTCCGCCGCCCGGACGCCCCCCGCCTCCCGGGCACCGCCCGAGCGTCCGCCCTCCGGACGCGGCCCGCGGCCGCCCCGGGGGCACGGGCCCCCGCGGGGAAACACGGCGGCCCGGCCGACCCGGGGGATTCCCTGGGCCGGCCGGGCCGCCGGAGGGCCGCCACGGCGGTGCGGGCGGGCACCGTGCCGGGCGGTCAGCCCTGCTTGGTCTCCCAGAAGATCTTGTCGATCTGGGCGATGAGGTCCAGCGCCTTCTGCCCGGTGGCCGGGTCGGTGGACGCCTTGGCCGCGCTCAGCGCCTTCAGGGTGTCGTTGATGAGCTGGTGCAGCTCGGGGTACTTCTCGAAGTGCGGCGGCTTGAAGTAATCGCTCCACAGCACCGACACGTGGTGCTTGGCCAGCTCGGCGCGCTGCTCCTTGATGACCGTGGCGCGGGCGCGGAAGTGCGGGTCCTCGTTGGCCTGGTACTTCTCCTGGACGGCCTTGACCGACTCGGCCTCGATGCGAGCCTGGGCAGGGTCGTAGACGCCGCAGGGAAGGTCGCAGTGGGCGCTGACCTTCACCTTGGGGGCGAACAGGCGGGAAAGCATGAAGCTGTCCTTCCTCGTGATCGTCTTCTCAGGTGCGAGATTACTCCGTGAGGGAAGGCTTTTCTCGGGCGGCCCGGGGGGCTTAGGCCAAAAGTCCAGTGGCAGCCTGGGGCTGATGGAGGATCGACCGGAGGTGGCCGGATGCAGGACCAGGTGCGCGATCGCGGGCCGGAGCAGGACCGTGACTCCCAGGGGTTGCTGCGGATCGGGCTGGCCACGGTGTACGGCCCGTCGATGACCCCGACCCTGCTGCCCGGGGACCGGCTGGTGATCCGCTACGGCGCCACGCTGCGCCCGGGGAACGTGGTGATGCTGCGCCACCCGTTCCAGCAGGACCTGTGGATCGTCAAGCGGCTCGCCGAGCGGCGGGACGGCGGCTGGTGGGTGCTGGGGGACAACCCGTTCGCGACACCGGACAGCCGGGAGTTCGGGGTGGTCCCCGACGAGCTGGTGGTGGGCCGGGCGGTGCTGCGGCTGCGTCCGGTGCCGCGCGCCACCGACCGGGCTCAGCGGTCGGCCGGCGCGCTGCTGGGCTGGGCGGCCTCGGCGGTCAGGCCGCTGGGCCGCCGCCCGGCCGGCGGGGCGGCGGCCTCCTCGTCCCCGGGCCGCTCCCCGCGCTCGGCGTCCAGGCGCTTCCGGGCGCGGTAGGCGGCGACGTTGGCCCGGGTGGCGCAGCGGTCGGAGCAGTACCGCCGGGAGCGGTTGGTCGAGGTGTCGAGGTAGACGTTGCGGCACGGGGCCGCCTCGCACAGGCCCAGCCGGTCCACCCCCAGCTCGGTGAGCTGGAAGGCGAGCCCCATGCAGGCGGTCGCGGCGTAGCCGGCCCCGGCGCTGGCGGCGTGGTCGGCGATGTGCAGGTGCCACTTGGGGCGGCCGTCCTCGTCGCGGAACTCGTGCCCGGAGATCTGCGGGCTCACCGGGAACTCCAGCAGCAGCGCGTTGAGCAGGTCCACGGCCCGGACCTCGTCCCCCTCCGCCGCCGCCTCGAACACCGCCCGCAGCCGGGCGCGCACCCCGCGCAGCCGGGTGACGTCGGCGTCGGTGGCCCGGCGGGCGGCCTGCTGCGAGGCCCCGAACAGGGCGCGGACCGCCTCCACCGAGGTGAGCGTGTCACTGCCGCGGACGGGTTCCTCGCTGTTCACCAGGCGCACGGCCCAGTCCGAGTAATAAGCCAGTTCCACTTGTGGTCCTTACGAGGGCGGGGTTAGGGTCCGTAATGGACAACGCGCTTTCGAGGGTATTACGACTTGGAAGGGGTGCCATGACGGAAACCGTCGCCGTGTCGCACTGGCGCGCCTGGCAGGAGAGCTGGGACCGGCAGCAGGAGTGGTACCTGCCCGACCGCGAGGAGCGGTTCCGGGTGATGCTGGACGCGGTGGAGGCGGTCGTCGGCCCCGAGCCCCGGGTGCTGGACCTGGCCTGCGGCACCGGGAGCGTCACCGACCGCCTGCTGCGCCGCTTCCCCGGGGCGGAGAGCACCGGGGTGGACCTGGACCCGGCGCTGCTGACCATCGCCCGCGGCTCCTTCGCCGGCGAGTCCCGGGCCCGGTTCGTCACCGCCGACCTGCGCGACCCGGACTGGCCGGAGAAGCTGCCGCACGCCACGTACGACGCGGTGCTCACCTCCACCGCCCTGCACTGGCTGACCGCCGACCGGCTCCGGGTGCTGTACCGGCAGCTGCACGGTGTGGTCCGGGACGGCGGGCTGTTCGTCAACGCCGACCACATGCCGGACGGCAGCACCCCGCGGCTGAACGAGGCGGAGCGCGCGTTCCGGCACGCCCGGCAGCAGCGGGCCCGGGCCGAGGGCGCGCTGGACTGGGCCGACTGGTGGCGCTCGGTGACCGAGGACCCGCTGCTGGCGGACGCGGCGGCCGAGCGGTTCGCGATCCTCGGCAACCCGCTCCTCCCCGGCGACCACGGCGAGGACCAGGCGCAGCCGCCGGCCTGGCACGTGACGGCGCTGCGTGAGGCGGGCTTCGCCGAGGCCCGGCCGGTGTGGTGCTCGGTCACCGACGCGGCGGTGCTGGCGCTGAAGTAGCCGGCCGGCCTCCCGTAGCCCGGGCGGGCGCGGGCCGCGCCGGGCGCCGGACGCGCGAGGGCGGTACGGACCCGGTGGTCCGTACCGCCCTCGTGGCCCGTCCGGCGCGGTCAGAGCACCTTGGACAGGAACGACTTCGTCCGCTCGTGCTGCGGGTTGGTCAGCACCTCGCGCGGGTTGCCGGCCTCCACGACCACGCCGCCGTCCATGAAGACGACCGAGTCGCCGACCTCGCGGGCGAAGCCCATCTCGTGGGTGACCACGACCATGGTCATGCCGTCCTCGGCGAGGTCCCGCATCACGTCCAGCACGTCGCCGACCAGCTCCGGGTCGAGCGCCGAGGTGGGCTCGTCGAAGAGCATCAGCTTGGGCTCCATGGCCAGGGCCCGGGCGATCGCCACCCGCTGCTGCTGGCCGCCGGAGAGCTGCGAGGGGTAGTTGCCGCCCTTGTCGGCCAGGCCGACCCGGTCCAGCAGCTTCAGCGCGCGCTCCCGCGCCACGGCCTTGGACTCGCCCTTGACCTGCACCGGGGCCTCCATGACGTTCTCCACGGCCGTCATGTGCGGGAACAGGTTGAAGCGCTGGAAGACCATGCCGATGTCGCGCCGCTTGGCGGCCACCTCGCGGTCCTTCAGCTCGTACAGCTTGTTGCCCTGCTGCCGGTAGCCGACCAGCTCGCCGTCCACGTACAGCCGGCCGGCGTTGATCTTCTCCAGGTGGTTGATGCAGCGCAGGAAGGTGGACTTGCCCGAGCCGGAGGGGCCGATCAGGCAGAACACCTCACCGGGAGCGACCTCCAGGTCGATCCCCTTGAGCACCTCGACGGCTCCGTAGGACTTGTGGACGCCCTCGGCCTTCACCATGGGGGTCATCGGGTACCTCCTCGTGCGGGGCGGTTGCTGAAGGACAGCAGGTTGGCGCGGACCCGCTGGAAGACGGTCGGGGGCAGCGCGCGGCTGGAGCCACGCGCGTAGTACCGCTCCAGGTAGTACTGGCCCACGCTCAGCACCGAGGTGAGGATCAGGTACCAGGTGGCGGCGAGGAACAGGGTCTCCGCCGGGGCGCCGGTGTTCTGGCCGAGGGTCTGCGCGGCCTGGAGCAGGTCCCAGTACTGCACGGCGATCACCAGCGAGGTGGTCTTGAGCATGTTGATGAACTCGTTGCCGGTCGGCGGCACGATCACCCGCATCGCCTGCGGCAGCACCACCCGGCGCAGCGTCTTGGCGTGGCTCATGCCCAGCGCCTGCGCGGCCTCGGTCTGGCCCTCGTCCACCGACTGCAGGCCGGCCCGGCAGATCTCGGCCATGTACGCGGCCTCGTTCAGGCCCAGGCCCAGCAGGGCGGCGAGGAACGGGGTCATGAAGTCCGACCACTCGTCCTGGTAGATCGGGCCCAGGTTGATGTACTTGAAGATCAGGCCGAGGTTGAACCACATCAGCAGCTGCACGTACACCGGGGTGCCGCGGAAGAACCAGATGTACCCCCAGGCGACTGCCTGGGTGACCGGGTTCTTCGACAGCCGCATCACCGCGAGGACGATGCCCAGGACCACGCCGAGCGCCATGGCGGCGATGGTGATCCAGATGGTCTTGCCGACGCCTTCGAGGATGTCGTCGTTGAAGAAGTTGTCCGGGATGGCGCCCCAGTTCACGTCGCCCTGGGAGAAGGCGTACACCAGCATGCCCAGCAGTGCGACGATCACCACGGCGGAGATCCACCGGCCGTAGTGGCGGACCGGGATGGCCTTGATCGCCTCCGGCGCGGTGCCCGGCGGGGTGCCGCCCGGTCCCGTCTTTTCGATGTCAGCAGTCACGGATCGTGCCTTTCAGCGTGAGCGGGGGTCGGACGGGATCACTTGCCGCCGTTGATGGTGGCCTGGTCCACCGCGCCGGCCTCGACACCCCACTTCTTCAGGACCTTCTCGTAGTCCTTGGTGCGGATGATCGCGTCGAGCGCGGCCTTCAGGGCGTCCCGCAGCTGGGCGTCGTCCTTGCTCACCGCGATCCCGTACGGGGCGGCCTCGACCTGCTCGCCGACCAGCTCGAAGTCGTCACCGCCGCCGGAGGTGCGCACCGCGTACGCCGCGACCGGGAAGTCGCTGGAGCCGGCGTCGGCGCCGCCGCCGCGCAGCCGGGTCTGGGCCTCGGTGTCGTTGGCGAAGGCCTCGATCGAGATCGTCTTCTTGCCGTCCTTGTCGCACTTCTTCGACTGGGCCTTGGCCAGGTCGTGCGAGGTGGTGCCGCGCTGCACGACGATCTTCCTGCCGCACAGGTCGTCCCAGGTCGAGATCCCCTGGGTGTCGCCCTTGCGGGTGTAGATGGACACGCCGGCGGTCAGGTAGTCCACGAAGTCGACGCCCTTGCCGACCTTCTTGCCGGTGTCCGGGTCGATGCCCTCCTGACGGCCCTTGTTGTCGGTCATCGCCGACATCGCGATGTCGTAGCGGCCGGACCGCATACCGCTCAGCAGGGTGTCGAAGGTGCCGTTGGAGAACTCGAACCGCACCCCGAGCTGCTTGCTGAGGGCCTCGGCGATGTCCGGGTCGATGCCCACGACCTCGTTGCCCTTGCGGAACTCGACCGGCGGGTAGTTGATGTCCGACCCCACCTTGATGACGCCGGCCGACTGGATCTCCTTTGGCAGCAAGCTGAAGAGCGGCGGCTTGCCGGAGGTGTCGGTGTTGGTGACCTTGTCACGCTGATCGCCGCAGCCCGACAGCAGCAGCGCGCCGGTGACCGCGATCGCGCCCGTCGCGGCCCATCGGGACCTGGCTGCGGTGGACCGACGGGTGGTGCTTGCGGTCATGCGGTTCCTCCTGGCGGATGAGCGGGAGACCGGTGGCCGGAACACCTCTTCGAGTGCCGCCACCTCGTGTGATTGGGGCATCCTGCCATCCGGACGGACCCGATCGGGCTGCCAGTCATGTCAAAATCGGATAACGGGCGACCCCCGTGCCACGCCGGGCCGGAACACCGCGCCGGACCGCGGCGGAGACAAACGGAATGAGAGCTTCCTCACCCGTCGGTGTCTCAGGATATGGACATTTGGTGTCTGTTGTGCCGCATTCGCCGTGAACGCCGGGTGTCCTTCCGGGGCGGTGAGGGAACTCGCTCGTCCTGGAAGTTTTCTTCCGGTAGAACAGACCGCTACACCCCTCACCCGGGGCTCAGGGCGCGTGTGCGGCGCGCCCGCGTACGTGTTCCCGGACTGGCAGCTATCTGCCGTCCGGGAAGCACATGCGGTGCCCGCCCGTTTTCCTCGATCAGGAACGGCTACCCTCACCAGAAATACGACAAAGGGGTCAACTACAGTGTCAGCGGAGATCGTGAATCCTCGCAGCGACAGCGCCACCGGTGATCAGGACGAGCCTTTCGATCCTGCCTTCGCGCTGCACCGGGGCGGCAAGATGGCGGTCCAGGCGACCGTGCCCGTGCGGAACAAGGACGACCTGTCCCTGGCCTACACGCCGGGCGTCGCGAAGGTGTGCAGCGCCATCGCCGAGCAGCCCGACCTGGTCCACGACTACACCTGGAAGTCCCAGGTCGTCGCCGTCGTCACGGACGGCAGCGCGGTCCTGGGCCTCGGCGACATCGGCCCGGAGGCCTCCCTGCCCGTCATGGAGGGCAAGGCCATCCTCTTCAAGCAGTTCGGCGGCGTGGACGCGGTCCCGATCGCGCTGGACTGCCGTGACGTGGACGAGATCGTGGACACCGTCGTCCGCCTCGCCCCGTCGTTCGGCGGCGTGAACCTGGAGGACATCTCCGCCCCCCGGTGCTTCGAGATCGAGCGCAAGCTCCAGGAGCGGGTGGACATCCCGATCTTCCACGACGACCAGCACGGCACCGCGGTGGTCACCCTCGCGGCGCTGCGCAACGCGGCCAAGCTCTCCGGCCGCGCGCTGGGCTCGCTGCGCGCCGTGATCTCCGGCGCCGGGGCCGCGGGCGTGGCCATCGCCAAGATCCTGGTCGAGGCGGGCATCGGCGACGTCACCGTCTGCGACAGCAAGGGCATCGTCTCCGCCGACCGCGACAACCTCAACGACGTCAAGCGCGAGCTGGCCGGCTACACCAACAAGGCGGGCCTCAGCGGTTCGCTCGCCACCGCGCTGGACGGTGCCGACGTCTTCGTCGGCGTCAGCGGCGGCACGGTGCCGGAGGAGGCGGTGGCGAAGATGGCGCCGGGCGCCTTCATCTTCGCGATGGCCAACCCCACCCCGGAGATCCACCCGGACATCGCGCACAAGTACGCCTCGGTCGTCGCCACCGGCCGCAGCGACTACCCGAACCAGATCAACAACGTCCTCGCCTTCCCCGGGATCTTCGCGGGCGCCCTCCAGGTGCGCGCCTCCCGGATCACCGAGGGCATGAAGCTCGCCGCCGCCGAGGCGCTGGCCGCCGTGGTGGCCGACGAGCTGACGCCGGACAAGGTGATCCCCTCGCCGTTCGACGAGCGGGTGGCCCCCGCGGTCACCGCCGCGGTCGCCGCCGCGGCCCGCGCGGAGGGCGTCGCCCGCCGCTGACGCGCACCGCGCCGGCGGTACACCGGCGGGCCCGGCCCGATCCGGCCGCCGGCACCCGCCCACCACGCCCCACGGAGCGGCACGGGCCCCACGGCCCGTGCCGCTCCGTCGTTCCCGGGCGCCGGAGATCCGGCGGCGGGCGCGGACGGCCCGCGCCCGCCGGCGCGGTTCGTACCGGCCCGGGCCCGCCGGCGCGGTTCCGTACCGCCCCGCGGGCCCCGCGCGGCCCGGGACGGCTGCGTACGGGCGGGAACACCCGTACGCGTCGCGTGTCACACCCGGGCGCGGTTCCGCACCGACCCGCCCGGGTCCTATGGTCGGGGCCATGTTCGCTGCCTACGCCGCACGTATCGACCGGGACAAGCCGCTGGCCGGCCTGGAATTGGGCGAGCGCCCCGCACCGGACCCGCGCCCCGGCTGGAGCACCGTCAACGTCCGGGCCGCCTCCCTCAACCACCACGACCTGTGGTCGCTGCGCGGGGTGGGTCTCGGCGAGGAGTCGCTGCCGATGATCCTCGGCTGTGACGCGGCCGGTGTGGACCAGGACGGCAACGAGGTCGTCCTCCACTCCGTCATCGGCCAGAGCGGGCACGGCGTCGGCCCGCACGAGCCCCGCTCCATCCTGACCGAGCGTTACCAGGGCACCTTCGCCGAGCAGGTGACGGTGCCCACCTGGAACCTGCTGCCCAAGCCCCGCGAGCTCTCCTTCGAGGAGGCCGCCTGCCTGCCCACGGCCTGGCTGACCGCCTACCGGATGCTCTTCACCAACGCCGGGGTGCGCCCCGGTGACTCGGTCCTGGTGCAGGGTGCGGGCGGCGGCGTGGCCACCGCCGCCATCGTGCTGGCCGCCGCCGCGGGCCTGCGGGTCTTCGCCACCAGCCGTGACGAGACCGCGGCGCCGGGCGGTCGAGCTGGGGCGGAGGCGCGTTCGCCGGGGAGCGGCTGCCGCGGCGGGTGGACGCGGTCATCGAGACCGTCGGCGCGGCCACCTGGTCCCACTCGGTGAAGTCCTTGCGGCCCGGCGGCACGCTGGTCATCTCCGGTGCCACCTCCGGCCCCGACCCCAAGGCCACCGAGCTGAACCGCATCTTCTTCCTGGAGCTGAAGGTGGTCGGCTCCACCATGGGCACCAAGGAGGAGCTGGCGGACCTGCTGAGCTTCTGCGCGGCGCACGGGGTGCGGCCGGTCATCGACTCGGTGCTGCCGCTGGACCGGGCGCGCGAGGGGTTCGAGAAGATGGCCGGCGGCGACCTGTTCGGCAAGGTCGTGCTGACCGTCTGACGAGCCGCCACCCGGCCATCCGCCGGGAGAGGTCGTCCGGCCGCCCGCCGGGACCGGTCACCCGGCCGGCAGCCAGGCCTCCCGTCCTTCGGCCCGGTCGGCCGGCCGCCCGGCAGCCAGGCCACCCTTTCTCCGCCCGGCCGCCCGTTCTCCGGCCCGGCCGCCCGCCGGGCCGGGCGGCCGGACCGGGCCGCTCACCCGCGCGGGGTCAGGTGGCGCAGCAGGCGGTAGCGGGTGCCGGTCACCTGCCGGTGGCCGGGGAAGTCCCGCACCCGGTGCCAGCCCGGCCGGTCGGCGCCCTGGGCCGTCTCGTACGCCTCCTCGCTGGTCCACTCGGCGTAGTTGAGCACCCGGTCGGCGGCCGAACCCAGGTGCTTCGCCCCGTTCTCCAGCAGGTGGAAGTGGGCACCCAGCAGTTCCCGGTGCTCCTCGGCGCCCTCGTCCAGCGCGCCGATGACGGTGTCGATCCACTCGGTGCGGCGGCCGGCCGTCGCGGCGTCGAAGTGGATGTCCACGGTGACGATCAGCCCGGGCTCCGTGGCGGCCCGCCGTACGGGGTCCGGCACATGGCTGCGGTACAGCCGGTAGCGGGACAGCCCGACCCGCTCGATCCCGGGGACGGCGGCGTCGATCTCGTCGTTCCGCTCCTGCCGGTGGTTGTGGAAGAAGGCGAAGTACGCCTCCTCGCTCGTCCACTGCGAGTAGTGCATCAGGGTGTCGCCGTCGGCGGCCGCGTAGATGCCGTACGACAGCAGGTCCGGGGCCGGCCAGGGTCGCTTCTCCCAGGTGGCCGCGATGGCGTCGGCGACGGTCCGCTGCCGCTCGGGCGTCCCCACCCGCCAGGTGCTGAACATCGGGGCGCCGACCCCGGGCCGGGCCGGGTCGGGATGCGCGGTGGTGGACACGGTCGACGGCTGCGGGGCGGAGTCGGACGTGGACATGGAGGTCTCCCCAGAAGATCGTGGTGTCCGCCCGGCGGCCGGGCGGTCACCACGATCCTGGGACCTCAACCAAAGATGAGGTCAAGGGGTTCCGGGCACGGCCGGCCGGTCAGTCGTACGTGACCTGGACGGTGCCGATCCCCAGCGTGCTCCGGGCGGGCAGCATCCCGGACCCGAAGACCGCCGCCAGCAGCGGGAGGGTCAGCGCGGCGAGCCGCTCGGCGCGCTCCTCGCCCAGCGCCCGCCAGGGTCCCGCGGCGAGCAGGTCGGTGCGGCGCTCGATGTCGTCGCGGCCCTGCCGGCCGCGCTCGGTGGCCTTGCCGGCCCCGTCCACCCAGCCGCGCTCCGCCAGCCGTTCGCGGGCCGCCGCCCACTGCTCCGGGCTCCAGCCGCGGGCCGCGAAGTTCTCCTCCGGCGCGGCGTCCACCGCGGCGAAGGACACCAGGGACTCGCACGGGTCCAGCCCGGCGGCGAGCACGGCGGCGAGGTGGCCGTCGCCGCGGTGCTCGCGCAGCACCGTGAGCGCCTGCCAGAGCGCCAGGTGCGGCTCGTCGGACCAGGGCAGGTCGCGGTTGGCGGCGGCGAGCGGACGGCCCGCGGCGTCGGCGTACCCGGCGGCCTCGGTGGCCAGCGCCGCCGCCTCGGCGATCTCCCGGCCGCCGATCACCTCCGGGGCCAGCGCGCGGTAGGTCCGGTCCACCGCGCGAAGCCGGGCGGCCAGCACCTCCTCGGGCGTGGCGACCGACCAGACGCCGGGCACGTGCTCGGCCACGGTCCGCGGGCTGAAGCTGTGGAACGTGGCGGTGACCAGCTCGGGCCCGGCCGCGCCCAGCGGGGCGGCGCGCCAGGCGAAGTAGCTGGGCCAGCGGCTGGAGTTGTCGTAGCCCAGCGCGGCGGCCTCCTCGAAGGCCTGCGGGGCGAAGTACAGGCAGGCGTGCAGTCCCTCCAGGTGGTGCCACATCCGTCGGGCGAGCGCTTGGTGCCGGGTCATGTGCCGTACCTCTCGGGTCTGCTCGGGTCATGTCGGGTCCGCCGGGGGCGGGACGGGGCCCGGCCGGGACCGGGCCCCCTTACGACCTGACTCCGCGCCGGGCCCGGAGGTTGAGCGGTGCGGGCGGGACGGGAGCCGGGCCGCGGCGCGGGCGGGATGGAAGCCGTCGCGAGGCGCGGGCGGGGCGGGAGCCGGAAGCCGCGGGCGGGATCGGGCCCGGAGGCCGGGTGGTGTGGTCCGAGGCCGGGCGAGAGCGCCGCCTGGCGCGTCCCCGCCCCGGGTGGCGCGGACCCGTCGCCCGGGGCCGCCGTGCCCGTGGGTGCCCCCGGGGGGCGGTGTGCGTGCCGCTCCGGACCCGGGCGGAGGGGCGGAGGGTCCGGTCCCCGGACGGAATCCGGGGACCGGGCCGCCGGCCGGCCGGTGTGCCGGGCGGCCGAAGCGGAGGCGGCGTGCCCGGACCCCCGTCCCAGGTGACCGGGGCGGGGCCGCGCCGGGGCGGAGCCGGTCCTCGGCGGCGTATTAATCTCAGCTGTCCATTACCACTAGAGCCTGACTAGAGCCTCACTAGAGGATCGTGGAGTACATATGTTCGCGACTGTTACCTTCAGTTCCTCAGAATCGGGAGGGAAGAGGTCAGTGGGGACTATGACAGTAAAACCCATGAAGCTTTCCGTGCCGGAAAACGCGCAGGACCTGGAGTTTATCGCTCAGGTTCTGGTGCGCGCCGCGAGAAAACACCCGGACGCCGGAGTGCGTTACCTGCCCGGCGATGTGGAAAGTGAATCCGTTTTCCAGTCCTACGGTGAATTGCTGGACGCCGCCCTGACCATCCTCACCGGGCTGCGTGAACAAGGACTGAAGCCGCAGGACAAGGTGACCCTGCTGCTGGCGGGGCAGCGTGATTTCCTCGCCGTGCTGTGGGCCTGTGTCCTGGGCGGATTCGTCCCGTGCCCGATGGTCCCGCTGCCCGGCGACCCCGCGCGCTGGGCGGCCCAGCTCGCCCACATCGACCAGCTGCTGGAACGTCCCCTGCTGGTCACCACCGAGGCGATGCGCGCGGAACTGCCGGACGTGCCCGGCCTTCGGGTGGCCCCGCTGGAGGGGCTGCGCGGCGGGCCGCCGGCGACCGAGATCCACCGGGCGGCCCCCGGTGACCTCGCGTTCCTGGTCCTCACCTCGGGGTCCACCGGGAATTCCAAGGCCGTCATGCTGACCAATGCGAATCTCCTCGCCTCCATGGCGGGCAAGTCGGACAAACAGCAGCTCACCGCCGCGGACACCACCTTCAACTGGATCTCCTACGACCATGTCGCCGCGCTCCTCGAAGCGCATCTGCTGCCGCTCTACGTGGGCGCGAACCAATTGCACGCGCCGGCCTCCGTCATACTTGAGGACCCGCTTCAGTTTCTGCGAATAGTCTCCCGCTACCGGGTCACCATGACCTTCACCCCGAACTTTCTGCTCGGCCCGCTCAACGCGGCCGCGCAGAAAATAACCGAGGAAAAGGAGAAGGGCGGCCCCGGTCTGGACCTGAGCGCGCTGCGGCACATCGTCAGCGGCGGCGAGGCCAACGTGGTGGCCACCGGGGAGGCCTTCCTCGCCGGCTACGCCCCCCACGGGCTGCGCGGCTCGGCCCTGTGGCCCGCCTTCGGGATGACCGAGACCTGCGCCGGCAGCATCTACAACCGGGAGTTCCCGGCCGCCGACGCCGGCAACGAGTTCGCCAACCTCGGCACCCCCGTCAAGGGGCTGCGCATCCGCGTCGCGGACGACGACAACAACCCCCTGCCCACCGGCGAGACCGGGGAACTCCAGCTCAACGGCCCGATGATCACCAGCGGCTACTACCGCAACGAGGAGGCCACCCGGGAGGCGTTCACCCCCGACGGCTGGTTCCGCAGCGGCGACCTGGGCCGCATCGACGAGGGCGGCCGGCTCACCCTCGTGGGACGCTCCAAGGACAGCATCATCGTCAATGGCGTCAACTACTTCAGCCACGAGATCGAGGCCGTGCTGGAACAGCTCGACGGCGTCTCCGGCGGCTACGTGGCGGCCTTCCCCACCCGCAGGCCCGGCAGCGACACCGAGCAGCTGGTCATCGCCGTCAACCCGGAGAACGGCCCCGAGGGCAGCGACGAGGCCGACCTGTACCGGCTGCTCACCGCCATCCGCTCCACCGTGGTGATGCTCTGGGGCTTCCGGCCCACCCACGTCCTCCCGCTGCCCAAGGACGCCTTCCCCAAGACCAGCCTGGGCAAGACGCTGCGCCAGCGGATGCGCCGGACCCTGGAGTCCGGCGGCTACGACGACGTGATCGCGCGCGTCGCCGAGCTGACCCGGCGGCGGCTGGGCGGCCACACCCCGCCCGCCACCGCCACCGAGCGGGTCCTCACCGAGATCTACGCCGAGATGTTCGACGCGGCGCCCGAGGACATCAGCGCCACCGCCAGCTTCTTCGACCTCGGCGGCACCTCGCTCGACATCCTCCGGCTGCGCCGCCAGGTGGAGCGCCGGCTGGGCGTGGCCGACCTGCCGATCATCACGGTCCTCACCAACCCCACCGCGCGCGCCCTCGCCGCCCACCTCGACAGCGACCGGGCGGGCGGCACCGGCGCCTACGACCCGGTGGTGCCGCTCCAGCCCAACGGCGACAAGACCCCGCTGTTCTGCGTCCACCCCGGCGTCGGCGAGGTCCTGGTCTTCGTCAACCTCGCCAAGTACTTCGTCGGCGACCGCCCCTTCCACGCGCTGCGCGCCCGCGGCTTCAACGAGGGCGAGGAGCCGTTCGGCAGCTTCGAGGAGATGGTCACCACCTATGTGGCGGCCATCCGGCGGCGGCAGCCGCACGGGCCCTACGCCGTGGCCGGTTACTCCTACGGCGGCGCGGTCGCCTTCGAGATCGCCAAGGCGCTGGAGGCCGAGGGCGAGCGCGTGGACTTCGTCGGCAGCTTCAACCTCCCACCGCACATCAAGTACCGGATGGAGGAGCTGGACTTCGTCGAGACCGCGGCCAACCTCGCCTTCTTCCTGGACCTGATCAACAAAAAGCAGTCCCTGGACCTGCCGGACCAGCTGCGCCACCTGCCCAGGGAGGAGCAGCTGGCCCACTTCCTGCGCATCGCGCCGGCCGACCGGCTCCGCGACCTCGACCTGGACCTGGCGAAGTTCAGCGCCTGGGCGGAGCTGGCCAACGGGCTCACCGACCTGGGCCGCACCTACACTCCCACCGGCACCACACGTTCGATGACGGTCTTCTACGCCATCCCGCTGCGGGGCACCAAGGAGGACTGGCTGGAGAACGAGCTGCGCCGGTGGGACGAGCACACCAGGGAGCCCAACCGGTACATCGACGTGCCCGGGGAGCACTACACCCTGATGGGGCCGCAGCACGTGGCGGCCTTCCAGGCGATCCTGCGCAGGGAACTCGACCGCGCACTGGGCGACGGCCCGGTGACCGACGATGGGGAGTAAGAGGTTGGAAGGGAAGAAGATCCTGGTCACCGGCGGTACCGGCCAGGTGGCCAGGCCGGTGGCCGAGGCGCTGGCCGAGCACAACGAGGTGTGGTGCCTGGGCCGGTTCGGCACCCCCGGCGTCGAGGACGAGCTGCGCGCCCGCGGCATCACCACGTTCCGCTGGGACATGGACGACCTCGGTGAGGAGGCGTACCGGGACCTGCCGACCGACTTCACCCATGTCGTCCACTCCGCGGTGCGCCGCGGCGAGGACGGCGACTTCAACGCCGCGGTCGAGGTCAACTCGGTGGCCTGCGGACGGCTGATGACCCACTGCCGCACCGCCGAGGCGTTCCTCTTCGTCTCCACCGGCGCGCTGTACAAGCGGCGGACGCTGGACCACAAGTACACCGAGACCGACCCGGTGGACGGCGTCGCCGACTGGCTGCCCGCCTACCCGGTCGGCAAGATCGCCGCGGAGGGCACCGTCCGGGCCTTCGCCCAGGTGCTCGGGTTGCCGACCACCATCGCCCGGCTCAACATCGCCTACGGGCCCGGCGGCTACGGCGGCGTGCCGATGCTGTACTTCAAGCGGATGCTCGCCGGTGAGCCGATCCCGGTGCCGGTCGAGGGCCAGAACTGGTGCTCGCTGCTGTACACCGACGACCTGGTCGCCCAGGTGCCCCGGCTGTGGGAGGCCGCCGCCACCCCGGCCACCCTGGTCAACTGGGGCGGCGACGAGTCCGTCGGCATCACCGACTGCGTGCGGTACCTGGAGGAGCTGACCGGGATCGAGGCCAAGCTGGTGCCCAGCGAGGTGACCCGGGAGACCTACCAGTTCGACCCCACGCTGCGCCGCGAACTCACCGGCCCCTGCACGGTCGGCTGGCGGGAGGGCATACGCCGGACCCTCCAGGCGCTGTACCCCGAGCACCTCAAGGGCTGAAGGAGCCGCACGACCATGGCAGATCTGACGGAACAGACCACCACCGAAGAGCAGGTGTCCGCGAACCTGCGGGCCATCCGGCGCAGCTACGAGGGGTTCCGCACCCGCGACGTGGAGGCGCTGCTCTCCGCGATGCACCCGGACGTGGAGTGGGTGCACCCCGACGGCATGGCCAAGTACGGCCTGGGGGGCACCAAGCACGGCCACGCCGGGATCAAGGAGTTCCTGGCGCACGTGCCCACCGTCCTGGGCGGGATGCGGCTGGAGCCGCGCGAGTTCATCGAGCAGGGCGACCGGATCGTGGTCTTCGGCACGCGTGAGGTGACCAGCCGCCGCGGCACCACCGTGACGCTGGACTTCGTGCACTCGTGGACCATGCGGGACGGCCGGGCGACCCGCATGGAGGACATCTTCGACACCGTCGCGTTCCACGAGCTGATCGAGAGTTGATCGAGAGCTGACCGGCAGCCGGCCGGCAGCTGTTCCGGAGCGGCCCGGAGCCGGTCTCCGGATCCACCGGAGGGGCCGGCCCCCGAGCGATCGGGGGCCGGCCCCTCCGGCCGGCGGCTCAGACGGTGCTGACCACCTCGTCGTACGCCAGCCGCGGCAGCCGGCCCATCCACGCGTCCGGCCCCGGCCGGCCGATGTTCACCACGCACAGGGCGGCGTGCCGCCCGTCCGGGAAGAACTCCTTGGTGACCGCCTCCCGGTCGAAACCGATCATCGGGCCCGCGGCGAGCCCGGCGGCCCGCACGCCCATGATGAAGTAGCCGATCTGGATGGCGGTGTTGAACTTCGCCGACTCGGCGCGCGCCGCCGGGTCCTCGAAGAGCGCCTGCGGGTTCTCCATGAACGGCACCAGCTTCGGCAGCTCCTCGTGGAAGTCCAGGTCGGCGCCGAGCACCGCGACGAGCGGGGCCTTCGCCGTCTTCTCCTGGTTCCGGCCGGTCATCATCGACACCAGCCGCTCCCGGGCCCCGGCCGAGCGCACCAGCACCACCCGCAGCGGCTGCTGGTTCAACGACGTGGGCCCGAACTTCACCAGCTCGTAGATGGCGCGGACCTGTTCGTCCGTCACCGGCTCGTCGGTGAAGGTGTTGGCGGTACGGGCCTCCCGGAACAGCTGGTCCTGCGCCTGCGCCGGCAGGGTGATGAGGTCGTCGGTGCCGCTGTTCTCCGGTGCGCTCATGAACCTCTCCTCGTGAGGATGGTGCCAATTTATTGGACTGGACTGCCTAGTCCACTCCGGTACGGAAGGCTAGACTCGCCAGTCCATTCGGGGCAAGAGCAGACTGGTCCCCTCACCAGTGCGGAACGGAGCGAGAGGACACGGGCAACGATGCGGACGGAGAGCGGGCATCTGCTTCGGGCGGCCGCCGGGAACGACCCCGGAAAGGGGACCGGGAGAGCCGAGCCACGCCAGGCGCCGGGCCGGCCGGCCGGCCCGACCCCGGCCAAACGGCGGGCCATACTCGACGCCGCGGTGGAGGTCTTCCTCCGGGAGGGGTACCAGCGGGCCAGCGTGGACACCATCGCGGACGCCGCCCGGGTCTCCAAGCAGACCGTCTACAACCACTTCGGCGACAAGGAACGTCTCTTCATCGCCGCGGTGGAGGGGGAGCGCCGCCGGGTCGCCGAGGCGTTCACCCCCGCCCCCCATACCCGTACCCGGCCCCGCCCCGGGTCCGGACCCGGCCCCGAACCGGGACCCGGCCCCGGCACCCCGGACCCGGCGCCGCGGTCGGGCCGGGACCCGGGCCCGGAGCCGGCCCGGACACCCCGGCCGCCGCCCCGGCCGCCACCGGTTTCGCCGCCGACCTGACCGCCTTCGGCCACCGGGTGCTCGCCGTCCTCCTCGACGAGCGTGCCTCCGCGCTGCGCCGGCTGGTCATCGCCGAGGTCGCCCGGCACCCCTCGCTCCGCCCGGCCTGCGCCGAGGGCGAGCCCCAGCAGCTCGTGGACCACCTCGCCGCCGAGCTGCTCCGCCGGGCGGCGGGCGGGGAACTGGACGTCCCCGACCCCGAGACCGGGGCCCGCCAGTTCGTGGCGCTCGTGGTCCAGCAGGGACTGCACCGGTCGATGTACGGCACCCGCGCGCTCACCGGGACGGAGGCCGCAGCCATCTGCGAAGAGGCCGCCGACCTGTTCGTCCGCGCCTACCGCAGGTGAAGTGCGAGGAGGTGGCAACCATGTACGTGAACGTCCTGGGCCCGCTGACACTGCGTCACGACACCCGCTCCGCGGTACCGACGGCGATGAAGCCCCGGAAGGTGCTCGCACTGCTGCTGCTCAACGAGGGCCGGGTGGTGCCCGCGGCGACCCTGATGGCCGAACTGTGGGGCGACCAGCCGCCGCGCACCGGCCCCACGACGCTCCAGACCTACATCCTCCACCTGCGCAAGCTGCTCGCCTCGGCGCTGGCGGTGGCGCCCGCGGCGGTCGCCCGGGACATCCTCCAGACCCGGCCCGGCGGATACTGCTTCGTCCTGCGGTCCGGACAGCTCGACGTCCACCGCTACTACGACCTGGTCGCCGAGGCCGACTGCGCGCTGGACGCCGGCGACGAACGCACCGCCGAGTCCGCCTTCCGCCGCGCCCTCGCCGTCTGGCAGGGGCCCGCCCTGGTGGACGTGGCGCACGGCCGCCACCTCCAGGCCGAGGTGGCCCGGCTGGAACAGTCCCGGCTCACCGTCACCGAACGCAGCATCGAGACCCGGCTGCGGCTCGGCGGCCACCAGGAGGCCCTCAGCGACCTGGCCTCCCTGGTGGTGGAGCACCGCTTCCACGAGGGCATGCACGGCCAGTACATGCTCGCCCTGCACCGGTCCGGCCAGCGCACCCGGGCCCTCGCGGTCTACCAGCGGCTGCGGCTGACCATGGCCGAGGAGCTGGGGCTGGAACCGTCGGTGCGGCTCCAGCGCCTCCAGCAGGCGGTCCTGGTCTGCGACCCCCGGCTGGACCACGAGACGGGCGCCCCCGGCCGCGGACCGGTGGTGGCGTGACGGCCGGGCCGCGCCCGGCCGCCGCCGCTACTCCTCGTCCTCGTCGTCCAGCCGCGCCAGCCAGGTGGCGAGCCGCTCGACGGGCACCTCGAAGTCCGGGTTGAGGTCCACGAAGGTGCGCAGCTGCTCGGCGAGCCACTCGAAGGTGATCTCCTCCTCGCCGCGCCGCTTCTCCAGCTCCTCGATGCCGCGGTCGGTGAAGTACAAGGGGATCTCCAGGGGACGCAGGGACCGTACGGCTCCAGGATAGGACGCGCTCCGGGGGCACCGGACGCCCCGCCCGCACCCCGGCGCACCGCCGCGGGAGGCCGCCGTCGGCGGTGGGACCGGCCACCTGTGGCGGGACGACCGCCACCGCGAACGGCCGCCACTGCCGCGCGTACGGCCCCCGCCGGCGCGGAGCCACAGGGGCCGCGCCGCCGGGGATGCCGGAAGGCCCGGCCCCGCGTGGTGCGGGACCGGGCCTTCCGGTCGGGTCCGGGAACCCCGGGCCGGCCGTATCGGCCGTGTCGGGGCTCCCGGCGGGGTCAGCGGTCTCAGATGTCGAAGACCTCGTTGACCAGCGCCTGCTGCTCGGCCTGGTGGCGCTTGTTGGAGCCCACCGCGGGCGACGAGGAGTGCGGGCGGGAGACCCGCACCAGCCGGTCGCGGGCCGGGACGTCCGCGCCGACCGCCAGGTCGAGGTGGTCGATCAGGTTGAGCGCGATGAATGGCCAGGCACCCTGGTTGGCCGGCTCCTCCTGCGCCCACACGATCTTCTCCACACCGGCGTACTTGGCCAGCTCGGCCTGGAGCTCGGCACCCGGCAGCGGGTACAGGCGCTCCAGCCGGACGATCGCGGTGTCCAGCGCGCCGCGCTTGTCCCGCTCGGCGTCCAGGTCGTAGTACACCTTGCCGGAGGTGAAGACGACCTTGCGCACCGCGGCCGGGTCGACCTTCTGGTCACCGATGACCGGCCGGAACGCGCCGTTGGTGAACTCCTCCGCCTTCGACGCCGCCGCCTTCAGCCGGAGCATCGACTTCGGGGTGAAGACGATCAGCGGCTTGTGGTGCGGGTTGTGGACCTGCCAGCGCAGCAGGTGGAAGTAGTTCGACGGCAGGGTCGGCATCGCGACCGTCATGTTGTTCTGCGCGCACAGCTGCAGGAACCGCTCGATCCGGGCGGAGGAGTGGTCCGGGCCCTGGCCCTCGTAGCCGTGCGGCAGCAGCAGCGTGACGCCGGAGGTCTGGCCCCACTTCTGCTCGGCCGAGGAGATGAACTCGTCCACCACGGTCTGCGCGCCGTTGGCGAAGTCGCCGAACTGCGCCTCCCACATCACCAGCGCGTCCGGGCGGGCCAGCGAGTAGCCGTACTCGAAGCCCATCGCCGCGTACTCGCTCAGCAGCGAGTCGTAGACGTTGTAGCGCGCCTGGTCCTCGGAGAGGTAGAGCAGCGGGGTGTAGTCCTCGCCGGTCTCCCGGTCCACCAGCACCGCGTGGCGCTGGCCGAAGGTGCCGCGGCGGGAGTCCTGGCCGGCCAGCCGGACCGGGGTGCCCTCCATCAGCAGCGAGCCGATGGCCAGGGTCTCGCCCATGCCCCAGTCGATGGTGCCGTCCTCGATCATCGCCGCCCGCCGCTGCAGCTGCGGCAGCAGACGCGGGTGCACGGTGACCCGCTCGGGGATGTTGACCTGGGACTCGGCGATCCGCTTGATCACTTCCTGGCTGACCGCGGTGTTCACCGCGACCGGGAACTCCGCCTGCGGCTCGGACACCGGGGCCGGCAGCGGCTGCGAGGTGGCCTCGCGGACCTCCGCGAACACCTTCTCCAGCTGGCCCTGGAAGTCCTGCAGCGCCTGCTCGGCCTCCTCCAGCGTGATGTCGCCGCGACCGATCAGCGACTCGGTGTACAGCTTGCGCACCGAGCGCTTCTTGTCGATCAGGTCGTACATCAGCGGCTGGGTGAAACCGGGGTTGTCGGTCTCGTTGTGACCGCGGCGGCGGTAGCAGATCAGGTCGATGACGACGTCCTTGTTGAACGCCTGGCGGAACTCGAAGGCCAGCCGCGCGACGCGGACCACGGCCTCCGGGTCGTCACCGTTCACGTGGAAGATCGGCGCCTCGATCATGCGGGCCACGTCGGTGGCGTACATCGAGGAGCGGGACGCCGCCGGGGCGGCGGTGAAGCCGACCTGGTTGTTGATCACGATGTGCACGGTGCCGCCGGTGCGGTAGCCGCGCAGCTGCGACATGTTCAGCGTCTCGGCGACCACGCCCTGGCCGGCGAAGGCCGCGTCGCCGTGGAGGGCGACCGGCAGCACGGTGAAGTCCGTGCCCGCCTTGCCGATGATGTCCTGCTTGGCGCGGACCACGCCCTCCAGGACCGGGTCCACCGCCTCCAGGTGGGAGGGGTTGGCGGTGAGCGAGACCTTGATCTGCTCGCCGTCCAGGCCGGTGAAGGTGCCCTCGGCGCCCAGGTGGTACTTCACGTCGCCGGAGCCGTGCATCGACTTCGGGTCGAGGTTGCCCTCGAACTCGCGGAAGATCTGCGCGTACGACTTGCCGACGATGTTGGCCAGCACGTTGAGGCGGCCACGGTGCGCCATGCCGATGACGACCTCGTCCAGGCGCGACTCGGCCGCCGCGTCCAGCACCGCGTCCAGCAGCGGGATGACGGACTCGCCGCCCTCCAGCGAGAAGCGCTTCTGGCCGACGTACTTGGTCTGCAGGAAGGTCTCGAACGCCTCGGCCGCGTTGAGCCGGCGCAGGATCCGCAGCTGCTCCTCGCGCTCCGGCTTGGTGTGCGGGCGCTCCACCCGGTCCTGGATCCACTTGCGCTGCTTGGGGTCCTGGATGTGCATGAACTCGATGCCGGTGGTGCGGCAGTACGAGTCGCGCAGCACGCCCAGGATGTCGCGCAGCTTCATCATCGACTTGCCGGCGAAGCCGCCGACCGCGAACTCGCGCTCCAGGTCCCACAGGGTGAGGCCGTGCTCGACGATGTCCAGGTCGGGGTGCTTGCGCTGGCGGTACTCCAGCGGGTCGGTGTCGGCCATGACGTGGCCGCGGACCCGGTAGGAGTGGATCAGGTCGAAGACCCGCGCCGCCTTGGTGACGTCGTCGTCGTGGCTGACGTCGATGTCCCGCAGCCAGCGGACCGGCTCGTACGGGATGCGCAGGGCCTCGAAGACGTCGTCGTAGAAGTTGTCCTCGCCCAGCAGCAGGTTCGACACGATCCGCAGGAACTCGCCGGAGGCGGCGCCCTGGATCACCCGGTGGTCGTAGGTCGAGGTCAGCGTCATGACCTTGGAGATGCCCAGCTTGTTGAGCGTGTCCTGGGAGGTGCCCTGGAACTCCGCCGGGTACTCCATGGCGCCCACGCCCATGATCACCGACTGGCCCGGCATCAGGCGGGGCACCGAGTGCACGGTGCCGATGCCGCCCGGGTTGGTCAGCGAGACCGTGACGCCGGTGAAGTCGTCCATGGTGAGCTTGTTGGCCCGGGCGCGGCGGACGATGTCCTCGTAGGCCTGCCAGAACTCGAAGAAGTCGAGCGTCTCGGCCTTCTTGATCGCCGCGACGACCAGCTGCCGGTCACCGTTGGGCTTCACCAGGTCGATGGCGAGGCCGAGGTTGACGTGCGGCGGCTTGACCAGGGTCGGCTTGCCGTCCTTCTCCGCGAAGGACCAGTTCATCGACGGCATCGCCTTGATCGCCCGCACCATGGCGTAGCCGATGAGGTGGGTGAAGGAGACCTTCCCGCCCCGGGCCCGCTTGAGGTGGTTGTTGATGACGATCCGGTTGTCGAACAGCAGCTTCACCGGGACCGCGCGGACCGAGGTGGCGGTCGGCAGCTCCAGCGAGGCGTTCATGTTCTTGGCGACCGCGGCGGACGGGCCGCGCAGCGTCACGAACTCCGGGGCGGTGGGTGCGGAGGCCGGCTCGACCGCCTTGGCGGTCGGCGGCTTGGCGGCCGGCACCGGCTTGGCGGCGGCGGGCTTCGGAGCCGGGGCCGGGGCGGCGGGACGCCTGCGCGGCGGGCTTCGGGGCCGGCGCCGGGGCCGCCGGGGGCTGCGCGGCGGCGGGCTTCGGGGCCGGGGCCGCCGGAGCGGCCGGCGCCGGGCTTCCGCTCACCGGCTGCTGCGGGGAGGCCCCGGCGGAGCCGGTGTCCTTGCCCGGCTGGTAGTCGGCGAAGAAGTCCCACCAGGCTCGGTCGACCGAGTTCGGGTCCTGGAGGTACTGCTGGTAGATCTCGTCGACGAGCCACTCATTGGCACCGAACGCGGCGGCAGGGTTCTTCCCCTGCCCGTCCTGGTCGGTCGAGACGCTCGAACTGTTGGGGGACTGTGGCGACACGGCGGCAACCGCCCTCTTCCGCTTCCTTAGGTGGTGGACAGCGGGAATAAAGGCTACGCCTTCCCACACCTTACGTGCAGGTCGCACTGGTCAACGTCGCGCACATCACATTGATCGACGGGTTTTAAGTCGTGACGTGGCGGGAAACACCCGTGGTTTTCCCTGCGCGAGGAGACAGTCGAGCCGTGCCCACATGCCCGCATGTGTGCTTCCGTCACGACCCTACGTCAACCGGCGTCCCGAAGGGTCCCCGGAAGGCTGACCTGGATCCGGCAGCCCCGCGGCGATTCGGCCACCCGGATGCGACCGCCGTGCAGATCCACCGCCCACCGGGCGATCGCCAGCCCCAGTCCGGTCCCGCCGTCACCGCTCGGCCCCTGCGGGGTGGGGCCGCCCCGGTTGAACCGTTCGAAGACCCGGTACCGCTCCGCCTCCGGGATGCCCGGCCCCTCGTCCAGCACTTCCAGCTCCAGGCTCTGCGGCCCCTCGCCGCGCCGGGCGCGCACCGTGACCCGGCCGTGCTGGGGGCTGTGCTTCATCGCGTTGTCCACCAGGTTGGCGACCACCTGGTGCAGCCGCTCGGCGTCCGCGTGCGCGGTCAGGTCCGAGGGGAAGACGTCCAGGTTGAGGTGGACGTCCTTGCGCGCCCGGGCGCCCGTCCGGGCCCTGGGGGCGGCGTCGCGGGCCATGCTCGCCTCCTTGAGGATGCCGGCCAGGTAGGGCCACACCTCGAAGCGCCGGGCGTGCAGCGGGACCACGCCGTTGTCCAGCCGGGACAGGTCCAGCAGCTGCTCCACCAGCCGGCCCAGCCGCTCGGTCTGCCGCAGCGCCACCCGCATGGTCTCCGGGTCGGCCTCCGAGACGCCGTCCACCACGTTCTCCAGCACCGCCCGCAGCGCCGCGATCGGCGTGCGCAGCTCGTGCGAGACGTTCGCCACCAGCTCCTTGCGGTGGGTGTCCACCGCCTCCAGGTCCTCGGCCATCCGGTTGAACGCGGTGGCCAGCTCCCCGAACTCGTCCCGCCGCTCGGCCGCCCGCACCCGCCGGGTGTAGTCCCCGTTCGCCATCGCCTGGGTGACCTCGGTCATCTCGTCCAGCGGCGCCGACAGGCCGTGCGCCACGAACTGCGTGATCAGCAGCGAGGCGATGATCGAGAAGATGGTGATGATGCGCAGCTCGGTGTCGGAGCGGGCGGCCACGAACACCAGCAGGGTGGTGATGATCACCGAACCGATGACCAGCGCCCCCAGCGCGGCCTTCATCGAGCGGTACGGGTCGATCGGCCGCAGCGCCTCCCACAGTCGGCTCCACAGCTCCCGGCCCGGCACCGCCCTCATGCCGCCGGTGTCTCCAGGGCGTAGCCGACGCCGTGCACGGTGCGGATGCGCTCCGCCCCGATCTTCCGGCGCAGGGCCTTGATGTGGCTGTCCACCGTCCGGGTGCCGGAGGCGTCGGCCCAGTCCCACACCTCGGCGAGCAGCTGCTCCCGGGAGAGCACCGCCCGCGGGGTGTTGGCCAGGCACACCAGCAGGTCGAACTCGGTGGGGGTGAGGTGGACATCGTTGCCACGGACCCGCACCCGCCGCTGCGCGTGGTCGATCTCCAGCTCGCCCAGCCGCAGGATGCCGCTGCGCGGCGTGTGCGCGGCGAGCGCGGCCCGCTCCACCCGGCGCAGCAGCACGTGGACCCGGGCGGCCAGCTCCCGCATGGAGAACGGCTTGGTCATGTAGTCGTCGGCGCCGACGCCCAGGCCCACCAGCATGTCGGTCTCGTCGTCGCGCGCGGTGAGCATCAGCACCGGCACCGGCCGCCGGGCCTGCACCCGGCGGCACACCTCCAGCCCGTCGAAGCCGGGCAGCATCACGTCCAGGACCAGCAGGTCCGGCTGCCACGCCTCGGCGGTGTCCACCGCGGCCGGGCCGTCCCCGGCGGTCTGCACCTGGAAGCCCTCCGCACGCAGCCGGGCCGCGATGGCGTCCACGATGGTCGGGTCGTCCTCGACCACCAGGACCCGGCGCTGTGCTCCGGGCGTGGTCGCGGCGGCGCCGTTGTGGGTGGTGTGAGTCTGCTCCATACGCCCGCCCCTGCGTCGTTCCTTCAACCCGGGTCCCGTGCCCGGCGACCCGCGGTCCCGTGCCTGGTCGTTGTGCCCGGCCGCACTCGTAGGCAAGCAGCGTAAAGCCACCGTGTGTAGCTCGGCTACGCACCCCGAGTCGCGAGGTGGACCACGTCCGGGACACCCCGGGCAACGGCGATCTCTTCGGTCCGTACGCCCGTGAACCCGGCATTACGGAGGGCCTCCTCGAACGCCGCGGAGGGCTGCGCGGACCACACCGCGAGGACCCCGCCGGGGGTCAGCCGGGCCGCGCAGGCGGCCAGCCCGGCGGGGGAGTACAGGCCCTCGTTGTCCTCGGTCACGGTCCACTCCGGCCCGTTGTCGATGTCCAGGCAGAGCGCGTCGTACCGGGTGCCGGGGGCACGAAGATGGCCGACCAGGTCGGCGGCGATCAGCTCGGTCCGCGGGTCGGCGAGGGCGCCGGCGGAGATCTCGGCCAGCGGGCCGGCGCGGTGCCAGTCGATGACCGCGGACTCCCGTTCCACCACGGAGATCCGGCCCCAGCGGGGCTCCGCGGCGGCCTCCGCCAGCGAGAAGCCGACGCCCAGTCCGCCGATGAGCAGGGCGGGCGCGGTGCGGTCGGCGGGCAGCGCGCCGAGCGCCGCCCGGACCAGCAGCCGCTCGGAGCGGCCGTCGGAGGTGTCCATCAGAAAGCAGCCGTTGGCGATGATCTCGTACACCGCGGGACGGGTGCCGCGCCGCCGCAGCACGACCTCGCCGAAGGGCCCGTCCCGGCGGTCCAGGACCACCGGCGGGAGGTCGGCGGCGGTGTCGTGCAGCGGCGGGTGCATGGGGGGCCTCCAGGCGGCGTTGCGGGCGACGAACAAGACGGTACGGGGGTTGTACGAAGTGAGGGAAATCACACCGTAAACCGTCGGGCGGGGGTGGCTCCGTGGCCGGTTCCGATCATGCCGGGGGCCGGCGGCCGCCTCCGGAACCGGGGAGCGTACCGGGGACCGGCGGCCGGTGCCGGGGGATTTCGGCGGGCGGCGCCGCGGGCGGCTCGGTGGGGGGTCCGGTGGGGCTGGAGGGGGTCCGGTCGGGCTCGGAGGGGGCACGGAGGGGGCGCCGGAGGGGGTTCTGGCTGCCGGGCGGAGGGGCTCGCGGGAGCGTGAAGGGGGGTGCGGGAGCGCAAGGGAGCGCTGGTGGAGGGATCCGCGCCCGGACCTCGCGTGCGCCGGTGCGGGGAGTGGGGCCGGGATGGGTCGCGGCGCGCGGGGTGTTCTGTCAGGGCCCGGCTCCGGGTCCGGGTCGGTGCCGGGTGTCGGGTCCGGGGCCGGCACCCGCCTCCGAGGGCTTCTCCCGAGCCCCGGCTGAGGGGTATGGAGGCGTTCGCTGTGGGCGAACAGAGGGTGGGGAACACCGAGAGGCGCAGAAGCATTGAGTCGGTACAGCTCAAGTTGCTTGCCGAAGGGGAGACCATGGCTTCGACGTCCGTAACGCTCACCCTGCCCGTGCTGCCGCTCGACGACGAGGTGGTGCTGCCCGGCATGGTGGTGCCGCTCGACCTCTCCGCCGCCGATGTCCGGGCCGCCGTGGAGGCCGCCCAGGCCGCCGCCCGCTCCGAACCGTCCGCGGCCGGCGAGGCGCACCGCGAGGGAGGAAAGCCCCAGGTGCTGCTGGTGCCGCGGATCGAGGGCACCTACGCCGCCGTCGGCACGCTCGGCACCGTGGAGCAGGTCGGCCGGCTCTCCGGCGGTGACCCGGGGGCGCTCATCCGCGGTGTGCGCCGGGTGCGCATCGGCGCCGGCACCACCGGCCCCGGCGCGGCGCTGTGGGTGGAGGGCACCGTCATCGACGAGCAGGTGCCCACCCCGCTGCCCGGTGCGGTCGCCGAGCTGATGCGCGAGTACAAGGCGCTCGCCACGAGCTGGCTGCGGAAGCGCGGCGCCTGGCAGATCGTGGACCGGGTGGAGCAGATCGACGACGTCTCGCAGCTCGCCGACAACTCCGGGTACTCGCCGTTCCTCACCCTCCAGCAGCGCGTGGAGCTGCTGGAGACCACCGACCCGGTGGCCCGGCTGAAGCTCGCGATCACCCGGCTCAGCGACCACCTCGCCGAGCAGGACGTCGCCGAGGCCATCGCCAAGGACGTCCAGGAGGGCGTCGACAAGCAGCAGCGCGAGTTCCTGCTCCGCCGCCAGCTGGAGGCGGTCCGCAAGGAACTGGCCGAGCTCAACGGCACCGCCGAGGACGAGTCCGGCGACTACCGGGCCCGGGTGGAGGCCGCCGACCTGCCCGAGAAGGTCCGCGAGGCGGCCCTGAAGGAGGTCGACAAGCTGGAGCGGGCCAGCGACCAGAGCCCCGAGGGCAGCTGGATCCGCACCTGGCTCGACACCGTCCTGGAGCTGCCGTGGAACGAGCGCACCGAGGACGCCTACGACATCCCCGGCGCCAAGGCCGTGCTCGACGCCGACCACGCCGGGCTGGAGGACGTCAAGGAGCGCATCACCGAGTACCTGGCGGTCCGCAAGCGCCGGACCGACCGCGGCCTGGGCGTGATCGGCGGGCGGCGCGGGGGCGCGGTGCTCGCCCTGGTCGGCCCGCCGGGCGTCGGCAAGACCAGCCTCGGCGAGAGCGTCGCCCGCGCCATGGGCCGCAGGTTCGTCCGGGTGGCCCTCGGCGGCGTCCGGGACGAGGCGGAGATCCGCGGCCACCGGCGCACCTACGTCGGCGCGCTGCCCGGCCGGATCGTCCGGGCGATCAAGGAGGCCGGGTCCATGAACCCGGTCGTGCTGCTCGACGAGATCGACAAGGTCGGCTCGGACTTCCGGGGCGACCCGGCCGCCGCGCTGCTGGAGGTCCTGGACCCGGCCCAGAACCACACCTTCCGGGACCACTACCTGGAGGTCGAGCTGGACCTGTCGGACGTGGTCTTCCTCGCCACCGCCAACGTGCTGGAGTCCATCCCGGAGGCGCTGCTGGACCGGATGGAGCTGGTCCGGCTGGACGGCTACACCGAGGACGAGAAGGTCGTCATCGCCCGTGACCACCTGCTCCCGCGCCAGCTGGAGCGGGCCGGGCTGGAGCCGGGCGAGGTGACCGTGGCGGAGGCGGCGCTGCGCAAGCTGGCCGGCGAGTACACCCGCGAGGCCGGCGTGCGCACCCTGGAGCGGTCCATCGCGCGGCTGCTGCGGAAGGTGGCCGCCCAGAGCGAGCTGGGCGAACGTGACCTGCCGTTCACCATCGGGGTGGACGAGCTGCGCCCGCTCATCGGCCGGCCGCACCACACCCCCGAGTCCGCCCAGGACCCGGCCGAGCGGCGCACCGCGGTCCCCGGGGTGGCGACCGGCCTGGCGGTCACCGGCGCCGGCGGTGACGTGCTGTTCGTCGAGGCGTCGCTGGCCGACCCGGAGACCGGCGGCGCGGGGCTGACCCTCACCGGCCAGCTCGGTGACGTGATGAAGGAGTCGGCGCAGATCGCGCTGAGCTTCCTGCGGTCGCACGGCGCGGAGCTGGAGCTGCCGGTCGGCGACCTGAAGGAGCGCGGCATCCACCTGCACGTCCCCGCGGGCGCGGTGCCCAAGGACGGCCCCAGTGCCGGTATCACCATGACCACCGCGCTGGCCTCGCTGCTGTCGGGCCGGCAGGTGCGGCCGGACGTGGCGATGACCGGTGAGGTCTCGCTGACCGGCCGGGTGCTGCCGATCGGCGGGGTCAAGCAGAAGCTGCTGGCGGCGCACCGCGCCGGGGTGACCACCGTGGTCATCCCCAAGCGGAACGAGCCTGACCTGGACGACGTGCCCGCCGAGGTGCTGGAGAAGCTCTCGGTGCACGCGGTCTCCGACGTCCGGCAGGTGCTGGAACTGGCCCTGACCCCGGCCACGGCCGACAGCCCGGTCCAGGTCGCGGCCTAGGCTCCGGCTCCCCGGCCCGGCCCCGACGTGGTCGGCCACCGGTCCCGCCGGTTGCCGTCCGGCTCCCGGTGGCTCCGGCCACGGGCCCGTCGTCACCGCTCGGCTCCCGGTGGCTCCGGACGCGGGGAGCCGGCGGACATCCTGTCTCCCGGCCCGGCCCCCGCCGGCGGGCGCGCGCAGCGCGGCCCCGCGGCGGAGGCCGGGCCGCGGCGTGCCCGGGGCCGGGCGTTCGTCCGGCCGTGCCGCGGCCCGTGCCGCGGGTTCGGGGCTACGCCGCACCCGTTCGGGGCCGTGCGCCGCGGCGTTTACCGGTGGGCGTGCGTCCCGGCGTTCGGGGTCCCGCGACGCCGGGCGCCGCGACGGGACCCACGCCACGTCGGGGCCCCGCGCCGCACCCCTTCGGCGCCCGACGCCGGGCCGTTCCGGACGAACCCACGCCACGCCGTTCGGGGCCGTGCGCCGGGCCGTTCTGGAACCCACGCCGCGCGTTCGGGCGGCCCCGCGCCACTCCGCCCGGGGGCGTACGCCACGGCGCTCGGGGAAGCACGAACGCCCCGTCGGGCGGGCGAACACCCGGGAGCCGGACGGTTGTTGACAGTCAGACAGGTCTGTCTGGTAGCTTCGGCAGCGATATAGACAGACCTGTCTGTTCGGAGAGTTGGGCCGGACCATCGGCGGACCGCCCGGGCAGCGGGAACCGCGGGATCAGAAGGAGATGTCCGTGCGCACCCTGGTCGTCCTGGCCCACCCCCACCTCGCCGCCTCCCGGATCAACGCCGCGCTCGCCGCGACGGCCGCCGGTACCGAGGGGGTCACCGTTCACGATCTGTACGCCGCCTGGCCCGACGGCCGTATCGACGTCGCCGCCGAACAGCAGCGGCTGCTCGCCTACGACCGGGTGGTGCTCCAGTTCCCCTTCTACTGGTACTCGGCGCCGCCGCTGCTCAAGCAGTGGCTCGACGAGGTCCTCACCTACGGCTTCGCGTACGGCACCGGCGGCACCGCGCTGCACGGCAGGACGCTGCGGGTGGCCACCTCGACCGGTGGCGGCCGGGACGCCTACCGGCCCGGTGGCACCAACCGCTTCCCCGTCGCCGACCTGCTGCTGCCGTTCGACGCCACCGCCCACCTCACCGGCATGCGCTACCAGGAGCCGTTCGTGGTGTACGGGGTGCTCGACATGACCGATGAACAGCTCGCCGCCGAGCAGGCCCGCTACCGGGCGCTGCTGCTCGCCCCCGCCGCGGACGGCGAGGGACCGGGCGGCGTGGCGGGCGCGGCTGCGCAGGACGTGGTTTCGGAGGAGGGGGCGCCGGTGGCCGCCGGCCCCGCGGCCGCGGTCGTCTGACCCGGCGGCACCGGCCCCCCGGCCGGTCCGGGGGCGGCCGCCTCGGCCCGCTCCGGGCCGGCTCCGCGGCGGGGCGCGGCGGGTTTGTGCCGCCGCGCCCCGCCGCTCAGTCGCGGGCCGGGCAGGCGCGTTCGACCAGGACCCGTGCCGCCTCCCGCGCGGCGTCCGGCACGGCGGCCACCGGCTCCAGGGCGGCTGCCGCCATCACCCCGTCCACCAGGGCGGCGAGCTGGAGGGCGAGCAGCCGGGGGTCGGCGGCGCCGGCCGCGGCGGTCAGTTCGGTGAGCCAGTCGCGCACCGCCTGCTTGTGCTCCACCGTCGCGGTGTGCACGGCGCTGCCGGGTGTGCTCTCGCCGGCGGTCTTGATGAACGGGCAGCCCCGGAACCCGTCGCGCAGCGTGCACTCGCGCAGTGCGTCGAAGAGGCCGAGCAACTGGTCCCGGGGGTCCTCCCCGGCGGCGGCCGCGGCACCGCGCAGGATGTCCCGCCAGTTCCGGTCGGTCTCCCGCAGGTACGCCAGGACCAGGTCGTCCTTGGCGCGGAAGTGGGCGTACAGCGTCGCCTTGGCCACGCCCGACTCGGCGATGATCCGGTCGACGCCCACCCCGCGGATGCCGTGGGTGTCGAACAGGGCGGTGGCGGTGGTGAGGATCCGCTCGCGTGCGGAGGGGCGTCGTGACGGGAGCGCCGCCGCGACCGGACGGCGGGCCGTCCGGTCGCGGGGGGCGGGGGATGCGGTGCCGGCCATGCCGTTCAGCGTACAGACAGGTCTGTACGTCTGTCCCGGTGCCGGCGGGTGCGGCGTGGTGCGGTGGAGGGCCCGGGCGGGGGCCGGGAGCGGTCCGGCCGTCCGCCGCCCGGGCCGCACCGGTCAGCCGTAGGCGAGTGCCTGCAGCCGGTCGTACGCGCCGTTGAACAGGTTGTGGTCACCGACGGTCGGGCCGGTGGAGGTGTACTGCCAGATGGTGTGGAAGGCCCAGCCGGCCGGCAGTTCCCCGACGGAGGAGCCGTACCGGGGGATCCACAGCGGGTTGATCGACCCGAAGCTGGCGTTGTTGCCGGTGCACGTCTTCCACCAGCTGGTGGAGGTGTAGATGACCGGGTCCCGGCCGGTGCGCGCCCGGTAGGTGTTCACGAAGTCCTTGAGCCAGCTGACCATCGCGGTCTGGGACTTGCCGTAGCAGGTCGAACCGTACGGGTTGTACTCGATGTCCAGCGCGCCCGGCAGGGTCTTGCCGTCCCGCGACCAGCCGCCGCCGTTGTCCACGAAGTAGTTGGCCTGGGCCGCTCCGCTGGAGACGTTGGGCAGCGCGAAGTGGTACGAGCCGCGGATCATGCCGACGTTGTACGACCCGTTGTACTGCTGGGCGAAGTAGGGGTTCTTGTAGCCGGTGCCCTCGGTCGCCTTCACGTAGGCGAACCGGACGCCGCTGTTCCAGAGCGTGGACCAGGCGACGTTGCCCTGGTGGCTGCTGACGTCCACCCCCTCCACGGAGGCGAGCAGCGAGGGCGCTTCCCCGGTGCCGCCGCGGGCACCGCCCTCGTGCTTGATGATCTGGGAGCCGGCCCAGTGGTCCTCGGGGTGGGGGGCGGGCCGGCGGTCGTCGGCCGAGGCGGCCGACGACAGCGACACGGTCATGGTGAGCAGGGTGGCGATGATCCCGGCGATGGCGGTCAGCGAGCGCCGGGCCGATCCAGGTCTGCGCGCGGGCATGGGTGCCTCCGAGGGGGGAGAGAGGAGGGTGACATGTGCTTGGTGTGCCCATGTCATCTTCGAAGCTACGGGCGTAGATAGGGACTGGGAAGGGGGGTCCGGTTGCCGCCGTTGGTCTAATCCTGCGAAATACTGGCGGAGCTGCGAGGACGCCCGCAGTCATCGGAAAGTTTCATTCGGCTGAAAATCCGGAGAGGGCCCTGACGTGGACAATACCGGCCGTGAGCCGTACGAGCCGGAAGGCTCACGCACCGAGGGCGCTACAGGTGTGGACCAGGCATTCCTGGCCCTTGAGCGCGAATTGGCCGTCTTTCTGCGCCGCGCCCGTGCCTCGTCCGGGGAAATGGCCCGCGAGGTGCATCCGGAACTGGAGCCCGCCGCCTACGGCCTGCTGGTCCGTCTGGCGGACGCCGGGCCGCAGCGGGCCACCGATCTGGCGGCGTACTTCGGCGTCGGCAAGGCGACGATGAGCCGTCAGCTGCGGGCCCTGGAGGAGCTGGGGCTGGTGACCCGCGCCCCGGACCCGGCCGACGGCCGCGCCTTCCTGGTGGAGCTGACGCCCGAGGGCCGGGAGCGGTTCCGGCGGGTGCGCGAGGCCCGCCGCAACCAGTACGCCCAGCGGCTGGCCGCCTGGGAGCGCTCCGAGGTGGCCGAGCTGGCCCGGCTGCTGCGTCGGCTGAACGGTACGGACCCCGGGCCCCGGAGCGGATCGGCGCCCTGACCCGGTGCCGCGGTGCGCGCCCGTCCGGGCGCCCGGACGTCCCGGTCGCCGTGCACCGCCCCCGCTCCGTGCGTCAGCCGTCCCCCGCCCGGGCGTCAGCCGTCCTCGCCCGTGCGCCCGGCCGTCCGTGCGTGCCGTCCCCGTCCGGCCGTCCGGCCGCGTCCGCCGTCCGGCGCCACTCGGAGGCCCGCCGCGCCGTCCCCCCTACAGCTCCGCGAAGAGCGCCGCCGCGTCGTCGTGCGCCTTGCCCCGCGGGAAGCGGGCGCCCGCCGGGTCGGCGCGCTCGGCGGCCCGCACCCGGTCGATCAGCCCCTGCGGCCCCTCCGTGCGCAGCACCGTGAAACACCGGCTCCAGTCGCCCTCGCCGAACACCTCCACCCAGCGGCCGGCGCCGTCGGTCAGGGCCGCGAGCGCCCGTATCCGGTCGGTGGGGACCTCCCCGGTCACCGCCCGGGCGGCCACCTGCGGGTCCGCCGCCGCGGTGAAGAACCCGTCCTCGGCGTTGCGCAGCGGGGCGAGGGTCCGGCCCGCCGCGCGGAGCCGGTCGATCCGGTCGTCCAGCACCGGGGTCACCGTGCCGTCGGGCGCCTCCAGCAGCAGCGCCGAGTCGGACAGGACCAGGTACTCCAGCCACGCCTCGTCCCAGCGCGCCAGGACGACGGTGGCCTGCGGAGTGAGCTTGTGAGAAAGATCACAGGTTGACCGGTGTTTGTCGGCGGTTCGTTCGATTGCGAGGGAGAGGCAGTCTGCCAGAGTCATATCCCGCCGCGAACCGGACAGTTCGAGGAGCGCGCCGCCGAGCCGGGCGGTGAACCAGGGCACGCCGTGCACGCACCCGTCGTCCGCCGGCGGGGGTGTGACCCCGTCCAGCAGGGCCAGCGCGCCACCGAGCCCCGACGCTGGTAGCGCTACTGACACGTAGTCCTCGTTGGGGCGTTGGGGGTCGCCCGGGGTGGTGGCGAGTTCGATGCGCATCCCGGCAGTCTGCCGGAGCGGTGCCGTCCCCGGGCCGTCCGGGGCGCGTGCGGCCGTGGCGTCCGCCGGCCGGTGCCAGATGCCGGTTTGGTGGGGGAAGTGGTATTTCCGGGCGGCTGTGGGCGCGAATCCTGCCAGGAGGCGATGGCGATTTCCAACTGCGGACGCCGCGCGGGTGCGTGGGGACCGGGAGCGGAAGTTGAAGGTCAACTTCGCAATGATGTTCACTCGTTCAGGTGGCCGGGCCAGTGTTGCGCGTCCGCCTCACAGTGGTACTTGGAATGGTCGGATTCCGTGCCAGGGGTGAGGGTCAGACACCATTGTTGAACCCCCGTCACCTCCTGGTTCCCCAGCGGATCGGGCGAGAAAAGATTGTGAGCACCGGTGCGGAAGAAGCGGCTTCGGGGCGGGAACGGCGAACACGGCGGAGAACCGGCGCGGGGCGTTCAGCCGCGGGCAGCCGACTCCGCCGGGCAGGCCGCGACTCCGCCCGGGGAGACCGCCGGCACCGGTGAGCGGACCGCCGCCGCGGACGCGCCGGGCACGGATCCGGCCACCGGCGGTACGGCGCCGGCCCCCGCCGCGCCCGCCCCCCGCCGCGCCCGCCCCCCCGCCGCGCCGGCCCCGGCTCCCGCCGGCCCGGCCCGCCGCACCGCCCGGGTCCGCAACCGGCTGGTCGGCTCGGTCGCCGTGGTCGCCGTCGCGGTCGCGGCCGCCGCGGCCCCCGCCGTCGCCGCCGCCATCGACCGCACCCACGACTCCCAGCGCCTGGTCGATCTCTCCCGCACCAGCCGCGAGGCGGTGGTGCTGGCCCACGCGCTCGCCGACGAGCGCGACGCCATGACCGAGTTCGTCGCGGCCGGCCGCAGTTCCGCCGCCGGGGCCGGGGTCTCCGAGAGCCAGCGGGCCCGGGTGGACCGGCAGGTCGCCGAACTCCGCCCGGACGTGTCCGGCGGGCTGCGGCGGCAGCTGGACGACCTGCCCCGGCTGCGCCAGCAGGCGCTCACCGGGCGCGGCTCGGCGCTGGAGGTCGCCGAGAAGTACACCGGGACCGTGCAGGCGCTGCTCGACCTCTCCGGCGGCCTCGCCCGGAAGATGCCCGAGCGCGCGGACACCGGCAGCGCGGCGGCCCTCGCCTCGCTCGCCCGGGCCGACGAGCAGGCGTCCGCCGTCCGCGGGCTGCTGCTGGGCGCGCTCGCCGCCGACGGCGACCGCCGCGGCCTGGTCGCCGCCGCCCGGCGCGCCGACGTCCGGGAGAAGGCCGCGCTCGCCGACTTCGAGCAGCTCGCCCCCGCCGACGTACGGGAGCGGTTCACCCGCACCGTGAACGGCACCGAGGTGACCACCGCCGAGCGCTACCTGGAACGGCTCACCGACGACACCGAGCTGTCCCCCGCCGAACTGATGCTGGAGACCGAGCGGGTCGGCGCGGCCCTCACCGCCCGCATCGACCGGATGCGCGGGGTGGAGTCCGCCCTGGCCGCCGCCGAGGTGGAGCGGCTGGAGAAGCTGCGCGACGAGGACGTCACCGAGCTGGAGATCCGGATCGCGCTCGCCGCCGCCTGCCTGCTGGCCGCCCTGGGCGCCGGCGTCTGGGCCGCCCGCTCCATGACCCGGCCGCTGGCCGCCCTCCGGCTGGGCGCGCGGCGGGTCGCCGCCGACCCGGTCGGCGAGGAGCCGGTGGCCTTCCGCGGCCGCCGGGACGAGTTCGCCGACGTGGTGCGCAGCGTCAACGAGCTGAAGGAGATCGCCCGCCGGGAGCACGAGCGCGCCGCCCGGCTGGACGCCGACCGGACCCGGATGGTCGGCGAGCGCCGCCGGCTGGCCGACGAGCGCACCGAGCTGCGCCGCGAGCGGGACGAGATCGCCGCCCGGCTGGACGGCCTGCGCGCCCGGGTGCACGGCAGCTTCGTCAGCCTGGCGCTGCGCAACCTCGGCCTGATCGAGCGCCAGCTGGCGGTGATCGAGGGGCTGGAGGAGAAGGAGCAGGACCCGGACCGGCTGGAGACCCTCTTCCAGCTCGACCACCTCGCCACCGGGATGCGCCGCTACAGCGAGAACCTGCTGGTCATCGCCGGTTCCGAGAACAAGGCCACGCACCCGGGCCCGGTGCCGCTGCTCGATGTGCTGCGCGCCGCGATCAGCGAGGTCGAGCGGTACGACCGGGTGCAGATCCACTCGCTGCCGCCGCACACCCATGTCGCCGGGTTCGCCGCCGACAGCATGAGCCACCTCATCGCCGAACTGGTGGAGAACGCCACCACCTTCTCCCCGCCGGACGCCCATGTGCAGATCTCCGGCTGGCTGCTGGACTCCGGCGAACTGCTGCTGTCGGTGCAGGACGAGGGCATCGGCATGACCCCGGAGCGCTTCGAGGAGCTGAACGCCCGGCTCGCCGAGCCCGTCCCGGACTACTGCCAGGGCCCCAACGCCGAGGACCCGCTGGGCCTCGGCCTGTACGTGGTGACCCGGCTCGCCGCCCGGCACGGTGTGAAGGTCCAGCTGCGCGCGCAGAAGCAGGGCGGGGTCGCCGCCATGGTGGTGCTGCCGACGAAGATCCTGCCCGCGCCGCCGGCCGGCGCCCGGACCGGGCCCGCGCGGGGCGAGCCGGACACCGGCGCCGGCCCCGCCGGCCCGGGGACCTCCCGCCCCGCCACCGGGGCCGGCGGCCGCTCGCTGTCCGCGCCCTCCCCCCGGACCCGCGGCGCCCGGCGCGCCGCGGCGCTGTCCGAGGAGCGGGAACCGGTCCGTCCGCAGCACCGCCCGGCGGCCGAGGAGGCCATAGGGCGGCCCGGCGACCGGTGGCACCCGGGCGACCCGGCGGCCGACGACCGCACCCAGGACGGCCCCGAGGGCCCCGGCGCGACCGGGCGCCCCGGCGGGGACGAGCGGGAACCGGGCCACCGTGACCCGGATTTCCCGCCGGACCACGAGGTGACCGTGGCGCCCGGCACGGACCCGATGGTGGCCGCCGCCGAACGCACCATCCAGCTCGCCGCGATGCGCGGGGAACTGCGCCACACGGGTCCGGGCCGCCGGACCGGGACGGAACGGACCGGGGACGGGGCCG
This sequence comes from Streptomyces pactum, assembly GCF_016031615.1. Taxonomy (GTDB): domain Bacteria; phylum Actinomycetota; class Actinomycetes; order Streptomycetales; family Streptomycetaceae; genus Streptomyces; species Streptomyces pactus. Next base: position 5,165,162 of record NZ_JACYXC010000001.1, read on the forward strand.
GCGCGCAGGAGCGGCCCGGCGCCGCCACCCCGGCGGGGACCGGCGGACCGGACGAGGACACCACGCCCGCGTACGACGAGCGGCCCGCCGGGTACGGCGAGCGGCCGGACGCCTCCGCGACCCCGGACCGCGACCACGACGCGCGGCCGACCGCCGGGGCGCACGGCGGCCACGACGCGCCGTCGTTCCCCGGCGACCGGCCCTTCCGCGACGGGGAGTCGCCCGCTGCCGCGCACGCGGACCGTGACGCGCGCGCCGACCGCGACACGCACGCGGACCGTGACGCGCGCCCCGGGCGCGCCGCCGGCGACGAGGGCCCCGGGCGGAACGCGCCCGGCGCGTTCCCGGCGCACGGCCGGCACGCCGCCCGCCCGGAGCACGCGGCCGACCGCACGCCCCCGGCGCAGGACGGAGACGGCCGGCCCGGGCGGGACGACCGCCGGACGCCCGCCACCGGGGACACCCCGCCCGCCGTGGCGGGCCCCGGAGCGGTGCCGGAGAGCGCTGCCCCGGTGGCCGGGGTGGCCTGGGGCGCGCCCGAGGTGCCCGGCGTACCACCGGCCGACGACGTACCGCCGGCCGCCGACCGGCCCGGCGCACCGCCGGTGTCCGGGGAGCCGGGCCGCCCGCCCGCGCTGCCGCGCCGCGAGCGCCGCGGCACCGGCTCCGCCGGCCGCGCGGCCACCCCGGAGGCCGGGCCCGGCGCCCGCCCGTCGCGGGGCGGCACCGGTGCGGAGCCCGCCCCGGACGGCACCCCGGCCCGGGGCGTCGCCTGGCGGCGGCCGGACCCGGTGGCCCCCGGTGTGCACCCGGAACCGCCGTCGCCGACCGCGGCCCCGCAACCCGCCGGGCCCACCGCGCCGTGGGGCGCGCCGTCCGGCGCCGGACACGGCCGGCCGGCCGTGCCCGCGGACGGTGCCGGGCCGGAGGCGGATCCGTCCGGGCGGACCGCACCGCCGCCGCTGCCCACCCGGTCCGGCCGCGGCCGGGCCGCCCGCCGGGCCGCGGGCGCCGACGACTGGCCCCTCGGCGGCGGCGACCGGTCCACCGGCGCCACCCCGGAACCGGCGCCCGGCGACCCGCGGGACGCGGGCGCCCCCGGAGCGGACTACCCCGGCCGCGGCCGGACCGCCCCGGACGGGACCGGCCCGCGCCGGGCCCCCGGCGCCGCCGGCGGACCGGACCGGGAGCCCACGCCCCCGGGCGGCCTGCCGCGCCGGAAGGCACCGGCCGCCCCGGCCGCCGGGCCGGACGCGCCGGCCGCCCCGGTACGGCGGCTGACGGACAAGGGACTGCCCAAGCGCACCCCGCGCACCGTGGCCCGTCCCGCCGCGGCCGGGCGTGAGCGTGCCCGCGGCGTCAACGCCGAGGAACTCCGCCGCAGGCTGGGCGGTTTCCAGCAGGGCGCGCGCGAGGGCCGGCGGGACGCCGAGGCCGAGGTCCGGGGCGGCCCGGCGGCCACCGCCGGGCGGCCGGGCGGGACCAACGCGGCACGCGGCGGCTTCCCGCCCGGGCCGCGCACGCAGGGACAGGCGGGGCCTCGGCACCGGCCGGGACCGCACACGGGGCCGCAGGACGAGGCCGGGACTGTTGAGGAGGCACGGGATTGAACGCGCCCAGTAGTACCTACGGGCTGAGCAACGAGGCCCGCAATCTGCACTGGCTGCTCGCCAACCTGGTCGAGGAGGTGCCCGGCGTCCGCTCGGTGGCCGTGGTCTCCTCCGACGGTCTGCTGCTGCTCTCCTCCGACCCGGGACACGGCGAGCCGGCCGAGTACGACCCGACGGCGCAGGACGGGCCGAAGGGGTCCAGCGCCGACCTGGCGACCATCGTCTCGGGACTGGGCAGCCTGACGCTGGGCGCGTCCCAGCTGATGGACGGCGGCGGGGTCAAGCAGACGATGGTCGCGATGGAGGAGGGCAGCCTCTTCGTCATGTCCATCAGCGACGGTTCGCTGCTGGGGGTGCACGCCTCCCCGGACTGCGACATGACTGTGGTCGCCTACCACATGGCGCTCTTCGTCGGCCGTGCCGGACACGTCCTCACCCCCGAGCTCCGCAGCGAGCTGCGGAGGTCGCTGGAGTCGCAACGGTGACCGTCTCCTCCGGTCTACCGGTCCGCGGACTGCACCCGCGCAAACCCTCCCGGGTACGGCCGTACTCGCTCACCGGCGGCCGTACCCGGGGCGGTCACGTGCTGCTGGTGGAGACGTTCGTGGCGGCGCTGGACGACCCGGAGGACGGGGCGGAGGAGACCGGTGACGGCCGGGGCGAGCGGATGCTGCCGGAGGTCGCGGAGATCGTCGGGCTGTGCCGTCGGATGCGCTCGGTCGCCGAGATCTCCGCGCTGCTGAAGATCCCGCTCGGTGTGGTCCGGGTGCTGCTCAGCGACCTGGCCGACCAGGGAAAGATCCGCGTCTACGGCACCGGGCGCGGCCCGGGACAGCCGGACCGCGCGCTGCTGGAAAGGGTTCTCATTGGACTTCGCAGCCTCTGAGGCGAGGCACACGAGCTCGACGGCCACCGTGACGGCGCCGCCGCCGGACCCGGTGGCCGGTGCCGGCCCGGTCGCGGACGGCCGTGCCGAGGAGGGCCTGCAGGGCTGGCAGCTGGACCGCAGCCGGGCCCCCATCGCCACCAAGATCGTGGTCGCCGGCGGGTTCGGCGTCGGCAAGACGACGTTCGTCGGCTCGGTCTCGGAGATCACTCCGCTGCAGACCGAGGCGCTGATGACGCAGGCCAGCGAGGAGGTGGACGACACCGAGGCGACGCCGGAGAAGACCACGACCACGGTCGCGATGGACTTCGGCCGGATCACCCTCGACTCGGACCTGGTCCTCTACCTGTTCGGCACCCCGGGACAGAAACGTTTCTGGTTCATGTGGGACGACCTGGTGCGCGGCGCGATCGGCGCGGTGGTGATGGCCGACACCCGACGGCTGGAGGACTCCTTCCCGGCGCTCGACTACTTCGAGAGCTGCGAGATCCCGTACGTGGTGGCGGTCAACCACTTCGAGGGGACCCCCGGTTACGCCGCCGAGGACGTGCGCGACGCGCTCTCGGTGCCGGACGAGGTGCCGGTGCTGATCATGGACGCCCGGCACCGGGACACCGTGGTCGAGACGCTGCTGGCGCTGGTGGGGTACGCGCTGGACGTCACCCCGGAGTGACGTAGCCTCGGCCCGCCCGGAGCGGAACTCCCGGTTCCCCCTGCTGCCTTGCGGAAGGTCTCGTCATGCGGAAGATACTCATCGTCGGAGCCGGCCAGTCCGGTCTCCAGCTCGCCCTCGGCCTCCAGGGGCACGGGTACGAGGTCACGTTGATATCGAACCGCACGCCCGAGGAGATCCGCGGCGGGCGGGTGATGTCCACCCAGTGCATGTTCCGCACCGCGCTGCGGCACGAGCGCGAGCTGGGACTGAACTTCTGGGAGGACCGGGCGCCGCGCATCGAGGAGCTCGGCCTGTCCGTCGCCGGCCCCGAGGTGCCCGGCGCCGGCCGTGAGCGGGCGGTGGACTGGACGGCGAGGCTGGACGGCCACGCCCAGTCGGTGGACCAGCGGCTGAAGATGGCCGGCTGGCTGGAGACCTTCGAGGAGCGCGGCGGCCGGCTGGTCATCCACGGCGCCACCCTCTCCGACCTGGACTACTTCGCCCGCCACTACGACCTGGTGCTGGTGGCCGCCGGCAAGGGCGAGCTGGTGTCGATGTTCGCCCGGGACGCCGCCCGTTCCGCGCACACCGCTCCGCAGCGCGCCCTGGCCGTCGCCTACACCCACGGGGTCGAGCCCCGCACCGGGCACCCGGGCGTCGAGGCGGTCAGCTGCACCCTGGTGCCGGGCGTCGGCGAGCTGTTCGTCACGCCCGCCCTCACCGTCTCCGGACGGGCCGACATCCTCTTCTGGGAGGGCGTGCCGGGCGGCCCCCTCGACGTCTTCGAGGACATCAAGGACCCGGCCGAACACCTCGCCGCCACACTGGACCTGATGCGCCGGTACGTGCCCTGGGAGTACGAACGGGCGGCGAAGTCCGAGCTGACGGACGCCGGCGGCACGCTGGCCGGCCGGTACACGCCCACCGTGCGCAAGCCGGTCGGCCGGCTCCCCGGCGGCGGGCTGGTGCTGGGCGTCGCGGACGTCGTGGTGGCCAACGACCCGCTCACCGGCCAGGGCGCGAACGCCGCGGCCAGGTGCGCCGCCGGCTACCTGGAGAGCATCGTGGCCCACGGCGACCGGCCGTTCGACGCCGCCTGGATGCAGGCCACGTTCGACCGCTACTGGGAGAGCGCCCGGCACAGCACCCGCTGGACCAACGCGATGCTCGCCCCGCCGCCGCACGTGCTCGACCTGCTCGGTGCGGCCGGCCGGCTGCCGGCGGTGGCCCACCGCATCGCGGCCGGCTTCGACGACCCCGCCGACTTCGCGGACTTCTTCTACGAGCCCGAGCAGGCGGCGGCCTATCTGGCGTCCGTCGCCGGGCCGGCCGGGGTGCCGGCCGGCGGGCCCGCCGCCTGACGGCCGGGTGCGCCGGGTCCGCTGCCTGACGGCCGGAGACGTCGGGGCGGCCGGGGGCCGGGTTTCCGGGGCGGGAGGGCCGGGCCGGCGGCCGTCACACCGTCTTCAGCGGCGGGGCGGTACGTACCCGGCCAGCGGCGGGCTCCCGGCGTCCGGCCGGACCGCGCCGATCGGCGGGTTGGAGGCGAGCGGCGAGACCTTCACGGTGCTGCCCGGCCGGGGCGCCTGGACCACCATCCCGTCCCCCGCGTAGATCGCCACATGGGTCGCCTTGGGGTAGTAGACCACCAGGTCACCGGGGCGCACCTGGTCCAGCGGCACCCGGGGCAGCTTCCGCCACTGCTCCTGGCTGGTGCGCGGGATGGGGTGCCCGGCGTGGGCCCACGCCTGCGAGGTCAGCCCGGAGCAGTCGAACGAGTCCGGCCCCTCCGCCCCCCACGCGTACGGCTTGCCGATCTGCTGGAGGGCGTAGCGCAGGGCCCGGTCACCGGCCTGGGACGGGGCGCGCCCGGCCCGCCGGAACGTTCCGGCGGAGACCAGGGCCCGCTGGGCGGTGGCGGTCTGCCGCCGCTCCCGCTGCCGCAGCGTGCGCAGCTCGTCCTCGCTCAGCGAGGCCAGCGCCCGCTCGATCGCCCGCAGCCGGCCGGCGACCCGGTCCCGCTGCTTCTTCCGCCGCTCGGTGAGCGCCCGCCGCTTCTCCAGCGAGGCACGGGCCCGGCCGGCCGCCCGGTCGGCCCGCCGCTCGCTCCGCTCCATCCGGAGCACGGCGAGGGACTGCCGGTCGGCCGCCCGGCGCAGCTCGTGCCGCCGGTCGGAGACGCGCCGCGGATCGCCGCTGAGCACGGACCGGACGGTGGCCGACAGGCCCACGGTGTCCCGGTACTGCTCACGGGCGATCCGCCCGGCCGTGGCCCGCCCGGCGGCGAGGTCACCGCGGGCGCGGCGCAGCTCCCGGTCGAGCCGCCCGCTGCGCTTCCGTTCGGCCCGCAGTCTCTCCTCGGTGGCGTTGTACGCCTCGGTGGCCTCCTCGGCCTGGACGTAGAGGGTCCGCATCCGCGTGAGCAGTTCCGACACCGGCGGCCGGTCGGCCACCGGGTCGGCCGCGGCGCCGGCCGGCGGGGGCGCCGTCAGCGCGGCGGCGGCCAGCGAGGCCGTGCAGACGATCCGGGCGATGCGGCCTGACATGTACTCACCTCCGGCTGGGGGAACACAGCAGGAGCGTGCCACGGTCCGTCAGATAATCATCGTAAATGTGGTCGTATCGGATCAAGGCGCTCACTCGTCCGACGGAGAAGGCGGCCGGCACGCGTGTCGCCCGGCGGACCGGGGCGCCCGCCGTGTACGGCCGGGCGCGCGGGCGCCGTGCCGGGCGGGCCCCGTGCCGGGCGGGCGCGGTGCCGGGCGGCGGCTCACGCGGGTGGGGCGGGGTCCGGGATGGCGGGGGCCCGGTCCGGCGGGGCGGGGCGAGGGCGGGGCGCCGGCTCCGGATGCTCCTGGCGGCGGTCCCGGATCCCCTGGGCGGCCCTCGTGGCTGGCGGGCGGGCCGGGCGGCAGGGAGGTGCACCTGGCGGGTGGGCCCTGCCGGAGTCAGTGCCGGGGCGCGCGCTCGTCCCAGGCCCGTCCGCCGGACGTGGGCCGGACGTGCCGGTGGGGTCGCCGGTGCCGGTGCCGGTGGCGCCGGGCGGGTCGTCGCCGGCGGGGTCCGTGCCGGGGCGGGAGTCGGGGTGGTGCCGGTGCCGGGGTCCGCATCGGGGCCGGGGCCGGATCCGGGCTGCGGGCCGGCGCCGGGGCCGGCTGCTCCGGGGTGGGCGCCGGCGGCGGGTTCCGGCTTGGACCAGGGCCACTTCAGCCGCCACGGCCTGCCGCCGGGCTCGTACTCGTACCGCCAGCCGCTCACCAGGCCCAGCCGCCCGGTCGTGGCGGCGACCCTGCGGTAGACGTGCACCACCGGCCGGCCGCCGTGCTCGTCCGGCACCGGGATCTCGTAGGTCTTCGGCGGCTGCCCCGTGGGGCCGACCAGGACCGGCAGGACCTTGCCGTCCATCGGCCCGCCGATGAAGGGCGTGTTCTCGCTTCTCACACCGCCAGTCTCGCGCAGCGGCCGGCAGGGACGGCGGCGCGGGGCCACCGGCCGGCCCGCCCGTACCGTCCCATCGGCCCCTGCCGGGCCAGGGCGGCTGCGGCGCGGGCGGGACGGGGGTGGCGGGTCACCGGTCCTGGGTGCCGGGCCGGGCGGGGTCAGTCGGGGTCGGCCGGGGCGGATGCCGGGGCGGGGCAGGCGGCCGGAGTGCCGGCGGTGCCGGGGCGGTATGGTTGCCGGCCCGTCGGGGGCGGTAAGGGTTGCCGGGCCGTCGGGGTTGGCGGGTCGTCAGGGGTGCGTGGGCGCCGGGGCGGCGGGGATGACGGAGGTGGCGGGTGCCCCGGGGCGGGGGACCGTCAGGCCTCCGGGGCGGTATGGGTTGCCGGGCTGTCGGGGCGTCCGGTGCGCCGGCGGGTGCGGCGGGCGGGGCTCGGTCAGCAGGTGCCCGGCGCCGCCGACCAGCGGCAGCGCCCTGCGGACCAGCCGTCCGGCCCGCCCGTCGGCCGCCTCCAGGGCCAGTGCCGACCGGAGCACCGCGGCGGTCTGCCGGTCGGTGGCGGCGGTGGCCGCCAGCAGCGCGGCGAAGTGGTCCACCAGCCAGTCCCGCAGCTCCGCGACGTCCTGCTGCTTCTCCTCGTCCAGCCAGATCAGCGACGCCGCCTCCACCGCGGAGATCCAGGTGCGGACCATCATCCCCAGCCGGGGCCGCGGTTCGGCCACCGCCATGTGCCGCAGGATCTGTTCGGCCGCCGCGCGCCGCACCTCGTCCACGATCGCGCTGGTACGGGAGGTCTGCACCACCGAGCCGCCCCGCAGCAGCGCGCTGAAGCCGGCCGCGTGGCCGTCCACGAACGCCAGGAAGCGGTCGAGCGCGCCGGCCAGCCGTTCGGTCAGCGGGCCCCGGGCCGGCACCGTGAAGCAGTCCCGCAGCTCCTGCGCCGCGCTGCGCAGCGCCGCCTCGTACAACTGCGTCTTCCCGCCGGGGAAGTAGCGGTAGACCAGCGGCCGGGAGGCGCCCGCCGCCGCGGCCACGTCGTCCAGCGAGACGTCCTCCGGGGCCCGGTGGGCGAAGAGGTCCAGGGCGGCCGCGATGAGCTGGCCGCGCCGCTCCTCCACGCCGAGCCTGCGGTACGCGCCGCGCCGCGCGGCCGCCGGTACGGCGCTGCCTGTCTCCATGGCAGGCAGCGTAACCGCCCGCCGGGCGCGTCCGGGGCCGGGCCCCGAACGCACCCCGGGCCCGGTTGACGCCCGCCACGGACCCGTGTCGCGTGCCGGGTGTCCGGGCCTGGTTGACGCCGGCCACGGAACGGTGCCGGGTGCCCCGGCCCGCCCGTTGACGGGCCGGGCCGGGCGGCCGATCAGGCCAGCAGGCCCGAGCTGCGCCACAGCCTCCGGCCCACGCCGCGCAGCAGCCCGATGTCGTCGAAGAAGTCGGTGAGCCGCCGGGCGCCGGTCTGCATCACCTCCCGCCGGTGCGCGCTCGCCCGTACCTGCGCCACCGCCTCCCGGCGGTCCAGCCCCACGTCCTCGTACACCTTCGGGTTGACGAACGCGACGGCGAAGACCCGGGCCGCCTCACCGGAGCTGAGCCGGGTCAGCTGCCGTTCCCACCGCGGGCAGCTGACCATCTGGCGGCGCAACTCCTCCCGCGCGTACCGCACGTGGCGCGCCTCCTCCACCACGTGGATGCGGGTGACACCGCGGACCAGCGGCTGGACGCGGGCGTCCGGGAAGGTCAGCCGCTGCATCCAGTCCAGGATCTCCTCGCCCAGCAGGGTCGCGGCGAACGAACCGGGGGTGGTGGAGATGCTCTTCAGCACCCGGGCGAGATTGTGGTGCAGCGGTGAGACGGGATACGTAGGCGCTCCGGTCTTCTCGATCAGCCGGGCGAACATCTTGGAGTGCCGGCACTCATCGGCGATCTCGGTCAGCGCGTACCGCACGTGCGCGCTGGTGACCGGCTTGTCGTAGATGTGCCGGACCAGCAGCTGCATCAGGATGATCTCGAACCAGATGCCCAGCGAGGCGAGCGCGGCGGCCTCGTGCCGGGCCAGGTCCATGCGCTGCTCCTCCGGCATCCGCCGCCACATCGGCGTGCCGTAGAGCGACACCAGCTCCGGTGGCCAGAACCACTTGCCCTCCTCGAAGGGCAGCTCCCAGTCCAGCTCCGCGTCCGGGTCGTAGGAGTGCTTGGCGGAGGACTCCAGCAGCCGTTCGGCGACCAGCTCCCGGTCCTTGAGCAGCCCGAGCGCGTCCCGGGGCACGGAGGGGTCGATCGTGGAAGTCATCGCTGGTCGCACCTCGCCATCACACCGCCCATCGGTTCCCCCTTATGAGACTCCGTGTCAGTAAGCGCGTCAATCCCTGGTACCAAAGGACTTGTTGACCACGCTGCGTCCTCGTGTGAGCCTGCGCGGTGACCTTTCCGGAACGGGGGACAGGCAGGTGAAGGAGGCGTCGGTGTCGACGCTCGATCTCTACGCTCAGCCACCGCAGGAACCGATATGGGGCGTGCCCGCGGCCGGCGCCGCACGCTTCAACTGGGAGTACGACCAGGGCCGCGAGCGGCTCCTCGCCCTCTACCAGAAGGGCAAGGACAAGCAGTGGGACGCGGTGACGCGGATCGACTGGGACCTGGAGGTGGACCCCTACGACCCGCTCGGCTCGCCCGACGAGGCGCTGATGATCCATGGCACCCCGTTGTGGGACAAGATGAGTGAGAAGGAGAGAGGCGAATTACGTAGACATTACGGAGCCTGGCAGTTCAGCCAGTTCCTCCATGGTGAGCAGGGCGCCATGGTCTGTGCGGCCCGGATCGTCGAGGCGGTCCCGGACATGGATGCCAAGTTCTACTCCGCCACCCAGACCATGGACGAGGCCCGGCACGCGGAGATCTACAGCCGGTTCCTCCACGAGAAGGTCGGGATGGCCTACCCGATCAACGACAACTTGCAGAGCCTGCTCGGGGACACCCTCCGCGACTCCCGCTGGGACATGCCCTACCTGGGCATGCAGGTGCTGATCGAAGGCCTGGCACTCGCCGCCTTCGGCCTGATCCGGGACACCACGGACAAGCCCCTGCCCAAGCAGATCCTCACCTATGTGATGCAGGACGAGGCCCGGCACGTGGCCTTCGGCCGGATGGCGCTGCGCGACTACTACCGGCAGCTCACCGACGCCGAACGCCGCGAGCGCGAGGACTTCGTCATCGAGGGCTGCTACCTGATGCGGGACCGGCTGCGCGGCGTCGAGGTGCTGGAGAACTTCGGCATCCCGCACGACCAGGCCATGGAGTACACCGAGCAGTCCGAGTACCTGCAGCTCTTCCGCAAGCTGCTGTTCAGCCGCATCGTGCCCTGCGTGAAGGACATCGGCCTGTGGGGCGAACGGCTCCAGCGCGCCTACGTGGACATGGGGGTGCTGGAGATGGGCGACAGCAACCTCGACCTGCTGATGGCGGAGGACGAGGAGAAGGCCGACCACCTCGACGCCGCACGCTTCGCGGCCGAGGAGGCGGCCCGGGTGAAGGAGGTGAACGAGGCGATCGCCGCCGGCGCGGCGGACTGATCCGGCGCGCGCCGGAGGACGCCGGGCGCCCCGGTCGGCGGCCGCCGGTCGACCCGGACGCCGGTCGACCCGGGCGCCGGCCCCCCGGTCGGCGGTCACCGCGGGCGGGGTGGGGCGCGGTCGCCACGGGGCGCGGACGAGGCGCGCCCCCGGGCCCGGGCACTCCTGGCGGCGGCCCGGCCGCTCCCGCCTCTCCCGGGAGCGGCCGGGCGCGCGTGCCGGGGCGTCTCCGGGCGCGCGGGACATCCTCCGGGCGGTGCGGGATGGGCCTCCGGCGTTGCGGGGGTGTGCCGGGTGTGCGGAGGCGTCTCCGGTGCGCGGGGGTGTGTCCGGACGGTGCGGGGGTGTGTCCGGGCGCATGCGGTACGCGGCCGTCCGGTGCGGTGGGACCGGAACCCCGACGCGCTCCCGTCCCTCTTTCCGGGCATGGCACGACTGAACGAACAGCAGCGGCGGCTGGCCCTCGTCCTCGCCGCGGCGCTCGCCCTCATCGCGACCGTCGCGGTCACGCTCCTGGCGGGCGGCGGTTCGTCCGGGCGGGAGGACGCCGCGGCGAAGAAGCCCGGTGCCGGGCCGCGCCCTGGCGGCGGACAGCACGCCCGCCCGCCGGCGGCGACCGTGAAGCCGGTGCCCGAGGACATCGCCCACGCCACCGAGAGCGGCGGCCGGGCGGTGAACATCACCATCGACGACGGGCCCGACCCCACCTGGACGCCCCAGGTGCTGGAGGTGCTCGACGAGCACGGGGTCAAGGCCACCTTCTGCATGATCGGCCCGCAGGCCAAGGCCCACCCGGACCTGGTCAAGCGGGTGGTCGGCGCCGGCCACCGGTTGTGCAACCACACCGTCGGCCACGACGTCACCATGGACCGCAAGCCGGTCGCCTACCAGGAGCGGCAGATCCTCGACTCGCTGAAGATGATCGAGGAAGCGTCGGATGGCGCCGAGGTGCCCTACTACCGGGCGCCCGGTGGCGCGTTCACCCCCGACAGCCGCCGGATCGCCGCCGCCCACGGCATGCGGCCGCTGGGCTGGAACGTGGACACCAAGGACTTCGAGCTGCCGGGCTCCGACCGGATCGTCCGCACGGTCAAGGCGGAGCTGGCCAACGGGCCGACCATCCTCTTCCACGACGGCGGCGGGCAGCGCGGCCAGACCGTGGCCGCGCTGCGCCAGGTGCTGCCCTGGCTGAAGGAACGGGGCTACGGCTTCAGCTTCCCGGAGATCCGCCCGTCCTGACGGCACGGTCCCGCCGGGGCCGCCCGGCCGCCCGGTGCGGGATCACCTTGGTGTGCCGGCGCGGGCCGGAGCCTTGCCGCGCGCCGTGGCCCGCCGTCCCGCCACGCGCCCGCCGTCCTGCCGCCTGCCCGCCGGCCCACCGCGCGCCGTAACCCGCCGGCCCACCGCGCGCCGTAACCCGCCGGCCCACCGCGCGCCGTGACCCGCCGCCCCGCCACGCGCCGGAGCCCCGGCACCGTGCCCGCTGAGCGCCGTGGTCCTGCGTGCGCCGTGACCCTGACGCGGGCCGTGCCCCGCCGCCCCCACCGCGGGCCGTGGCCCGCCGTCCCCCGCCGCTCAGTGCCGCCCCGCCGCCCGGTCCCGCAGCACCGCCTCCAGCACCGCGCGGGCCACCGGAGCGGCCTGCCCGCCGCCGGCGATGTCGTCCCGCCGGGGTGCCGCCTCCTCCAGCACCACCGCCACCGCGGCCTCCGGGCCGGGCTCCCCGTCCCGGCGCGCCCAGCCGATGAACCAGGCGTACGGGGTGCGGGTGTTGTCCACCCCGTGCTGCGCGGTGCCCGTCTTGCCGCCGACCGTGGCGCCCGGCAGCGCCGCCCGGGACCCGGTCCCGTGGCGCACCGCGTCCACCATCATCCGCCGCAGCTCGGCGGCGGTCCGCGGGCTCACCGGCCGGTGCAGCAGGACGGGCGGGGTGGAGGCCACCGTGCGGCCCCGGGAGTCGGTCACCCGGTCCACCAGGTAGGGGCGCATCAGGTCGCCGTCCGCCGCGACGGCCGCCGCCACCATCGCCATCTGCAGCGGGGTGGCGGCGGTGTCGTACTGGCCGATCGACGACAGCGCCAGCTGCGCCTCGTCGCCGATCCCGGTGCCGAACGTACTGCGGGCCACCGGCGAGGGCACCGTCAGCCCGTCCTGGTCGAAACCGAAGTCCCGCGCGGTGGCCGCCATCCGGTCCAGGCCGGTACGTACCCCCAGCCGGGCCAGCACCGTGTTGCAGGAGGCGACGATCGCCCGGTGCAGCGAGGCGCGGGCGCAGCCGCGCGCGGCGTCCCGCAGCGGCGTCACCGTCCCCGGCAGCACATACGGGCTGGGGGCGTCGGTCGGCGCGTCCACATCGGTGACCACCCCGTGCTCCAGCGCCGCCGCGGCCGTGACGATCTTGAACGTGGAGCCGGGGGGATAGGTGCGGCCCAGCGCCCGGTTGAGCATCGGACGGCCGGGATCCGCGGCCAGCCGCTCCCACGCCCGGGCCGCCGCCGGGCCGTTCCCGGACAGCTCGCCCGGGTCGTACCCCGGCGAACTGACCAGCGCCAGGATCTTCCCGGTGGCCGGCTCCAGCGCCGCCACCGCCCCGGCCCGTCCGGCGAGCGCGGCGAACGCGGCCCGCTGCGCGGCGGGCAGCACGGTGGTGCGGACCGACCCGCCGGGGTGCCGGGCCCCGGTCAGCTCCCGCCACAGCGGGAACGGGTCCAGCCGGGCGTCGGTGCCGGCCAGCAGCTCGTCCTCGGCGGCCTCCAGCAGCGAGGTGCCGTACCGCTGGGAGGCGAAGCCGGTCACCGGGGCCCACAGCGGCCCGTCGGGGTAGGTCCGCTCGTACCGCAGCCGCTGCCCGGTGTCCCGCGAACCGGTGATCACCTCGGTGCCGGCGAGGATGTCGCCGCGCGGCTGGCCGTACCGGGCGATCGCCGGACGCCGGTCGGCCGGGTTGCCGGCGTAGTCGCCCCGGTCCACGGTCTGGATCCGGCCGGCGTTGGCCAGCAGCGCCACCAGCAGCAGCACGCAGAACGCCGCCAGCCGCCGGACGCGCCGGTTCACGCGCGGACCCCCGGCACCGGCACCGCCTCCCGGACCGGGACGGCCGGAACCGCCCGCCCGGCCCGCGCGCCGTCGCTGACCCGCAGCAGCAGCGCGATGACGATCCAGTTGGTGACCACCGAGGAACCGCCCTGGGCCAGGAACGGCATCGCCATCCCGGTGAGCGGGATCAGCCCGGTCACCCCGCCGGCGATCACGAAGACCTGGAGCGCCAGGATCGACGCCAGCCCCACCGCCAGCAGCCGGCCGAACGGGTCCCGGGTCCCCAGCGCCGCCCGGTACCCGCACGCCACCAGCAGTGCGTAGAGCAGCAGCAGCGCCGTCAGCCCCGCCAGCCCCAGCTCCTCGCCCGCGGTGGCCAGGATGAAGTCCGACTTCACCGCGAATCCGATGAGCACGGAGTGGCCCTCGCCCAGGCCGGTGCCGAGGGTGCCGCCGGCGGCGAAGGAGAACAGCGACTGCGCCAGCTGCCCCGCCCCGCCGTCCTCCGGGCCGGTGCCGGCCAGCGGGTGCAGCCAGTCCGCCACCCGCTGGTGCACATGCGGCTCGAACCTGGCGACCGCGCTCGCCCCGGCGGCGGCCAGGGCGATCCCCAGCACGATCCACAGCATCCGGCCGGTGGCCACGTAGAGCATGATCACGAAGAGGCCGAAGAACAGGATCGACGTCCCCAGGTCCCGCTCCAGCACCAGCACCCCCACGCTCGCCAGCCAGGCGGCCACCACCGGCCCCAGCACCCGGCCCGGCGGCAGCCGCAGCCGCATCCGCCACACCCGGCGGCGGTGGTGCGCCAGGGCGTGCCGGCCGGCCGCCAGGTAGGCCGCGAAGTACACCGCCAGCAGCACCTTGGCGAACTCGCCCGGCTGGATGGACAGCCCGGCGAACCGCACCCACAGCCGGGCCCCGTTGACCGGCGGGAAGAAGATCGGCACCGTCAGCAGCACCAGTGCCGAGGCGGCGCACAGGTACCCGTACCGCTGGAGCACCCGGTGGTCGCGCAGCCACAGGACCACCACGACGCACAGCGTCACACCGAGCGCGGACCACACCAGCTGGGCCGGGGCCGCGCGCTCGCCCGGGGTCGCCCGGTCCAGGCGGTGGATCAGCACCAGGCCCAGCCCGTTGAGCAGCACCGCGATCGGCAGCAGCAGCGGATCGGCGTACGGCGCCCGCCACCGCACGGCGAGGTGCGCCAGCAGGGCCAGGACCCCCATCCCGGCACCGCACCGGACGGCGTCCGGCGGTACCGCGCCGCCGACCGCCAGGCCGACCGAGACGTACCCCCCGACGCAGATCAGCACGGCGCCGATGATCAGCCCCAGCTCCACACCACGGCGCCGGGGAACCCGGAGCGGCGGCGGGAGAGCGTCGGCGGTCGTGGCCCTCATGGCCGGGAATCTAGCAACTGGGGCGGATATCGCCTGTTGTGCGCGGCTTTCGGGTGTACCGGCCCGCGCCACGGAGTGGCCCGGCGGCGTTCCGGACCGGCACGCCCCCTCCGCGGGGGACTCCGGTACGCGGGGGACCTCCGGGAGCCGGAGCCGGCGGGGCGCCCGGTGGTACGCGCCTCACCCGCACGGCGTCACGCGGTGCGGCGCACGTGGTACGGCGTCACGCGGTGCGGAGCCGCCCGGCGGCGCGGGGCCGGGGGTGGCCCGGGGCGGGGGCCGAACGGCATCCGGTGCGCGGGCCGGCGCCACGGGCGTGGGGCGGGTCGGCGCCACGGGGCGTGGGGCGGGCTGTCCGGGCCGTTCCCGGGGCGTCCGGCGCGGTCCCCGGCAGGGACGGTACGGAACGGACCTGCCCGCCGGGGGAGCCGGCGCATCCGGCGGTTGTCGGCCGCGTCAGGCCCGCCGCGCCGCGTCCGCCGCGCGGCTCCGGTGCCCGGTCGCGGTGCGGGCACCGGCTGGGATCCGGCGGGAGCCCGGTGGCACGGGCCTCACCCGTACGGCGTCACGCGGTGCGGCGTCACGCGGTACGGAGCCGCCCGGCGGCGCGGGGCGGTCCGGCGGTGGTGAGCGGCCGGCGGGCGGGAGTCACGGACGCCGGAACCGGCCCCTCGGCCCGCCCCGCGCCTGCCGCCCGCCCCGCGGGTTCCCCTCGCCCCGCGCCCGTCGCGCCGTCCGGGAGGGTGAGGCCCGCGGGGGGAGACGCCTGCCGCGCCCTCCGCCCGCACCACGCCCTCCGCCACCGCACGGCTGAAGGCCCGTACCCCGTCCGTCTCGTGGGAGCGGCGCCACACGAGCCCCAGCGTCGAGGGCGGCAGCCCCTCCACCGGTACGAAGACGATGTCCACCCGTCCGTGGTAGAGCGCGGTCGGCGCACAGCAGAGCATCGTGCCCCGCCCCGCCGCCACCGCCGTCAGCCCCTCCTGCAGGGTCCGCACCTCCGGCCCGCGCGGCACCGCACGCCCGCCCGGCGTGACCGGAGGCGCCATGAACTCCCGCCAGTACCGGGGCGCGGGCTCCGCCGGACCGATCAGCGGGCACCGGGCCAGCTCCTCGGCGGGCAGCGACTCCCGGGCCGCGAACGGGTGGCGGACCGACACCGCGAGCGTCTGCCGCTGCCGGGAGAAGGTCGGTCCCAGCACCAGATCCGGCTCGGTGACCGGCAGGAGCACGATCGCGAGGTGTACCGTCCCGTCGCGCACCGCGCCGAACGGGTCGGACAGCGGGATCTCCACGGTCTCCACCTCACACCCCGGGCGACGGTCCCGGAACACGTTGATCCCGTCCATCACCCGTTCGTCGGCGGTGCCGAGGAACCCCACCCGCAGCCGGCTCTCCACCCCCCGCGCCGCCGAGCGGGCGCCCTCCACCGCGGCGTGCAGCGCCGCGTGGGCGGGCCGCAGCTCGGCCAGGAACCGCTCGCCCAGCGGGGTCAGCCGCACCCGGCGGCTGGACCGCTCCAGCAACCGGCCGCCGATCCGCCGCTCCAGGGTGCGCAGCAGTTGGCTCACCCTGCTCTGCGACACGTACAGCCGCTCGGCCGCCCGGCCGAAGTGCAACTCCTCGCTGAGCGTGAGGAAGCACTCCAGCTCGCGCATCTCCGGCCCGCCGCCGTCCGCCATCCATCCTCCCCTGCCCGGCCGGGACGCCACCGCCCGGCACCCCTGCCGCCGTGTTCCTCCGCCATCTCCGCCACCACCGCGCACCCGGTTCCACCACGACCGCCCACACCCGCACGCGCCGGGCCCGGTCACCCGTGCGCGCACCGCGGGTGCGCCGCCCACCCTCCCGCCACCCCCCGGCACCGCCCACCCGCACCCGCCCGTCCGCCGCACCGACCACCCACTCCGCGCCCGGCGGGGCACCTCGCGCCCCAGAGGCAGCACTCCCGTCGGCCCGCCACGAGCCCGGGCAGCCGGACACCCGCACGGCCACCTCACCGCCACCTCACCCGCCACCGCGCCCGGCGCCGCAGCGGACCGCCACCGCACCGGGCCGCCGTCCGCACCCGCCCGAGGACCGGACCACCGGGGCCTGCCCGCCACCGCACCGACCCGCCCCACCGCACCCACCAGCCCGCCCACCATCGTTGAGCCTCACTCATGGAAGGTTGAGAGCTTCGGCGTTGTTCCCGTACGGGCCGGGCGGTTCGCTGGAGCCATGCCCAGAACCACGGAACTCACGGCCGCCCCGGAAGGTGACGGCCCCCGCACCACCACCCCCCTCACCGGCTGGCTCGCGGTGTGCTCGGTCGCCGTCGGGATCTTCTCCGTCGTCACCACCGAGATGCTGCCGGTCGGCCTGCTCACCGCCATCGGAAGCGACCTCGACGTCTCCGACGGCACCGCCGGACTGGCCCTGACGGTCCCCGGCGTCATCGCCGCCCTCGCCGCCCCGCTGCTCACCGTCGCCGTCGGGCGGCTCGACCGGCGGCTGGTGCTCTGCGGGCTCATGGGCCTGCTCGCCGCCGCCAACGTGCTCTCCGCGCTGGCACCGGTCTTCCCGGTGCTGCTCTTCGCCCGGGTCCTGGTCGGGATCAGCATCGGCGGTGTCTGGGCGATCGCCGCCGGTCTGGCGGCCCGGCTGGTACCGGAGCGGTCGGTGGGCGCGGCCACCTCGGTGATCTTCAGCGGTATCGCGGTGGCCTCGGTTCTCGGCGTCCCCGCCGGCACCCTCATGGGCGACCTCGCCGACTGGCGGGTCGCGTTCGCGGCCGTCGGCGGGCTCGCCGTGGCGGTCACCGTGGCCATGGCCGTCCTGCTGCCGCCGCTGCCCCCCGCCGGTACGGTCCGCCTCAACGAGGTCCCCGGGCTGCTGCGCGTCCCCCGGCTCCGTACCGGTCTGGTCATCACCGTGCTGCTGGTCACGGGCCACTTCGGCGCCTACACCTATGTGCGGCCGGTACTGGAGGACGTCTCCGGGGTGGACTCCGGCCTGATCAGCACCCTGCTGCTCTGCTACGGCGTGGCCGGCATCGTGGGGAACTTCCTCGCCGGCTCCGCCGCGCACCGCGATCCGCGCCGCACCCTGCTGGTGCTCTGCGCCCTCCTCGCCGCCGCCCAGCTCCTGGTCCCGCTGCTGGGCCGGTCCACCCCGGGGGCGGTCGCCCTGCTGGTGGTGTGGGGGCTGGCGTACGGCGGGGTGTCGGTGACCACCCAGACCTGGATGCTGCGCTCCGTCGCCCCGCAGGCCCGGGAAGCGGGTGCGGCGCTCTTCGTCGGCGCGTTCAACATGGCCATCGCCGCCGGCGCGCTGCTCGGTGGCCAGGTGGCGGACCGCACCACGGTCGAGGCGGTGGTGTGGTGCGGCGGGACACTCGCCGTGCTGGCCCTGCTCACCACCGCACTGCCGGTCCGCGACCCCGCCCCGGCCGAGGAACCGGCCACCGGCTGAGGTACCGGCCACGGGCTGAGGTGCCGGCCGCGGGCCGAGGTGCCGGCTGCCGACCGGGAAACCGGCACCCGCAGCCG
The DNA here is from genome assembly GCF_016031615.1 of Streptomyces pactum. GTDB lineage: Bacteria > Actinomycetota > Actinomycetes > Streptomycetales > Streptomycetaceae > Streptomyces > Streptomyces pactus. The sequence continues at coordinate 5,183,293 of NZ_JACYXC010000001.1, forward strand.
GCCGGGCGCCGTGCCGCACGTCCGTACCGGGCCGGCCCCGGTCCACGCCCCATGTGCCCGGTCCCGCGTCGGACTCCGACCCGCGCCCGGCCCTACCGACCCGTACCCGGACCCGCAACAGCCCCCGCTCTACCAGCCCGGAGCCGCCGGGCACCGCCCCCGGGCCCGACCCGCTGTCCGGGATCGGGCCCGGGCCGACGGGTGCTGCCGGTCACCGGTGCGTCGGGCGGCGGGTCAGGCGGTGCCCCGCAGCGCCCCCAGCCGGTCCTTGATCACTTCCGCGACCTCCGTCATCCGGTCGGTGAGGAAGAAGTGGCCGCCGGGGTACGACAGCAGGTCGAGGCCGCCACGGGTGTGCCGCTCCCAGTCGCGCGCCTCCTCCGCCGAGACCTTCGGGTCGTCCACACCGATCAGGCCCACCACCGGGCAGCTCACCGAGGCGCCCGGAACGCTGCGGTACGTCCCGATCGCGCGGTAGTCGCCGCGCAGCGCCGGGAGCACCATCTCCAGCAGCTCCGGATCCTGCAGCACCGCGTTGCTCGTGCCCTCCAGCGACCGGATCTCGGCCAGCAGCGCGGTGTCGTCCCGGAGGTGCACGTCGTCCTCGTCCCGGTAGCGGGACGGCGCCCGCCGGCCGGACGCGAAGAGGACCAGCGGCTTCACCCCGTGCCGCTCCTCCAGCCGCAACGCCACCTCGTAGGCCAGCACCGCGCCCATGCTGTGGCCGAACAGCGCCAGCGGCCGGTCGGTCAGCTCGGCCACCACCGGGAGGACCGCGTCCGCCAGCCGGTGGATGTCGTCGATGACCGGCTCCCGGTAGCGGTCCTGGCGGCCGGGGTACTGCACCGCGTGGACGTCGATCCCCGGCGCCAGGGCCTTGGCCAGCGGGAAGTAGTAGCTGGCTGCGCCGCCCGCGTACGGGAAGCAGACCAGCCGGATCTCGCTGTCCGGCGCCGGCCGGAACTGGCGCAGCCAGTCGCTGGTGGTGCTCGTCATGCTCGTACTCCCCCTCTTCAGCCCGGTCAGGCCGTCCGCCGTGCCGGGGCGCGCGTGTTCTGGATCAGGACGGTACGGGGCGGAGCGCGCCGGAATCCAGCCGCTCAGGGGCGCCCGGGGGCCGGACGGCGGCCGCCCGGGCGACACCGCCCGGTCCCGTGCACCGCACACCCATCGCATCGCCCGTCCGGCATCCGGACGGGCGGCGGCCGGGACGCCCCGGACGCGCCCGCACACCCGCCCCAAAGGCCCGCCGCACCCCTGCGGGGGCGCCCTCCCGGCCGAGGCCGAAGGACGGCGCATGCCCCGCGCGCGTGCCCGCCCCGCCCGACCGGGCCGAGCCCGGCGCGCGGCCGCCGTCCCCACCCTCCGGCCGCCACGTCGAACGCGCCGCGTCCCGCCCGCGCGGGCGACCTGTCACCCGGAGGGCGTTCCCGGACCGGTCAGGCGGCGTCCCGCGGGGCCGCGTCCCTCAGCGCCCTGCGCAGCGCGGCCCGGAGGTCCAGCGAGTCCACCTGGTCGTGCGCACGGACCGCGTGCTCGGTCGCGGCGCGCAACACGTCCTCCTCCTCACCGCTGAGCGTCAGGGTGCAGTGCTCCGCGCCGGGGAAGTCCCGGCAGTCCACGGTCTTGCGCATGGTGTACCTCCCGAACGGATCACCTCCACCTTCCCCCGCTCCGGCCAGCCGGGAAAGTCCGGGCACCACGCTGCGTGAGGGCCGGCCGGCCCTCACCGCACGACCGGCCGCGGCGGCCCGGCCCCCACCGCACCACCGGTCGCCACCGCCCGGACCCGGCCGGGCGGACACGGCACCGCTGGATGGCCCAACGGAGGGGAGGAGCGCGGTGCCGGGTGGGATGCTGAACCCAGGGGACTCGTGTGCGGGGAGTGAGTCCGATGGCAGTGAGCATGTACGTGGTACGGAGCGCCACCGAGCCGGAGCGCGTCGTCTACGAGACCCACGCGATCGAGGCCGTGGCCGACCGCGCGGGCGTCCACGCCGAGGTCCAGAGCCGGACCCACGACGTCACCCTGCGCAGCAAGGCCCACGCGCGGGCGATCGCCGAGGCGGACGGGTACGAGCTGCGCGAGGACGGCGAGGCGTGGGAGAGCCTGCCCGAGGACGACTGACCCTCCCCGCCCCCTGCGCCTGACCGACCTTCCGGCCTCTGGCCCCCCGGCCCGGCGACCCGACCGACCCGCCGCCGCCCGGCGCGGAGGATGATGCCGGTCGGCAACCCGCCCGGCCGCACCGTGGCGCATCACCTGACCGGCCCACCGGCGCCCGCGCCGCGCTCGCTGGGCCGCCGGCGCCCGCGCGCCGCGCCCCCCCCGGGCCGCTCACCCGCTGCCCGTACCTCCGCCGGCACCGGCCGGCGCGCCCGGCCCACCGCTGCCGCCGCCGGGCCCCTCGGCGCCCGGCGCCGCACCTTCCACGGCACCCGCGCCGGCGCCCGCAGTCGCGCCCACCACCGGACCCGCACCAGCACCCGCAGCCGCCACGGCAGCCGCACCCGCACCCGCGCTCGGCACACCCGCACCCGCCACGGCGGCGTCCGTACGGGCCTGCCCGCCACCCGCGGCGCGCAGGGTGGTGCCCGCCACCGGGTCCGGGCCGCCGGCGATCGCGCCCGGCCGGTGACCGGGCAGGAACAGCGCCACGGTCAGGCCGAGCACCGCGGCCCCGCAGGACACCAGGAACGCGGCGCGGAAGCCGCTCAGGTCGGGGAGGTCCAGCGGGCCGAACGGCGTCGTCCGATGGGCCAGGATGACCCCGACCACCGCACTGGAGGTGGACATCCCGATCGACCGCATCAGGGTGTTCAGGCCGTTCGCGGCACCCGTCTCGTGCGGCGGTACCGAGCTGATGATCAGCGTCGGCATGGCCGAGTAGGCGATCCCGACGCCCACCCCGAGCGCGGCGGCGAGCAGCGCCACCTGCCAGACCGAGCCGAGCATCACCGTGCCCCCGCCGTAGGTCGCGGCGATCACCGCCAGGCCGATGAGGAGCGAGACCTTCGGGCCGAGCGTGGCGTTGATCCGCGCGGACAGCGGCGAGACCAGCATCATCGCCACACCCATCGGCGCCAGGTACAGCCCCGCCATCACCATGGACTGGCCCAGCCCGTACCCGGTGGCCGCCGGCAGCTGGAGCACCTGCGGGGACACCAGCGACATCCCGTAGAACGAGAAGCCGACCAGGATGGACGTGACATTCGTCAGGAGTACCTGCCGCCGCGCGGTGGTACGCAGATCGACCAGCGGCTGTTCGGTACGGAGCTCCACGAACCCCCACACCAGCAGGATCAGCGCCGAGGTGCCGAACAGCCCCAGGGTGCGTCCGCTGCTCCAGCCCCAGTCGGCGCCCTTGGTGATGGGCAGCAGCAGCGTCAGCAGCCCGGCCGACAGCCCGGCCGCGCCCACGGCGTCGAACCGCCCCGGCCTGCGCACCGGGGACCGCGGTATCACCAGCAGCACCAGAACGATCGCCAGCGTCCCGACCCCCGCGGCACCGAAGAACAGGGTGTGCCAGTCGGTGTGCTGGGCGACCAGCGCGGCGGCGGGCAGCCCCAGCGCGCCGCCGATGCCCAGGGAGGAGCTCATCAGCGCCATCGCGGAGCCCATCCGCCGCGGCGGCAGCTCGTCGCGCATGATGCTGATGCCCAGCGGGATGGCACCCATCGCGCCGCCCTGGACGGCCCGGCCCGCCACCATCGGCACCAGGTCGGAGGTGAGCGCGCACACCAGCGAGCCGGCCACCAGCAGGGACAGCGCCACGAGCAGCATCCGGCGCTTGCCGTACATGTCGCCCAGCCGCCCCATGACCGGCGTGGAGACCGCACCGGACAGCAGCGTGGCGGTCATCACCCAGGACGCGTCGGAGGACGAGGTGTCCAGCAACCGCGGCAGATCGGTCAGCAGCGGCACGACGAGCGTCTGCATCAGGGACACGGCGATGCCGCAGAAGGCGAGCACCGCCACGAGGGCGCCGCCCGTCGCGCGACCGGCGTCCGGCCCGGCGGGCCCCTCCGGCGTGCCGGGCGGGAGGCCGGGCGGTGCGGTACCCGCGGCGTCGGTGCGGGCACAGGCTTCATCGGACATACGGCAGCCGCCTCCAAGCGGTGTGTTCCAGCAGTGCGGACCGTGGCCGCGGGCGGCACCGGTCACGACGACCGGGGGGTCCCGGACGACGGACGGGGGAGCGGGCCGGACCCGGACCAGGACCCGCCGGACCAGGAATCTGCCCGGCCAGGGCGCTGCCGGCCCCGGAACCACCACCGGGAGACCGCCGGCCCCGGAACCCCGACCCGGAGAACCGCCGGACCCGACCCGGAGAACCGCCGGACCCGGCACCCGGGCCCGGGAGCTGCCCGACCCGCACCTGCCGGCCGGCATCCGCGGTGGTCCTACCCACCGAACCCGCTCCGGTCCCGGACCGGCCGGGGCCGGCGAGGCGCCTCCGGCGTTGATGTGTATCGTGCACATTTCTCGCCGGAGGGGTCCATTCCGTAGCTGTTGATCAGGCAAAAGGCCGGTCAAGATCCGGTAGTGCGGGCGTCGGGGGCGCCGGCGACGGCCGCGTACGGCGTGCGGTGCACCCGGTCGCGGCCGGTCCGCGCCCCGCGCAGCTTGGCCGGTTCCCGCCCCCGGAGGCGGGAATTCGGCCCGGCCGGCCCCGCGTTCTCCCCGCAGGACGTGAGGAACAGGGGGACGCCCATGGCCGCACACCACCCCGCGGACCCGGACGCACCGCAGCCGCGGACCGGCAGCACCCGCACCGACGGCACCGGCCGGGCAGGCCGTGCCCACCGGGTCCGGGTCGTGCCGGGCACCGAGCACGTGCGCGTGGAGATAGCCGGCCGGCTGGTCGCCGAGTCCGTCCGGCCGCTGCTGGTGTACGAGACCGGTCTGCCGGTCCGGTACTACCTGCCCGCGCAGGACGTGGACCTGAGCCTGTTCGAGCCGACGACCACCCACACCGTCTGCCCCTACAAGGGCACCGCGTCGTACTGGTCGTACACCGGCGGCGGCGAGGTCCGCCCGGACGTGGTCTGGTCCTACCGCGACCCGATACCCGCCGTCGCGGCGCTCAAGGACCACCTGTCCTTCTACGACACGGTCGCCGACATCACCGTCCGCCGACCGCCCGGACCCGCCACCGGCTGACCGGCACGGCCCGCCGCCCCCGCGTACCCCGGCCGGGCCGCTCCCGTCCCGCCGGGCGCCCGCCACCCCCACAGTCCGACGGCAGCGGGCCCCGTACACCCCTGTGGGTGCGCCGGGCCCGCTGCCGTCGGACCATCCACCGGCGCCGCGCCCCAACCGAGCTCTGGCCACCGGACCCGCGCACCGGTCGAGAAGGGCCGACCGGTGCCCCGGCGCGATCGGCAACCCGCGACCGCCGGCCGACCGGCCGGAAACACCCCGGAAACGCCGGAGTGCCCGGCCCGCACAGTGGCGGACCGGGCACTCAGGACGGCGACCCTGGCGGGGCCGTCGGGAGACCGGTACCTCAGATGCTGACGCCGTGGGCGCGCAGGTAGGCGATCGGGTCGACGTCGGAGCCGTAGCCGGCGCCGGTGCGGATCTCGAAGTGCAGGTGCGGGCCGCTGCTGTTGCCGGTGCTGCCGGACAGGCCGATCTGCTGGCCGCCGGAGACGGTCTGGCCGGCCGAGACGGACAGCGACGACAGGTGGGCGTACTGGCTGTACTTGCCGTCGGCGTGGCGGATCACGACCTCGTTGCCGTAGGCGCCACCCCAGCCGGCGGACACGACCTCACCGGGGCCGACGGCCTTGACGGTGGTGCCGGTCGGGACGGGGAAGTCCACACCGGTGTGGTAACCGCTGGACCAGGAGCTGCCGGCCTGGTGGTACGGGGTGCCCAGCACCAGGTTGGCCACCGGGGCGGTGAAGCCGGAGGCGGACGGCGCGGCCTGCTCGGCCGGGGCGGCGGCGGGCTTCGCGGCCGGCTTGGGGGCCTCCTGCTTCGGCGCGGCGGGCTTGGGGGCCTGCTGCTTCACGACCTGGCCGCCCAGGGTCAGCTCCTGACCCGGGAAGATCAGGTTCGGGTTGTCGCCGACGACCTGGCGGTTGGCGTCGTAGATGGCCTTCCAGCCACCGTCCACGTCGTGCGCCGCGGCGATCTTGAACAGGGTGTCACCGTGGACCACGGTGTACTCCGCGCCCTTGGCCTCCTTGGCGACCGGGGCGGCGGCCTTGGGGGCCTCCTGCTTCGGGGTGGCGGCCTTGGGGGCCTCGGCCACCGGCTCGGCGGCGGCGGGGGCCGGCGCGGCCTCCTTCTTCACACCGTCGGGCGAGATGGCCGGAGCCGGGCCGCCCTGGGTCAGACCGGCCTTGACCGAGCACACCGGCCAGGCGCCCGGGCCCTGCTCGGCCAGCACCTTCTCGGCGATGGCGATCTGCTGGTCCTTGGTGGCGAGGTCGGCGCGCGGGGCGTAGTCCAGACCGCCGAACGCCGCCCAGGTGGACTGGGTGAACTGCAGGCCGCCGTAGAAGCCGTTACCGGTGTTGATGCTCCAGTTGCTGGTGCTCTCGCACGCCGCGACCTTGTCCCAGGTCTCGACGGAGGCGGCGCTCGCCGTGGTGGCGCCGACCATCGGAAGGGCCACACCGGCGCCGCCCGCGGCCAGCGCGAGCGAGATCTTGGCGATACGGCCGGGGTTGAATCGGCGGTGACGTCCGCGTGCAGACATAGGGGTGTTCCTCTCCTACGCCTGCGAGGTGAGCTGTCGGGTTCGGGCTGGAGTTGCCCGGTCGCGTCCTGACGCGGTGGTCTCCCACCGCGACGCGACTTCACCCCAAGCCGGCCGCACTGATGCGCGGACCGGCACTTACCTGGTTCCCCCGCTCCTGCCGTGATGCGTCGTGGGTTCTCCGCGGCCGGCGGCAGGATTAGGCGCTCCGGCTACGGGCTCCCGGGCAGTGATTGCCGGAGGGAGCGAGCGCCACCGTAGACAGAACGAATTCGCCGCCACAAGTAACGTGATCTGCGTCAAAGATCAATAAAGGGAATTTCGCTCCCGACGCGTCACGCTGCGCTCCGGATCTCTTCCGCAGCGAAATGGAGATCTTGCGCAGCGGCACGCACGAAAAACGCCGAGTAACGGACCTGACCCAACGTGCCCAAGATGCCACGTGGCGGTCACCGGTTCACCGGTCGGCCCGTGACCTCCCTCACCCGCTTCCCTTCTCGTCGCACCGGCCACCAAATATCCCATTTATTCAGGGAAATTGTGATCTGCACCCTATGCTCGGCGGCCAAACCCCCACAACACCGCCCGGATGGTGCACCGGCCCACTCGACACCGACGGCTCACCGGCACTCCGGGGCACCGCGGCCGGACGCGGCTCCCCGGAGCGGAGGCGGAACCCCGGGCCCTCACCGCACATCGCGGGCGGCGAGCTGAACGAAATTCGCCAGTTCCTGCCGGGCTTCAGCTCCCTTGGCGCTGAGTTCATTCCGGTTCGCGGCCTCGTGGATGTCCGAGGTCAGTTCATAAACGTGCTCGGCGGCATCGGTGATCCGCTGGCTGCTCGATATCAACTGGACCCGGAAAAGCGCCTGCAGTGCCAGACCGCGCAACCGGTGCGCCTCCACCCGGGCCTCGAAAGCGGCGTCACCGTGCGGGTCCTCGTTCCGGCGGTGCCACCGGTCCTGCTGCCCGCGCCGGAACTCCGTCACCGCCCCGGCGAAATCGCTGTAGACCGCCATGCGTTCGGCGCGGAGCTGCTGCTGGGCGGCGAAACTCTGCGCCCTCCGGTCCGCCTTGCGCTGGAACACATGGGTGGCGACGGCGCCCAGCAGCGTTCCGGCGACCGCGATGAGAGTGGAGAGGGCAGCGTCCATGCGGGCAGGACATCACAAGATCCACTCCGCGTCCGCCGCTTCCGTCACACTCCTCAGGTGCGCCGGCGCAGGTCCTCCCGCAGCTCCTCCAGCAGGCGCCCGCCGGGCACGTGGGTGTACTTCGCCCACCCGTCGGCATCGATGCCGGTCTGGGCCTTGAGCGCGGAGGAGGGCTTGGGGAAGGAACCGCTGCCGGGGACCTCGATCCAGCCGTCGGCGGCGACCGTGGCCTCGTGCGTGCGACCCCGCCGCGGCTCGTGGTAGCGGAGGGTGTCCCCGGGGGCGATCAGCCCGTCGTCGATGAGCTGCTTCAGCTCCCCGGCCCGCCGCAGCGGCGGCGCGGACGCCCCGGCACCCTCGTCCAGCAGCATCCGCCGCAGCACGTCGTTGGGGGTGTCCACCGGCGGCCGGCAGTGACGCCGCAGAAAGGCGAACACCTCCTCGTCCACCTCGATCATCCGCTTCCCCACGGAAGACTCCCCCTCTCCGGACGTCGGTTTCCCCCAGTGTGCAGTGCGGGGGCCGGGCCCGTGGGGCGAATGAGGCGGCAGAGGCGCGCCGTTGCGCCCCCCGCCTCCCCGTCAGGCTCGCGCACGGGCCCTGCGGGCCTGGCGGAAGTCCAGATAGGACATCGCCAGGGTCAGCAGCGGCACCACGATCCACAGCAGGACGACCCGGAGCCCGCCGTCCGTCAGCGTGGCGACCAGGGCCACCACGACACCGCTGACGACGAAGCCGGCGAACTGCCGGTAGGAACGGAAGCCACCCGTCGCCGCCGCGCGCGTATCGTCGGGCCCCTCCTCCTCCGCGAGCGCGGCGCGCACCGGATGGTCGTCCCCGTCCCGCCGGGCCTGCAACCAGGCGAAGAACCAGCGACCCAACACATAGAGGGCGAGCACCCCCAGGAAGATCCACCACTCGGTGGCGTCATCGGGCAGTGAGCGAGCCAATGTCATGATCACCGCGTGCCCGCCGCGCGGAGGAGTAGACCGTTCCGCATACGCGCCGGCCCCGAAGCCCCCGGGGCTCCCGGGACAGGGGCGGCCCGCGGACGGCATGACGGCGAGCCGGCATGCCGTCCGCCGGACACAGAAAGGGCCCCGACCGGAATGTCCACCGGTCAGGACCTCCGGTACTTCTCCTGGAGCGCCGATATGCGCCTGTTCACTACGCACCGGAAATCGTCATTCATCCGCTGGGAGAAGCACCCCTGGCACGCTCCGGATCAATGGGCTGACGTGGCGACTATCTCGGCCAGTTGCCGGTCCGCCGTCGAAAGCCGGGCGCGGGCGAGCTGGTACTCCGGCTATCACGTATGCAGCGGTGCGCAAGGTGCACCGGCCACTCCTACTCCACCGGTCGAGGCAGGTCGGCGGCGAGCAGGCGCTCGTGAAGCTCTCCCAGAGCGGTGCGGTTGCTGTCGAACCGCAGCAACTTGCCGGACGCTGTGTAGTCCAGCCACTGGACGGCGGTGTGTTCGTCGGAGAGCTTGATCTCCACACCGGTCAGGTCTGCCGCGAAGCGTATTCGGGCACAACATAGGTTCCCGCCGGCCAGCTCTCTCGATCGGCGAAGAAGCGTGCGGGGATGCTGGCGGTGGTCTGCAGGGGGTAGAGCGTGACGGTCCGGTCGAGGCCGAGCTCTTCACGTGCCTCGCGGACAGCGGCCTGCTGAGGGCTTTCGCCCGCCTCACCGCCGCCGGCGACTGCCTGCCACACATCCATGTCACGGCGGTGGAGAACGGCGAATTCGACCTCCTCGCCGACCCGGCGGAACGGCACGACGAGGATTTGGAATGGCGCTCGCGACATGTGGCTCTCCTTGGACATGAAGAGGGCGGCACCCGGGTCATGGTGTGCTGATGCTCCGCTTCGCGAAGCTGCCCGCAGTTGTCCCAGATCTTCTCCACCGCGCTGACGACACCGGCCCGTTCCGGCGGGTCGTCGAGCAGCATGCCGGACCCGGCTGCTTGCCCGGACAGGACCAGCCCGGTGCAGACAGCACGGACCTGTGTACAGGGCGCGGTCCGTGAGCGCGCGTAGTCCTGGATCGCGGCGTCGGCACGGATCACGGTGTGTGCGGCGCCGTCCACCTGGGCGGTCCATCGGCCGTGTCGGTTGCGGTCTGTCCAGGAGAAGGGCCGTAGTGGTGGGGTGTCATGGCCGGACCGCGCTCGCCTTCACGCAGGTCCCGTGCCGTCCGGACAATACGGGGGTAGCGGCGTCCTGACCCGTGACGGAGAGCGGAACCGCTCCTCCGCCGTCGTTTCCGGGCATATAAGAAAGGCCCTGACCGGCATTTCTGCTGGTCAGGGCCCTCCGGCACTTCTTGCGAAGTGCCCCCGGCAGGATTCGAACCTGCGCACACGGCTCCGGAGGCCGCTTCTGGCCTACGAAACATCGCAGGTCAGAGCGGATTTGCTGATTGGCTGATCGGGACCAGTCCACGGATGGTCCACGCCAGCCAGGGCAGTGCCCGCTCTCAAGGACTGACCGGACATCGGAGCGTAGGAGCGTTGGCGGTGTTCGGAAGGGACCTTCGGTTCCTCAACTGCTGCGGGTGTAGTCGGTCTTGTCTTGGACCTTCTTGTAGACGCCTTCGTCTATCCAGTGGCAGTAGAGGCTTCTGCCGTTGAGAGCGAGCCGCCGACAGTGCTGGCCGCTCATGGGCCAGGCTGCCACTTCGGCTCGCGGCCTGCCTCGGGAAGCCGCCAGCTCGGCCACATACTCGAGTGCGGGTTTCAAATCGGTGGGCCGTGCGGATGGGTAGCGCAGGGGCCGTGTGACGAGCTTGACGAGTGGGTGGCTCTCCCACTGAGCGTACTGTCGCGGTGAGGCCCCGTAGGAGCCGGGCTGCTTGGTCGCGTCGAGCTGGCCGCGATAGATGCGCAGCTGATGAAGGTGGCGGTCGTAAGGGCTGTCGGCGGCGAGGTGCTGGGTGAAAGCCACGGGATCGAACTGTCCCTTGCTCCAGTCTTCCCAGCTCTGGTGGTGGAGCCGGCGTAGGTGCCGCCCCTCCACGAGTGCTCGCCCCAGCACCCTCTGTGCTGCACTGCATCGAACTTGCGTCTCAGTACAGTCTACGTGGCCTGTGCAGCGGGGCGAAGATCGCGGTGCAATTAGGTGGAAGCCCCGACTCTGCCCACCTGGGCGTTGTGTATTGTCAGCTAGTTGCCGAACGGAACCTCGGCCGGGGTGCGGCCACGGGGACAGCTCTCAGGCTGGCCCTGCTGGCCTGGGGCCGTAGGCGCATGCTATCTCCGCTCGCGGGACGCACGTTGGACAGTACACCCGAGGCAAGGAACGCGTTGACCAGCTTCACGGACGACCAGAAGGTCTACACGACACCCCACGGTACCCAGTTGCACGGGGACTCCTTGCGGCTGCTCCAGGGCCTCGACGACGAGAGTGTGGACTTGATCGTCACGAGCCCGCCCTTCGCCCTGCAGCGGAAGAAGGCATACGGCAACGAAGATCAGGAGGCGTATGTCGACTGGCTCGCCCAATTTGGTGAGGCGGCAAAGCGCGTCCTGAAGTCAACCGGGAGCCTCGTCGTTGACATCGGCAACGCCTACCGCAAGGGCAGTCCGACTAGATCCCTCTACCCTTACCGTGTCCTGTTGAAGTTCGTCGACGAATTGGAGTACCACCTCGCGGAGGAGTTCTTCTGGTACAATCCGGCGAAGCTCCCCAGTCCTCTCGAGTGGGTGAATAAGCGCCGGATTCGGGTTAAGGACGCCGTAAACACGGTCTGGTGGCTCTCGAAGACTGAGTGGCCGCAGGCTGACGTCAATCAGGTGCTGCTTCCGTACTCGAAGAACATGGAGCGTCTCCTCAAGGACCCTGAAAGGTACTACAAGGCGACCCTCCGCCCCAGCGAGCACTCGATCTCTAAGCACTTCGGCAACGATAACGGTGGTTCCATCCCACCGAACCTGCTGCAGGTCTCCAACACGGAGTCGAACTCGAACTACCTACGACTCTGCCGCGCGCTTGACATCAAATCGCACCCTGCCCGGTTCCCGAGCGAGCTTCCGCGATTCTTCATCGAGTTCCTGACCAAGCCCGGTGACGTCGTCGTCGACATTTTCTCGGGCTCGAACACCACGGGGATGGTCGCGGAACAACTTGGCCGAAGGTGGTACTCGTTCGAACTCAGCCGGGATTACGCAGCACTCTCCATCATGCGGTTCCTGCCGGGGATGAACCCTCAGGACGCCCAGGCCCTCTATGAGAAAGCGCGGGCAGGGGCGGTGTCCTTGCCGGAGGATGGCCAGCCGCTCGTTACCACTGCCGCGCAGTCTGCCATCGCAGAGGCGTCACTTTCCGTAAGGGTTGCGGAGGCGGTTCTGGGTGCCGCCGAGGCAGAGTTCCTGCGTGCGGGCGAGAACCTCGCGGAAGCCAAGTTCGCCGCCGAGTGGAATCCTGATGCAACCCTCGATGCGAACGCCGAGAAGGCTGTGGCTGCTGCCGTGGAACGCGCGAAGGCATGGGTGGACGACGCTGCCGCGGCGCGCCGTGACGCGAAGCGCCAGCTCAACAACGCGAGGAAGCTCGCGGAGCAAGCACATGCCGCGCTGACAGAGTTCGAAGCGTTCTACAAGACGAAGTTCGCGGCAGAAGACGTCCCGGCGGAGTAGGCCGTGACAGCGCACGCTGGGGATGACTTCACCCTGTTTCCGGAGTCGTTGGGCACACTGGTACCCATGGTGATGCGGTCGAGAGCTGGTGCGGGCACTCGCCATGCAAACCGGCTCTTCGCTGCGTCCCTCGCAGACCACTGCAGCTCTGGCGACACTCTGGAGCTTGATAAGAGGCCGTTCGACCTGCGCGCAGCAGTTCCGTTGCCTCCTCTCATGCGCGTCTACTTGTATACGATGACGACACATCCGTCGGAGCGGCAGCAGGGTGCTTACCGCATTCAGATCATCCTGCCCAACAAGGGTCGGCACTTCGACACCACCGACGACGCGTACGTCATCCTCGCTGGTTACAACCCGAGCTTGGAGGTCTTTGCCCTGTGGGACGCGGACGCCCACGACATTGGGAAAGGTATTCCCCACTCAAAGGGGGTCCAGATACTGGAGGACACCTTGTTAGAGGCGATGTCTCTTGGTGTGGCTCGACAGACGAGGAAGCTCCGCGGCACTGACGAATCGGAGACCGTGGTCGCGTCACGTCCGGACACCTTGCCGGAAGCGCTAGAGCTGCGTTGGCAACTGTCAATCGAGAGGCTCATCTCGTGAGTGGTGATGGCTGGGGCAAGTCAGGATGGACTCCCGAACCGGAGTATGCGAGTGACAGGGAGGACATCCTCAGCGAATTTTACCTGCGTGCTCTAAGTAAGGCCGTCGCCTACGACCGGATTACGGGCTTCTTCGCCAGCAGCGCTCTGGCGCTGTACTGGGAAGCGCTGCCTGAGTTTGTGCAACGCGGCGGAAAAATCCGCATTCTCTGCTCGCCCCGGATCACCGAGAAAGACGCACAGGGAATCGAACGCGGCTATGAAGCTCGCGACGACAACTCTCTTGCTGCCGTTCTGCGGTCCGAGTTCGATGCGTTGCTTACCACCGACCAGCTCCGCAAGCCGGCGCTCGCCCTGGCCGCATTGATCTCAGAGAGACTCCTCGATATCCGCCTGGCTCGGGTCGCCAACGCCTCACTCGACGATCGGCGTATGTTTCATGACAAGGTGGGACTGTTTACTGATGCGCATGGGCAGCGCATCGGCTTCCGCGGGTCCTTGAATGAGACCCGCTTCGGTATTGCCTCGGACGGCAACGTCGAGTCGTTCGACGCGTGGACGAGCTGGACGGGCCGCAACGACAGCATCAGGGTCCAGCGATCTACCGAACGTTTCGAGAAGCTCTGGGCCGGCAAGAGCGACGGGGTTGAAGTCCTCGCCCTCCCCGCGCCCTTCCGGCACTGGCTGGAAACTCAGGCAGAAGGCGTTGACTGGCGCGAGCTTGCGGCTGAGATCACTGTGAATACGGAGCTGGACCTCGTCGTCCGTACTGCGCCAGATGGTCGCCCCCTCCGTGAGCAGCAGATCGCAGGACTCAACGAGTGGGAGCGCCACGGTAAGCGAGGGATCCTCGCCCACGCGACTGGGTCAGGTAAGACGGTCACGGGCATCACCGCGATCGTCGGACACGAAGGGCCCGCTCTCGTGGTTGCCCCTTCGCGGTTGGTTGCGCGCCAGTGGAAGGAACAGATCGAGGACACGGGGCGCCGGGTGCATCTGTGCGGCGACGGTGAATCCGCTTGGAAGACAAGGCTTCACAACTGGCTGACACAGCCTGCCTCGGAGCGCGTGGTGGTTGCCCTTGCTCCCACGGCAGCTCAGAGGCCCTTCGTAAACCAGGCTTCGCGCGCGAAGGACCTCCTGCTCATCGGCGATGAGGTTCACCGTCTGGGGGCTGTGTCGTACCAGAAGGTTCTGGAGATTGATGCCGCAGCACGTCTAGGTCTATCGGCGACGCCAGAACGTGCGGGGGATCCGGAAGGCACCTCGGCGATTCTCGACTACTTCGGTGGGGTCATCCACCGCTACACACTCAGGGACGCCCTGAAGGCCGGCGCTCTCTGTGACTACCTTTACTACCCACAGCTTGTCCGGCTCAGCCCGCAGGAGCAGGAACAATGGGACGAATTGAGCAAAAAGATCGGACGGCTCGTCGCGCAGTCCCGTAACTCGCCTAGTGGTGCCACCAGCAGTCAGCGGGAGCGCATCAGGACGCTGACGATGCAGCGAGCTCGGATCGCCAAGAAGGCTGCCGGCAAGACGCCCCTAGCTAGGTCGGTGGTGACCAAGAGCTACAAGCCTGGACAGCGTTGGCTCGTCTATTGCGACGATAAGGGTCAGATGCAGGACATTGCTGGCAGCCTTCGTTCCGCTGGGATCGACGCGTACGAGTATTATTCGGACATGCCGGGAGACAAGGTTGCAACGCTGCGGTACTTCGATGAGAACGGTGGCGTAGTCGTCTCGATCAAGTGCTTGGACGAGGGTGTTGATATCCCCAACGCGGACCATGCTTTGATCCTGGCGTCCTCCAGGAATCCTCGAGAGTTCATCCAGCGTCGTGGGCGCGTGCTGCGCAAAGTTGAAGGGAAGAGCCTCGCCACCGTCTATGATGCGATCCTGCAGCCCGAGACCCTTGGGGAAGCGTCGGGGATGTCACTGCTTCAGGGTGAGCTCGCCCGCGCGGGCAACTTCGCCCGAGATGCCCTAAATAGCGATGCTCGTGACTCGCTGGAGCGGCTAGTTGTGGGACTTGGCGGCGATCTCGAGGCACTCTATGAGTTCCTCGGTTCCGGCGAGGAGGGCGACAACTAGCCTGTGGCTTCACACACTTCGTGCGGCACTGTGAACGCAAGTACTTCTGTAGGAGTAGAGCTCATGCGAGACAACCTTGCACAAGTGATCGAGTCGGTGCGTTCACGGTTCTATGACGACAGCGTCGATTCAGCGCTGGTTCAGCACATCGTAGAGATTGAGAAGCGGTACGTCGAGGATCGACCCCGCGCACAGGAGGCCGTGGCCCGCGTCATCCAGGAGCACCTGGACAGGAGCGTTGAGGTTTGAGATACCAGAAGCTCACCGTTGAGAACTTTCTCGTCTTCATGGGCGAGCAGGAGATCAATATCCCCGACAAGGACGGCGTAGTCGTTATCTACGGCCGAAACGGAAAAGGCAAGACGTCTCTACTCAATGCTTTCCGCTGGGCCTGGACTGGTGAAGTTCGCAAGCGGAG
Source organism: Streptomyces pactum (assembly GCF_016031615.1). GTDB lineage: Bacteria > Actinomycetota > Actinomycetes > Streptomycetales > Streptomycetaceae > Streptomyces > Streptomyces pactus. Next base: position 5,198,916 of record NZ_JACYXC010000001.1, read on the forward strand.
CACCCGTCCACTGCCACTCGAGGACATCACTAACAAGGTTGCCCTTGCGGAAGCGTCCGGCGATTCAGTCCGATGCCGTGTCCGCCTCGAGTTCGAAGCAGACGGCACGCAGTGGGATCTCACTCGTTCTCTCATCCGCAAGGGGGAGGAATGCTGCAGCGATCTCACGTTGCGTCGTGATTCGGTCGCCCTGAGTGCCGCCGATGCTGAGCGCAAGGTGACTGAACTGATGCCCAGGGAGATCGAGCAGTTCTTCCTGTTCGACGGAGAGCTCCTCGACCAGTACGAGAAGCTCCTCGATGACGACAACACCGCTGGCTCCACGCTCCGCGATGCCATCGAACGCATCCTCGGACTTCCCATTCTGGAGAACGCGGCACGAGACAGCGCTCGGGTCGCTGAGCACGCCGGTGAGCTGGTCGCTGCTGCTGCGAAGCGGGACTCGAAGACGAAGAAGCTTGGCCAGCATCTTGATACTGAGCAGAGTCGTCTCCGTGCGTTCCGCCAGAACTACGAGGCGGAGGACCAGAAGGCCAAAGACCTGGAGGCTGAGTCGGCCCAGCTCGATCAGCAGCTGGCGGAGCAGTCAGGCAAGCTCGAAATCAAGACCAGGCGCGACGAGACTCTCAAACTCCTCAAGGAGGCAAAGACGCAGTGCGACGCGGCTGAGGAAGAGTTCAAAGACCTCCTCGCCGAGTCGTGGAGGGCGGTGCTCGTGGAGCCGATCGAGGCTCGCATCGAAGAGGACACCAAGGCGTTGGAGGCCATCGAAGCCCAGTTGGATGAGCTGCGCTTCGCGGCCATCCTCGCCCGCCATTACAAGTCCATGGGCGCGGATATATGCCCAGTGTGCGAGTCCCGTCTGGATGCCAGCAACCGCGCTGCCCTCGAGCAACACCTCCGGAGCTCAGATTCTAGCGAGCTGAGAGCTAAAGAGGACAAGGCGGCAGCCCTGAAGGCGAGCCTCAGGCGGCTGCGCGAGTCGGGCCGCGGGCACGAACTTCGGGCCAATTTGAAAACTGTCGAAGACAGCTACCTGAAGCTGCAGCAGAAGATTGAGGACTACCAGGAAGATATCGACGACTTCGAGGACAAGCTTAAGGGACAGGACACCGGGCTAACCGACCTCGTCCAGCGCTCCAAGAACGTCAGCGTTCTCCTGCGACAAGCGAAGGCTGCGTACAAGGACGAGCTGGATAAATACGAGCAGGCCAAGAAGAACGTCGCCAAGATCGAAGAGCAGATCCGCAAGACAGGGGCGGGCCAGGCAGACCCGAGTGTCTACAAGCGGCAGCGAACTGCTGAGGCCCTCGCGGACCTTTACCGGAAGGCGATCGTGATCTATCGCGACCAGCTCAAGGAGAGTATTCAGGAGAGGGCTACCGAACTCTTCCGGAGCATGCGATCCGAGAGTGACTACGTGAAGCTTGCGATAAACGAGTCCTACGGCTTGCGTATCCTTGACCGATCCGGAACCCCCGTAGAGCACCGGAGCGCTGGCTACGAGCACCTAGTCGCACTGTCGCTCTTGGGCGGCCTGCAGGCCAGCTCCCCCATCAGCGGGCCACTCGTCATGGACTCCCCGTTCGGACGCCTCGACGAACACCATGTTGAGGGCGTCGTTGCCAACCTCGACAAGCTCAGCTCCCAGGTGTTCCTTCTGGTTCACGAGCGTGAGCTCCCCCGCGGGACTGCCCGAGACCTGCTTCGAGGTCGAATGCTGGCCGAGTTCGAGTTGTCTCGAGGAGCGTCCGCGCACGAGACCAACATCCAGGAGCTTCGCAGTGTCTGAAACCATCGCGCGCGGTCGCGTCAACATTGCCCTCACTGGCCGCGCTGAGATCGCTCGAGACGAGATCAGCGCCCGATTCCCATTCCGAGAGAAGCAGCAGTTGGTCCGCCTAGGTCTCGCCTACGCCCTTCGGCTCAACCTTGAACCGGTACGTGGAGGCAACTTCGGCCGCGCCGGCGACGGGCAGAACATGAACGTCGGATCCTTCGACCCAAGTGGCGAGCTCTTTGAACTAGTGCGTGCATTTCACCCGGAATGTGAGGACCCGGCGGAGGTCGCCGAGACCCTCATGAGTCTCGGCCTGGTCAAGCTCGCCGAGGATATCCGGAACAGCGAAGTGACTCGCATCGTCGACATCTTGTATTCCAATGACGGAACCGACTGACGAGGCGCTTCCGAGGCGGGAGCTACTGTGCATCCTCGCCAATCCGCCCTTGGGGAGCGGCGAGCGCACTAGGGCGCGGCTTGGACTGGCCCGTGACCTTCTCGGCTTCGAAACCTTCACGATCAGGAACCTGTTCGCCGTTCCCTCAGGCGCCGTCACAGACATCTCGACGCTCGGAGCAACCCCAGACGGATGGGCCCAGGCTAGACAGCAGATGGAACCAGCTTTCTCTGTCTGTGATGGAGTGCTGCTGGCTTATGGCATCTCCGAACCAACCGGTACGGCACGGAAGTACCATCGCGAACAAGTGGAGTGGGTAGCTGAAAGGCTGGTCGTCTCGGGCTGTCAGGCGTTTCGAGTTGGCGATGGACCGAGGCACCCGTCCCGCTGGCAGCGGTGGACCTCTCGGTATCACAGAGAGCTGGAGTTCTCCGACGCCCTGGAGGTGTCCTTCGAAGCCGTCAGCTTCGGCCGGGCCCCAACTCGCGTAGCCGGAACTGCTTCATGACCTGACCACCAATGTGCTGCCAAAGTTGCTTCGGGACGAAGCAGTCGCTCCGTTAGGGTGCGCTTCATGACCGACGCCTCGGCCTGCCCCGGGTGCTGCCAGTCAATGAAGTCCGGCAGCTTCCTTCTCTCTCAGCGGGAAGACGATGGCCAGCGGACATGCCGGACGCTATGGAGATGTACCGATCGGTATGTCTGGTGGTGCTGGACCGACCGGCCGGCCAAACCTTTGGTGGGCTGCCCGGTCCCGAAACTCCGCTGACATCAACTACCCCGGACAGCAGCAACACACGGGGCAACCACCATTCATCTGCGCTGATGGTCGCAGACGTCCGTGCTCGCGCCGTTATTCGTCGGCGTTGTCACGCACTTAGACACTCACCCGATGTGTGCATCAGCGCACGTCAGCTCAGTTCTCCGGGTGCAGGCATAACCTATCCAGTTTGGCAGATCAACTTCGGCGGCCCAGGCCAGGGCGGGTGGGGGTGGTCACCCGTGGGTGCCGTCAGTCAGCGTTGATCGGCTTCGCACGGCCCAGAGGCGGCCCAGGGCGTATCAGCTCATGCCGCGAGAGCCGCTCCGCTCTGCCGCACCACCGCCCCCGGATAGGTCGTCATACCATACCAAACGCTGCACGTTAAAAAGATTTCCGATACTGCGATGCGGGCTGTAATAATCCCCTTCTCGAACAGCCCACGAGAGGCACTCGCCGTGATGTCGAAATTTTGGAACGCCTTGGCGGCCGAGACGGCTATCGCATCCTCACAGATCGGGATGGGAGCAACGACGCTCGGAAAGACCATGCCACAAAGAATGGCTACCTACGCCGAGGCGTTCTTCCCGCTGAGCATCGGCTTTGAGCGTGCGGGAAAGATAATTCTTCACGTCGACCGCCAGCTAACGAGCGGTGATTTCGTATCCCGAAAAGAGATGAAATCACTCAGTCATGATCTGATTAGCCTGTTCGATGCGGTGGAGCAGGTTCATCAAAGACGATATCCAGGGGATGTTAGATTTAAGCGCCCCGCTGACTCAATTCACGAAAAAATCGTGGAGATTCTGGGCGGATTTGCGGCTACCGGAAGGTACTTCCATTTGGACTACTTGGGTGGCGTTCAGGTGCCGGGCGGCGATGCGGCAGCCCAGTGGTGGGATCTAGTCGCATCTGAAGTCTCGCGTCGCCACTGCAAGGCCGCGAAGAGAGCTCGAGATCGGGAGCGCGCTCGACTCCTCGATTCAGCATTTGACGGGTCCGCCTTGGTGCGCGACTCGCTCGTGAATGGAGAAAGGATTGACACCGTAGAGATGGCGACTGTGGTCAATCTTGAGAATGACGCCGTAGTCCCATGGTGTCGAATGTACACCATGCAGATTGCACGATGGCTCGCGCGCATCCTCATCGAGCTTGGATATGACGGCGTCAGCGATAGAGACGTCCCTTATTTTGGCGATTTCCTTTATCCGTTGAACCAAGATGACGGTGTTTTTAGATCTCGCAAAACATGGACAGTCACTCACTACTGAAATGCCCAGTTGATGCAATTTGATTGCAGGCAGGGAGGCGGATCGGCTTTGGGCTGGAGCTGCTTTGGGGCGAGTGATCATGGCGCCGTAAGCTCATGGCGAGTCGGGCAGTCACTGGTCCACGTTCGGCCTGCCGATATCGACGGCTCGGCTTCTGGGCTCATGCGGCTCCGTCATGGAGGCGAGCGGCCTGACCGTCCAGCCTTGCCGGTTGCGGGCTCTGGCGGTCAAGGCGACGAGTCGGCGTGAGGTCCGGCCGATGCCTCCTCGCCGGGGGATCATCCGGCCCACCTCGACGGGTCTGCGGCTTCGGCTTCGGCTGGCTCCGGGGCAGGAGCCGGCAGATGTCGCCGCCTCGGCGGAGCGGCTGCGACACGCCTAGGTGTATTGACCCGCAGCGTTGTTAACACGGCTGATGGGCGGGTGCCCGTCGAGTGCGGTGTGGCAGCGGTGGTGGTTGTAGGTGTGGAGGAAGTCTGTCAGGGCTGCTGTCCGCTCGTTGTTCGAGGTGTAGGGCCGTAGGTAGGCCCATTCGTCGAGCAGGGTGCGGTTGAAGCGTTCGACTTTGCCGTTCGTCTGGGGGCGGTAGGCGCGGGTGAGCTTGCCCGTCGCGCCGAGTTCTGCCAGGACGGCCTTCCAGGCCAGGCCCCTGCGGTAGGCCCATGCGTTGTCCGTGAGCACCCGTTCGATTCGGGGGATGCCGTGGCTGTGGAAGAACGCGGCTGCGCGGGTGAGGAAGCCCGCGCAGGTCGCGACCTTCTCATCGGGGTGGATCTCGCTGTAGGCCAGCCGGCTGTGGTCGTCGATCGCGGAGTGGACGTAGTCGAAGCCCATGGCGGAGCGGGTGGCCCGGCCGGCCTGGCGGCCCAGGGTCTTGTGGCCGCCACCGTTGGGAATCCGGCCGAGCTTCTTCACATCGATGTGGACGAGTTCGCCGGGTCGTTCGCGTTCGTAGCGGCGGATGACCTGACCGGTCGGACGGTCGATCCAAGCCAGCCGGTTCAGTCGGTGGCGGGTGAGGATCCGGTGGACGGTGGATGAGGGCAGCCCCAGGATCGGGCCGATCCGAGCGGGCCCGAGCTTGCGGGTCCGCCGCAGGTCACAGGCCCCTTTCTTCGACGTCGGCCGCTGTCCGGTGAGGGATCGTGCGCGGCCTGCTGGAGCGGTCGGCCAGGCCCGCGTCGCCTTCGGCCCGCCAGCGGCGGACCCACTTGTGGGCCGTGGGACGGGATATGCCCGTCTCCGCGGCCACATGCGCGACCGGACGACCGGCCAGGACACGCTCGACCAGGATCCGCCTGCCGTGAACGGTCAGCCGGGCATTACGGTGGGACACGAAGACCTCCGTGTGCGGTGAAGCCTAGACACCTCCACCACACCGGAGGTCTTCGCCGTGATCAAGACCAGCCAGCGTTAACAACGCTCGTGATCAATACACCTAGGGCGTTCACGCCGTGTATGTGAGGGACGTGAAGCCCGGTGTGGTGGAACTGCGGCTCGTCGGCTTCGACATGCTGCACAACGTTCGGATGCCCAGGAAGGCGGGCGGTGGATTCCTCGAGGTGCCAGTGGCGCTGAGGGAGGACGCGACGGCCTTCGTACGCGACTACCGGACGATCCCGCATCAACTCACCCTCAGCGCAACACTGTCGGGGAAGTCCATGTACCTACGGCACCTGGTCACCGGGATGGCACAGCAGCCGGTCACGCTGGTCGGAATCGACTGCAAGCGGGGTGTGGAGCTGGCGCCCTTCGCCCGGCGCCTGTCGGCGCTGGCGACCGATCCTCAGCAGGCAGCCGAGCTGCTGCCGGTCCTCGTGAGGGAGATGGAAGACCGGTACGACCTGATTAAGGCCCTGCAGGGTATCGCGTGGCACCCGGGACGAGGAGCCTGCGACATCTGAGGCCTGCCCGAACACGAACGGCCCGTTCCTGTCGTGCCGTTGGTTGACGAGATTGCTGAATTTTTCCTCGTCGCCACGAAGAAGGACGAGGAACGCCGCGCCGAGACGGTGACCCAACTCATCCGGCTAGCCCAGCTCGGCCGTGCCGCCAGCATCTACCTGGAAGTGTGCGGGCAGCGCTTCGGGGCCGAGTTGGGCAAGGGCGCGTCCATGTTCCGAGCTCAGCTGACCGGTCGGGTGTGACACCGCGTGAACGACGAAGCCTCCGCCAAGATGGCGCTGGGCGACATCGCACCCGAGGCAGTCTTCGCCGCACGCGACATCGCCCCGGAACGGCCCGGCCTGGCGGTGGCCGGAGACACCTCCGGCGGCTGGTCCCGCATCCGTACGCCGTTCCTGTCGCTCGCTGATGCTGCTGCGGTCTGCCGGGAAACGGTGCACCTCGTGCCGGACCTGTCCGCACTCGCATCCTGCCGGCCTGCGGTGCCGCTCCAGCCGACTGGCTCCCCGGTACCGCTGGTCAAGCCAGTCCCCGATCGCCGAATAGGCCACTCGACACACCCTCGTACGGCCTGCACGTCCGTCTCGTGCCAGCTCCCTACCCTGCCATGCCTAAAACCCGAGGGAGCAGCCTTGTCCCGCCTGTCCATCTCCGAAGTCTCGGCGCTGATCGCCGATCTTGCCGACCACCGCGAGTTCGGGCTGGCAGCTACAGCGAACTGACGAGCCGTAAGGCGGATCTGCTTGAACGTATCGCCGCCGACCGGCCCGGTGACACCGAGGCGGCTGACGTCGCCGCCGCCGCCCGAGCACGGGCCAATGAGCTCAAGTCCACTGACTGACCGTACTGGAGGGAGCCCAACCGTGCGCGCCTCCTTGGCCCGCGTCGACGCGGTGCTCGTTCAGGCGCATCGCCTGGACCCTCGGGGCGCGCCCCGAGCTGGCAGACCTCCGCCTCCGGGCCTGGGCGCACATGCTCGGGTTCCGTGGCCACTTCTCCACCGAGTCACGCAGCTACTCGACCACCCTCAGCGCACTCCGTGACGCCCGAGCCGACTGGCGCCGTACCCAAGCCGCGCCCCCAACAGCACCGCAGGACGACGAGACCACGCTCGTCCTCGCCCACTGGTGTTCGCCGGCACCGGTCTCAGTCATGGCGAGACCTGGCTTGCCGCCTCCCTGGAAGCCGCCCCCGGAACGGAAGGATAACCGGCATGGACCCCCGTCGCGACGAGCTGATGACTGTTGGCCAAGTCCTGGATGAACTGGGCGGTGTGTCTCGCCGGACGTTCTACCGGTGGCGCGAGCTGGGGCAGGGACCCTCTGCGTTCAAGCTGCCCAACGGGGAGCTTCGGGTGTGGCGGAGCGACTTCAGCGCCTGGCTGCGGCAGTTGGAGGCGGCGGCTTGAAATCCCTCGACGTGAAGGTGGGGGGGGGGTCGCAAGAGGAACACCAAGAAGTCGTCCTATGACGTGCGATGGACCGTCGCGGGGAACGTGTTCTCTGAACAGTTCCGCACCAAGGGGCTTGCTGACCACTACCGTCCCAAGCTGCTTCGCACCGCCCATGCTGGCGAAGAGTTCGACACAGAGACGGGGCTGCCTGACTCGATGGTTGAGCAGGCAGCCTCAATGACCTGGTAGGCCTTCGCTCTGAAGTACCTCGCCATGAAGTGGCCGCACGCGGCGCCGAACACGCGCAACGGGATCAATGAGGCTCTGACCGCTGTGACGATGGCCCTGCTAGAGGAGCGTCCGGGGCAGCCGTCCGAGGAACTGGTCAGGAGGGCGCTTCGCACCTGGGCCATCGTCCTTCCCGGACCGGACGAGCGCGAATTGCCGACTGAGATCGCGAACATCTTGCACTGGGTGTCCAAGGCGTCGCGTCCGCTTATGGAGCTCGATGACGCTGCGATCGGCAGGGCCGTCCTGGACTCGCTCAAACTGAAGCTCGACGGGACGGCGGCAGCCGCAGAGACCGTCCGGCGCAACCGTCGGACACTCGTCAACGCGCTGCACTACGCAGTGGACCTCGAGGAGTTCAAAGAGAACCCGATCACGGGCATCCGCTGGAAAGAAGCCGAAGGTTGCCGGGGAAGTCGATCCCCGCGTGGTCGCCAATCCCGCGCAGGCTCGTTCCCTGCTGACTGCAGTCTCGTAGGTCGGTGGGTACGGCCGGGCGCGTGGCCGCCGACTCGTCGGCCTGTTCGCCTGCATGTACTACGGCGCCTTACGCCCGGCTGAGGCCGTCGGCCTTACCGAAGCGGACCTGAAACTGCCCGAGGCCGGCCCGAGGCCGGCCCGAGGCCGGCTGGAGAACGGCGCTGCTGAACCCAGCGTCGGAAGGCAGTGGACGGACTCCGGCGAGACCCGCGACGACCGGGGCCTCAAGAACCGGCCGGCGGAAGAGGTCCGGCTCGTACCGATCCAGCCCCAGCTCGTCACCATCCTCCGGCAGCACCTCGACACCTTCGGCACCGCCGAGGACGGGCGGCTGTTCACCAACGAGCGCGGGGGAGTGGTGGGCTCCTCGACGTACTACCGCGTCTGGCAGGAGGCCCGTGCGCTGGCGCTCCCGCCGACTGCGGTCGCCTCCCCGCTTGAGCCCGTATGACCTTCGGCACTCGGCACTGTCGACCTGGCTCAACTCCGGGGTGGACCCGACAGAGGTCGCCGAGCGTGCGGGCAACAGCGTGGAGATCCTGCTGAGCCGCTACGCCAAGTGCATCGACGGACGGCAGGAGATCGTCAATCGCAAGATCGAGGAGTTGCTGCGGGAGTACGAGTGATCACGCAGCCAAGGAACCCCTGATACTCCAAGGGTGGACACGTCCGAGGAAGGCGAAGCGCTCGATCCTGAGTGGGCCGAGATAGGCAACAACCTGAACGGCATCTTGCACGGTTGCCGAGACGCCTCGCCCGTTGCCGAGCGCTTCATCCGGGCCGGCTGGAAGTCAAAGTCGTCCTCCTGGCGCGGCTACGAGGTAGGAACCCGTTGGTGCGAGGTGGAGCTCGACCTTATCGATGGGCCGGACATCCTGTTGAACGGCGTTGTCGATCCGCAGCGGCTCGATGAGCTCGCCGGTCTCCTCCACCGTTTCGGACTGACGTACTCCCTAGAGCTCTACGACGGAGACGGCACCCTGGTCCGCGAGATCCGAGCTTGACTCGATGAACCGTGTTCAAGGCCGCTGGACGCGTCCAGCGGCCTTCTCATTTACCGGGGATGACCTGGGAAACGCCCCAAGATTCTGTCCACGAATAGTCCACAGACCCCGACATACGGCCGATCCGACCCGCACACGCCTGCACATACGCGAAGACCCCGTCCTCAGCGTTTGCGCTGGTGGCGGGGTCTTCTGGCACTTCTTGCGAAGTGCCCCCGGCAGGATTCGAACCTGCGCACACGGCTCCGGAGGCCGTTGCTCTATCCCCTGAGCTACGGGGGCTTTGTCGCCGCTGTCTCGCGGCGACGGGTAGAACATTACCAGCTCCGGGAGGGTGATCAGGAACGGGTTCCCCGGGAGGGCGCTCCGGGGCCCGGGACGGGCCGGGCGGGACCGTCGTCGCGGGGGCTCGACCATCGGGACCGGGCGGCGTCCGGCCTTCCCACCGGACACCGCCGCGCGCCGGCCCCGAGCCGGCGCACCCGCGGGGCGACCCGTCCTGCCGGGCACACCGCATGCGCCATCGGCCCCACACCCGACCGGCCCACCGCACCCCGGCGGCGCTCTCCCTAGCGCATCGGTCACCGCGGCGGCGGCCGGTCGGGGAAAGGTCCCTCGCACGGGGCGGAAGTGGGCAAAACCCGGACGGCGCGGTGGCCGCGCGCCTACCCTTCGAGATGTGCCTGGCGTGACCGGCCGGGTCCTTGTGGTCGATGACAACAAGGTCATCCGGCAGCTGATCAGGGTCAACCTTGAGCTTGAGGGTTTCGAGGTCGTGACCGCGGCCGATGGTGCCGAATGCCTGGAGATCGTGAACCAGGTCCGGCCCGATGTGATCACCCTCGACGCTGTGATGCCCCGGCTCGGCGGACTGCGCACCGCCGCGCTGCTCCGCGCGGACGAGCGGACCAGACATGTGCCGGTGGCCATCGTCAGCGCCTGCACGCACCTGGAGCTGGACGGCGGGAGCGCGGTCGGGGTGGACGCGTTCCTCGCCAAACCGTTCGATCCGGACCGGCTGGTGCGGCTGGTCCGGGAGCTCATACGCAACGGCGCCGGAGGAATGCCGGGTGCCGCGGCGGCGGGGGGCGCCGCGCCCGTGGTCGGGCCGACCGGCTGACCGTGGAGCGGTGCGTCCCCTCGCGGGACGGCCGGCGAGCGGGACGCGGTGCGGCAGGGCCGGGGGCGGACGCATGCAGTCCGAGGGGCGGAACGGTGCGCGGTGCGGCGGGTGTCCTCCCCTACGCTGGAGCCGTGACCCCCGACCAGCTGTCCCGCATCGTGCTGCACTCGGTGCGCCGTGCCGTGGACGCCGGTGAGCTGCACGTCACGGTGCCCGAGCGGGTGCTCGTGGAGACGCCGCCGCGGCCGGGCTGCGGGGACTGGGCGACCAACGTCGCGCTGCGGCTGGCGAAGGAGCTTCGGGGGCGTCCCGGCGGCCCCCGGGCGGTCGCCGAGGTGCTGCGCCGCCGGCTGGAGAACGAACCGGGGATCGCCGGGGTCGAGATCGCCGGGCCCGGGTTCCTCAACATCACGCTGGACGCCGGTTCGCACGCCGGCCTGGTCCGTACCGTCCGCCGTCTCGGCACCACGTACGGGCACGGTCGGGCGCTGGCGGGCACCACGGTGACCTTCGCCGCCCCCACCGAGCCGCGCGCGGCGGTGGTGACCGAGGCCGCGGTGCGGCTGCTGCGCTCGCAGGGCGCCACGGCCGCCGTAGCCCCCGCGGGTACCGCCGGGGAGCGGCTGCGGGTCACGCCGGTGCCGGACCGGGCGGGCGACCTCTTCGACCGGCTGGGCCCGGACGCCGCCCGCTGGGCGCTGCTGCGCCCCGCCGCCCACGACACACCGGTCCTCGACCCCGCCCTGCTGCTGGCGCAGCGCGAGGCCAACCCGCTGTTCCGGGTGCGGTACGCCCACGCCCGCAGCCGCGCGCTGCTGCGCAACGCCCGGGACCTCGGGTTCGGTCCGGACGAGGACGCCCCCGCCCCGGTCTCACCGGGCACCCGCATGAGCGGCGGGGGCATCCGGCGTACCGGAGGCTCCCGCCGCTCATGCGGGTGCCGTACGGCCGGGCCCGGGCCGCACCGCAACCCCGGCCCCCACCGGCCACGCCGTGGTCCCGGCCCCGCCGGACGCCCGCGCCGGTCACCTCGACGCCCCGGGGACCGGGCCCGACGCCCCCGGCCGTGCCCCGGAGACCGGCGGTCCCGGCGCCGCGGACGCCGGCCCCTACGGACCCCCGGACACCGCCGGCGCGCTGCTCGCCGTGCTCGCCGACCACCCGCGGGTGGTGACCGCCGCCGCCCGGCACCGCGCCCCGGACCGGCTCGCGCGCCACCTGGAGACCACCGCGGACGCCTTCTTCCGCTGGCTCGACAACTGTCCGGTGCTGCCGAGCGGGGAGGAGAAACCCTCGGCCGCCCATCGTTCCCGGCTGGCGCTCGCCGATGCCGCCGGGACGGTGCTCGCCGGCGGCCTGGCCCTGCTCGGCATCGACGCACCCGACATTCTTTGAGAGCAGCAGAGAGACACCTCACATGAGCCGTTCCGCACACCCCGCAGGTCCCCGTCACGCCGATGTGCTCCCCGAGGGCCACTACGCCGCGCCGCCCGCCGACCTCAACGCCCTCGACCCCCGGGTCTGGGCACGTACCGTGAGCCGCGGCGCCGACGGGGCGCTGTACGTCGCCGGCCTCGACGTACGCCGGCTGGCCGAGGAGTTCGGCACCCCCGCGTACATCCTCGACGAGGACGACTTCCGGGGCCGCTGCCGGGCCTGGCGCGAGGCCTTCGGGGACGACGCCGACGTCTTCTACGCCGGCAAGGCCTTCCTCTCCCGGGCGGTGGTCCGCTGGCTGCACGAGGAGGGGCTCAACCTCGACGTGTGCTCGGGCGGCGAGCTGGCCACCGCGCTGGACGCCGGGATGCCCCCCGAGCGCATCGCGCTGCACGGCAACAACAAGTCCGACGAGGAGATCCGCCGCGCGGTGGAGGCCGGCGTCGGCCGCATCGTCCTCGACTCCTTCGCCGAGATCGTGCGGGTGGCGCACATCGCCGAGCGGCTCGGCCGGCGGCAGCGGGTGCAGATCCGCGTCACGGTGGGCGTGGAGGCGCACACCCACGAGTTCATCGCCACCGCGCACGAGGACCAGAAGTTCGGCATCGCGCTGGCCGGCGGGCAGGCCTCCGAGGCGGTGCGCCGGGCGCTGAAGCTGGACGGGCTGGAGCTCATCGGCATCCACTCGCACATCGGCTCGCAGATCTTCGACACCTCCGGGTTCGAGGTGGCCGCGCACCGGGTCGTCGGCCTGCTGAAGGAGATCCGCGACGAGCACGGCGTGGAACTGCCCGAGGTGGACCTCGGCGGCGGCCTGGGCATCGCGTACACCTCGGCCGACGACCCGCGCGAGCCGTCCGAGATCGCCCGGGCGCTGCGCGACATCGTCACCCGCGAGTGCGCCTCGGCGGGCCTGGCCGTGCCCCGGCTGTCGGTGGAGCCCGGCCGGGCGATCGCCGGACCGACCACCTTCACCGTCTACCGGGTCGGCACCGTCAAGGAGCTGCCCGGCCTGCGCACCTACGTCAGCGTGGACGGCGGGATGTCGGACAACATCCGCACGGCGCTGTACGACGCGGAGTACTCGGTGGCGCTGGTCTCCCGCACCTCCGACGCCGAGCCGATGCTCAGCCGGGTGGTCGGCAAGCACTGCGAATCCGGCGACATCGTGGTGCGGGACGCCTTCCTCCCGGCCGACCTGGCCCCCGGCGACCTGATCGCGGTGCCGGCCACCGGCGCCTACTGCCGCTCGATGGCGAGCAACTACAACCACGCGCTGCGCCCGCCGGTGGTCGCGGTGCGGGACGGTCAGGCACGAGTGATCGTCCGGCGGGAGACGGAGGAGGACCTCCTCCGTCTCGACGTCGGCTGAACCGGATCTCGCATACTGGACGGGGCGCTGGGCGCCCTTTCCGGTGGGTGAGACTGGTTCGACACCGGTTCGAAGGCCGGGTGGCGACACCCGGACGCAACGCCGGGCGCCCTGCCCGGATGGACGAGAAGTGAGGTCGGATGATGCGTACGCGTCCGCTGAAAGTGGCGCTGCTGGGCTGTGGAGTGGTCGGCTCAGAGGTGGCGCGCATCATGACGACGCACGCGGACGACCTCACGGCCCGGATCGGCGCCCCGGTCGAACTGGCCGGGATCGCCGTCCGCCGCCCCGGCCGGACCCGTGAGGGGGTCCCCGGGCACCTGATCACCACCGACGCCACCGCCCTGGTCAAACGGGGCGACATCGACGTGGTGATCGAGGTCATCGGGGGCATCGAGCCGGCCCGCGGCCTGATCATGACCGCCTTCGAGCACGGTGCCGGCGTGGTCTCCGCCAACAAGGCGCTGCTCGCCCAGGACGGCGCCGCGCTGCACGCCGCCGCCGAGAAGCACGGCGCCGACCTGTACTACGAGGCGGCGGTGGCCGGGGCCATCCCGCTGATCCGGCCGCTGCGCGAATCGCTCGCCGGCGACAAGGTCAACCGGGTGCTGGGCATCGTCAACGGCACCACCAACTTCATCCTGGACCGGATGGACTCCAGCGGCGCCGGCTACTCCGAGGCGCTGGACGAGGCCACCGCGCTCGGCTACGCCGAGGCCGACCCGACCGCCGACGTGGAGGGCTTCGACGCCGCCGCCAAGGCCGCGATCCTGGCCGGCATCGCCTTCCACACCCGGGTCCGCCTGGACGACGTGCACCGCGAGGGCATCACCGAGGTCACCGCCGCCGACATCGCCTCCGCCAAGCGGATGGGCTGCACCGTCAAGCTGCTGGCGATCTGCGAGCGGGCCGCCGACGGCCGGTCCGTCACCGCCCGGGTGCACCCGGCGATGATCCCGCTGAGCCACCCGCTGGCCTCGGTCCGCGAGGCGTACAACGCGGTGTTCGTCGAGGCCGAGGCGGCCGGCCGGCTCATGTTCTACGGCCCGGGGGCCGGCGGCGCGCCCACCGCCTCCGCCGTCCTGGGCGATCTGGTCGCCGCCTGCCGCAACAAGCTGGCCGCGGCCACCGGGCCGGGCGAGTCGGCGTACACCCGGCTGCCGGTCAGCCCCATGGGTGATGTGGTCACCCGCTACCACATCAGCCTCGACGTGGCCGACAAGCCGGGCGTGCTCGCCCAGGTCGCCACGGTCTTCGCCGAGCACGGGGTGTCGATCGACACCGTCCGGCAGCAGAGCAAGGCGCACGGCGGCGGGGCCGACGGCGAGGCCGCCGAGGGCGCGGCCGGCCGGCGGGTCGGCGAGGCGTCGCTGGTGGTGGTCACGCACCGCGCCGCCGACGCCGCGCTGTCGGCCACCGTCGAGGCGCTGCGCGGCCTGGAGACCGTGCGGGGCGTCGCCAGCACCATGCGGGTGGAGGGCGAATGAGCGACCGGCCGGTGAGGGCCCAGGAAGGCGAACCGGACGCGATCGGGGCGTCCGGGGAATCAGAGGAAGTCATGAACGCAATTGCAGACCGCCCGCGAATGACCGACACCCGCCGCGGCGGCTGGCGGGGCATCATCGAGGAGTACCGCGACCGGCTGCCGGTCGGCCCGACGACCCCGGTCGTCACCCTCCGTGAAGGGGGTACGCCGCTGGTGCCGGCGCAGGTGCTCTCCGAGCGGACCGGCTGCGAGGTGCACCTGAAGGTCGAGGGCGCCAACCCCACCGGCTCCTTCAAGGACCGGGGCATGACCATGGCCATCACCCAGGCGAAGGAGGCCGGCGCGCGCGCCGTCATCTGCGCCTCCACCGGCAACACCTCCGCCTCGGCCGCCGCCTACGCGGTGCGCGCCGGCATGGTCTGCGCGGTGCTCGTGCCGCAGGGCAAGATCGCCCTGGGCAAGATGGGCCAGGCCCTGGTGCACGGCGCCCGCATCCTCCAGGTGGACGGCAACTTCGACGACTGCCTCACGCTGGCCCGCCAGCTGTCCGAGAACTACCCCGTGGCGCTGGTCAATTCGGTCAACCCGGCGCGCATCGAGGGGCAGAAGACGGCCTCCTTCGAAATCGTCGACATGCTCGGCGACGCCCCCGACATCCATGTGCTGCCGGTGGGCAACGCGGGCAACATCACCGCGTACTGGAAGGGGTACCGGGAGTACGCCGCCGACGGCGTGGCCACCGGCACGCCCCGCATGTGGGGGTTCCAGGCGTCCGGCTCGGCGCCGATCGTGCGCGGCGAGCCGGTCAAGGACCCGCACACCATCGCCACCGCGATCCGGATCGGCAACCCCGCCTCGTGGGCCTTCGCCGAGCAGGCCCGGGACGAGTCCGGAGGCCTGATCGACGAGGTGACCGACCGTCAGATCCTCGCCGCCTACCGGCTGCTCGCCGCGCAGGAGGGCGTCTTCGTCGAGCCGGCCTCGGCGGCGAGCGTGGCGGGACTGCTGAAGGCCGCCGAACAGGGCAAGGTCGACCCCGGGCAGCGCATCGTGTGCACCGTCACCGGCAACGGCCTGAAGGACCCGGACTGGGCGGTGGCCGGCGCGCCGCAGGCCGTCCCGGTGCCGGTGGACGCCGCGGCGGCGGCCGAGCGGCTCGGCCTGGTCTGACGCCCGCCGGCCGGTCCGCGGGGCGCCTCCCCGCGGACCGGACCGCGGGCCCCGGGGCTCCGGGCCGCGCCGGACGTCCGGGTGTGGCCCGCGGTCCGGCTGCCCTCCCGCGGCTCGCCTGCCGGTGGCCGGCGCAGGGCCCGGCCCAGCCCGGTCACCGAGGGAGCCGGACCGGTGGCCCGACGTACGACCGTCGGCCGTCGGCAGTGCGACCGTCGGCCGTACGGTCACGCGCCGCCCGTCGCGCGGTGCCCGCCGGGAGCCCCGGTACCGCCGCCCGGTGCGCCGGGACGGCGCGGCCGCACCCCGGCAACTGTTACCCCGAGTAACCGTCGGCGTGGGTAATGATGATGCACAGACGGCGTGCGACACGCATCGTGCGCCTCCTGTGCGCCCTATGTCGCCGCAGAACCTTCCTTCGATAGGCTGTACTGAATCCGCCCAGCCGCAGAGTCGCAGCTCCGATCGGCTCTGCGTGGTTTCGCCGTACCCATCACGGCCCCCCGGCGGTGTTCCGTACCTCTTCGACACCATCCGCAGTCACACAAGGAGAGTCATCGAGCGATGGCCGGTCCCGCGTTCCGCGCCGCCGCCGTCCGGGTGCGCGTCCCCGCATCCAGCGCCAATCTCGGCCCCGGCTTCGACGCCCTCGGCCTGGCCCTGGGGCTCTACGACGACGTCGTGGTCCGGGTGGCCGACTCCGGGCTGCACATCGACATCGCCGGCGAGGGGGCGGACAGCCTGCCCCGGGACGAGAGCCATCTGCTCGTCCGGTCCCTGCGCACCGCCTTCGACCTGCTCGGCGGGCAGCCCCGCGGGCTGGAGGTCGTCTGCGCCAACCGCATTCCGCACGGCCGTGGCCTGGGCTCCTCCTCCGCCGCCATCTGCGCCGGGATCGTCGCCGCCCGCGCGGTGACGATAGGTGGTGCCGAGCGGCTGGACGACGCGGCGCTCCTGGAGCTGGCGACCGAGATCGAGGGCCACCCGGACAACGTCGCCGCCTGCCTGCTCGGCGGTTTCACCATCGCCTGGACGGACGCCGGTGCCGCCCGCGCGATCCGGATGGAGCCCTCGGATTCCATCGTTCCGGTGGTCTTCGTACCGGGCAAACCCGTGCTCACCCACACCGCCCGCGGTCTGCTGCCGCGGACCGTGCCGCACGTGGACGCGGCGGTCAACGCCGGCCGCGCCGCCCTGCTGACGGAGGCGCTGACCAGGCGCCCGGAGCTGCTGCTGGCGGCCACCGAGGACCGCCTGCACCAGGAGTACCGCGCACCCGCGATGCCGGAGAGCGTGGCCCTGGTCAACCGGCTGCGGGCGGACGGGGTGCCCGCGGTCATCTCCGGCGCCGGACCCACCGTCCTGGCGCTGGTCGAGGACGGTGCGGCCGAGAAGGTCGCACTGCTGGCGGGTGAGGGGTGGGCCGCCAACCGGCTCGCTCTCGACGCCCGGGGGGCGTGCGTCCTGCCGCTGACCTGACACGGCGGCGGCGGTGCCGGTCCGGACCGCCGCCGGCGTCGGATGGAGATCGCCGGACTTGGAGAGGGGGAATGTTTGTTGGATCCGGTAGTGTTAATCTCAAGTCCGCACTTGATGCCTCGCGATGCCGATGGGGAATGGTCTCGTAGGCGAAGTGCTCCAGTGTCCCGATCCGGGACCATCTTCTTCCGGGAGCCTCCCCGACTGCCTGAGCAGCCTGCCTGAGCAGTGTCGAGCCCGCTCCGGAACGGCGTGACGGAACCCAGCACAGTCTTCCCGTCCCGCCGGAACCATGAATTTGATCTCTCCGCCGTACCCGGCGGACCACCGCCCCGGCCCGGTCCGCACGACAAGGACCACAGCCGGACAGCACAACCGGTCGCCGAGCCAGACAGGCCGACGCCCGCTCCAGGGAAGGACCCTTCGTGAGCGACACCACCGATCTGATGGGCGTGAACGCCGCCGGCACCTCCGACAGCTCTGTCGGCAATGCCGCCGCGCCCGCCACGGACGCTCCCGCCGCGCCGGCCGGCGGCGCTGCCTCCGGCAGTGCCCCGCGGCGGCGCCGCTCCGGCACCGGCCTCGACGCCATGGTCCTGGCCGAGCTCCAGCAGCTCGCCTCCAGCCTCGGCATCAAGGGCACCGCGCGGATGCGCAAGGGCCAGCTGATCGAGGTCATCAAGGACCGGCAGGCCCAGGGCGGCGCCCCCGCCGAGGCCGCACCCGCCGAGGCGCCGGCCAAGCCCAGGCGCCGGGCCACCTCCAAGGCCAGGACCGGCGAGGACACCGCCGACAAGGCCACCAAGACCGACACCGCCGAGGCGCCGGAGAAGACGGCCGACCGGGCCGGCACCCAGGCGCAGATCGACATCCCGGGCCAGCCGAAGGCCGCGGACCAGACCGCCGCCTCCGGTGAGGACCAGCCGGTCGCCGAGCGGCGCCGCCGCCGGGCCACCGCGCCCGCCGGCGCCCCGGAGACCCCGGCCGCCGAGAAGGCCGAGGGCGGCACCGACGTCAAGGTCGAGACCCGTACCGACGCCAGGGCCGAGGCCGCGGCCGACACCGCCGAGGGCAAGTCCGCCAAGGGCGAGCGCGGCGAGCGCGGCCAGAAGGGCGACCGCCGCGAGCGGGGCGCCCAGCGTGAGCGCGGCGACCGCCGCGGCAAGGGCGACGACGGCGGCCAGCAGGGCGGCCGTCAGCAGCGCGAGGGCCGGGCCCAGGGCCAGCAGCGCGCCGACGACGACTTCGACGAGGACGGCGGCGGCCGGCGCGGCCGGCGCGGGCGCTACCGCGACCGCCGTGGCCGCCGCGGCCGCGAGGAGTTCGGCGGCGAGCCGCAGGTGGCCGAGGACGACGTGCTGATCCCCGTCGCGGGCATCCTGGACATCCTCGACAACTACGCGTTCATCCGGACCTCCGGCTACCTGCCCGGCCCGAACGACGTGTACGTCTCGCTGGCCCAGGTCCGGAAGAACGGCCTGCGCAAGGGCGACCACGTCACCGGTGCGGTCCGGCAGCCCCGCGAGGGCGAGCGGCGCGAGAAGTTCAACGCGCTGGTCCGGCTGGACTCGGTCAACGGCATGGCGCCGGAGACCGGCCGCGGCCGTCCGGAGTTCGGCAAGCTGACCCCGCTGTACCCGCAGGACCGGCTCCGCCTGGAGAGCGAGTCCGGCGGCCTGACGACCCGGATCATCGACCTGGTCGCGCCGATCGGCAAGGGCCAGCGCGGTCTGATCGTGGCCCCGCCGAAGACCGGCAAGACCATGATCATGCAGGCCATCGCCAACGCGATCACGCACAACAACCCCGAGTGCCACCTGATGGTCGTCCTGGTGGACGAGCGTCCGGAAGAGGTCACCGACATGCAGCGGTCGGTCAAGGGCGAGGTCATCTCCTCGACCTTCGACCGCCCCGCCGAGGACCACACCACCGTCGCCGAACTGGCCATCGAGCGCGCCAAGCGCCTGGTGGAGCTGGGGCACGACGTGGTGGTCCTGCTGGACTCGATCACCCGTCTGGGCCGTGCGTACAACCTCGCCGCCCCGGCCTCGGGCCGCATCCTGTCCGGTGGTGTGGACTCCACCGCCCTCTACCCGCCGAAGAAGTTCTTCGGCGCGGCCCGCAACATCGAGGACGGCGGCTCGCTGACCATTCTGGCCACCGCGCTGGTCGAGACCGGCTCGCGGATGGACGAGGTGATCTTCGAGGAGTTCAAGGGCACCGGCAACATGGAGCTCAAGCTCGACCGGAAGCTCGCGGACAAGCGCATCTTCCCGGCGGTCGACGTCGACCCGTCCGGCACCCGCAAGGAGGAGATCCTCCTCGCGCCGGAGGAGCTGAGCATCGTCTGGAAGCTCCGCCGGGTGCTGCACGCGCTCGACTCGCAGCAGGCCATCGAGCTGCTGCTGGACAAGATGAAGCAGACCAAGTCCAACGCCGAGTTCCTGATGCAGATCGCCAAGACCACGCCCGCCCCGGGCAACGGCAACGACTGATCAGGCACCCGAGCACCGGCGAGGGCCCCGCTGTCACCCGACGGCGGGGCCCTCGCCGTTTCCCCGCCCGGCACGGCGGGGATCGGCGCCGGCGCGTGCGGGCGTGCGGGCCCGGGGGCGGCCGGGATCCGCGCCGGAGCGTGCGCGGGCGGCCGCGGGCGGCGGGAGCGAGGCAAGGGCGTACCGCGGCCGGGAGTGGCACGGCGCGAGGCGGCGAGGCGGCGGGGCGGAAGAGGCGCCCGGGCGGCCGGGGCAGAACGGTGGCGGCGCGAGGGGCGCTCGGAGATCCGCGGGGGTGACGCGGCGCGTGGGGCCGCGCGGGCGCCCACCGGGCGCGGGCGAGGCGCGCGGGAGGGCGCACGGGCCCGGGGAGCGGCACGGGCCGCCGCACGTCCGTCCGTCCGTCCGGCAGCGCATGCCGAGGGGGCGTGCGGGGACACGGACCGCGACACGGGAGGCCGGTGGCGGCCGTGTGCAACCCTGGCGCTCCACCCGTCGTCTCAAGCGGGTGACGTGGGCAGTGTGGGCGCGGCGGTACCGAAACTCCGCTCTGAGCGGTTCCAGGGCGGCGGAGAGCCGGAGGGACGGCGGAAACAGAGGAGCGGATGGGCGAGAAGAGCAGCGGCACCTGGGGGCCGGGCCGCGCGATGGGGGCGGGGCCGGTGGCCGGCCCCGGAGCCTGGTGATGACCGTCTGGACGCTGGCCACGCTCCTGGTGCTCGGCTCGGCCGGGTTCGGGTACCTCTACTGGCGGCTCGACGGCAACCTCACCGGCATCGACATCGACGGCGCGCTGGGCCGGGACCGCCCCGACGACGTGGACAACGGCTCGATGGACATCCTCGTCCTCGGGTCCGACTCCCGCGCCGGGAAGAACCGCCGGTACGGCGACGACCAGGGCACCTCCCGCTCCGACACCGCGATGGTGGTCCACATCCACCGGGGCCACCGGCGCGCCAGCGTGGTCAGCATCCCGCGCGACACCCTGGTCCGGCGGCCGGACTGCACCCGGCGCGGCGGTCAGGACGGCGACGTCCGGGCGAGCGAGGCCGGCAAGGACGGCGGCGAGGTGCCCGGCGAGCGCCGGGCGATGTTCAACAGCGCCTACGAGGTCGGCGGCCCGGCCTGCGCGGTCAAGACCGTCGAATCGATGACCGGCATCCGGATGGACCACTACCTGGAGGTGGACTTCTCCGGCTTCCGCGACCTGGTGGACGAACTCGGCGGTGTGGAGCTGACCACCACCGAGCCGATACACGACCGCAAGAGCCACCTCGACCTGCCGCCCGGCCGCCACACCCTCGACGGGGAACAGGCGCTCGGCCTGGTCCGCACCCGGCACGGCGTGGGCGACGGCAGCGACCTGGGCCGGATCAAGCTCCAGCAGGCGTTCATCAGGGCGCTGATCGACCAGATCAAGGACATCGGCCTGTTCAGCAGCCCGAAGAAGCTGTACGACGTGGCCGACGCCTCCACCAAGGCCCTCACCACCGACTCCGACCTCGCCTCGGTGGACAAGCTGCTCGACCTCGCGCGCGGCCTGCGCGGCATCGGCTCCGACGACCTGCACATGGTGACGCTGCCGGTCGCCTACGACCCCGGCGACCCCAACCGCGTGCGCCCCATTGAGGCCAAGGCCGCCCAGGTGTGGCGGGCGCTGCGCGCCGACCGGCCGGTGCCCGCCTCCGCCACCCGGGGTCGGCGGCCGACGACACCGAGGCGGACGGCGTGGTCCGCGAGCCCTGACCGGCGTGCCATACCGCCCGCCGCCACGCCGACCGCCCGTCACGCCACCCGCCCGCCACGCTGTGCCCGCCCGCCGGCCCGCCGCCCGTCCGCGGAACCCCGCCCCCGCCGCCCGGATCTCACCGGCGGCATCGCGCGCAGGGCACCACGCGGGACGCCACCCGCGGCAGCGCCCGTGCCGGCCGGCGCACCGCGGGCGAGGGACGGGAATACCTGGCCCCCACCCCCGGTTTTGGGTGATGCGGCCAGTGCTGGCAGACTGGTACGTCGGCTCCGGTTCACGACAGGCAATCGGCCTGCCGACCCGGCGCCCTCCCGAACCATAGGAGAATCCCTTGAAGCGCGACATCCACCCGGAGTACGTGGAGACCCAGGTCAGCTGCACCTGTGGCGCCTCGTTCACCACCCGTAGCACCGTTGCGGACGGCACCATCCGTGCCGACATCTGCTCCGAGTGCCACCCGTTCTACACGGGCAAGCAGAAGATCCTCGACACCGGTGGCCGTGTGGCGCGGTTCGAGGCCCGCTTCGGCAAGAACGCAGGGGCCGCGAAGAAGTAGCGCCCCGCACCGCGCCGGTCTTCGGTCACCCAGCGTCCGGCTGGGCGACCGGACCGGCGCTTTGTCGTCCCGCCGGTCGGCCGCCACGGCCGGCCGACCGGGCCCGCCGCACCCACCGGGGCACGTCACCCAGGTCACTCCACTGAGGGAATCTTGATGTTCGAGGCAGTCGAAGAGCTGGTCGGTGAGCACGCCGACCTCGAAAAGCGGCTCGCCGACCCCGCCGTCCACGCGGACCAGGCAGAAGCCCGCCGGCTCAACAAGCGCTACGCCGAGCTGACCCCGATCGTCGGCACCTACCGCACCTGGAAGCGGACCGGCGAGGACATCGAGACGGCCCGGGAGCTGGCCGCCGACGACCCCGACTTCGCCGTCGAGGTCAAGGACCTGGAGCAGCGGCGCGAGGAACTCACCGAGAAGCTGCGGCTGCTGCTCGTCCCCCGTGACCCCAGCGACGACAAGGACGTGATCCTGGAGGTCAAGGCCGGCGCGGGCGGCGACGAGTCCGCGCTCTTCGCCGGCGACCTGCTGCGCATGTACCTGCGGTACGCCGAGCGGGTCGGCTGGAAGACCGAGATCATCGATGCCACCGAGTCCGAGCTGGGCGGCTACAAGGACGTCCAGGTCGCGGTGAAGTCCCGGGGCGGCGCGGTCGAGCCCGGCCAGGGCGTCTGGGCGCGGCTTAAGTACGAGGGAGGCGTGCACCGCGTGCAGCGGGTGCCCGCCACCGAGTCGCAGGGTCGCATCCACACCTCCGCCGCCGGCGTGCTGGTCACCCCGGAGGCCGAGGAGATCGACGTCGAGATCAACCCCAACGACCTGCGGATCGACGTCTACCGGTCCTCCGGTCCCGGCGGCCAGTCGGTGAACACCACCGACTCCGCGGTGCGCATCACCCACCTGCCCACCGGCGTCGTGGCCTCCTGCCAGAACGAGAAGAGCCAGCTCCAGAACAAGGAGCAGGCGATGCGCATCCTCCGCTCGCGGCTGCTGGCCGCGGCGCAGGAGGAGGCCGAGAAGGAGGCCGCGGACGCGCGCCGCAGCCAGGTGCGCACCGTGGACCGCTCGGAGAAGATCCGCACGTACAACTACCCGGAGAACCGCATCTCGGACCACCGGGTCGGCTTCAAGGCGTACAACCTGGACCAGGTGCTCGACGGCGACCTCGACGCGGTCATCCAGGCGTGCGTGGACGCCGACTCGGCCGCCAAGCTCGCCGCGGCGGGCGACGCAAGCTGACCGCCGGGCCCCGGGAGGCCGGCGACCGGTTCCGCGGTACCGCGGGGCCGGCGGGCTGAGAGACTGGAGCCGGGCAAGCCGCCCCGCGGCCCGGTCGCGAGGCCCGGGCACACCCCGGCCGCCCGGGCCGGGCGGGGCGGACTCGGACGACGACGCGAGAGGACCATCGTGAACCTGCTGCTCGCCGAGGTGGCGCAGGCCACCCAGCGGCTGGCCGACGCCGGCGTGCCCTCTCCGCGTTTCGACGCCGAGGAACTGGCCGCGTTCGTGCACGGCGTCAAGCGGGGGGAGCTGCACACCGTCCCCGACGCGGACTTCGACGCCCGCTACTGGGAGGCCGTCGCCCGCCGGGAGGCCCGCGAGCCGCTCCAGCACATCACCGGCCGCGCCTTCTTCCGCTACCTGGAGCTCCAGGTGGGCCCGGGCGTCTTCGTCCCGCGTCCGGAGACCGAGTCGGTCGTGGGATGGGCGATAGACGCGGTGCGCGCCATGGACGTGGTCGAACCGCTCATCGTCGATCTGTGCACCGGCTCCGCCGCCATCGCCCTGGCGCTCGCCCAGGAGGTGCCCCGGTCCCGGGTGCACGCGGTGGAGCTGGACGAGACCGCGCTGAGCTGGGCCCGCAAGAACGTCGAGGGCTCCCGCGTCGTTCTCCACCACGGCGACGCGCTGACCGCGCTGCCGGAGCTGGACGGCCAGGTGGACCTGGTCATCAGCAACCCCCCGTACATCCCGCTGACCGAGTGGGAGTACGTCGCCCCGGAAGCCCGCGACCACGACCCCCAGCTCGCCCTCTTCTCCGGGGAGGACGGACTGGACACCATCCGGGGCATCGAGCGCACCGCCCACCGGCTGCTGCGCCCGGGCGGGGTGGTGGTCGTGGAGCACGCAGACACCCAAGGCGGACAGGTGCCGTGGATCTTCACCGAGGAACGGGGCTGGGCCGACGCGGCCGACCACCCCGACCTCAACAACCGGCCCCGCTTCGCCAC
Source organism: Streptomyces pactum (assembly GCF_016031615.1). GTDB lineage: Bacteria > Actinomycetota > Actinomycetes > Streptomycetales > Streptomycetaceae > Streptomyces > Streptomyces pactus. The sequence continues at coordinate 5,223,293 of NZ_JACYXC010000001.1, forward strand.
CGCACGCAAGGCCCTGCCGTGATTCCGACGACAGGGCAGCACCAAGTACTCTCCCCGACTCCGTACAAGGAGGTCCGCTGATGGCACGGCGATACGACTGCGGCGACGCGACCGACCGCAAGACCGGTCTGCGCGAGGCCGCGTCCGCCGTCCGCCGGGGCGAACTGGTCGTACTGCCGACCGACACCGTCTACGGCATCGGCGCGGACGCCTTCAACGCCGAGGCCGTCGGCGACCTGCTGGAGGCCAAGGGGCGCGGCCGGGGCATGCCCTCGCCGGTCCTGGTCGGCTCCCCGAACACCCTGCACGGCCTGGTCACCGACTTCTCCGAGCAGGCGTGGGAGCTGGTGGACGCCTTCTGGCCCGGCGCCCTGACCCTGGTCGCCCGGCACCAGCCGTCCCTGACCTGGGACCTGGGCGAGACCCACGGCACGGTGGCGGTCCGCATGCCGCTGCACCCGGTCGCCATCGAGCTGCTCACCGACTTCGGACCGATGGCGGTCTCCAGCGCCAACCTGACCGGCCACCCGTCCCCGCAGGACTGCGACGCCGCCCAGGACATGCTCGGCGACTCGGTCTCGGTCTACCTCGACGCGGGCCCCACCCCGGCCGCCGTCCCGTCCTCGATCGTGGACGTCACCGGGAAGGTGCCGGTGCTGCTGCGCGCCGGGGCGCTCAGCGCCGAGCAGCTGCGCGAGGTCGTACCCGACCTTGAGGTGGCCAATTGACACCCCCGCAGGGGCGTGGCATAGCGGGGCGGCTCTCCCACGACACCTGGGGTGACGCCGGCGGAGCCACCTTCCGCATCCTCCACGTCAGCACCGGCAACGTCTGCCGCTCGCCGATCACCGAGCGGCTGACCCGGCACGCCCTCGTGCACCGTCTCGGCCCGGCCCGCACCAGCGGGCTGATCGTGGAGAGCGCCGGGACCTGGGGGCACGAGGGCGCGCCGATGGAGGCGCACGCGGCCACCGTGCTCAGCGACCTGGGCGCCGACCCGGCCGGCTTCATCGGCCGGGAGCTGCTGGACGAGCACGTGATCCGTGCCGACCTGGTGCTCACCGCCACCCGCGACCACCGCGCGCAGGTGATCTCCATGGGGCACTCCGCGGGGCTGCGCACCTTCACGCTCAAGGAGTTCACCCGGCTGGTCCGGGCGATAGACCCCGCGACGCTGCCCGACCCGGAGGAGGCGGGCGGCGTGGTCGAGCGCGCCCGCGCCCTGGTGCAGGCCGCGGCGGCGCTGCGCGGCTGGCTGCTGGCGCCCAGCGAGGACGCCGACGAGGTGCACGACCCGTACGGCGCCCCCATCACCTACTTCCGCAGCATCGGCGACGAGATCCAGCAGGCGCTGGACCCGGTCGTCACGGCGCTCACCGGGGTCCCCGCCCCGGCCTGACCCGCCCGGCCCCCCCCGCCACGGGTGGCCGCCGTACCGCCGGCGCGCAGACCGCCGGGCGCGGAACCCGCGTACGCGGGACCTCGGGAGCACGCGGCGTCCCGGAGCGCGGCGGACGCCGGAACGCGGCCGACGCCGGAAGGCGCCGGTGGCGCACGGGGCCTTCCGGCGCGACCCCGGCACCGGACGGACGACGGCGGTGACCGACGAACGACCGCCGGCACCGGCCGGCGGCGACGCCCCGCGTCGTGGACGGGCACGCCGGCACGGAAGACCGCGCAGGGGGCCGGTCCGCGCGGACCGCGTACCCCCGCGGCGTCCCGGGAGCCGGGGCGTGCGGCCGTGCGCGGCGCGCTGCCGGACGTGCGGGTGAGCCCTTCGGGAAGGGGTGCCGCGCACGCACCACCAAAGGTGCGTCGTGGGCGGTGCGCCGCGGGCACGGAACCCGGCGCGGCGGCGGAGGCGCGGGGAGGCGACCCGGCCCCGGCGGCGGAGGTCCGGGAGGCCGCCACACCGCGCACAGCGGCCGCAACGGGCCTACATTGGGGAGGAACCCCCGGTGACCTCTCCCCAAGGCTGTGAGCGGCGATGGCTGTCTCTCCCGCACCCTCTTCCGGCCACCTGCCCCGGACCTCGCCCCGGAGCCCCTGGGACGCGCCGCCCGGCGGCGCCCCGGACCCCTGGACACCGTGGGCCGGACCCGAGGCGCTCCGCCGGCAGGACCCGGAGCTGGCCGACGTCCTCCTGGCCGAGCTGCGCCGGCAGCGGCAGGACCTCCAGCTGATCGCCGCGGAGAACTTCACCTCGCCCGCGGTGCTGGCCGCGCTGGGCTCCCCGCTCGCCAACAAGTACGCCGAGGGCTACCCGGGCGCCCGCCACCACGGCGGCTGCGAGGTGGTGGACCTGGCCGAGCGGCTCGCGGTGGACCGGGCCACCGCGCTGTTCGGCGCCGAGCACGCCAACGTCCAGCCGCACTCGGGATCCTCCGCGGTGCTCGCCGCCTACGCGGCGCTGCTGCGCCCCGGCGACACGGTGCTGGCGATGGCCCTCGCGCAGGGCGGCCACCTCACCCACGGCTCGCCGGCGAACTTCTCCGGGCGGTGGTTCGACTTCGTCGGGTACGGCGTCGATCCGGTGACCGGCCTGATCGACCACGACCGCGTCCGGGCACTGGCCCTCGCGCACCGGCCCAAGGCGATCGTGTGCGGCTCGATCTCCTACCCCCGGCACCCGGACTACGCGGCGTTCCGGGAGATCGCCGACGAGGTGGACGCGTACCTCATCGCCGACGCCGCCCACCCCATCGGACTGGTCGCCGGGGGCGTGGCCCCCAGCCCGGTGCCGTACGCGGACGTGGTGTGCGCCACCACCCACAAGGTGCTGCGCGGTCCGCGCGGCGGGCTGGTGATGTGCCCGGCCGAGCTGGCCGGGCGGATGGACCGGGCGGTGTTCCCGTTCACCCAGGGCGGTGCCCAGATGCACACCGTGGCGGCGAAGGCGGTGGCGCTGGGCGAGGCCGCCACCCCGGCGTTCGCCGCCTACACCCGCCAGGTGGTGGCCAACGCCCGGGCGCTCGCCGGCGAGCTGTCCCAGCTGGGGCTCACGGTCGCCACCGGCGGCACCGACACCCACCTGATCACCGCCGACCCGGCCCCGCTGGGGGTGGACGGGCCGGCCGCCCGCCGCCGCTGCGCCGCGGCCGGCATCGTGCTGGACGTGTGCGCGGTCCCGGCCCCCGACCGCCCCGGGGGCTGCGTCAAGGGCATCCGGCTGGGCACCGCGGCGGTCACCACCCAGGGAATGACGGAGCCGGAGATGGGCCGGATCGCTGCGCTGCTGGCGGCGGCGCTGCGGGAGGACGCCGGCACCCGGGCCGAGGTGGCGGAGCTGACCGGCGAATTCCAGCCGTATCCCTGACCCCGCCCCGGCCCGTCCACGCCCCCGTCACGGCCCCGCACCCCCGCCGCGCCGCCGGGACGGTCCGGCGGCCCCGGCCGCACCGCCCGGTCCTGCCGGACACACCGCCCGGTGCAACCGGACCGGCCCGCCGGGTGTCTGAACCGGTACCGGCGGTGACCTGATCGCCGGGGCCCGGACCACACGGCGCTATGGTGTGGGGCTGTGATGGCCAGCGAATCTCCTGGGGCAGCCCGTGCGTGAATACCTGCTGACTCTGTGCGTCACGGCTGCGGTCACGTACCTGCTGACCGGACCGGTGCGGAAGTTCGCCATCGCGGCCGGTGCGATGCCCGAGATCCGGGCCCGTGACGTACACCGGGAGCCGACGCCCCGGCTGGGCGGCATCGCGATGTTCGGCGGGCTCTGCGCCGGCCTGCTGGTCGCCGCGCACCTGACCAACCTCAAGGACGTCTTCGAACTGTCCAACGAGCCCCGTGCCCTGCTCTCCGGCGCGGGGCTGATCTGGCTGCTGGGCGTCCTGGACGACAAGTGGGGCGTGGACGCGCTGGTCAAGCTGGGCGGTCAGATGATCGCCGCGGGCGTCATGGTCCTCCAGGGCCTCACCATCCTGTGGATCCCGGTGCCGGGCGTCGGCACCGTCTCGCTCACCCCCATGCAGGGCACGCTGCTCACGGTGGCGCTGGTCGTCATCACCATCAACGCGGTCAACTTCGTGGACGGGCTCGACGGGCTCGCCTCCGGCATGGTGTGCATCGCCGCCGCCGCGTTCTTCATGTACGCCTACCGGATCTGGTTCGGGTACGGGCTGGAGGCCGCCGCGCCGGCCACGCTCTTCGCCGCCATCCTGATGGGCATGTGCCTGGGGTTCCTGCCGCACAACATGCACCCGGCGCGCATCTTCATGGGTGACTCCGGCTCGATGCTGATCGGCCTGGTGCTCGCCGCCGGGGCCATCTCCATCACCGGCCAGGTGGACCCGGACGCGCTCAAGCTGGACTTCGGCGGCTCGGAGCGGCAGGCGGTGCACGCCACGGTGCCGGTGTACATCCCGCTGCTGCTGCCGCTGACGGTGATCGCGGTGCCGATCGCGGACCTGATCCTGGCCATCGTGCGCCGCACCTGGCGGGGACAGTCGCCGTTCGCCGCGGACCGCGGGCACCTGCACCACCGGCTGCTGGAGATCGGCCACTCGCACAGCCGGGCCGTGTGGATCATGTATTTCTGGTCGGCGCTGATCGCATTCGGCACCGTCGGCTTCTCGGTGGAATCGTCCAGCATGTGGATCGTGCTGACCATCGCGGTGCTCAGCGCGCTCGGGCTGGTCCTCCTGCTGCTGCCGCGCTTCACCCCGCGCACCCCGAGCTGGGCCGAGGGCTTCGTCCCGCCGCGCTACCGCCGGGAGCGCCGTCACCGCAGGTCGGCGGGGTCGCACCCGGCCACCTCGGCCGCTTCCCCGGCGTCCGCCGGCGCCGTGGAGGAGGTGCCGGCCGCGGTCGCGCACGAGGCCGGCGACGCCCAGCCGCCGGTGCCCGCAGGGGTGCACGGCGCCACCGCGATCGGCGACCGTTCCCGCTTCCACGGCCGCAAGATCGGCGCTTAGCAGAGAATTCACGGCCCGTCAGCAGGACGTGCCCGAATTAGATCGCAAGTGTGACAGTCGGCACACGAAGTAGGTAAAGACCTCATCAAATAGTTTGTGATACCGTTCACTAGACCCGGTGCTAGAGCCGAAGGACCGTAGTGCGACGGTCCTTTCGCCGCGAGGTTCACTCATCCCGGGGGATTACGCTCGTCCACGACGAACCGTTGCATCCGACTCTCGGCCGGAGATCCCTTCATGCAGTCCAACGACGCCCGAACGCTTCTGCACTGCGCCGTACCGACCGCTGCGGTCGGTGTCGTCGCCGTCGCGGTGAGCTCCGTGCTCGCCGGCGGCAAGGGCGCGATCGGAGCCGCGTTCGGCGTGGTCCTGGTGTCTGCCGTCATGGCGATCGACCTGATCGTGCTGGAACGCACCGCCAAGAAGTACCCCCAGCTCTTCCAGATGATGGGGCTGGCGCTGTACATGGTGCAGTTCCTGCTGATCGCGGTGGTCCTCGCGGTGTTCCGGGACACCACCCTCTTCAACACCAGGGCGTTCGCCTTCTCGTTGCTGGCAGCCACCTTGGTGTGGGTCGCCGCCCAGGTGCGCTCGCACATGAAGGCCAAGATCTTCTACGTGCAGCCCGAGGCCGAGGACGAACGGAAGTCCGGGGGGGCGAAGAGCACCGCGCCCGCCGGATCACCGTCGTGATCTGTAGGCCCGGTATAAAGCGGTCAGCGCTCACCTGCTATCGTCCGGTGCCATCTGAGGCACAGCGGGCGCAGGCGGCTGAACACCCGGGATCACCGGAACGGAATCGGCGGCCCATGCAGCTGCTGCCCGACCAGACCCCCGGCCTCGTGCTGACGAGCCGCACTCACACCTGTAAGACCAGTCCAGTGCCGTTCCGCGGCCATGCGCCGCGCCGACACAACGAGGTTGCCGTACCTATGCGCCATGCTGAAGGAGCTCGCGGTGAGTTCTGACCAGACGCTCGCCTTCGAGACCGATTGCCACATCTTCGATGGGTGCGGCTTCCCGGCCCCAGGGCTTCACTCGTTCACGTTCGAGCCGATGTTCTCCATCGGCGGCTTCGACTTCAACAAGCCGATGCTGCTGGCCCTGGTGGGCACCGTGGTCATCGTGGGCTTCTTCTGGGCCGCCTTCGGCAAGGCGAAGGTCGTCCCCGGCAAACTCCAGATGGTCGGTGAGGCGGGCTACGACTTCATCCGGCGCGGCATCGTCTACGAGAGCCTCGGCAAGAAGGAGGGGGAGAAGTACGTCCCCCTCATGGTCTCGCTCTTCTTCTTCGTCTGGATCCTGAACCTCTGGTCGGTGATCCCGGTCGCGCAGTTCCCGGCCACGTCGATCATCGCCTTCCCGGTCGCGCTCGCCGCGATCGTCTACATCCTGTGGCTGAGCCTGACCTTCAAGCGGCACGGCTTCGTCGGTGGCCTGAAGAACGTCTCGGGCTACGACAAGTCGCTCGGCCCGGTGCTGCCGCTGGTGATGCTCCTGGAGCTCTTCTCCAACCTCCTGATCCGGCCGTTCACGCACGCCGTCCGACTCTTCGCGAACATGTTCGCCGGGCACGTGCTGCTGCTGATCTTCACCATCGCCAGCTGGTACCTGCTGAACGGGATCGGCATCGCCTACGCGGGCATCTCGTTCGTCATGGTCATTCTGCTGACCGCCTTCGAGCTCTTCATCCAGGCGCTCCAGGCGTACGTCTTCGTCCTCCTGGCCTGCTCCTACATTCAGGGCGCTCTCGCCGAGCACCACTGAATCCCCCGCCACACCCAACCAACAGACGTCCGGTGGCCAACCCCCACCGGTCCGTGAAAGAGAAGGAAGAACGAGCATGTCTGCTGCTCTCCAGACGACCCTCGCCGCTGTCGAGCTCAAGGGCAACCTCGGTTCGATCGGCTACGGTCTCGCGGCCATCGGCCCGGGCGTGGGCGTCGGCATCATCTTCGGTAACGGCACCCAGGCGCTGGCCCGCCAGCCCGAGGCGGCCGGCATGATCCGCGCCAACCAGATCCTGGGCTTCGTGCTCTGTGAGGCGCTCGCCCTGATCGGTCTGGTCATGCCGTTCGTCTACCCGACCAGCTGATCGCGGCGTAACACCAGCCGCACACGACGAAAGGCACTGATGTGAACGCCCTGGTTACGCTGGCGTCCGAGGGGGAGGCGGAGAACCCCCTCATCCCGCCGATCCCAGAGCTGGTCATCGGCCTGATCGCTTTCGCCATCGTCTTCTTCTTCCTCAGCAAGAAGCTCCTCCCGAACATCAACAAGGTTCTGGACGAGCGCCGCGCCGCGATCGTGGGCGGGATGGAGAAGGCCGAGGCCGCGCAGGCCGAGGCGCAGCAGGTCCTGGAGGACTACCGCGCCCAGCTCGCCGATGCCCGGCACGAGGCCGCGCGCCTGCGTCAGGAGGCGCAGGAGCAGGGCGCCGCGCTGATCGCCGAGATGCGCGCCGAGGGCCAGCGGCAGCGTGAGGAGATCATCGCCGCCGGCCACGCCCAGATCGAGGCCGACCGCAAGCAGGCCGCGGCCACGCTCCGCCAGGACGTCGGCAAGCTCGCCACCGACCTGGCCGGCAAGCTCGTCGGTGAGGCGCTCCAGGACGCCGACCGGCAGTCGCGCACCATCGACCGTTTCCTCGACGAACTTGAGGAGAAGGCCGAGGCCGCCCGATGAATGGAGCGAGCCGCGAGGCACTGGCCTCCGCACGCGAGCGTCTCGACGCGCTGACCGACAACACGTCCGTCGATGCGGCGAAGCTCGCCGAGGAACTGGCCGCCGTCACCGCGCTGCTCGACCGTGAGGTGTCGCTGCGCCGGGTCCTCACCGACCCGGCCCAGGCCGGCGAGGGCAAGGCCGAGCTGGCGGCGCGCCTGCTCGGCAGCCAGGTGGGCGGGGAGACCGTCGATCTGGTCTCCGGCATGGTCCGGTCCCGCTGGTCGCGCTCGCGCGACCTGGTGGACGCGACCGAGGAGCTGGCCTCCATCGCCGACCTCGTCGCCGCCCAGCGGGCCGGCGCGCTCGACGACGTCGAGGACGAGCTGTTCCGGTTCTCCCGGATCGTGAGCTCCTCGACCGAGCTGCGCTCGGCGCTGACCGACCGGGTCGCGACCGACACGGCCAAGGCCGGGCTGCTCGCCCGCCTGCTCGGCGGCCGGGCGAACCCGGTGACCGAGCGCCTGGTCGTGCGGCTCGTCGCACACCCGCGGGGACGTAGCCTGGAATCGGGCCTCACCGCGCTGTCCAAGCTGGCGGCGGACCGCCGGAACCGGATGGTCGCGATCGTCACCACGGCGGTGCCGCTCAGTGACGGCCAGAAGCGGCGCCTGGGCGCGGCCCTGGCCAAGCTGTACGGCCGGCAGGTGCACCTGAACCTCGACGTGGACCCGGCGGTCCTCGGCGGCGTCCTGGTGCGCATCGGCGACGAGGTCATCGACGGCACCATCGCGGACCGCCTCGAAGAGGCGACCCGCCGGATGGCCGGCTGATCAGCCACCAACTCAACAAGCATGTAAGCGGCCCGAGTTGGGCCGACGCAGTCCTGGGGGCCCGCGGCACACCGCCGCGGGAAGCAGTCCCCAGACCCCCAGAAACACTTCGGGCCCAACAAGGAGAGCAGGGAACCCAGATGGCGGAGCTCACGATCCGGCCGGAGGAGATCCGGGACGCGCTGGAGAACTTTGTCCAGTCGTACAAGCCGGACGCGGCCTCGCGCGAGGAGGTCGGTACGGTCAGCGTTGCCGGCGACGGCATCGCGAAGGTCGAGGGTCTTCCCTCGGCCATGGCGAACGAACTGCTGAAGTTCGAGGACGGCACGCTCGGGCTCGCGCTCAACCTCGAAGAGCGCGAGATCGGTGCGATCGTCCTCGGTGAGTTCAGCGGCATCGAGGAGGGCCAGTCGGTGCGGCGCACCGGCGAGGTGCTCTCCGTCGCCGTCGGCGAGGGCTACCTGGGTCGCGTGGTCGACCCGCTCGGTAACCCGATCGACGGACTCGGCGAGATCGAGACCGAGGGCCGGCGCGCCCTTGAGCTGCAGGCCCCGGGCGTCATGGCCCGTAAGTCGGTGCACGAGCCGATGGAGACCGGCCTGAAGGCCGTGGACGCCATGACCCCGATCGGCCGTGGCCAGCGTCAGCTGATCATCGGTGACCGGCAGACCGGCAAGACCGCCCTGGCCGTCGACACGATCATCAACCAGCGCGACAACTGGCGCACCGGCGACCCGGAGAAGCAGGTCCGCTGCATCTACGTCGCCATCGGCCAGAAGGGCTCCACCATCGCGTCCGTGCGCGGCGCGCTGGAGGAGGCCGGCGCCCTGGAGTACACGACGATCGTCGCCGCCCCGGCGTCCGACCCGGCCGGCTTCAAGTACCTCGCCCCGTACACCGGCTCGGCCATCGGCCAGCACTGGATGTACCAGGGCAAGCACGTGCTGATCGTCTTCGACGACCTGTCCAAGCAGGCCGACGCCTACCGCGCCGTGTCGCTGCTGCTGCGCCGCCCGCCGGGCCGTGAGGCCTACCCGGGTGACGTCTTCTACCTGCACTCCCGCCTCCTGGAGCGCTGCGCCAAGCTCTCCGACGAGATGGGCAAGGGCTCGATGACCGGTCTGCCGATCGTCGAGACGAAGGCCAACGACGTCTCGGCGTTCATCCCGACCAACGTCATCTCCATCACCGACGGCCAGTGCTTCCTGGAGTCCGACCTGTTCAACGCCGGCCAGCGCCCGGCACTGAACGTCGGTATCTCGGTCTCCCGCGTCGGTGGCTCCGCCCAGCACAAGGCGATGCGCCAGGTCTCCGGCCGTCTCCGCGTGGACCTCGCCCAGTACCGCGAGCTGGAGGCGTTCGCCGCCTTCGGTTCCGACCTGGACGCCGCGTCCAAGGCGGCGCTGGAGCGCGGCAAGCGCATGGTCGAGCTGCTGAAGCAGGGCCAGTACGCCCCGTACGCGACCGAGGACCAGGTCGTCTCCATCTGGGCCGGCACCACCGGCAAGATGGACGACGTGCCGGTCGAGGACATCCGCCGCTTCGAGCGGGAGCTGCTGGACTACCTGCGCCGCGAGCACAAGGGTCTGATGACCTCCATCCGCGAGGGCGGCAAGATGTCCGACGACACGCTCCAGGCGATCGCCGAGGCCATCGCCGCGTTCAAGCGGCAGTTCGAGACCTCGGACGGCAAGCTGCTGGGTGAGGGCTGAGCATGGGCGCCCAGCTTAGGGTCTACAAGCGCCGCATCAAGTCCGTCACGGCCACCAAGAAGATCACCAAGGCGATGGAGATGATCGCCGCGTCGCGGATCGTCAAGGCGCAGCGCAAGGTCGCCGCCTCGTCGCCGTACGCGACCGAGCTGACCCGCGCGGTGACCGCGGTGGCCACCGGCTCCAACACCAACCACCCGCTGACCACCGAGGCGGAGCGGCCCACCCGCGCCGCGGTCCTGCTGATCACCAGCGACCGCGGTCTGGCGGGCGGCTACTCCTCCAACGCCATCAAGGCGGCCGACCGGCTCACCGAGCGGCTCACCGCCGAGGGCAAGGAGGTCGTGACGTACATCGTCGGGCGCAAGGGTGTCTCGTACTACGGGTTCCGCAGCCGCCCGGTCCAGGACTCCTGGACCGGCTTCAGCGACAACCCGTCGTACGCGGACGCCAAGAAGGTCGCGGCCCCGCTGATCGAGGCCGTGACCCGCGCGACGGCGGACGGCGGGGTGGACGAGCTGCACATCGTCTTCACCGAGTTCGTGTCGATGATGACGCAGACCCCGGTGGACGGCCGGCTGCTGCCGCTCAGCCTGAGCGCCGACGAGCAGCAGGTGTCGAAGAAGAGCGAGATCCTCCCGCTCTTCGAGTTCGAGCCGTCGGCGGAGGACGTCCTCGACGCCCTGCTGCCCCGGTACGTCGAGAGCCGCATCTACAACGCGCTGCTGCAGTCGGCCGCCTCCGAGCACGCCGCCCGCCGCCGCGCGATGAAGTCGGCGACCGACAACGCCGAGGAACTCATCAAGTCGCTCACGCGGCTTGCGAACGCGGCCCGCCAGGCCGACATCACCCAGGAAATCAGCGAGATCGTCGGTGGCGCCAGCGCCCTGGCCGACGCGACCGCGGGGAGTGACTGAGAGCTATGACCACCACTGTTGAGACGGCCGTTGCGACGGGCCGCGTCGCCCGGGTTATCGGCCCGGTCGTCGACGTGGAGTTCCCCGTCGATGCGATGCCGGAGATCTACAACGCCCTGCACGTCGAGGTCATGGACCCGACCGAGGAGGGCAAGACCAAGACGCTGACCCTGGAGGTCGCGCAGCACCTCGGCGAGGGCCTGGTCCGCGCCATCTCCATGCAGCCCACCGACGGTCTGGTCCGCCAGGCCGCGGTGACCGACACCGGCAAGGGCATCACCGTGCCGGTCGGTGACTTCACCAAGGGCAAGGTGTTCAACACCCTCGGCGAGGTGCTGAACCACCCCGAGGAGAACGGCAAGGAGAGCGAGCGGTGGGAGATCCACCGCAAGGCCCCGGACTTCGACCAGCTGGAGTCGAAGACCGAGATGTTCGAGACCGGCCTGAAGGTCGTCGACCTGCTGACCCCGTACGTCAAGGGCGGCAAGATCGGTCTGTTCGGTGGTGCGGGCGTCGGCAAGACCGTCCTCATCCAGGAAATGATCATGCGTGTCGCCAACCTCCACGAGGGCGTCTCCGTCTTCGCGGGCGTCGGCGAGCGCACCCGTGAGGGCAACGACCTCATCCAGGAGATGGAGGAGTCCGGCGTTCTCGACAAGACCGCGCTGGTCTTCGGCCAGATGGACGAGCCCCCGGGCACCCGTCTGCGCGTCGCCCTGGCCGGTCTGACCATGGCGGAGTACTTCCGCGATGTGCAGAAGCAGGACGTGCTGTTCTTCATCGACAACATCTTCCGCTTCACCCAGGCCGGTTCCGAGGTCTCCACGCTGCTCGGCCGTATGCCGTCCGCGGTGGGTTACCAGCCGAACCTGGCCGACGAGATGGGTCTGCTCCAGGAGCGCATCACCTCGACCCGCGGTCACTCGATCACCTCGATGCAGGCGATCTACGTCCCCGCGGACGACCTGACCGACCCGGCGCCGGCCACCACCTTCGCCCACCTGGACGCGACCACCGTGCTGTCGCGTCCGATCTCGGAGAAGGGCATCTACCCGGCGGTGGACCCGCTGGACTCCACCTCCCGCATCCTGGACCCGCGGTACATCTCCCAGGACCACTACGCGTGTGCCTCGCGCGTCAAGGGGATCCTGCAGAAGTACAAGGACCTCCAGGACATCATCGCCATCCTCGGCATCGACGAGCTCGGCGAGGAGGACAAGCTGGTCGTGCACCGTGCCCGCCGGGTCGAGCGCTTCCTGTCGCAGAACACCCACGCGGCGAAGCAGTTCACCGGTGTGGACGGCTCGGACGTCCCGCTGGACGAGTCCATCGCGGCGTTCAACGCCATCTGCGACGGTGAGTACGACCACTTCCCGGAGCAGGCGTTCTTCATGTGCGGTGGTCTTGAGGACCTGAAGAAGAACGCGAAGGAGCTCGGCGTCTCCTGAGCCCCGTGCTCGTGGGGGAGGGGCGGGTCCGGTGCCCGCCCCTCCCCGAACGCCCGTTATTCTTTGACAGAACACCTGCCGTGCCGGCAGGTGTCAGACCCGAGGAGCCACGTTGGCTGCTGAGCTGCACGTCGAGCTGGTCGCGGCGGACCGGAGTGTCTGGTCCGGCGAGGCCTCCTTGGTCATCGCGCGCACCACATCGGGTGACATCGGCGTCATGGCAGGCCACCAGCCGCTGCTCGGTGTGCTGGAGTCGGGCCCGGTGACCATCCGTACCAGCGACGGAGGAACGGTCGTCGCCGCGGTGCACGGCGGATTCATCTCGTTCGCGGACGACAAGCTCTCGCTGCTCGCCGAGATCGCGGAGCTGTCGGACGAGATCGACGTCAAGCGCGCGGAGCGGGCGCTGGAGCGCGCCAAGGCGGAGGCCGACGCCGCCGCCGAGCGGCGCGCCGAGATCCGCCTGCGGGCGGTGGCGGGCACGCACTGAGCCCGGCACGGACAGTACTACCCTCAGCCGCGGAACGCGCTGGAATTCTCCAGGGCGGTCCGCGGCTGAGGCGATGCAGGTGCGGTTTTTCCGGATGACGCGAGGAGGTCGGTGAAGATGGTCCTCGCTCTGCTCGTGAGCGGCGTGGTCGTCGCGCTGGTTCTGGTGGGACTCTTCGTCTTCGGTCTGCGACGGCGGCTGATCCAGCGTTCCGGCGGGACCTTCGACTGCAGTCTGCGCTGGAACGCCCCGGAGGCCGGGGCCGAGCCCAGTGGCAAGGGCTGGGTGTACGGCGTGGCCCGCTACAGCGGTGACCGCGTCGAGTGGTTCCGGGTCTTCAGCTACGCGCCCAGGCCGCGCCGCGCGCTGGAACGTGCCTCCATCGAGGTCCTGGAGCGCCGCACCCCCAAGGGGGAGGAGGAGCTGGCCCTGCTCTCCGACGCGGTGGTGCTCGCCTGCCGGCACGGCGGTACCCGGCTGGAGCTGGCGATGAGCGAGGACGCGCTCACGGGCTTCCTCGCCTGGCTCGAAGCCGCCCCTCCCGGGCAGAGGGTGAACGTCGCCTGACCGAGGAGCCCCGTCGGCCGGGAGTGCCCCCGGTCGGAGTCCGGGGGAGGCCGGTGCCGTCCGGCGCGCGGGGTCCCGTCCGTCCGCGCCGGTCACGGCCGGCCGGACCACAACCGCACAGCACATCGGTGGAGCCCCGCCCAAGCCTTTTCGGCCCCGGGCGGGGCTCTTGCCGTGCCCGGCCCGTCCGTCCTGGGTGTGCCCGCCGGGGACGGGCGGGGCGACGGGGCGCGAGGTACGGCGGCGGCGAGGGCGGACGCGTGTCCGGGGGCGAGGGACGGGGCGAGGACGGGGCGCCGGGGCGGGCGTCGCACGCGGGTCCCGGGACCCGCGTCCGCCGCACGTCCGACCCGCGCCGCAGGCGGCTCCGGTGTCTCCGGTGCGACGCCCAAGGCTCATCCGCACGGCCGGGCGGGCGCCAGGGGCGGTCGGCGACAACGGGGCGGTCGACCTGATCTCCGGCTTGTTCCGGGCCGGCGACCACGGCGGGCACCTCACCGGGAACGAGGCCGCGGCGATGGCCTTCATCGTGCTGTTCGCCGGCTTCGGGACGACCGTGAACCTCATCCGCAACGGCGCCCACGCCCTGCAGCGCCACCCCCGGGCGAGCGCCGGCCCCGCACGGCGCCCCGGTCGGCCGACCGGGTACCGCGCCCGACGGCGGGCGGTCCCGGACGTCCGGGCCGGACATGACGGCGTCGCGGGGTCCGGACCGTTCGGTCCGGACCCCGCGACGAGGTGTGGTTCCACCGGGCGGGCGGGAGCCCCGCGGTGCGTGGAAAGGCCGGGGAGGCGGGGGCGACACCGCCTCCCCGGCCGGTTTCTCACGGGCCGGGAGTCCCCGGGGGGATTACTTCAGCCCGCTGTCGATGGCAGTGGCGAGCTCACCGTTGGTGGTGTCGCCGCTGAACTCCCAGAAGAAGGCGCCGCCGAGGCCCTGCTTCTTCACGTAGTCCATCTTCCCGGCGATGGTGGCCGGGGTGTCGTAGCTCCACCACTGGGTGCCGCAGTGGGCGTACGCGGTGCCGCCGACGGTGCCGCTGACCGGGCAGCTGGTCTTGAGGATTTTGTAGTCCTCGATGCCCGACTCGTACTTGCCGGGCGCGGCGCCGGTCGCGGTGCCGCCCGGCTCCTTCTGGGTGACGCCGGTCCAGCCGCGGCCGTAGAAGCCGATGCCCAGGTTGAGCTTGGAGGCCGGAACGCCCTTCGCCTTCAGCTTCGCGATGGCGGCGTCGGTGGTGAAGCCCTCCTTCGGGATGCCCGGGTAGGAGGTGAGCGGCGAGTGCGGCGCGGTCGGACCGGTCTTGTCCCAGGCGCCGAAGAAGTCGTACGTCATGACGTTGTAGAAGTCGAGGTACTGCGCGGCGCCGCCGTAGTCGGCCGAGTCGATCTTGCCGCCGTCGGAGGCGTCGGCGGTGATCGCGGCGGTGACCAGCTGCTTGCCGAACTTGGCACGCATCGCCTGCATCATGTTCTTCAGCGCGGCCGGGCCGCTGGTGTCACAGGTCAGACCACAGGCGTTGGGGTACTCCCAGTCCAGGTCGATGCCGTCGAAGACACCGGCCCAGCGCGGGTCGTTGACCAGCTCGTAGCAGGACTGCGCGAAGGCGGTCGGGTTCTTCACCGCGTCACCGAAGCCACCGGACCAGGTCCAGCCGCCGAAGGACCACAGCACCTTGATGTGCGGGTACTTGGCCTTCAGCTTCTTGAGCTGGTTGAAGTTGCCGCGCAGCGGCTGGTCCCAGGTGTCGGCCTTGCCGTCGACGCTCTGGTCCGCGGTGTAGGCCTTGTCGTACGCCGCGTAGGAGTCACCGATGGTGCACTTGCCGCCCTGCACGTTCCCGAAGGAGTAGTTGATGTGCGTGATCTTCTCGGCGGTGCCGGACGTCACCAGGTTCTTGACGTGGTAGTTCCGGTCGTAGACGCCCCACTCGGTGAAGTAGCCGAGCTTGACCTTGGAACCGGGCTGGGGGCCGGGGCCGGAGTCACCGGTGGTGCGCACGGTGCGGGCGGCGCTCGCCGGACCGGTCTGGTCGGAGGTGTCGCGGGCCTGCACGGTGTAGGAGTAGTCCGTGCCCGGCTTCAGGCCGGAGTCGCTGTACGAGGTGCCGGTCACGGTGCTGACCTTGATGCCGTCACGGAGCACGTCGTAGTTCTTGACGCCCTTGTCGTCCGTGGCCGGGGTCCAGGTCAGCTTCACCGAGGTGTCGGTGATGTCGCTGGCCACCGGGGCGCCGGGAGCCGAGGGCGGGGCGTCGGTGGGCTGGGTGCTGCCGTCACACGGCTTGCCGTTGAGCTTACAGCCGCTCGGGCTGCCGGAGCCGGTGCCGTTGAAGCCGAAGGTGATGCTGGCACCCGGGGCGAGGGTGGCGTTCCAGCCCTTGTCCTTGGCGGTCCAGTGGGTACCGCTGTTGGTGACGTTCGCGTCCCAGGCGGAGGTGACGGACGTGCCGGAGGGGAAGTCCCATTCGACGGTCCAGCTGCTGAGGGTGGTGGTGCCGGTGTTCTTCACCGTCCACCGCCCTTCGAAGCCACTGCCCCAGTCGGCCGCCTTGGTGTAGGAGGCGGTCGCCGACTCGGCGGCGTGGGCGGAGGTCGCCGATGCCAGGCCGACGACGGCGGTGACGGGGAGGGCCAGTGCGGCGAGGGCCGCGGTGGCCCTGCGCCGTACCGGTCGGGAACGTATGGCGGTTCCTGATCTCACTGATGCTCCTCGAACAGGGTCGGGGGGAGTACGGGGAACCTGCGCCGCCCGGTGAGCGAGAGTTACGTGGGGATGCCCACCGCAGTGATGGGGAGCGTAGAAAGGTCTGGACCATCGGTCAAGAGGTCTGGACCACCGCAACCGAGTCGGAATCCCCACCGCACCCGGCGCCGCGTCAGACGCCCAACTCCTGGGCGAGCACCGCCGCCTGCACCCGGCTGCGCAGCTCCAGCTTGGCCAGCACCCTGCTGACGTGCGTCTTCACCGTGGCCTCGGCCATCGACAGACGTTCCCCGATCTCCGCGTTGGACAGGCCCTGGCCCAGGCAGCCGAGGACCTCGCGCTCCCGGCGGGTGAGCCGCTCCAGCACTGCCGGGTCGGCGCCGCCGGGTGCCCGGACCGCCTGCGGGCGGGCGAACTCGGCGATCAGACGCCGCGTCACCGCCGGGGCGATCATGCCCTCGCCGCGTGCCACCGTGCGCACCGCGTCCACCAGCGCCGCCGCGTCGCTGTCCTTGAGCAGGAAGCCGGCGGCGCCCGCGCGCAGGGCGCCGAAGACGTACTCGTCCAGATCGAACGTGGTCAGCACCAGGACGTCGGCGAGCTGCTCGGCGACCACCTGCCGGGTCGCGCTCACCCCGTCCAGCCGGGGCATCTGCACGTCCATCAGCACCACGTCGGGGCGGAGCAGACGGGTCATCCGGACCGCCTCCTCCCCGTCCGCGGCCTCGCCCACCACCTCGATCCCGGCCGCCGACCGCAGGATCAGCACCAGCCCGGTGCGTACCGCCTGCTGGTCCTCCGCGACAAGTACCCGGATAGTCAACTTCCGCTTCCCTCCTCGACGGGGAGTACCGCACGTACCCGCCACACCTTCCGGCCGGCCCCGCCGGGACCGTCCGCGTCCGCCTCCGCCGGCGAAGGACCGGCCTCGAACTCGCCGCCCAGCAGCGCCACCCGCTCCCGCATGCCGATCAGCCCGGCGCCGGAACCGGGGGCCCGCGGGCCGGGCCGGCCGCCGAGCGGGGAGACCACCTCGACCCGCAGCGCGGACCGCCCGCCGGCCGGCGCGGTGCGCGACAGCTTCACCACCACTTCGCCGGGGGCGGCGTGCTTGAGCGCGTTGGTGACGGCCTCCTGCACGATCCGGTAGGCGGCCAGCTCGACCGGGGCGGGCAGCGGCGGGGCCTGCGGCGGCCGCTCGTCACGCAGCCGGAACTCCAGGCCCGGATCCTCGCCGGCCGGGCCGGCGTGCTCCCCGGTCCCGTCCGGACCCACCGCGGCGGCCGCCGTACGGGCCTGCCGGAGGAGGGCGTCCAGGCCGTCCAGGGTGGGGGCGGCGGCCGGTGCGGACTCCGCCCCGGCGTCCCGCAGCAGCCCGATCATCCGTCGCATTTCAGCCAGCCCCTGAACACTGTTCTCCCGGATGACGGTCAGTGCCTGACGGCCCGCCGCGGGCTCGTCGATGGAGAGCGCGGCGGTGGAGTGGATGGCGATCGCGGAGAGGTGGTTGGCCACCAGGTCGTGCAGCTCCCGGGCCATCCGGGCCCGCTCGGCGATCACCGCCTCGCGGCGGTCCATCTCCGCCAGCAGCGCGGTCTGTTCGGCGCGCAGCTCGGCCGTCTCCGCGGTGTCCCGGTGGTTGCGGATCAGGACCGCCGTCCAGGCCGGGGCGACGGTGACGAACGCGAT
This sequence comes from Streptomyces pactum, assembly GCF_016031615.1. Lineage (GTDB taxonomy): Bacteria > Actinomycetota > Actinomycetes > Streptomycetales > Streptomycetaceae > Streptomyces > Streptomyces pactus. Next base: position 5,241,239 of record NZ_JACYXC010000001.1, read on the forward strand.
GACCACCCCGATCAGCAGTGCCTCCGGCCTCTGGATGACGGCGAGCGGGACGATCGTGGCGAGCACGGTGAGCAGCTCGGTGATGCGCGGGATGCGGCGGGCCGCGGCGGGTGAGCCGTACAGCACCGCGGAGTACACCAGATCGGTGAACATCACGATGCTCGCGATCAGCCCGCCGGTGAGCGTGTCCACCACCAGCGCGGGCGTGCCGATGAGCAGCGCGGTCTGCGGGTGCGTGCGGCGCAGCAGCTCGGCGCCGGAGAGCGCGACGAGCGCGGGCACGGCCGGCCACCGGGGCAGCCCCGGCAGCGGATCCCCGTTCGTCAGCCCGAGCGCCAGCAGCGTCAGCCCGCCCAGCAGGCCGGCGACGGCGATCAGATAGTCGTCGCGGTGCCGGGCGTGGTCGGGCCGGGGAGCGGAAGCGGACGGCATGGGTCCATCACAGCATGGAGCCGGTGCCCGGACCTCACCTCACAGGGCGGAGGTGACTACATCGAAGGATGCAGTCCCGGTTCGTCTGCCGCGACGACGAAACCGGCCCCGCGGCGCGGGACGGTGGTGGTGACGGCGAGAACCACGAGGTGAAGGAGAGAGCCGTGATCGTCGGGCTGATCATCGCGTGCGAGGTGGGCTTCTGGGTCCTGCTCGCCGCCGGGCTGGCGCTGCGCTACCTGGCGAAAAAGCGCCGGGCCAGCGTCGCGGTGCTCCTGTGCGAGCCGCTGCTGGAGGTGGTGCTGCTCGTGGTCACCGCGGTGGACCTGAAGAACGGCGCCGAGCCGGACTGGAAGCACGGCCTGGCCGCCGTGTACATCGGCTTCTCGGTCGCCATGGGGCACCGGGTGATCACCTGGGCGGACGGCTGGGTCGCGCACCGCTTCTTCGGCGGGCCGCCGCCGCGCCGGAAGCCGAAGTACGGCCGGGCTCGGGCGATCCACGAGTGGCAGGAGGCCGGGCGGTGGATCCTCGCCGGGGCCATCGCCATCGCGCTCCTCCAGGGCGCCGTCTGGTACGTCGGCGACGACGGGGACACCGGGTCGCTGCGCGCCTGGCAGACGAAGATGCTCTTCGTGATCGGCATCAACCTGGTCATCGCCGCCAGCTACACCCTGTGGCCCAAGCAGGCCCCCGCCGGCGCGGAGACCGTCGCCGCCGCTCCGGACCCGTCGTCCGGCGCGGGCACCGGGAAGGCGGTGGGCGCGGCGGCCCGGAACAGGGGTGGCGCCCGGGACGGGGGTGGGGGGCGGGGACGGCCCAGGAGACCGGAGGCGGCCGGCGGGCCGGGGACGGCGACCGGCCCGGCGGCTGAACCGCACCCGCGCACCGGACCGGATGCCGGCCGCGTACCGGGGCGGGTACCGGAGCGGGGGCCCGGCCCGGGTGCGGGGCCGGCGTACCGGGGACCCGAGCCGCCGGCCCGAGCACCGCAGCCGCCGGGCCCGCAGGCCGACCCGGGCCCGCCGGGCCACACCGCAGCCGCCGCGCCCGCCGGGCCGCACCGGTCCCACCGGGCGGAACGGCAGCCACCGGGCCGCACCGGGCCCCCCCGGGCCGAACGGCAGCCACCAGGCCGCACCGGGCCCCCCGGGCCGAACCGCACCGGAACCGCCCGGCGGGTCCGGTGCGCCGGTGTGTCAGCGGTTCTCGCCGGGCACCCACAGCACGTCGCCCAGCTCCTTGTTCGCGGCGCGGGCGAGGATGAAGAGCAGGTCGGATAGGCGGTTGAGATAGGTGGCGGCGAGCGGGTTCATCGTCTCCCCGTGCTCCTCCATCGCCGCCCAGGTGGAGCGCTCCGCCCGGCGGACCACGGTGCACGCCTGGTGCAGCAGCGCCGCGCCGGGCGTGCCGCCGGGGAGGATGAAGCTGCGCAGCTTCTCCAGGTCGGCGAGGAAGCGGTCGCAGTCCGCCTCCAGCTTGTCGATGTAGCTCTGCTCCACGCGCAGCGGCGGGTACTTCGGGTCCGCCACCACCGGGGTGGACAGGTCCGCGCCCACGTCGAACAGATCGTTCTGCACCCGGACCAGGACCTTCACGACCTCCGGGTCGAGCGAGCCGAGCGCGATGGCCACCCCGATCGCGGCGTTGGCCTCGTTGGCGTCCGCGTACGCGGCGATCCGCCGGTCGGTCTTGGCGGTGCGGCTCATGTCGCCGAGGGCGGTGGTGCCCTGGTCGCCGGTGCGCGTGTAGATGCGGGTGAGATTGACCATGGGCCGAGCCTACGCCCGCCCGTCCGGCGGGGGGCCGCCCCGCGCCCGCCGCACTTCCGAAGGCGGGCGCGGGGCGGCCCCCGCCGGACGGGCTGCACCCTGCGGGACAGTGGGGCGCGGGGCGTGTTACGCCTTGCGGAACAGCCGGGCGCCGAGTGTCACCGAGGCCACCGCCAGCGCGACGGCCACCAGCGCGGCCAGCCCCACGTCACCGTCCGCGTACTCGCCCACGAAGGCCGCCCGAACCCCCTCCACCAGGTAGCGGAACGGGACGGCGTGCGAGATGACGTCCAGCCAGCCGGGCGCCAGCGACATCGGCAGCAGGATCCCGGAGAGCAGCATCGCGGGCAGGTTGACGGCGTTGACCACCGGGGCGAACTCCTGCGGCGTGGCGACCCGCATGGCCAGCGCGTACGACAGCGAGGCCAGCGAGACGGTCAGTGCGCCGACGAAGAGGAAGCCGATGACCACGCCCGCCAGCGGAGCCCGCAGCCCCAGGGCGACCGCCGCCAATACCAGCACCAGCGACTGCGCGAACAGCGTGACGACGTCCTTGAGCACCCGGCCCAGCAGCAGTGCCAGCCGGCTGACCGGCGTCACCCGCATCCGCTCCACCACCCCCAGCTGCTTCTCCACGAGGATGCCGAAGCCGGCGAAGGCGGCGGAGAACAGGCCCAGTTGGACCAGCAGGCCGGGCACCAGCGTCTGCCAGGAGTCGCCGCGCCCGCCCAGCGGCACGTCCTTCAGCAGGGGTCCGAAGAAGACCAGGAAGAGCAGCGGCTGCAGCAGTCCGAAGGCGATGCCGACCTTGGAGCGCAGCGCCTGGCGGCCGTAGCGGCCGAAGACCAGGAGCGTGTCGGAGACGACAGGGGGCATGGGTTTCTCTCCTGTGCGGTGGGACGGGCGGGGAGGGCCGTGGGGACGGGCGGGGAGGACCGGCGGGGTCGGGCGGGGAGGACCGGCGGGGCGTCTCAGACGGCGACCGGCGCCGGGTCGTGGGGGAGGGCCCCGCGCCCGGTGATGGCGATGAAGGTGTCCTGCAGGGTGGCGTCGGGGGACCCGCCGTACTCCGTCTTCAGCTGTGCGGCCGTGCCCTCGGCCACCACCCGGCCGCCGTCGACGATCACCAGCCGGTCGGCGAGCGCGTCCGCCTCGTCCAGGTAGTGGGTGGTCAGGAAGACCGTCATGCCGTGCTCGGCGCGCAGCCGGCGGATCAGCTCCCACAGATCGGCGCGGCTGCCCGGGTCCAGTCCGGTGGTCGGCTCGTCCAGGAAGAGGATCTCCGGCCGGTGGGTGAGCCCCATGGCGATGTCCAGCCGCCGCCGCTGCCCGCCGGAGAGCGCCCCGCAGGGGCGGTCCAGCAGCCCGGTGAGTTCCAGGTCGGCGGCGAGTTCCTCGGCGCGGGCGGCCGCCTCGGCGCGCGGCAGCCGGTACAGGCGGCCCTGGGTGACCAGCTCCTCCCGCACCGGGACGGCCGGGTCCACGCCCCCGGACTGGGCCACGTAACCGATCTTCGTCCGGACCCCGGCGGGATCGCGGACCAGGTCGTGCCCGGCGACGGTGGCGCTGCCGCCGGTGGGGGCCAGCAGCGTGGTGAGCATCCGCAGGGTGGTGGTCTTCCCGGCGCCGTTGGGGCCCAGGAAGCCCAGGATCTCGCCCTGCCGGACGGTCAGGTCGATCCCGCGGACCGCTTCGACGGTGCCGCGTCGGGTCGGGAAGGCCCGGGCGAGGCCGGAGGTGGTGAGGGAGGGCTGGTTCGGCATGGCGCAAGAAAACCACAGGCCATCTAAGTTTGCAATGGCCCCAAAATTGTGGAGGTTCCATCGAAGTTAGGATGGGGGCATGGACGACGGCACGGCGCGCACCGAGGGGCTCAGGGAGCGGAAGAAGCGGCAGACGCGGCAGCGGATCTCGGATGTGGCGACCGGGCTGTTCATGGAGCGCGGCTTCGACGCGGTGACGATCGCGGAGATCGCGGAGGCCGCCGAGGTCTCCGTGAACACCGTGTACAACTACTTCCCGGCCAAGGAGGACCTGTTCTTCGACCGCCAGGAGGAGATGGTCCAGGGGCTCTCCCGTGCCATCCGGGCCCGCCGGCCGGGGGAGTCCGCCGCCCGGGCGGTGCTCGACGCGCTCCGCCGGCAGCTGGAGGAGCGCTCGGCGGAGGCGCTCAGGCCCGGCTTCCAGCGGTTCATGAAGGTCATCCAGGATTCGCCCGCACTGACCGCCCGCATCCTGACGATGCAGGAACTCACCTGCCGGGCGGTGACCGCGACCCTGCGGGAGGAGACCGGCGCCGGCCCCGACGACCCGCTGCCCCCGGCCATCGCCAGCCAGCTCGCCTGGGTCTCCAGCGCCGTGCTCAACTCCACCCTGCGGCAGGCGGCGGCCGGGGCCGGCCCCGACGAGGTGGCCCGGCACGGCCTGGCGACCCTCGACGTCATCGAGTCGCTGCTCGGTGAGCGCACGCTCAACTATGCGGTGAAGAACACACCGTGACGCGCCTTACTTACTGCTGCGGCCGGGGGTGAACGGGCGTTAAGGTCCGGCCAAAAGCGTCGAAGAGAGGGTGTGTGTCGTGGCGAAGAAGCTCGCCGTCATCGGGGCCGGACTCATGGGGTCCGGCATCGCGCAGGTCTCGGCCCAGGCCGGGTACGAGGTGGTGCTGCGCGACATCACGGACGAGGCTCTGGCGCGCGGCAGGAGCGGTATCCAGGCGTCCTACGAGAAGTTCGTCTCCAAGGGCAAGCTCTCCGCGGAGGACGCCGAGCAGGCGCTGGCCCGCATCACCACCACCACCGACCTCGACGCCGCCGCCGACGCCGACATCGTGGTCGAGGCCGTCTTCGAGAAGATCGAGGTCAAGCAGGAGATCTTCCGGGCGCTGGACGGGCTGGCGAAGGACGACGCCATCCTGGCCTCCAACACCTCCGCCATCCCGATCACCAAGATCGCGGCGGTCACCCGGCGCCCGGAGCGGGTGGTGGGCACGCACTTCTTCTCGCCGGTTCCGATGATGCAGCTGTGCGAGCTGGTCCGCGGCTACAAGACCAGCGACGAGACCCTCGCCGCCGCCCGCACCTTCGCCGAGGAGGTCGGCAAGACCTGCATCGTCGTCAACCGCGACGTGGCCGGCTTCGTCACCACCCGGCTGATCTCCGCCCTGGTGGTCGAGGCGGCCAAGCTGTACGAATCGGGCGTGGCCTCCGCCGAGGACATCGACATCGCCTGCAAGCTGGGCTTCGGCCACGCCATGGGCCCGCTCGCCACCACCGACCTGACCGGCGTGGACATCCTGCTGCACGCCACCGGCAACATCTACACCGAGACCCAGGACGAGAAGTTCGCCCCGCCGGAGGTCATGCGCCGCATGGTGGACGCCGGCGACATCGGCCGCAAGAGCGGTCAGGGTTTCTACCGCTACTGATCCACCGCCACCACCGCCGCACGCCGCGGGCCTGACCGGCTGTCAGGCCCGGCGCTCACCCTCGCGAGTGATTTGGGTATCGGTTCGCTTACAGGCGGCAACTTCGCTGTGTGAGAGGCGGTCAGTTCTGTAGACATAGGCGCACCACGACAGCGTCGCAGCACACCATGGGAGCGCATATGTACATCAGGGGCGACCACGCCGAGCTGGTCGTCGGGGGCCGCCTCGACGTCCGCAGCGCGGCGGACGCCCGTACGGTCCTGCACACCGCCGTCGATTCCGGCCACGGCGACCTGGTGCTCGACCTGACCGCGCTGGACTCCTGGGACGCCACCGGACTCGGCGTCATCATGGAAGCGCACCGCCGGGCCGGGCGGGCGGGCCGCCGGCTCGTACTGCGCGGGGTGCCGCCGCAGATGCAGCGCCTGCTGGTGGCCACCCGGCTGCACCGCATCCTCGCCATCGAGGGCGGGCTGGAAGTGGAGACCCTGCCGCGCGCCTGACCGCCGCGCCACCGCCCGGGCCGCCCGCACCGGACCCCGGGCCGTCGTGCCCGACCCGGCGCGGCGAGACCCGGGCCGCCGGGGACCGAACCGGGCGGGGCCGGCGCCGCAGGGGGACCGGGACCGCCGACGCCGACCTCGCCGGAGACCTCGGGAGCCCCGGGCCCTCGGGGAGGGGCGGAAGGCCCCGGCGGAGGCCCCCGCGTCCCGGCCCGCATCCCGACCCCCCATTCCGTCCCGGCACCTCATCCCGTCCCGTCCCACCCCACCCCACCCCACCCCACCCTGCACCGCACCGGCCGGGCCGGTGCAAGCCCTACACCCGCCCCGCCCCGGAGCGTCACCGGTGCCGGACAGCGGCGGTGGGCAACCGGGCGGAAGAGGAACGGAACCGAAGCGATCCGGACGGTACCGGGCAGGACCACCCCGGGAGCGGGAACAGGAACGTAAACGGAGCCCGGAGCGGGTACCGGACACCCCAGGACGCGCATACCGGACATCCCCAGGGCGGCGTGCCACCCCCGGAGTTCGCTGGATAGTGTGAATCGGTCTAGGGTTCGGCTCTGCGCCGTACCCCCGTGCCCCCGTCGGCCACCGACCAGGAAGCCGCCGGGAGGGAGCACACCTTCGGTGACGACCGGCGGGTGCCGACGGGCGGGGAGGCAGACAGTACGCCACTCATCTGGGGGCTTTCACCATGGCACCGACGCACAGTGGACCGGACGAGCACGGTCCCCACGAGCCGGCGCGCACGGCGGGCGGTGGCATCCCGTCGCTGCCGCCCCGCGATCCGGCCCGGCCCGCCGGTCCGGCCCGCACGGTACGGCTGGTGGTCGCAGGCGATCTGGTGACCGTCAATCCCGTGGACGGCAGCGAGATCGAGCCCTGCCCGCCCGGGAAGCGGCCCGCCGCCCCCGTCCGGTACGGCCCCGGTCGCCGCGACGAGCTGCGCCGGGCCGCCGCCACCCCCGGTGCCCGCCCCCGCCCGCCGAGGTGTCCCTGGGTGCCGGAGCGCGCCGAGGTGCGCGAGCGGCTGGCCACGCTGCTCACCCGGGGCCGGTCGATCCGGCTCACCGGCCCCGCCGGATCGGGACGCACCACCGTGCTCGCCGCGGTGGCCGCCGACTGCGCCCGGCTCGCCCCCGACGGCGTGATCCGCCTCAGCGGACGGCACCGCACCCCCACCGACCTGCTGCACGACCTGCACGCCGCGGTCTTCGACGCCCCGCGGCACCGCCTGGACCGCGCCGAACTGCTCGCCGCGGTACGGGAGATCGGCGCCGTCGTGGTGCTGGACGACATCGAGTTCGGCGGCGCGGCGCTGGAGGACTTCCTCGACGCCACCCCCGAGTGCGCGTTCCTCATCTCCGCCACCCCCCACACGCCCGTGCCGTCGGCCGACTCCCACCTGGAGGAGGTCGCCCTGGCCGGACTGAGCCGCGCCGCCTGCCAGGAGCTGCTGGAACACCACCTGGGCGGTCCGCTGGACGCCGAGGAGGCCGACTGGGCCACCCGCCTGTGGTCCCGGTCCGAGGGACTGCCGCTGCGCTGCGTGCAGGCGGCGGCGCTGCTGGCCGACCGCCGGGCCGGCGCGGACCGCGCCCCGCTGCCGGACCCGGCCGAGGCCGCCGCCCCCGGCGCGCTGCTCGCCGCCGGGCTGGACGAGACGGGCCGGGACGTCCTGCGCCTGGCGGTGGCGCTCGGCGGGGAGTGCCCGCACCCGGTCCACCTGGCCGCCCTGACCGGGGACGAGCGCACCGAGGACATCCTCGCCGAGCTGGCCGGACGCGGCCTGGTCACCCCCGCCGGGCCGCGCCACCGGCTGGCGGCCGGCGTTGCGGACGAGCTCACCGCCGCCGGGTACGCCGAGGGCGCGGCCGCCCGCGCGGAGGCCGTGGCCGGGCACTACGCCTGGTGGGCCGGACACCCGGAGGTCACCCCGGAACAGGTGGCCCGCGAGGCGGACGTGATCGTCGCCACCCTGTCCGCGCTGGTGACCGGGCGGGACGCCGCCGCGGCGGCCGCCGCCGTGCCGCTGGCCCGGGCCGCCGCCCCGGCTCTGGCGGCCGGGCTCGCCTGGAGCGCCTGGGAGCGGGCGCTGCGCCACGGCGCGGAGGCCGCGCGGCTGGCCGGTGAGGTCGCCGAGGAGGCGTACTTCCACCACGACCTCGGCATCCTCGCGCTGTGCACCGGCAACCTCGGCCGGGCCCGCGCCGAGCTGGAGGCGTCCATCGGGCTGCGCGGCGCCCTCGCCGACCGGCGCGGCGCGGTCTCCGGCCGCCGTGCGCTGGCGCTGGTCGCCGACCGTTCCGGGACCCCGGCCCCGGCCCTGCCGGCGGACCGTCCGGCCGCTTCCGAGGCGCCGGCTCCGGCCCCGGACGCCGCGGCCGCCGGCCCGGACCGCCCGGGGGCCGGGCGCGCCGGCCGGCCCCGCAGCCGCGGCGTTCCGGCCCGCCGGTCCCGCAGCCGCGGCGCCGACGGGCCGGGACGACGAGGACATACGGGGCACGGCCGTCACCGAGCAGCTCTCCGTCATCGCCCCGGCGGACCCCGCGCCGGCCGGTTCGCCGTTCGCGGACCCGGCCCCGACCGCCGAGCTGCCCGGGGTCACCGGGATCACCCCCCTCACCGGGCCGGCCCCCGCCGCGCCCGGCACCGGGGTGCCCGGGGCGGCCGCGGGCGCCTCCTTCGACTCGACGTTCGCCTCCTCCCTGGGCTCGTCCGCGTCCGGCGGCCCGGCGTCCGGCGGCGGCTTCGGGACCGGGTTCGGGGCCGGCGCGGCGCCCGGCGCCGGGGCCTTCCCGGCACCGGCCGCCGGTGCGGGGGCGTCGCGGAAGCGCGGCCTGGCCCGCCTCGCCCTGCACGGCACCCGGCGCAACATCGCCGCGGCCGGGGCGGGCGCGCTGCTCGTCGCCGTGCTCGGCACCGTGGTCACCCTCGGCATGACCAGCGGGGAGGACGAGGAGCCGGCCCGGAACGTACGGCCCGAGAAGAGCACCGGCCGCACCGCCGAGCCCGACGACGACCCCACCACCCGGACGCCGAGCGGCGGGCCCACCGGGACGCCGCGGACCGGGACCGGCACCCCGACGGCTCCGCCCGCCACCGGGCCCGCCACCGGCACCACCACCCCGGAGCAGCCCACGGCGCCGGCGAGCACCGGGCAGCCGACCACGCCGGCCACCACCCCCGCCGACGTCCGCCACCACCCCGCCGCCCACCAGCCCGCAGCCGCCGACCAGCCCGACCACGAGGCCGACGACGACGAACCCCACCCCGCCGGCGACGACCAACCCCCACCCCTGCCGGCCACCACGCCGCCCGGCGGTGGCTCGTCGAACACCGCCAGCGGCCCGGCGCCGTCCGGCGGGTCCGCGACCGAGGGCGCGGCGTAGCCCCCGGTCCGGCCCCCCGGCCCTCGCCGTCCCCCGGTCCGCTCCCGGCCCTTCGCGGCCTGCCGGCCCGTGCCGGTCCGCTCACGGTGTCCCGGTCGCCGGCCCGTCCCGGCCCGCCGGGTCCCGTACCGGTGGTCCGTCCCCGGCGTCCACACGCCGGGGCCCCGCGGGCGGACACGACAACGCGCGGTGTCCCCACCCGGGTGGGGACACCGCGCGTTCGCCGGTACGCCGGTGGCGGGGCCGGGCGGCCCCGCCGGGCTCAGAACAGGCGCAGCTTGTCGTCCTCGATGCCGCGCAGCGCCTCGTAGTCGAGGACCACGCAGTCGATGCCGCGGTCGGTGGCCAGCACCCGGGCCTGCGGCTTGATCTCCTGGGCGGCGAAGACGCCCTTCACCGGAGCCAGGTGCGGATCGCGGTTGAGCAGCTCCAGATAGCGGGTGAGCTGCTCCACGCCGTCGATCTCGCCGCGCCGCTTGATCTCCACGGCCACCGTCGCCCCGTCGGCGTTCCGGCACAGGATGTCCACCGGGCCGATCGCGGTGGGGTATTCGCGTCGAATGAGCGTCCAGCCCTCGCCGAGGGTCTCGATCCGATCGGCCAGCAGCTCCTGGAGGTGGGCCTCCACCCCGTCCTTGATCAGGCCCGGGTCGACGCCCAGCTCGTGCGAGGAGTCGTGCAGCACCTCCTCCATGGTGATCACGAGCTTCTCGCCCGCCTTGTTCACCACGGTCCACACGCCACCGTCGCCCTCCTTGAGCGTGCACGGCGGAGACATCCAGTTCAGGGGCTTGTAGGCGCGGTCGTCCGCGTGGATGGACACACTTCCGTCGGCCTTGACGAGGATGAGACGGGGAGCCGGGGGAAGGTGGGCGGTGAGCCGGCCGGCGTAGTCCACGGAGCAACGGGCGATGACGAGACGCATGGTCGGCAACGCTACTCGACCGGAGCCGGTGGACGCGATTTCGCTCCGGTCCGCCCCGGGGACCGGGGACCGGGCGGGCGTCTGCTTGGTCCCGGGACGACCCCGTTCGGCCTTGGCTTGTTGTGTGTGCAGTCTCCTGGTGCGGGGGCAGTGGCCGGAATACCGTTGACGCGGGCGGTCGTCGTACGGGCACGCTGCGTCGCCGGCCGTCCGCCCCATCCGTGAGACCCCTGTCCCTGGGGTCGCGAGAGGAGAACCCATGTCGCTGGACGTCTCACCGGCCCTCCTCGAACAGGCCGAGCGAGGCGAGGTCGATGAAGCCGCTTTCATCGACTGCGTCCGGACCTCCCTGCCGTTCGCCTGGGAGATGATCAGCACTCTGGTGGCCCGGCTGCAGGTTGACGGTGGAGAGTTCGCCGACAACCAGACCCCGCCCCCGGACGAGCAGGCCCGCGGTCAGCTGCTGCGGGCCATGGCGAGCGACGCCATCCGCGGCGCGCTGCAGCGGCACTTCGGGGTGCGGCTGGCCTTCCAGAACTGCCACCGGGTGGCGGTCTTCCCGCTGGACGACTCGGCCGACGAGAGGTTCGCGCGCTTCACGTCCATCCGTGGCCAGCTGCTCAACCAGTCCCCGGAACTGCGCGACTGCTGAACCGTTTTGGCTGCCGCTCCACGGGGGGAGGTGCATCGGTCAGGGGCGGCAGCGTTCGCGCGCGCACGGTGAACTCGGCGTGAAACGCTGCGAACGCGCCAAAGTTGACAAATGATCAAAGAATGATCCTCTCCGGACGGGCGCCACCCGGTGCGGTCGCGTCCGGGGTGACGGTTGCCGTCCGGCACCGTCACGTCCCGGTGTCACCTCCCGGTGACGGCCGCCGCCCGGCGCGGTCGCGTCACGGCGTCCACGGCCCGGCGCGGTCGCGCTCCGGCGACGGCCACGGACCGGCACCGGCCGGCGGGCCGCTGCTCAGCGGAGCAGGGGCAGCACCTCCAGGCCCAGCCGCCGCACGTTCTCCTCGGTGGCGGCCAGCTCGCCGGAGCCCTCCGTCAGCAGGGCGAACCGGCGGATGCCGGTGCGCTCGGCGGTGGCCGCCAGGCGGTCCGCGCACAGCCGGGGCGGCCCCACCGGATGGATGGAGCAGAGCATCTCGGTGTACGTGCGCGGGTCGCGCATGGCGCGCGGCCGGCCGTCCACCGTGACGTGCGCGGCCAGCCCCTGGCGGAGCCAGCCGGGCATCGCCTTGAGCAGGGACTCGGTGGCGTCCGCGCGGCTGTCCGCGACCTGCGCCACCCCCGCCGACACGTGCTCCGCCGTCGCCACCAGCTCCGGCGGGTGCCCCGCGGCCCGGGCGGTCTCGCGCCACAGCGCGATCATCCCGGCCTTCTCGTCGTCGTCGCTGTGCATCCCGACCAGCATCGGCAGCCCGCGCTCGGCGGCGAGCCGGACGGTGCCGGGGGAGGTACAGGCCACCACCACCGGCGGTCCGGCCGGTTCCGCGGCCACCCCCGGTCCGCCCTCCGGCCCGCCGTCCGGGCCTCCGGCCGGCCGCGTACCGGGGAGGGGTTCGTCGGCGCGCGGCACCACCGCCACCTCGCGGAACGAGAAGCGCTCGCCGTCCGCGCCCACCCGCGGCTCGCGCAGCCAGCGCAGCAGCAGGTCCAGCGACTCGGGGAAGCCGCGCTCGTACGCCTCCAGCCCGGCGCCGAAGACCTCCAGGTCCACCCACGGCCCGCCGCGGCCGACCCCGAGGGTGAAGCGTCCGCCCGAGGTGAGGTGCAGCAGCGCGGTCTGCTCGCCGAGGGCGACCGGGTGGGCGCTCGGCAGCACACTCACCGCCGTCCCCACCCCGATGCGCCGGGTGCGGCCGAGCAGCAGCCCCGCCAGGGTGATGGCGGACGGACAGACTCCGTAGGGGACGAAGTGGTGCTCGGCGACCCAGACCGCGTCCAGCCCGGCCCGCTCGGCCGCGTCCGCGGTCCGCACCGCCCGGTGCAGCGCCTCCGCCTGTCCCTGGCCCGGGAACTGGGCGGCCAGAATGAATGCCCCAACGCGCATGTCGCCTACTGCCTTCCTGATGACGGCTCGCGCCCCCCGAGCGCACCCCCTGCACAGGCAATAACGGCTGACACGTGCCAAAGGCACGGTCACGGCGGGAAGTTTTCATGATGATCACAGACGGTGGCCGGACGGGCGGAACCGGCGACGGCCGCCGGCGCGTACGCTGGTCACAACCCGTAGTCCCGCAGCCCCTCCCGAGGTGCACCATGTCCCCACGCCGGAACCGCCCCCGCGGCGGTGGATCGTCCGTCGGCCGCGAGGAGGAACCGGCGGACCGCTACGGCCTGGAGCGGTCCGTCAGCTGGCAGGGCGAGGAGTGGGCGGTGCGGCACATCAGCGGCGGGGCCGCCACCAAGCACTACCGCTGCCCCGGCTGCGACCAGGAGATCCCGCCCGGGGTGCCGCACCTGGTCGCCTGGCAGCAGGACGGCGGCGGGGACGACCGCCGCCACTGGCACCGCGCCTGCTGGAACGCCAGGGACCGCAGGAGCGCACGGCTCCTGCGGTCCCGGAACGCCCCGCGGTACTGACCCGGGCCCCGCGGCGGGGCCCCGGGCCGCACCCGGTGCTCACACGTCGCGCCGGTCCAGCGCGGAGTACGCGGCGACCAGCGCCGCGGCGGTGACGGCGGTGATGATGCCCAGCGGCTCCCAGCCCGAGGGGCCGGAGTCGGTGACGGAGTTGCTGTACAGCACGCCGAGCTGGTTGGGCACCGAGTAGTTCAGCAGCCCCTCCTGGAGGTCGGCGAGGCTCTCGCTCTGCATGAACACCGCCAGCACCAGCGGGAGCAGCACCACACCGATCATGATGGTGATGGCGCCCGCCGAGTGGCGGATCAGCGCGCCGACGCTCAGCGCGACCAGGCCCAGCATCGCCACGTACAGGCTGATGCCGACGGTGGCCTTGAACCAGTCCTCACCGGTGGGCTCCGCCACGCCGGGGTTGCCGGAGAGCATGCTGTCCATCATCAGCGCGACCAGGCCGGTGCACGCCAGGGTGACGGTGAACGCCACCAGGAAGAACACGATGGCCTTGGCGGTCAGCACCCGGGCCCGGCTGGGGCAGGCGGTCAGCGTGGTGCGGATCATCCCGGTGCCGTACTCGGAGGAGATCACCAGCACGCCGAGGGTGATGACGCACAGGATGCCCAGCAGCACCCCGAAGAACCCGAAGGTCAGCGGGGATTCGCCGTCCAGGTCGGTGTCGCCGCTGGACAGCCCGGCGGCGGTGGCGAAGCCGATGCCCACCACCAGGACCACCAGCACACCCAGCGTCCACATCGTCGAGCGGACCGACTTGATCTTGGTCCACTCGGAGGCGAGGGCGTGACCGAGGTGGGTCGGGCGGACCGGGATGGGCGAGGTGTACCCGCCGGGGCCGGCCGGCGGCCCGCCGACCGGCGCGGCAGGCGGCGCACTGCGGGGCCACGGGGGCCGGCGGCTGCTGGTAGGGGGTGGTCATCGGGCGTCCTCGCTGTCGTGCTTCTTCAGGTCGGCGGGGGGCGGCGGCGGCCGGTGCGGGGGCGGCGGGCCCGCGGCCGGCGCGGGCGGGGCGGCCGGGGAGCGGCCTGCGGAGCAGGGGGAGCCTGCGGCGCCGGGGTCGGCGGTACGGCGCCCTGGGCCGGGACGGCGGCCGGCTGCTGCGGAACCGGGACGGCGGCCGGCTGCTGCGGGGCCGGGGCGGGGGCTGCGGTACGGCAGGCTGCGCCGCGTACGGGTTGGCGCCCGGTGCGCCGGGCGGGGGGCGCGCCGGGACCGGCCGGCTGCGGCGGGGGCGGCGCGGTGAAACCGGGCAGCGCGCCCGGCGCGCCTCCCGGACCGGGGTACCCGGCCGGACCGGCGAAGCCGCCCGGGGCCCCGCCGTACGGGCCGTACGCCGGCTGCTGCAGCCCGGCGCGCTGGTCGGCGGTCGAGCGGTAGTCCACCGCCGCCTGCGTCATCCGCATGTACGCCTCCTCCAGCGACGCCTGGTGCGGGGAGAGCTCCCACAGGCGGACGTCCGCCTCGTGCGCCAGGTCGCTGATGCGCGGCAGCGGCAGACCGGTGACGCGCAGCGCCCCGTCGGTCTCCGGCAGCACCTGCCCGCCCGCCTCGCTCAGCGCGGCGGTGAGCTTCTCCCGCGCCTCCGGGGCGCCCTGCGCCACCCGGACCCGGGCGAAGTCGGCCGAGTTGTAGGAGATGAAGTCCTTCACGCTCATGTCGGCGAGCAGCTGGCCGCGGCCGATCACGATGAGGTGGTCGGCGGTGAGCGCCATCTCGCTCATCAGGTGGCTGGAGACGAAGACCGTCCGCCCCTCGGCGGCGAGCTGCCGCATCAGGTTGCGGACCCACAGGATGCCCTCCGGGTCCAGCCCGTTGACCGGCTCGTCGAAGAGCAGCACCTGCGGGTCGCCCAGCAGGGCGGCGGCGATGCCCAGCCGCTGGCCCATGCCGAGCGAGAACCCCTTGGACCGCTTCTTCGCCACGTTCTGCAGGCCGACCACGCCCAGCACCTCGTCCACCCGCCGGGCCGGGATGCCGGAGAGCTGGGCCAGGCTGAGCAGGTGCTGGCGCGCGCTGCGGCCGCCGTGCACCGCCTTGGCGTCCAGGAGCGCGCCCACCAGGCGCGGGGCGTTCGGCAGGTTGCGGAACGGGTGGCCGCCGATCGTCACGTGTCCGGCCGTCGGTCGGTCCAGGCCCAGGATCATGCGCATCGTGGTGGACTTGCCCGAGCCGTTGGGGCCCAGGAAGCCGGTCACGGCGCCCGGCCGGACCTGGAAGGACAGGTTGTACACGGCCGTCTTGGCGCCGTAGCGCTTCGTCAGGCCGACTGCCTCGATCATTCTCCGCCCTTCGCGAATCGCCTCAGGGCACACGCCCCTGTGCGGGTAAGGAGGATAGCCGGGCCGGAGCGGTTCCTGTCGCGGCGGAAAGTGAACGGATCGTGACCTCGGACCGTGCGGTCGTGTCGTTATCCGACTGCTTCCAGTGATATGTCCTGACGAAGGCGATGCGGCGGGTCACCTCGGGATACGGGGGCGTCCGTCCGGCCCCGCCGGGGTGCCCCGCCCGGCCGGTCGGTTCGGTCGCCCCACCCGGCCGCGCCGCCCGGTCGGCCGCGCCGCCGGGCGGCCGTGGTCCGCCGGGGGCGCCGTCAGGCGTCGCGCCTGCGCAGCAGCAGGAAGCCGGCGAGGAGCGCCGCGGCCACCCACAGCGCCATGATCGCGAAGCCGCCCCACGGCCCGTACGGGGCATCGTCGCCGGCGGTCACCACCTGCATGATCCGCTGGCCGGCCTGGTCGGGGAGGTAGTCGCCGACCTTCTCGGTGGCCGGGACGTTGCCCAGGATGTTGGAGATCAGGAAGAAGAACGGCATCAGGATGCCCAGGGAGAGCATCGGGCTGCGCAGCACGGCGGCGATGCCCATCGAGAAGACGGTGATGAGGGTCATGTAGAGCCCGCCGCCGACCACCGCCCGCAGCACGCCCGGGTCGCCCAGCGACGCCCGGTGGTCGCCCAGCATCGCCTGGCCGGTGAGGAACGCGGCGAAGCTGGTGATCATGGAGACCACCAGGGCGAGCAGGGTGGCGACCGCGATCTTGCAGAACAGGAAGCGCCCGCGCTGCGGCACCGCCGCCAGCGAGGTGCGGATCATGCCGGTGCTGTACTCGTTGCCCACCACCAGCACCCCGAAGACGATCATCGCCAGCTGCCCCAGGCCGGTACCGGCGAAGCTCACGAACGTCGGGTCGAAGGTCATCCGGTCCTCGGCCGACATGTTCTCCCAGTCGTTCTCGACCAGGGCGCTGATCAGGGCCCCCAGGGCGATGGTGACCAGCACCGCGACGCCCAGCGTCCACCCGGTGGAGCGGACCGACCTGATCTTCGTCCACTCCGAGCGCAGCACCTGCGCCGTCACCGACATCTCAGGAACCCTCCCGTCGCCGCCGGTCCTGTCCCCAGCCGGCCGGGTCCGGCCTGGCCCCGGGGCCGGCGCCGGCCGGCGGGGGCGGCTCCCCGGGCGCCGCGCCGGGCGCCGCCGGGTGCGCGTGGTACTCCACCGCCTCCGCGGTCAGGCCCATGAACGCCTCCTCCAGGGACGCCTGCTGGGGGCTGAGTTCGTGGAGGGTGATGCGGTGCCGGGCGGCCAGCTCGCCCAGCGCGGCGGCGTCCGCGCCGTCCACCTCGAAGCTGCCGTCCGGCCCGGCCTGGACCGGGTGCCCGGCCGCGGTGATCACCTCCCGCAGCCGCTGGTGCTCGGGCGAGCGCACCCGTACGTACGACCGGGAGTTGCGCGCGATGAAGTCGGCCATGGAGGTGTCGGCCAGCAGCCGGCCCTGCCCGATCACCACCAGGTGGTCGGCGGTGAGCGCCATCTCGCTCATCAGGTGGCTGGAGACGAAGACGGTACGGCCTTCGGCGGCGAGCCCCTTCATCAGGTTGCGGATCCAGTGGATGCCCTCCGGGTCGAGCCCGTTGACCGGCTCGTCGAACATCAGGATGCGCGGATCGCCCAGCAGTGCGGCGGCGATGCCCAGCCGCTGGCCCATCCCGAGCGAGAACCCCTTGGAGCGCTTGCCGGCGACCGAGGTCAGCCCGACCGTCTCCAGCACCTGTGCCACCCGCGCCCGGGGGATGCCGTTGCTCTGCGCCAGACAGAGCAGGTGGTGGTACGCGGTACGGCCGCCGTGCACGGCCTGGGCGTCCAGCAGCGCCCCGATGTACCGCAGCGGGTCGACCAGTTGGCGGTAGTGCTTGCCGTCGATCCGGACGGTTCCGGCCGACGGGTGGTCAAGACCGAGCATCATCCGCATGGTGGTGGACTTTCCGGCGCCGTTCGGGCCCAGGAAGCCCGTCACCACCCCGGGCCGTACGGTGAACGTGAGGTGGTCCACGGCCAGCTTCTCGCCGTAGTGCTTGGTCAGCCCCTCAAGCTCGATCATGCCGCCACGCTAAGACGGGCCCGATGCCCTCGCCACCGGAGGCGCCGGGGCCTCCCACCACCGCCGTACCGCCGCGGCGTCCCGGCACCGCGACCTGGCACTGCCGTCCCGGCCGGCGGGCCGGGCTCCCGCGCCCGGAGCGACACACCGGGGTACGGCGCACCCCGGGGACGTCGGGCCGGGGGCGTCGGGGCACCGCCGCGTCCCGGGACGGGGCGCCGGGAAAACGCGACGGCGTCCCCGGGAATCGCGAAACGGCGGCCCGGGAAACGCGAAGGGCGCCGGGCGCCACCTGTCCGGTGGCGCCCGGCGCCCGGGTCACCGCACCCGCCGCCGCGGACCGGGCCCGCGGCGCACGGCGTCAGCGCGTCTGCTGGGCCGGCACGCCGCGGGACTCCTCGTCGCTCGGCGCACCGGTCGCGGCCACCGCCGCGCCGGTCAGCGTGGCGAGCATCTCCCGGACGTTGGTCAGCTGGGCGTTGATGCTGTCGCGGCGGTTGGTGAGCGCCGCCAGCTCGCGCTCGGACTCGCTGCGCACCCGGTCGGCCTTGGCGTTGGCGTCCGCCACGATGTCCTCGGCCTGGCGCTGCGCGGTCTCCACCGTCTGGCGGGCCCGGCGCTCGGCGTCGGTCCGCAGCTTCTCGGCCTCCAGGCGCAGCTGCTCGGCGCGGTGCTCGATCTCCGCCAGCCGCTTCTCCGCCTTGGCCTGACGGGAGGCCAGGTCGCGCTCGGACTGCTCCCGGCGCTTGGCGAGGTTGGTCTCGAAGTCCGCGGCGGCCTGGGCGGCCTTGGCGCGGGTCTCCTCGAACAGCGCGTCCGCTTCCTCACGCTTGGACTGCGCGTCCTTCTGGGCCTCGGCACGGAGCGTCGCGGCGTCCCCCTTCGCCTTCTCGACGATCCGCGTCGCCTCGTCCTCCGCCTTCTGCTTCCGCTCGGCGGAGTACGACTCGGCGTCGCTGCGCACCTGCTGGGCGGCGGACTCGGCCAGCTCACGGTGCTGCTCGGCGGCCCGGCGCGCCTCCTCACGCAGGTCCTTGGCCTCCTCCTCCGCGAGCCGGAGGATCTTCTCGACGCGTGCGCCGAGCCCCGCGTAGGACGGCTCGGAGTCACTGACCTGGGCCTGGGCGTTCTGCGTTTCGAGGTGCAGCTCCTCGATGCGCTTCTCCAGAGAGGTGATCCGGGCGAGCGCGCTGTCACGGTCGGCGACGAGCTTGGTGATGCGGTCGTCCACCTGGCCGCGGTCGTATCCACGCCGCACGAGCTCGAAGCCGAAGGGGGAGGAAGTGTCGCTCATGGGGTTCCTGTCGAAAGAGACCGGTGAGGTGATAGAGCGAATCCTAGGGGGCGTAGCGGCGTGTCATCGAGTCAACGCCGCTGAGACATGGAGAATGTGCAGCCTTTTGAGTGGAGTGTTCACACGCCTCTTGTCACCCGGTGGAGGTAATCGGGCGTTCCGGACACGACGGGTCCGGCCGGTGGCGGGGCATCCCGCCGCGGGCGCCCGGCGGGCACCGGGGCGGGGCGCCCCGGCCCACTCGCGCCGCCCTCGGTCGCGCCCGGTGCGGTACCGGGCGGTGGCCGCCGGGGCGTAACCCGTCCGGTCCGTGCGCGGTACACCACCCTCCTCGCCCCGGCGTACGACGCTTCCCGGCAGGCCGCCCGGGCACGGGCCGCACACCGCCCCGGCGCGCGGGGAGCCGGCGCCGGCGCAGGGCCGGCGGGTGGGGGCCGGCGGGCGCGGCTCGGTGGGGTGCGGGTGCGTGGAGTGCGGACCGGTGGGCGCGGACCGGTCGGGCACAGGGGGCGCGTACGGACCGGCGGGCGACGGCGGGGGGCGGGAGGCGGGGAGCCCGCGAGCGGGAAGCTGACGGTCCGGGAGAAACACCCGAACCGACCGACGTTACGCCACCGGCGGCCCGCGCCGCACCGGGTCACCCGCGTGCGCCGACCGGCACGGGGGCGCGGCCCGCCCGCGCGGCGGCGGGAAGGTCGCAGGCCGTGACCGATCGGACCGGCCCGTGTGGGCGGTGGGTGAGGGTGCGCGGGGGGCGGTGGTGAGGCATTGCGCGTGGCGATGGTGACGGGTCCGTGCCCGGCGGCGCACCGGGCACGGGTGCCAGGCCGCGGGGTGCTCACGGCCTCGCGCCGGCGTCACCGGCCCGTGCCCGTTGCCGGGGTCGGCGCCCGGGGTGCGGTCGACACCCTGCGGTCGGCGGTCCGTTCAGGGGCGGGGCGGGAGGGCGGAGACCCTGCGGGCGGCCCTGGTCGGCGGCGGCGTTCCGGCCGCCCGCCGGTTGCCGGCCGGGGCGCGGACGGCACGGACGGCGCGGTACGACCCGCGTTCCGCGGCCGGGAACGCCCGGCACGCGGCGGCGGGAGCGCGTTTCCTCCCGGCCCCGCGCCGGCGCCACCGGCCGGTGCCCGGGACGCACCGGGCCCGCCCGTATCCGACCGGGTCCGCGGGGCCGGCCGCGGACCCGCGGACGGCACCGGCGGGTACCGCGGTCGGCGGCCGTGCCGTTACGAGCCCGAGGACTTGCCGCCCGAGCGGGAGCCGCCCGCGCCGGCGCCGGCCTTCACGCCGTCCTTGCCCGAGCCGCCGCCGGAGGCGGGGGCCTCCAGCGAGCCGAGCGCCTCCAGCACGTCCTGCACCCGGGAGATCTCGGCGTTGATGTCGTCCTGGCGGCGCTTGAGCACCTCCAGCTCCCGCTTGCCCGCCTCCACGATCCGGTGCGCCTCCTCGCGCGCCTCGGAGCGCATCCGCTCCGCGTCCCGGGTGGCGTCCGCCTTGCGCTGCTCGGCCTCCTTCAGCAGGCCCTCGGCCTTCTTCACCGCGGCGACCCGTACCTTCGTCGCCTCGCTGCTGGCCTGCGACAGCTTCTGCTTGGCCTTCTCCTCGGCCTCCTCCAGCTGGGCGGTGGCCGCCGTCACCAGCTTGTCCACCCGCTCGCCGGCCGCCTTCATCTGCTCCGCGGCCTCGCGGCGGGCCCGCTCGTGCAGCTCCTCGATCTCCGACTCCACCCGGCCGCGCAGCTCCTCGGCCCGCTCCCGGATGGCGGTGGCGTCGCCACGCGCCTCGCCGAGCATCGTGTCGGCGTCGGTGCGGGCCTTCTCCACCAGGCCGGTGGCCTTGGCGGTGGCCTCCTTGAGGAGGCGCTCGGCCTCCTTGCGGGCCGCGCCCACCATGGTGTCGGCCTGCTCCTCGGCGGCGGCGGCGGTCCGCCGGGCCGCCTCCCGGGCCTCCTCGGCGAGCTTCTCCGCCTCGCTGCCGGCCTTGCTGACCAGCCGGTCCGCCTGCTGGGCCGCGTCCGCCCGCCGCTTGTTGGCGTCCTGCCGCGCCTTGTCGACGGTGCGCTCGGCCTCCGCGCGGGCCTCGGCGCGCAGCCGTTCGGCCTCCGCCGCCGCCTCGGCCGCCACCCGCTCGCTCTCCGCCCGGGTCCGGGCGGCGTGCTGCTGCGCGGAGTTGACCGTCTCCGCGGCCTCGGTGCGCAGCCGCTCCGCCTCGTTGGTGGCCTCGGCGATCAGCCGGTCGGCCTGCTCGGCCGCGTCCGTCCGCCGCTTGTTGGCCTCCTCGCGGGCCTCGGCGGCGAGCCGCTCGGCCTCCGCGGTGGCCTCGGTGACCAGCCGGTCCGCCTGCTGGGCGGCCTCGGACCGGATGTTGTTGGCGTCGCCGCGGGCCTCCGCGCGGGTGCGGTTGGCGTCCTGTTCGGCCGCCGCCCGCGCGTCGGTCGCCTCGGTGCGCAGCGCCTGCGCCCGGGCGTTCGCGTCGGCCAGCACCCGCTCCGCCTCCGCGGTGAGCCGCCGGCCCTGCTCGGTCGCCTCGGCCACCAGCCGTTCGGCCTCCGCGGTGGCCTCCGCCACCCCCGCCTCGGCCTCGGCGGTGAGCCGCTGGGCGAGGGCGGTGGCCTCCTCCGTCCGCCGCTTCGCCTCCGCGGTCGCCTCGGCCACCAGCCGCTCGGCCTCCGCGGCGGCCTCGGCGATCAGCCGGTCGGCCTGCTCGGCCGCGTCCGTCCGCCGCTTGTTGGCCTCCTCGCGGGCCTCGGTCCGCAGCCGGTCGGCCTCCTCCCGCGCCTCGTTCACCGTCCGCTCGGCCAGCTCCGCGGCGGCCTCGGCCGCCTGCTGCGCCTCGGTGCGGACCCGGGTGGCGTCGGCCGCCGCCCGCTCCCGCTCGGCGTGGGCGTCGGCGCGGACCCGGTCCGCCTCCTCCTGGGCGGAGGTCAGCGTCCGCTCGGCGGCGTGCTCGGCCGCCGACCGCAGCCCGGCGATCTCCTGCTCGGCCTCCTCGCGCAGCCCGGCCACCGATTCGCGGACCTGCTGGGCGGTCTGCTCCGCCGCGGTGACCAGCTCCGACGCGCGCCGCTCGGCCTCCTCGGCCAGCCGCTGCGCCTCCTGCTGGGCCTCCGAGACCCGGGTGCGCGCCGACGCCAGCAGCTCCTCGCTCTGCTCGTGCGCCCGCTCCCGCTCCCGCTGCGCCTCGGTCCGCGCGCCGCCGAGGAGTTCCTCGGCCTCCCGGCGGCGGCGGGCCGCCTCCTCCTGCGCGGCGGCCAGCGCCTCGGCGGCCTGCGCGCCCAGCCGCTCGGCGGCCGCGTTCGCCTCCGCCCGGACCCGGTCGGCGGTCTCCTGCGCCTCGGTGCGCAGCCGCTCCGCCTCTGCGGCGGCCTCGGTGCGCAGCCGGGCGGCCACCTCCTCGCCCTCGGCGCGGCTGCTCGCCGCCTCCGCGGCGGCCTCGGTGCGCAGCCGCTCGGCCTCCGTCTCGGCCTGCTCCCGCAGCGTCCGGATCCGCTCCGCGGCCTCGGTACGCAGCCGGTCGGTCTCCTCGGCCGCCTCCCGGCGCAGCCGCTCGGCCTCCGCCCGCGCCTCGCGCAGCGCCTCCTCGGCGGCGGCGACCTTCGCCTCCGCCTCCTCGCCGCGGCGGGTCAGCTCCGCCTCGACGTCCGTCCGCCGCGCGGTGAGCGCCTGCTCGGTCTCCTCCCGCAGCTGCTCCGCGGCACGCGCCGCCTCGGACTTGACCTCCCCGGCCCGTTCCCGGGCGGCCGAGACCAGCTCCTCGGCCTCGCCGCGCGCCCGCTCCAGCGCCTCCTCGGCCTGGCGGCGCAGCGTCGCGGCGCGCTCGATGGCCTCGGTGCGGACCCGCTCGCTCTCCGCGGTGGCGTCCGAACGCGTCTCCTCCGCGTCCGACTTCGCCTTCGCCAGCAGCTCCTCGGCGGTCCTGGCCGCCT
Source organism: Streptomyces pactum (assembly GCF_016031615.1). Taxonomy (GTDB): domain Bacteria; phylum Actinomycetota; class Actinomycetes; order Streptomycetales; family Streptomycetaceae; genus Streptomyces; species Streptomyces pactus. Next base: position 5,263,892 of record NZ_JACYXC010000001.1, read on the forward strand.
CCTCGATCTGCTGCACGGCCTCCTTGCGGGCCTCGCCGCGGATGCGTTCGCCCTCGGTGACCGCCTCGGCGCGCAACTGCTCGGCCTCGCCGCGCAGTCGCCGCGCCTCCTCCTGCAACTCGCGGGTCTTGGCCCGGTACTCGGCGGTGTCGTCCTGCGCGGCGCCCTTGAGCGCCTCGGCGGTGTCGTGCGCCTCGGCGCGCAGCCGGTCGGCCTCCTCCTCCGCCTCGCGCCGGATGCGCTCCGCCTCCTCGGCGGCGGCCCGGGTGGTGGCCTGGGCGTCCTCGGACGCCTTGGAGAGCACCTCCTCGGCGCTGCGGGCGGCCTTGGCCAGCTGGGCGGCGGAGTCCTCGACGGCCTTGGCCCGCGCGGTCTCCCGGGCCTCGGCGATCAGCCGCTCGGACTCGGCGCGGGCGTCGTCCCGCACCTGTTCGGCCTCCGCGCGCAGCGCCTCGGCCTCCTTGGTGGCCTCCGCCACCAGCCGGGCGATCTCCGCCTTCGCGGTGCGGGCGCGCTGGTCGTTGTCGGTCTCGGCGGCCTCGATCCGCCTCGTCGCCGCGTCCTTCGCCTCGGTCAGCACCTTCTCGGCCTCGGCGCGCGCCTGCCGCAGCGCCTCCTCGGCCTCCTGCATCCGGGTCTCGGCGGTGCGGGTCAGCTCGGCGGCCCGGCGGCGCGCCTCCTCGGTCTCGGAGACCGCGGTGGTGCGCAGCGCCTCGGCGTGCTCGGTGGCCTCCTGGGCCTGCGTGGACGCCGTCCCCAGCAGCCGTTCGGCGTCGGTACGGGCGCGGCGCAGGATCGCCTCCGCCTCGGCCCGCGCGGCCTCCGCCTCGGCGCCGGCCCGCTGCCGGGTCCGGTCCGACAGCCGCTGGGCCTCCGCGCGGGCGGCACCCAGCACCCGCTCCGCCTCGGCCCGCGACTCGTCCAGCAGTCGCCGCGCCTGCGACTCGGTGCGGGCCCGCAACTGCTCGGCCCAGGCGACGTTCTCGTTGACGTGCGACTCGACGGTGGCGCGGCGCTCGGCCAGCTCCTCGTCCAGGCGCTGACGGCGGGCCACCGCCTCGGCGTGCAGCTCCGACTCCAGCCGCGCCTGCCGTTCGGCGTGCTCCTGGAGCAGCCGCTGGGTCTGCGCCCGGGCCTCACGCAGTTCGCGCTCGGCGTCGGCGCGCATCTGGTCGGCCTGGATCTGGGCGTTCCGCAGCATCTGCTCGGCCTGGTAGCCGATGTCCGCACTGTCGTACGCGGGACGACTGGCGATGGTGCGGCGCGCCTCGTGGAGTTTGGCGCGCAGCACCTCGACCTGGTAGCCGAGGTCGTCGGCGTGCTGGACGGCCTTCTCCCGCTCGGTCTTCAGCCGCTCCATCTCGGCCTCGAACTTCGCGAGGTGGTCGTCAGGCTCGTAGCGGTCGTAGCCCCGCACTGCGCGGTCCCATCCGTCCCCTGGTCGCGTTGGCAGCCCGCTCCGTCCTGCGTGGTCGTACCCGGAGCCGGCCCTTGACGAAGAAATGGTGTCAGATCATCGGCAAAGAGTGGGCCGGGCCCCGACTGTGCTTCCGTTTCCCGTACCCCGGCCGAGCCTGCACTCTACCGGCCGGGGAAGCGGAAGGTCAGTGCTCCGCCGCGCCGGGGTCCGCCGCGGTGACGAGTTCGGTGAGCACACCGTGGCAGTCCTTGGGGTGCAGGAAGGTGATCCGGGACCCCATCGAACCGCGGCGCGGGGTGTCGTAGAGCACCCGTACGCCCTTGTTCCGGACGGCTTCCGCGTCGCCGTCCACGTCCGCGGTGCCGAAGGCGATGTGGTGCACGCCCTCGCCGTTCTTCGCCAGCCACTTGCCGACCGCGGAGTCCTCCCGGGTGGGCTCCAGCAGCTGGAGGTACGAGGCCCCGCCGTCGTCCGTACCGTTGATCCGGAGCATCGCCTCCCGGACGCCCTGCTCCTCGTTGATCTCGGTGTGGAACACTTCGAAGCCGTAGGTGGCACGGTAGAACTCGACGGTCTTGTCGAGGTCGAAACAGGCGATTCCGATGTGGTCGATTCGCGTCAGCATGTCACCAGTCCACCGCCCCTCGCGCCGGTTACGCAACGTGCGCGCGATCACACCCACAGGCCGGTGACCGCGCCCGGTACGCCTCAGTACATTGCAGGTAACCCTCGTTAACTTCCTTCCTTCTCCCGAAGGGGCAGCACCATGACTCGTACGGCTGGTACCACCTCAGTGATCGTCGCCGGCGCGCGCACCCCCATGGGGCGCCTGCTGGGCAGCCTGCGCTCCTTCTCCGCCTCCGACCTCGGCGCCGCCGCCATCAAGGCCGCGCTGGACCGGGCCGGGATCGGTGGCGACCAGGTGCAGTACGTGATCATGGGCCAGGTGCTCCAGGCCGGCGCCGGCCAGATCCCGGCCCGCCAGGCGGCGGTCAAGGCCGGCATCCCGATGAACGTCCCGGCGCTCACCGTCAACAAGGTCTGCCTCTCCGGGCTGGACGCCATCGCCCTGGCCGACCAGCTGATCCGGGCCGGCGAGTTCGACGTGATCGTCGCCGGCGGCCAGGAGTCCATGACCAACGCCCCGCACCTGCTGCCCAAGTCCCGCGAGGGCTACAAGTACGGCGCGATCGAGATGCTGGACGCCATGGCGCACGACGGGCTCACCGACCCGTTCGAGTCCATCGCCATGGGCGAGTCCACCGAGAAGCACAACACCCGGCTGGGCATCGGCCGCGCCGAGCAGGACGAGATCGCCGCCCTCTCCCACCAGCGCGCCGCCGCCGCCCAGAAGAACGGCCTGTTCGAGGCGGAGATCACCCCGGTGGAGATCCCGCAGCGCAAGGGCGAGCCGGTGATCTTCAGCAAGGACGAGGGCATCCGGGCCGAGACCACCGTGGAGACCCTGGCCAAGCTGCGCCCGGCGTTCACCAAGGACGGCACGATCACCGCCGGCACCTCCTCGCAGATCTCCGACGGCGCCGCCGCCGTGGTGGTGATGAGCAAGGCCAGGGCCGAGGAGCTGGGCCTGGAGTGGATCGCCGAGATCGGCGCCCACGGCAACGTCGCCGGCCCGGACAACTCGCTCCAGTCCCAGCCGTCCAACGCGATCACCCACGCGCTGGGCAAGGAGGGCCTGACCGTCGGTGACCTCGACCTGATCGAGATCAACGAGGCGTTCGCCGCGGTGGCCGTGCAGTCGATGAAGGACCTGGGCGTGTCCACCGAAAAGGTGAACGTCAACGGCGGGGCCATCGCCCTGGGGCACCCCATCGGCATGTCCGGCGCCCGCCTCGTGCTCCACCTGGCGCTGGAGCTGAAGCGGCGCGGCGGCGGGGTGGGCGCGGCGGCGCTGTGCGGCGGCGGCGGCCAGGGCGATGCGCTGATCATCCGCGTTCCGGGCAAGTGACCGACGACGGCCGGGGCGCGGGGCGTACGCCCGGGGCGCACCCGGCCGCCCCCGCTCCCGCCGGACCGGACGGCCCGGCCGGGGCCCCCGGCACGACGGGTACCGCGGGCACCACGGGTGCCGGGGGTACGACCGGCACCACGAGCACCACGAGCACCACGAGCATCACGAGTACGGCGAGCACGACGAGTACGGAGCGGAGAGACCATGGTTGACGTCCCCCTGCTGGTGGAGCAGGCACGGCAGGGCCGGCCGCGCGCCGTGGCCCGGCTGATCTCCCTGGTGGAGGGCGCGTCGCCGCAGCTCCGCGAGGTGATGGCGGCGCTCGCCCCGCTGACCGGCGGGGCCTACGTGGTCGGCCTCACCGGGTCCCCCGGCGTCGGCAAGTCCACCTCCACCTCCGCCCTGGTCACCGCCTACCGCAAGGCCGGCCGGCGGGTCGGGGTGCTGGCGGTGGACCCCTCCTCGCCGTTCTCCGGCGGCGCGCTGCTGGGCGACCGGGTCCGGATGAGCGAGCACGCCTCCGACCCGGGGGTCTACATCCGCTCCATGGCCACCCGCGGCCACCTCGGCGGGCTCGCCTGGGCCGCCCCGCAGGCGATCCGGGTGCTGGACGCCGCGGGCTGCGAGGTGATCCTGGTGGAAACCGTCGGGGTCGGGCAGTCGGAGGTGGAGATCGCCGCCCAGGCCGACACCTCGGTGGTGCTGCTCGCCCCGGGCATGGGCGACGGGATCCAGGCCGCCAAGGCGGGCATCCTGGAGATCGGCGACGTGTACGTGGTCAACAAGGCCGACCGCGACGGTGCCGACGCCACCGTGCGGGAGCTCAACCACATGCTGGGCCTGGGCGAGGCCCGGGGCCCGGGCGACTGGCGGCCGCCGATCGTGAAGACCGTGGCGGCCCGCGCCGAGGGCGTGGACGAGGTGGTCGAGGCGTTGGAGAAGCACCGCGCCTGGATGGAGGAGCGCGGCGTGCTCGCCGAGCGGCGGCGCCGGCGGGCCGCCCTGGAGGTGGAGACCATCGCGGTCACCGCGCTGCGCCGGCGGATCGGCGACGTCCACGGCGACCGGCGGCTGGACGCGCTGGCGGAGCGGATCACCACCGGTGAGCTGGACCCCTACGCCGCCGCCGACGCGCTGGTGGCGGAGCTGACCTCGGGCGGCGCGGAGCCGGCCGCCGGCTGAGCGGCGGCGGCACGGGGCGCCGCCCGGGCCCCGCGGACCGGAGGCGGCGCCACGGGGGTCCGGACGCGCCCGGCGGGCGGCGGTACGAGGCCGTGCGCCGGTGGTACGGGCCCGGTGCGCCGGTGGTACCGGCCCTCGGGCCTGCGGTAGGGCCCGGCTCAGCGGTCGTCCCGGGCGTCGTTCCCCTCGTCCGCGCGGTCGTCCTGCGCGTCCCGGGCGTCGTCCTGCCGGTCGTCACGGTTGTCGCGGTCGCCCGTGCGCTCGTCCCGGTGGTCGTCGGCGCGGTCGGTGTCCGGGGTGACCCGGCCGGTCGCCAGGTCCACCCGCAGCTCGCGCTCGGTGCCGTCCTTGCCGAGGACCTCGACCTCCCAGAAGGCCACCGGCCCGTCGTCGTCCAGGTCCACCGAGACCACGGTGCCCCGCTGGGCCGCGGCGGCCACCGCCCCGGCGGCGTCGGTCCGCGCGTCCTTCAGCGCCTCCCGCGCCCGCCGGGCGTCGTCGTCGGCCCCCCGGTCGTCGTCCCGGTCGTCCGCGTCGTCCTGGTCGTCGTCCCGGTCGTCGAGGTCGTCCCGCTCGTCCAGGTCGTCGTCGCGGTCCGCGGCGGTGGAGACCGCCCGCGCGGACCCGTCGTCGTCGGAGGCGATCGCGAACGCCGTGGCGGTGCCCCCGCCGGCGAGGACCGCGGCGGCGACGGCGGCGATGACGATGTTGCGCTTCATGGGGTTCCTCCCGCTGTTCTCCGGTTGTCCGCCGGACCGTCGTCCGGCCCGGTGCGTGTCCCCACCGTCGCGCGGCGATGCTGAAGCCTTCCTGAACGCGCCTGAAGACCCCTTCAGGCGCTTTTTGGGAGGGTGGCCCCATGCGGGTGCTGATCGTGGAGGACGAGAGGCGGCTGGCCCGGTCGCTGGCCGCCGGGCTGGGCGCCGAGGGCTTCGCCGTGGACGTGGTGCACGACGGCGCGGAGGGGCTGTACCGGGCCGGTGAGACCCCGTACGACCTGGTGATCCTGGACATCATGCTGCCGGGCATGAACGGCTACCGGGTGTGCGCGGCGCTGCGGGCGGCCGGCAACGACGTGCCGATCCTCATGCTGACCGCCAAGGACGGCGAGTACGACGAGGCCGAGGGGCTGGACACCGGCGCCGACGACTACCTCACCAAGCCGTTCTCCTACGTGGTGCTGCTGGCCCGGGTCCGCGCCCTGGTGCGCCGCCGCGGCCCGGGCGCCTCGCCGGTGCTGCGGGCCGGCGGGCTGAGCGTGGACCGGGCCGCCCGGCGGGTGGAGCGGGACGGCACCGAGGTGGCGCTCACCGCCCGGGAGTTCGCCGTGCTGGAGCAGCTGGCGGTGCGGGCCGGCGAGGTGGTCCCCAAGGCCGAGATCCTGGAGCACGTCTGGGACTTCGCCTACGACGGCGACCCCAACATCGTCGAGGTCTACGTGAGCGCGCTGCGCCGGAAGCTGGGGCCGGGGCTGATCGAGACGGTGCGCGGCGCCGGCTACCGGCTGGTGGACCGTGCGTAGGCCGTTCGGCTCGGTGCGCTCCCGGGCCGCGCTGGGAGCCACCGTGGTGGTGGCGGTGGCCCTGGTCGCGGCCGGGCTGGCGGTGCTCGGGGTGCTGCGCGCCAACCTCTCCGACCAGGCGGACCTGGAGTCCGGGGCGGCCGCCAGGGAGGTCGCCGCGCGGATCGCGGCCGGCACGCCCCCGGAGCGGCTGGAGCTGGACGAGGAGCCGCCGGTCCAGGTGGTGGACGACCGGGGGCGGGTCCGGGCGGTCAGCGACGAGCTGGAGGCGGTGACCGGCACCGGCAGCCGCTCGGTGCGGCCGGTGACCCCGGCGGACGCCGGACCGCCCGGCGCCCGCCCGGGCGGCGCGGACCGGCCGGGGTCCGGCGACCGCCCCCCGGCCGGCGGCACGCAGCGGGGCGACGCCGGTGACCCCGGTGACGCCGACGACGGGGCCGACGACGGGGCGGACGACACCGACGACGGTGACGACGACGGACCGGGGCGCGACGACGGCGACGACGACGGCTCCGGACGCGACGACGGGGCCGCCGCCGGGCCGTGGGACACCGGTGACTTCCCCGACGAGATCGAGGGGTACACCGACGGCACCGCGACGATCGACGGGGAGCGGGCGGAGTACCGGTTCGCCGCCGTGGCGGTGACCACCCCGGCGGGCGAGGAGGTGACCGTCCACGCGGGGGCGCCGCTGACCGCGGAACGGGAGGCGGTGGGCACCGTGCGGCGGGCGATGCTGGCCGGCCTGGTGCCGCTGCTGCTGGTGGTGGCCGGGGTGACCTGGCTGGTGACCCGCCGGGCCCTGCGGCCGGTGGAGGGCATCCGCCGGGAGATGTCGGCGATCACAGCCAGTACGGATCTGGGCCGCCGGGTCCCCGAGCCCGGTTCCCGGGACGAGATCGCCCGGCTGGCGCGGACCACCAACGAGACCCTGGCCGCGCTGGAGGCGTCGGTGGAGCGGCAGCGCCGGTTCGTCGCCGACGCCTCGCACGAGCTGCGCTCGCCCATCGCCTCGCTCCGCACCCAGCTGGAGGTCGGGGCGGCGCATCCGGAGCTGCTCGACCTGGACGGGGCGGTGGCGGACGTGGTGCGGCTCCAGCGGCTCGCCGCGGACCTGCTGCTGCTGGCCCGGCTGGACGCCGGGGAGCGCCCGCAGCCGGACGCCCGGGTGGACCTGGCGGAGCTGGTCCGGCGGGAGCTGGCGCGGCGCCCGCCGGACCGGGTGCCGGTACGGGCCGGGGAGCCGGCCGAGGTGACCGTCGCCGGGTCGCGCGGGCAGCTGGCGCGGGTGCTGGCGAACCTGGTGGACAACGCGGTGCGGCACGCCGAGCGGCAGGTGCGGGTGTCGGTGCTGGCCGAGGGCGGCGAGGCCATCCTGCGGGTGGAGGACGACGGCCCGGGGGTCCCGGCGGGGGAGCGGGAGCGGATCTTCGAGCGGTTCGTCCGGCTGGACGACGCGCGCAGCCGCGACGACGGCGGGGCCGGGCTCGGCCTCGCCATCGCGCGGGACGTGGTGCGGCGGCACGCCGGCACCCTCACCGTCGGTGCGGCGGCGGACGGCGGTGCCCGGTTCGACGTGCGGCTCCCGGTGGTCCGGCCGCCGGCTCCCGGCGACCCGGCGGACCGCCGGGAGGGTACCGGCCGGGGGTGACCCGGCCGGTGGTCAGAGCTGGCTGCGCTGGGCCCGCAGGTGTTCCGCGACCGGGACCAGGGAGTCGCGCAGGGACATCAGGTCGGCCTGCGAGAGCAGGTCGATGAAGTGCCTGCGGACCGAGTCCACGTGGTGCGGCGCGACCTTGACCATGGTCTCCCAGCCGTGGTCGGTGAGGACGGCGTACAGGCCGCGCCGGTCGGACTCGCAGTGCTCGCGGCGGACCAGTCCGGCGTTCTCCATGCGGGTGATCTGGTGCGAGAGCCGGCTCTTGGACTGGAGGGTGGCGGCGGCGAGGTCACTCATCCGCATCCTGCGCTCCGCCGATTCCGACAGGTTGACCAGGATCTCGTAGTCGTTCATGGTCAGGCCGAACGGCTGGAGATCACGTTCGAGCTGGTGGGTGAGCAGCCGGTTGACGTCCAGGTGGGTACGCCAGGCGCGCTGCTCGTCTTCGCTGAGCCAGCGTGTGCCGTTCTCGGTCTCCATAGGATGTATTCTACCTAAAGAAGTTGAATTTCGAACCAATGGATCTGTCGGAGTGAAGGTCACTCGTTCGACGTTACACTCCGCACCCTGATGCTCACGAACCGGTGCCCCCTGTGGTCCCGGTGGGCCGTTCCGCCATGAGCGTCTCGGTGGACTGCAGCAGCACGGTGCCCGCCCCCACGAATTCGAACTGGTGTTCCTCGCCCGAAGTTCCCCCTATCCCGGTGTGCGCCCGGACCTGGCCCAGGAATCCACGCAGGTACTGGTGATCGTAGTGGTGGCAGGGCGACGGGCAGTCCGCCCAGCCGACCAGCGCCTGCGGATCCACCCGGATCGGTGGTTCCGCGAACACCACCGGTCCGTTTGACGCCGCAACGAACGTCCCGGTTCCGATCAGGGTGAGAAAACCCGGCACGATCGACTGCTTCAGGGACAGCGACGGCTCGAAGGCGAGCAGATTGCCCGACCGGATCGTCAGGTTGCCGTCGTCCAGGTCGTAGGAGTTGACGTCGAACGCCCGGTCCGCGAGCACCATCTTGCCCCGGCCCTCGGCCACCACCCAGTCCGCCACGTGCAACGGCGAGTGGAAGCTGCCGGCGATCAGCCGGTCCAGCCGGCCGAGCCCCACGCCCTGGAACTCGATCTGCCCGTAATAGGCGATCATCTTCCCCTTCTGGAGGAACCACTGCCCGTCCAGGTTCACGCTGAAGGCGTAGGGGTTGATGTTGTCGTTGACGGGCAGGGTGTGCGCGTCGTGCACGACCGGCCCGTGGACGTCCGGCCCGTGTGCGGGATGTCCGGTCACAGCTTCTCCTCCGACGCCTGGACGTACACCGTGCCGGTGCCCGACAGCTCCAGCTGGAACGCCTCACCGGACCCCCGGCCCACCATGTCCCGCCAGCCCAGCGCGGTGGACAGCCGGGTGCGGATCTCCCCCCGGTGCGCCACGTACGCCTGCGGGTCGACGTGCACCGGGCGCCCCGGCACCACCGGCAGCTCGATCACCCCGCCGTGCGCCAGCACCGCCGCCGAACCGTTCCCCTCCAGCGTGGTGGTGAACAGGCCCTGCCCGGTCATCTGGCCGCGCACCACGCCCATCACCCCGCCCTGCGAACCGAGGAACACCGTGCCCTGCCGCAGCGTCCCGTCGAAGGCGAGCACCCGGTCGGCCTCCACGTGGAGCGTCTCCCCCCACAGATCGATCACCTGCACGTGGTGGCCGCCGTGGCCGAACATCACCGTGCCGTCCCCCTCCACGGTCATCAGCGGTGTCGCCTCCCCCGTCACCCGCCGGCCGATCATGCCGCGCACCCCGCCCTGACCGCCGGTGATGCTGGGGGTGAAGCGCACCTCCCCGGTGTACGCGAGCATCGCCCCGCGCTGGCTGAACAGCGTGGTGCCCGGCGCCACCCGGGCCTGCACCATCCGCGAGTTGAGCACCGTGAACGCCATCAGGCGCACCCCCGTCCGTCTCGTCCCGGAACCGGTCCGGTCCCTCCTGTGGGCCCGCCCGCGCGGTGCCCGGGCGCGGTGGGCGCCGTCCCGCCCGGCCCGGTCCGCCCGGCCGCCGTGGCCCGGCCGTGCCGGGCGCCGGCCGCGCTCACACCTCACCCCCGACCGTCTCCCGCTCGCTGGGCTGCACGTACACCAGACCCTCGCCCTCGAACCGGATCTGGAACGCCTCGCCCGAGCCCTCCCCTATCAGGGTGCGGAAGTTCACCCCCGACTGGAAGTGCTGCCGCAGGTCGCCGGTGTGCGCGATGTACGCGCCCGGGTCCACCTGGAGCGGCATCTGCGGGGTGACCCGCAGCACCACCGCGGTGCCCTCCGACAGCACGGCCGCCTGTCCGGTGCCCTCCACCGTGGTGGTGAACAGCCCGTTGCCCCGCGCCGAGCCGCGCAGGCCGGTGAAGGTCGTCCCGGTGCGCAGTGCCCCGTCGGTGCACAGCAGGTTGCTCGCCTCCACGTACAGCGTCTCGCCGGTCAGCCGCACGAGGTTGACCTCGTGCGCCCGGTCGGCGAAGTAGCAGGTGCCGTGCCCCTTCACCTCCATGACCGCCATGTGTTCGCCGGTGAGCCGGCGGGTCACCACACCGCGCAGGCCGTCACCGCCGCCGGTCCTCTTCTTGAAGGTCATCTCGCCGTCGTACGCGACCATCGACCCGTTCTTGGCCTTGACGGAATCGCCGGCCAGGTCAACGGCGAGCACCTTGCTCCCCTGGAGCCGAAACTGAGCCACGCAGCAGACGGTATCCCGCACCGGCCCCGCCGCCACCCCCGCCGGCGGCACGCCGGGCGGAAGCCGGCCGGCGGCACCGCCGGGCCCGAACCCCCACCGGTGGTGCGCCGGGACGGAAGCCCGCCGGCGGCCGCCGGACGGCCGCCGCGCGCCCGGGACGGCCCCCCGCCCGGAGATCGCCGGGGACCCTGCGACAATGAACCGAGCTTGTGAAGGCAAGCACAAGCCGACCGCGTTGCCGTGGCCGCCGTGACGGACGGTCCCGGCCGCGTGGCCGCCGTCCCGCCCGTACACCCCCCGAGCCCCACCCGTGAGGTGCCCCGCATGGACTTCAAGACCGCAACCGCGCTGCGCCGGCTCCGGCTGGTCTCCGCCCCCGAGGCCATCTCCTTCCTGCTGCTCCTGGTCTGCTCGGTGCTCAAGCGCACCACGGACTTCAACGCGGTGCCGGCGATGGGCATGGTGCACGGCGTGCTGTTCGTCCTCTACGTGATCTTCTGGGCGGACGCCTGGAACCGCACCAAGTGGGACTGGAAGACCGCCGCCCTCTACTTCGTCCTCTCCGTGCTGCCCACCGGCGGCTTCTTCGCCGAGCGGAAGCTCAAGCGCGAGGCCGAGGCGAGCGTCATCGCCGCCCGCGCCCGCAAGGAAGGGATCGTCAACGCATGATCGTCGCCTTCTCGGTCACCCCGCTCGGCGTCGGCGAGGACGTGGGGGAGTACGTCGCCGACGCGGTGCGCGTGGTCCGCGAGTCCGGACTGCCCCACCGCACCGACGCCATGTTCACCTCCGTCGAGGGGGAGTGGGAGGAGGTCATGGACGTCGTGCGGCGCGCCGTGGCCGCCGTCGAGGCGCGCGCCCCGCGCGTCTCCCTCGTCCTCAAGGCGGACATCCGGCCCGGTGTCACCGACGGCCTCACCGCCAAGGTGGAGACCATCGAGCGCCACCTGACCTGACCCGCCCCTGCTCCTTCGCCGTTCCCCCGGGGCCGCCGCCGTGGCCCGGGGCGGGGGGCCGTCCGGGGGCCGGGCGGCCCGGGCGGCCGGCCGCGGCCGGGGCCGGGCCACGCCGGCGGCCGGACAGCCTCCCGTGGGCCGCGGGCCGGGCCGGTCAGGCGGGCGGGGGCTCACCGGCCGCCAGGGCGATGCCCAGCGGCGTCCGCTCGTACAGCACCTCACGGCCCTGGCGGCGGGAGGTCAGCAGCCCGGCGCCGCGCAGCACGGCCAGGTGCGCCGAGACCGAGGACGGGGCCAGCCGGTGGCGCAGTGCCAGCGCCGAGGTGGACGCCGGTTCGGTGAGCCCGCCCAGGATGGCCGCCCGGTTCGGCCCCAGCAGCCGCACCAGCGCCTCCGCCGCGCCCGGCCCCGGCTCCTGCCACAGCCCTCCGACGCCCCGTGCCGGATAGATGACCGTCGGCTGCCACGGGGGAGCGAAACCGCTCACCACCTCCGGCCACACGAAGACGCTCGGCATCAGCAGCAGCCCCCGCCCGTCCAGCGTCTGGGACGGCGGCACGCTGCCGGTGGTGTGCACCGTCAGGCGGCCCGGGGCCCAGCTCACGGCCGGCCGCAGGTCCGCGAAGAGCCGTTCCAGACCGCCGTCGGCCAGCCGCCGGGAGCGGAACGCGATGTCGGCCTCCAGCAGGGCCCGCAGCCGGGGCCAGTCCGGGGCCACCAGCGCCTCCCACGCCCGCTCGGTGAGGTCGGCCAGCCGCCGGACCGCCCGCTCCGGGTCCGCCAGCAGCCGGCGGACCACCGGGGCGTCCGGGGAGTCGGGCGCGGTGGCCAGCGAACGGGCCAGTTCGCCGCGCGCCGCCGCCGGGTCGGTGGCCCGCAGCCGTGCCAGTTCCTCCTCGAAGGACGGGCACGGCGCCGCCGGCGGCGGGCCGAGGAAGTCGGGGGTGTAGCCGGGCGCCGGCATCAGGGCCCACAGCTCGGTCAGGTCCAGCCCCGCCAGCGCACCGCGTATCCGGCGCAGCCAGGGCAGGTGGTAGCCGTGCCGCCAGGGCCGCCGCAGCACCCGGACCGCCTCGTGCGTCTGGCCGAGCGGGGAGACGGCGAACCGGCAGCGCAGCAGGTCCTGGGGGCCGAAGTACAGGTGCAGGGGCATCGGCCCTCCGTCCCGGCGGCGCCTCGGATTCGGCTGAGGCCGAAAGAGTAGTGGCCCGGCGGGCGGCCGGGCACGCTGCGGCCCATGCCGACGCCGCCCGATCCCGCACCGTCCCCGATCCCCGCCGGGCCCCGTGGTCCGGCCGGCCCCCGTGGTCCCGCCGCTTCCGGGGCGTCCGCCGGTCCGGAGGCCGGGACGGGGACGGAGACCGGAGCCGGGGCCGGGAAAGCAGCCGGGACGGAGGCCAGGGCCGGGAGCGGGCCCGGGACGGAGGCCGGGGCCGGGGCGGAAACCTCGGCCGGGACCGGGACGGAGACCGGGGCCGGGACCGCGCCCGCCTCCGGCGCCCGGTCCGGCTACCGGGCGGTGTTCGCGGTGCCGGAGTTCCGGGCGGTGTTCGCCGCCCATCTGATGTCGATGCTCGGCGTGGTGGTGAGCGAGATCGCGCTCTCCGTCCTGGTCTACCGGATCAGCGGCTCCCCGCTGCTGAGCGCCCTGACCTTCGCCCTGGGGCTGTTGCCCTACCTGGTCGGCGGCACCCTGCTCGCGCAGGCCGCCGACCGCTTCCCGGCCCGCCGGGTGCTGGTGGTCTGCGACCTGCTCTGCGCCGGGTGCGCCGCGGTGATGGTGGTGCCCGGCACGCCGGTGGCGGTGCTGCTGGGGCTGCGCTGCCTGTCGGCGGCGATCGCCCCGGTCTTCGGCGGCACCCGGGCCGCCACGCTGGGCGACATCCTCGGCGAGGGCGACCTCTTCGTCCTCGGGCGCTCGGTGATCCGGATCGTCTCCCAGGGGGCCCAGCTGGCCGGGTTCGCCGTCGGCGGGCTGCTGCTGACTGTGGTCGCGCCCCGGGCGGTGCTCGCCGTCACCGTGGCCACCTTCCTGGGGTCGGCGCTGGTGCTGCGGTTCGGCACCCGGCGGCGGCCCGCCCGGGCGGCGGCCGGCGCGGGGCACGGCGGACGGCTGGTGGGTTCCTCGCTGGCCGGCGCCCGGGCCCTCCTCGCCGACCGGCGCGTCCGCGCGCTGCTGCTGCTGAGCTGGGTGCCGCCGATGTTCGTGGTGGCCCCGGAGGCGCTGGCCACCCCGTACGCGGACACCCTGGGGCTGGGGCCGGCCGGGCTCGGACTGCTGATGATCGGGATGCCGGTGGGGGCGATCACCAGCGAGGTGCTGGTGGGTTCGCTGCTCGGTCCCGCGGCCCGCGCCCGGCTGACGCTCCCGGTGGCGGCGCTGGCCACCCTGCCGGCCCTGGGGTACGCGGTACGGCCCTCGCTCGCCCCCGCGCTGCTGCTGCTGGTGCTCACCGGGGCCGGCATCGCGTACACCCTGGGGCTGGACCAGTGGTTCCTCGCCGCGGTGCCCGAACAGGCCCGGGGCACCGCCCTGACGCTGATGACCGCCGGGCTGATGACCACCCAGGGGCTGGGCATGGCGCTGGCCGGGGCGGCCGCCGAACTCTGGCCGGTGCACCGGGTGGTGGCGGGCGCCGGGGTGCTGGGGACGGTCTGCGGGCTGCTGGTGGTGGCCGAGGTACGGCGCACCGCACCACCCCCGGCGCCGGCCGGGCCGTCCAATAATCGAGACTCCACCGCTCGTCATATGACCGGCGGGTAGGGTCGGGGCGTGCCCAAGCCCCTCAGTCTGCCCTTCGACCCCATCGCGCGCGCCGACGAGCTCTGGAAGCAGCGGTGGGGAGCCGTGCCGTCCATGTCGGCCATCACCTCGATCATGCGGGCCCACCAGATCCTGCTGGCCCAGGTCGACGCGGTGGTCAAGCCGTACGGACTGACCTTCGCCCGTTACGAGGCGCTGGTCCTGCTCACCTTCTCCAAGACCGGCGACCTGCCGATGTCCAAGATCGGTGAGCGGTTGATGGTGCACCCCACCTCGGTCACCAACACGGTGGACCGGCTGGTCAGGTCCGGGCTGGTGGACAAGCGCCCCAACCCCAACGACGGCCGCGGCACGCTCGCCACGATCACCGACAAGGGGCGCGAGGTCGTGGAGGCGGCGACCCGCGACCTGATGGCGATGGACTTCGGCCTCGGGGCGTACGACGACGAGCAGTGCCGGGAGATCTTCGCCCTGCTGCGCCCGCTGCGGATCGCCGCCGAGGACTTCCACGAGGAGGCCGCGGACCCCGTGGCCGCCGGCGGCGCCCGGGGCGCCGGGTACGTCGACGCGTGACCGCCGGAAAAGGCCGGCCGCCGGGACCGCGCGGGGCGCTAGCCTGTCCGGATGACGACCGTCGAGACGATCCATGACGTGCCCGTACTGGTGTGCCCGCCCGAGGGCGACCGGATCCGCGGTGAACGCGAGGCGCTGGATCTCATCGGCGACGCCGGGTACCGGGGTGCCCGGTGGGTGGCCGTCCCCGCCGAGCGGTTCGACGAGGCCTTCTTCCGGCTGAGCACCCGGGTGGCCGGTGACATCGTGCAGAAGTTCGTCCAGTACCGGACGGGGCTCGCGGTCGTGGGCGACATCTCCCGCCACACCGCCGGCAGCGCGGCGCTGCGGGACTTCGTACGGGAGTGCAACCGCGGCCGGCAGACCTGGTTCGTCGCCGACACCGACGAGCTGCGGGAGCGCCTGAAGGGGTAGCCCCCCGGGCCGGGCCCCGGCCCGCCGCGCACCCCGGCCCCGGCCCCGGGCTGCTGTCCGGTCCCGGCCCGCCGCGGGCCGCCACGCCGCGCGCTCGTCCGGGTGACCGTCCCGCCGCGGGGCCGGTGCCGCCCGGCCTGCCCGACTCGCCGCGGGAGCCGTCCGGGAGCCCCGTCGCGGGACCGAGGCCGGGACCC
Organism: Streptomyces pactum; assembly: GCF_016031615.1. Classification (GTDB taxonomy): domain Bacteria; phylum Actinomycetota; class Actinomycetes; order Streptomycetales; family Streptomycetaceae; genus Streptomyces; species Streptomyces pactus. Next base: position 5,279,271 of record NZ_JACYXC010000001.1, read on the forward strand.
GCCCGAAGCCGCGGCCGGCCCGGCCTCCCGCCGCCCTCGGGCCGTCCCGGGGCCGGTCACGGACCGCCCGCACGGCCCGTGACCGGCGGGCCGGCGGCGCCCGGCGGAGGGGTCCGTACGCCCGCCACCCGCGCGAAGATCCCGCAAACCGGACGGTTACCCTCGACTCCATGAAGAAGAGCGTGCTGACCCGCTACCGGGTGATGGCCTACGTCACCGCCGTGATGCTGCTGGTGCTGTGCGCCTGCATGGTGTTCAAGTACGGCTTCGACACCGGGGAGGACGCCACGCTGGTGGTGTCGCAGATCCACGGTGTGCTCTACATCATCTACCTGGTCTTCGCCTTCGACCTGGGCTCCAAGGCGAAGTGGCCGTTCGGCAAGCTGCTGTGGGTGCTGGTCTCCGGCACCATCCCGACCGCCGCCTTCTTCGTGGAGCGCAAGGTCGCCCGGGACGTCGAACCGCTGATCACCGACGCCGCCCCGGTCCCCGCCAAGGCCTGATCCCGGCCGCCGTACCTCCCCGTACGGCGGTCAGCCATCGACATTTACTTGGACGTCCTAGTAAATTCGTGGGTATGGACGCTGACGCCATAGAGGAGGGCCGCCGTCGCTGGCAGGCCCGGTACGACTCCGCCCGCAAGCGCGACGCCGACTTCACCACGCTCTCCGGCGATCCCGTCGAGCCCGTCTACGGTCCCGCCCCCGGTGACACCGTGCAGGGGTTCGAGCGGATCGGGTGGCCCGGCGAGTTCCCGTTCACCCGCGGGCTGCACCCCACCGGTTACCGGGGCCGCACCTGGACCATCCGCCAGTTCGCCGGCTTCGGCAACGCCGAGCAGACCAACGAGCGGTACAAGATGATCCTGGCCGCCGGCGGTGGCGGTCTGTCGGTCGCCTTCGACATGCCGACCCTGATGGGCCGCGACTCCGACGACCCCCGCTCGCTGGGCGAGGTGGGCCACTGCGGGGTCGCCATCGACTCCGCCGCCGACATGGAGGTCCTGTTCAAGGACATCCCGCTCGGCGACGTCACCACCTCGATGACCATCTCCGGCCCCGCGGTGCCGGTCTTCTGCATGTACCTGGTCGCCGCCGAGCGGCAGGGCGTGGACCCGGCCGTGCTCAACGGCACCCTGCAGACCGACATCTTCAAGGAGTACATCGCCCAGAAGGAGTGGCTCTTCCACCCGGAGCCGCACCTGCGCCTCATCGGCGACCTGATGGAGCACTGCGCGCACGGCATCCCCGCGTACAAGCCGCTCTCGGTCTCCGGCTACCACATCCGCGAGGCGGGCGCGACGGCCGCGCAGGAGCTGGCGTACACCCTCGCCGACGGCTTCGGCTACGTGGAGCTGGGCCTCTCCCGCGGCCTGGACGTGGACACCTTCGCCCCCGGGCTGTCCTTCTTCTTCGACGCCCACCTCGACTTCTTCGAGGAGATCGCCAAGTTCCGGGCCGCCCGGCGCATCTGGGCCCGCTGGATGCGCGACGTCTACGGCGCCAGGACGGACAAGGCCCAGTGGCTGCGCTTCCACACCCAGACCGCCGGTGTCTCCCTCACCGCCCAGCAGCCGTACAACAACGTGGTCCGCACCGCGGTGGAGGCGCTGTCGGCGGTGCTCGGCGGCACCAACTCGCTGCACACCAACGCCCTCGACGAGACCCTGGCGCTCCCCAGCGAGCAGGCCGCCGAGATCGCGCTGCGCACCCAGCAGGTGCTGATGGAGGAGACCGGCGTCGCCAACGTCGCCGACCCGCTGGGCGGCTCCTGGTACGTCGAGGCGCTCACCGACCGCATCGAGGCCGACGCGGAGAAGATCTTCGACCAGATCAAGGAGCGGGGCCGCCGCGCCGTCCCGGACGGACAGCACCCGATCGGCCCGATGACCTCCGGCATCCTGCGCGGCATCGAGGACGGCTGGTTCACCGGCGAGATCGCCGAGTCGGCCTTCCGCTACCAGCAGGCGCTGGAAAAGGGCGAGAAGAAGGTCGTCGGCGTCAACTGCCACACCGGCTCGGTCACCGGCGACCTGGAGATCCTGCGCGTCAGCCACGAGGTGGAGCGCGAGCAGGTCCGGGCCCTCACCGAGCGCAAGGCCGCCCGGGACGACGCCAAGGTCCGCGCCGCCCTGGACGCCATGCTGACCGCAGCCCGCGACGGCTCCAACATGATCGCGCCCATGCTGGACGCGGTCCGCGCCGAGGCCACCCTGGGCGAGATCTGCAACGCCCTGCGCGACGAGTGGGGCGTCTACACCGAGCCGGCGGGCTTCTGACCCCGCCACCGGGCACGCACCCCGCGGCCCCGGCCGTCCGGACCCACCACCGGACGGCCGGGGCCGTCCGCGTGCCGGGGCCGTCCGCGTGCCGGGGCCGTCCGCGTGCCGTGGCCCTCCGTGTGCCGGGGCCCTCCGCGTACCGGGCCCGTACCGGCGCCCGGTCCGGCCGGTGACCCCACCCGAGGAGGCCACCGGGTGTCCCCCCGGTGGGACGCGTCGCCGGTCAGCCCGCGGTGAGCGGGGCGGCCGCCAGGCCGTGGATGAGCGTCGCGGTGAAGTCCCGGGTCCACTCCGGATCGACCGGCTCCCCGCTGACCAGGGCCCGGTGCACCACCGTGCCGGCCACCATGTCGAAGATCAGGTCGGCGGCGCGGGCGGCCGGCGCCGGATCGGTGTCCCGGGGCAGGTCGCCGCGGTCCTGGGCGCGCGCCCGGCCCAGCAGCACCAGCCGCTTCTGGCGGTCCACGATCTCGGTGCGGATGCGCGCGCGCAGCCGCGGGTCGCGGGTGGACTCGGCGACCACCGCCATCAGCGCGGTACGGATCTCCGGCAGTTCCAGCAGCGCGGCGAACTGGAGCACCACCGCCTCGATGTCGGCCCGCAGGTCACCGAGGTCCGGGAACTCCAGGTGCTCGTCGAAGACGGCCGCCACGGCGTCCACGACCAGTTCGTTCTTGTTCGCCCAGCGCCGGTAGAGGGTGGTCTTGGCGACCCCGGCGCGGGCGGCGACGTCCCCCATCGTCAGCTTCGACCAGCCCGTGTCCACCAGTGCGGCGCGGGTCGCGTCGAGGATGGCGCGGTCGGCCTCGGCGCTCCGAGGGCGGCCGGTACGGCGGCTCTGCGGGTTCATGGCGGCGACGATACCGGCGAGTAAGGATGATGGCGCGAGTGAGGCAGATCACCGCCGGGCCGTCGCGCCGGGCCGGTCTCTGCCATTACGCTACGACCCGTAGCGAAAGAGTGATGACCACTGGCGCCAGGTGGGGACCCGGCGCATTTCCTACCGCAGAACACGCAGTCCACGCAGGGATGTCCGCGCACTACACACCGGGGTGGGGCCTTCCCGCACCGCGCTTTCTCGAATGCCGTGCGCAGGGGGGAGGATAGGGCCATGCAGCCACGGAACATGTCCATGAGCGGAGTGGTCGATCTCGCCGCGGTGAAGGCGGCCGGCGAGGCGAGGCAGAAGGCGGAGCAGGCGCGCGCCCAGGCGGCGCGGACCGGCGCCCCCGCCCCGTCCTCCCTGGTGATCGACGTCGATGAGGCGGATTTCCAGCGCGAGGTCCTGCAGCGCTCCACCGAGGTCCCGGTCGTGATCGACTTCTGGGCGGAGTGGTGCGGTCCCTGCAAGCAGCTCGGCCCGATCCTGGAGCGGCTGGCCACGGAGTACGCGGGCCGGTTCGTGCTCGCCAAGATCGACGTGGACGCCAACCAGATGCTCTTCCAGCAGTTCGGCGTGCAGGGCATCCCCGCGGTCTTCGCGGTGGTGGCCGGGCAGCCGATCCCGCTGTTCCAGGGGGCGGTCCCGGAGGCGCAGCTCCGGCAGGTCCTCGACCAGCTGATCCAGGCCGCGGAGCAGCAGTTCGGCATCGTCGGCACCCCGGTCGGTCCGTCCGCCGCGGACCAGGAGGGCCCGGCGGCGGCGCCCACCCCGTACGACGGGGCGCTCTCCGCGGCGCACGAGGCGCTGGACGCCGGTGACCTGGCCGGCGCGGTGCGCGCCTACCGGAACGTGCTCGCCGACGACCCGGCCAACGCCGAGGCGAAGGTCGGCCTGGCGCAGGCGGAGCTGATGCAGCGGGTGACGGGCGTGGACGCGCAGGCCGCCCGCAAGGCCGCGGCCGACGCCCCGGCCGACGTCGCCGCGCAGATCCTCGTCGCCGACCTCGACCTGGTCGGCGGTCACGTGGAGGACGCCTTCGGCCGTCTGGTGGACACCGTGCGGCGTACGGCCGGTGACGACCGGGAGGCGGCCCGGGTGCACCTGCTGGAACTCTTCGAGGTGCTCGGCGCCGAGGACCCCCGGGTGGTCACCGCCCGTAGTGCCCTGGCCCGCGTCCTGTTCTGACCCGTACGCACGACAAACGACCGGCGGCCGCGCTTTACCGAAACTTGGTAAACGCGGCCGCTGTTACGTGCGGTAACAAAGTGTGGGCGGCTTGGGGCTCGATGAGGTACATGTCCCTTTCTTTCCGGACACCGCGCGGCGACCCACTGTGCGGGCGCCGGAGCCGGTCGCGGCGCCGTGGTTATCCGTCCGTTACTCGCTGGTAACGAACCTCTTGTGCCCCGGGCCCGAATGGACCACGATCGGCCAAGCTCGGTCCATTCGCGTACGGCCCGGCATCCGGTCGGCGCCCGGGTGCGCGGGTGGGTCCCCACCGGGCAGGTCGGCGGCGTGACGCCGGCCTTGGACAGGGGGGTCTTCGCCGCTCGGCGGGGCCTGTCCAGGAGGCACGCGCGTGAGCGTGGCCAGTGGTTGTCGCTCGGGGGTGATCGTCGGTGTTTCGGTGCGCGGTCCGCGTCCGGGGCCGGACGCTCTCCTTCCCGAGGACGTAGCACTTCTCCCATCCCGGGTTCGAGGCCAGTGGCCCCGGCCGGAGATGTACGTCCGAGAAGGAGGAAAGTCATGGAGTCCGTGGCTCGTGGCGGGACCAGATGGAAGCGGTTCGCCGTTGTCATGGTGCCGAGCGTCGCGGCTACGGCCGCGATCGGTGTCGCTCTGTCCCAGGGTGCGCTCGCGGCGTCGTTCGCGGTGTCCGGCCAGCAGTTCAAGGTCACCGCCAAGCGGCTCGAAGGGAAGAACTTCGTGCAGTACGGGGCCATGGAGGTCTCGCACAACGGGAAGCACATCCCGGTGGCGGTGTCGGGGTTCAAGTCCGCCACCATCGAGGGTCTGTGTCAGTCCGTGGTCATCCCGGTCCCGCTCTTCGGTGACGTGTCGCTGAACCTGCGCGCGGGCGACAAGGGCGAGAAGGTCCGTGCGAAGAACCTCTACATCGACCTCGACCAGCTGGACGCCGACGCGGTCTTCCGCGACATCAACATCGGTGTGGCGGCCGAGGCCAGCACCAAGGGCCCGGGCGTGAAGGAGGGCGACCGCACGGTCGAGGGCTCCTTCGCCCAGGAAGCGCGGTCGGCGACGCTGACCGATGTCGAGCAGACCGCCTGGGCCACCAGCGCGGGAACGTTCAGGCTCCCGGACCTCTCGCTGAGCGTCAAGCGGGGCAAGCACGAGTGCTACTGACGCACCGAGCGGGGTGAGGGGTTCCCACACCGCCCCTCACCCGCGCTCGCTCGGATGCCGTCACCACAGGAAGACGTCCGATCGAGAAGATCGGCCGGCCCCAGGGAGCTGTTTTCGATGAGTGCCGTGTCGCCGGGGGCGCGAGTGAACCGATTGACCAGTTGGCGTCTGAGCTTCCGGGCGTGGCGCTGGCAGCGGCCCTTCTGGGCGGGGCTGCTGACGCTGCTGGCCGGGGTGCCGATCGCCTATTTCCCCTACGCCAACCTCACCATGGGTCAGCTGACCATCCGGATGGCCACCACCACCGGCTCCGCGTCGCTGATCATCGGCGTGCTGCTGATGGTGCTGGGCGTGAGCATGTGGTTCCAGCCGGCGGTCCGCGTCTTCGCCGGCGTCGCCGCCATCCTGCTCGGTCTCGTCTCGCTGGTGGTCTCCAACTTCGGAGGCTTCCTGATGGGCTTTCTGCTCGCCCTCTTCGGCGGCGGCATGAGCACCGCCTGGGCGCCGGGCGTGGCGGAGCCGAAGGAAGGGCCGGCCGAGCCGGCGGCGCGCGGCACCGGGGCTCCGGCGGCCGCGGCATCCGCACCGTCCCCCGAACCCGCCCCGGCCACGGAGGCCGTGCCGTCCACCGAGCCGGCGCGGACCGCGGTGGCCGTGGAGACCGCCGGGGGTCCCGACCTCGTGAAGAGAGCACCGGACCCGGTGGCCCCACCGTCCCCGGCGGAGGCCGGGACCGTGACCGCCGCCGGCCGGAAGAGCGCACCGCGGCCGGACGCCGCCGGGACGGCGGCGGACCGGGACACCACCGAGGGGAGGCACCGTGCGAGGTGAGGAGAAGCCGGGCGCACCGGAGGGGGAGACGGGCGCGCCGGGCCGGGCGAAGCCGGGCCCGCGCCACGCGGCCCCCCGGAAGTCGGTGCTCAGCAGACTCCAGATGCCCGCCGGCAAGGCGATAGCGCTGGCCGCCATGCCGACCGCGGTCCTGATGGGGCTGGGGTTCACCCCCCAGCTCGCCAACGCCAACCCCCGGGCCGAGGAACGGTTCAAGGCCGGCCCCTGCGTCACCCGGTCCGACGAGGCCGCGCGGGACGGGCAGGAGGCGGAGAAGGACCGGGAACGCGAGGACGGCACGGCCGGCGACGCGGACACCGGGCCCGGCGGGGACGCCGAGTCCGGCCGGGGCACCGGCACGGACGGCGGCGCGGACCCCGGGACCACCGAGCCGGACCCGCCGGCCGGCCGGCACACGCCCGCGCCGTCACCCTCCGCCGAGCCGGAGCAGGACGCCGGGGACGCCGGGGAGACCGGGGACGGAGCCGGCGACGGGACCGGGGACGAGGCCGGCGGCACGACCGAGCCCGCCCCGCCCGCGCCGGGCGGCGGCACCCCGGACCCGGAGCCCGAGGACCCCTACAACCCGCTCGATCCGCTGGGCATCGGCAAGCAGATCGAGGACCTCCTCACCGGCGGCCTGACCCGGCCGCCGGCCACCGCGCCCACGGCACCCGCCACGGACCCCGCGGACGGGGCGGTGGACGGCGAGGCCGCGGACGGACCGGCCGGCACCGGGAAGACGACCCCCGGCACCACCGGGAAGGACCCGGCGGGCACCGGTGACGAGCCGGGGACGGCCGACGGCACGACCGGGGACGCCCGCGGTGAGGACGCCGGGGACGGCGAGGACGGCGGGAACACCGGGAAGGGCGACGCCGGCCAGGCCCCCCGGGACGGCGAGGACGCCGGAGACCCCGAGAACGGCGAGGACGGCAAGGACGCCGAGGACGGCGCGGACGGCAAGGACGCCCAGAACGGGAAGGACGCCGAGGACGCCGCCGACGAGCCGTCCGGCACCCCGGAGTTCGACCCGGACGACCTGTCCGGCTACCCCTGCCCGGAGTTCGACGCCGAGGCGTACGAGAACGCCCCCGGCGAGACCACCGAGGCGCTGCTCCCCGACGACCCCTGGGTGCTGCTCAGCTCCCGGCTCGATCTGCACGGCCTGGCCTACGACGGCATCGTGGAGGTGAAGACCTCCACCGGCAAGGTGAAGAAGGTCCTGAAGTTCACCGCCACCGGCATCGACATCAAGGACCTGCACCAGCAGGTCGTCGGCCCCGGCGGCAGCACCACGCACGTCGAGGCCCGCAAGGGCAGCACCTCCACCATCACCAACGGCAAGGTCACCATGTACACCGAGGAGCTGAGCGGCAAACTGCTCGGCCTGCTCCGGGTGACCTTCAGCCCCAAGAGCCCGCCCCCGCTCACCCTCCCCGAGCTGTTCTTCACCGACGTCAAGGTGGTCCAGGCCGGCCAGTTCGGCGGCGACCTGACGGTCCCGGGCATGCACCTGTACACCACCACCGGCTGACCCCCGCCGCCACCGGCCCGCGGCCCGCCGCCCCGCGCGGCGGCCCGCCCGGAGCCGGTACGGCCGTGGCCCGGCACCCCCACCGCGGGGGTGCCGGGCCACGGCCGTCAGCGGGCCGGTGCGGCGCCGCGGGCGCGGGTCAGCTCTCGCCGCCCAGGTGGTGCACCCGCACCATGTTGGTGGTGCCGGGGACGCCGGGGGGCGAACCGGCGGTGATGATCATGGTGTCGCCCTCGGCGTACCGGTTCAGCTTGAGCAGTTCGGCGTCGACCAGGTCCACCATGGCGTCGGTGTTGTCCACGTAGGGCACCACGAACGACTCCACGCCCCAGCTCAGGGTGAGCTGGTTGCGGGTGGCGGTGTCGGTGGTGAAGGCCAGGATGGGCTGGGCGGCGCGGTAGCGGGAGAGCCGGCGGGCGGTGTCCCCGGACTTGGTGAACGCGATCAGCGCCTTGCCGCCGAGGAAGTCGGCGATCTCGCAGGCCGCGCGGGCCACCGAACCGCCCTGGGTGCGCGGCTTCTTGCCGGGCACCAGCGGCTGCAGCCCCTTGGAGAGCAGCTCCTGCTCGGCGGCCTGCACGATCTTGGACATGGTCTTGACCGTCTCGATGGGGAACCGGCCCACCGAGGACTCGGCCGAGAGCATCACCGCGTCCGCGCCGTCCAGGATCGCGTTCGCCACGTCCGACGCCTCGGCGCGGGTGGGCCGCGAGTTGGTGATCATCGACTCCATCATCTGGGTCGCCACGATCACCGGCTTGGCGTTCCGCCGGCACAGCTCCACCAGGCGCTTCTGCACCATCGGGACCTTCTCCAGCGGGTACTCCACGGCCAGGTCGCCGCGGGCCACCATCACCCCGTCGAAGGCCGCCACGACCTCCTCCATGTTCGCGACCGCCTGCGGCTTCTCCACCTTGGCGATCACCGGCACCCGGCGGCCCACCTCGTCCATCACCCGGTGCACGTCCCGCACGTCGGCGGCGTCCCGGACGAAGGAGAGGGCCACCATGTCGCAGCCCAGCTGGAGCGCGAACTTCAGGTCCTCGATGTCCTTCTCGGACAGCGCCGGGACGTTGACCGCCGCGCCGGGCAGGTTGATGCCCTTGTGGTCGGAGATCACGCCGCCCTCGATGACGATCGTCCGCACCCGCGGCCCCTCCACCGAGGTGACCCGCAGCTCCACGTTGCCGTCGTTGATGAGCACCTGGTCGCCCTTGGCGACGTCGCCCGGCAGCCCCTTGTAGGTGGTGCCGCAGATCGTCCGGTCGCCCGGCACGTCCTCGGTGGTGATGGTGAACTCGTCACCGCGCACCAGCTCCACCGGACCGTCGGCGAAGGTCTCCAGACGGATCTTGGGACCCTGGAGGTCGGCGAGCACGCCCACCGCGTGGCCGGTGTCCTCACACGCCTTGCGGAGCCGGTGGTAGCGCTCCTCGTGCTCCGCGTGGGTGCCGTGGCTCATGTTGAAGCGGGCCACGTTCATGCCGGCCTCGATCAGCGTCTTCAGCTGGTCGTAGGAGTCAACGGCGGGGCCCAGGGTGCAGACGATTTTGGAACGGCGCATGAGGCGGATCCTATCCGTTTGTTTCGAAGCGGAATTATTTAGCTGTGCGAAAACCCAATGTCTAGCGGTTGACCAGCGCGTACGTCTGGGTGGCGATCTCCAGCTCCTCGTCGGTGGGCACCACGGCCACGGCCACCCGGCTCGCCGCCGCCGAGATCAGCCGCGCCGAGGAGCCGCGGATGGCGTTCCGTACCGCGTCCACCTCGATGCCCAGCGCGCCCAGGCCGCGCAGCGCGGCCTCCCGCACGGCGGCGGAGTTCTCCCCGACGCCGGCGGTGAACGCGATGGCGTCCACCCGGCCGAGCACCGCGGTGTACGCGCCCACATATTTCCGCAGCCGGTGGACGTAGACGTCGAAGGCCAGCTGCGCGGCCGGGTCGCCCTCGCCCATCCGGCGGCCGATCTCCCGCATGTCGTTGTCGCCGCACAGACCGACCAGCCCGCTGCGCTTGTTGAGCAGGGTGTCGATCTCGTCGGTGGACATCCCGCCGACCCGCGCCAGGTGGAAGATCGCGGCCGGGTCGATGTCGCCGGAACGGGTGCCCATGACCAGGCCCTCCAGCGGGGTGAGCCCCATGGAGGTGTCCACGCAGACGCCGCCGCGCACCGCGGAGGCGCTCGCCCCGTTCCCCAGGTGCAGCACGATGGTGTTGACCTCGGCGGGGTCCTTGCCCAGCAGCCGGGCGGTGGCCCGGGAGACATAGGCGTGGGAGGTGCCGTGGAAACCATAGCGGCGCACCCCGAAGCGGTCGGCGGTGGCGGTGTCCACGGCGTACCGGGCGGCGGCCTCCGGCATCGTGGCGTGGAAGGCGGTGTCGAAGACCGCGACCTGCGGCAGGTCCGGCCGCAGCCCCCGGGCCACCGTGATGCCGGAGATGTTCGCCGGGTTGTGCAGCGGCGCCAGCGGCACCAGCTTCTCGATCTCGGCGAGCACCGCGTCGTCGATCAGGGTCGGCTCGGTGAACCGGGTGCCGCCGTGCACCACCCGGTGGCCGACGGCCGCCAGCTCGGGGGAGTCCAGCCCCAGCCCCTGCCGGTCCAGCTCGGCGGCGGCCTGCTTCAGGGCCGCCTCGTGGTCGGCGACCGGGCCCTCGCCGATGCGTTCCACGATGCCGGAGGCGAGCCGGGCCCCACGGTCCGGGCCGCTCCCCGCCATGTCCAGCAGCTGGTACTTCAGGGACGAGGAGCCGGAGTTCAGCACCAGCACCCGGGTGGGGCGCGGGGCGCCGGCGTCGCCCCGGGCGCCGGGGCTGCCGGGGGCGTCCGGGCTGCCGGGGCCGGGGCCGGGCGCCGTTCCCGGGGCGGGGGACGGGGGAGCGCTGCCGGGGCCGGAGGTTCCGGGGGTGCCGGGCTCGGGGGTCTCGGGAGTGCCGGGTCGGGCGTTCACGCGTTCGGTGCCTTCTGCGTCTGGGACCGCTGACCGGTCGGTGGATGGGCCTGGGACTGCGGTGCTCTGGCCTGGCTCTGCGCCTGCACCGCGGTGATCGCGACGGTGTTGACGATGTCCTGGACGAGGGCGCCGCGGGAGAGGTCGTTCACGGGCTTGCGCAGCCCCTGGAGCACCGGGCCCACCGCCACCGCGCCGGCCGACCGCTGGACCGCCTTGTAGGTGTTGTTGCCGGTGTTGAGGTCGGGGAAGACCAGCACCGTGGCCCGGCCGGCCACCCGCGAGCCGGGCAGCTTGGCGGCCGCCACGGCCGGGTCCACCGCCGCGTCGTACTGGATCGGCCCCTCGACCAGCAGGTCCGGCCGGAGTTCCCGGACCAGCTCGGTGGCCCTGCGGACCTTGTCCACGTCCGCGCCGGAGCCGGAGGTGCCGGTGGAGTAGGAGAGCATCGCGATCCGCGGCTCCACCCCGAACTGGGCGGCGGTGGCCGCCGACTGGATGGCGATGTCCGCCAGCTGCTCGGCGTCCGGGTCCGGGTTGACCGCGCAGTCGCCGTACACCAGGACCCGGTCGGCCAGGCACATGAAGAAGACCGACGAGACGATCCGGGCGCCGGGCGCGGTCTTGATGATCTCGAACGCGGGCCGGATGGTGGCGGCGGTGGAGTGCGCAGCCCCGGAGACCATGCCGTCGGCCAGTCCCTCCTGCACCATCAGGGTGCCGAAGTACGACACGTCGGCCACCACGTCGTACGCCAGCTCGTGGGTGACGCCCTTGTGGGCCCGCAGCGCGGCGTACCGCTCGGCGAACCGTTCCCGCAGCGGGGACGTCTGCGGATCGACGATCTGCGCGTCGGTGAGCTGGATGCCCAGCTCGGCGGCGCGCTTGCGGACGGTGTCCTCCTCGCCCAGCAGGGTCAGCTCGCACACGTCGCGGCGGAGCAGCACGTCGGCCGCGCGCAGCACCCGCTCCTCGGTGCCCTCGGGGAGCACCACCCGCCGCCGGCCGGCCCGCGACCGCTCGATCAGCTCGTGCTCGAACATCATCGGCGTGACCCGGCCGGAGCGGGCCACCGCGATCCGGTTCGTCAGCTCGGCGGTGTCCACGTGCCGGTCGAACAGGCCGAGCGCGGTCTCCGCCTTCCGCGGGTTGCCCGCGTGCAGCTTCCCCTCCAGGGCGAACAGCTGCTCGGCGGTGGGGAAGCTGCGGCCGGGCACCGAGACCACCGGGGTGCCGGGAGCCAGCCGGGAGGCGAGCGCCAGGATGTCCGGGCCGGGCCGCTCGTCCAGGGTGAGCAGCACCCCGGCGATCGGCGGGGCGCCGGCGCTGTGCGCGGCCAGCGCGCCGATGATCAGGTCGGCCCGGTCGCCGGGGGTCACCACCAGGCAGCCCTCGGTGAGCGCGGGCAGGAAGGTGGGCAGCATGGCGCCGCCGAAGACGAAGTCCCGCACGTCCCGGGAGAGCCCGGCGTCGTCGCCCAGCAGCACCACCGCGTCGAGCGCGCGGACCACCTGGGAGACGGTGGGGGCGGACAGCGAGCCGTCCTCCGGCAGCGTGTAGCAGGGCACCGGCAGCCGCTCGGCGAGCAGCCCGGCCACCGCGGCGTGGTCCTCCGGCGCGACCCGGTTCACCACCAGCGCCGCCACGTCGCACCCCCGGGCCCGGTAGGCGCGGTAGGCGTTGTGGGCCTCGGCGCGCAGCGACTCGCCGCTCTGGTCCTGGCCGCCGACCACGGTGATCACCGGGGCGCCGAACTCGTTGGCCAGCCGCGCGTTGAGCCCCAGTTCGTCGGGGAGGCTGGTGGCCGCGTAGTCGCTGCCCAGCACCAGGACGTACTCGTGGTCCCGGGCGACCGCGTGGAACCGCTCCACCAGCTCGGTCACGAGCGCGTCGGTGCCCCGTTCGGCCTGGAGCGAGGCCGCCTCCTCGTAGCCCATGCCGTACGCGGTGTGCGGCGGCTGGCCGAGCCGGTAGCGGGCCCGCAGCAGGTCGAAGAGGCGGTCGGGGCGGTCGTGCACCAGCGGGCGGAACACCCCGACGCGGTCCACATGGCGGGTCAGGAGCTCCATCACTCCCAGTTCGACGACCTGGCGGCCGTCGCCGCGGTCGATCCCGGTCACGTACACGCTCCGTGTCACGCGTGCTCTCCGATCCGTTGGCTGGTGGGGGGACTGATGAGGGTGTGTGGTGGGGGCGGGGGGCCGGTGGGGCGGTGACGGGGGCCGGTGGGCTTCGTGGGGGTCGTCGGGACGGGGGACGGGGGGCCGGGCAGGGAGTGGGCGGGCCCGCCGCGGGGCGTGGGCGGTGCCCTGTCGGGCGCGCGGGGGCGGCGCGCGGCGCGGGAGCACCCCGGACGCGCCGCCCCGCACCGGTCCCGCGTGCCGCACCGGCCGCGCCCCGCACCGGCCGCGCCCCCGCGCCTACCCGGCGCCGCTGCCGGCGACGCCCCCCGGGTGCCGCGCCGGGCAGGCCACGGCGGGCGTCAGGAGGATGGATCCGACCTCTTGACAATACCCATGCCTCCGGATAATGCGCTTGTCGGCATGGTGGCGCCGGCCGCCGCCGCCCGTGAAACAATCGGACCGGCTCACATCTATCAGTCGGCGAGCAGGAGACACAGCACGATGCGCATCGGAGTTCTCACCGCGGGCGGCGACTGTCCGGGGCTCAACGCCGTGATCCGGTCCGTCGTGCACCGCGCGGTGGCCGGGCACGGTGACGAGGTCATCGGCTTCGAGGACGGGTTCCGGGGGCTGCTGGAGGGCCGCCACCGCAAGCTGGACCTGGAGGCCGTCAGCGGCATCCTGGCCCGCGGCGGCACCATCCTCGGCTCCTCCAGGCTGGAGCGCGCCCGGCTCCAGGAGGCCTGCGAGACGTCCAAGGAACTGGCCCGCGACTACGGCATCGACGTCCTCATCCCGATCGGCGGCGAGGGCACCCTGACCGCGGCCCGGATGCTCTCCGACTCCGGGCTCCCGGTGGTCGGCGTGCCCAAGACCATCGACAACGACATCTCCGCCACCGACCGCACCTTCGGCTTCGACACGGCCGTCGGGGTGGCCACCGAGGCCATGGACCGGCTGAAGACCACCGCCGAGTCCCACCAGAGGGTGATGGTGGTCGAGGTCATGGGGCGGCACGCCGGCTGGATCGCGCTGGAGTCCGGCATGGCGGCGGGCGCGCACGGCATCTGCCTGCCCGAGCGGCCCTTCGACGTGGACGACCTGGTGAAGATGGTCGAGGAGCGGTTCGCCCGCGGCAAGAAGTTCGCGGTCATCTGCGTCGCCGAGGGCGCGCACCCCGCCGAGGGGACGATGGAGTACCAGAAGGGCGAGATCGACCAGTACGGGCACGAGCGCTTCGCCGGCATCGGCAACCGGCTCGCCGTCGAGCTGGAGCGGCGGCTGGGCAAGGAGGCCCGCCCGGTCATCCTCGGCCACGTGCAGCGCGGCGGTACCCCCACCGCCTACGACCGGGTGCTCGCCACCCGGTTCGGCTGGCACGCGGTGGAGGCCGCGCACCGCGGCGACTTCGGCATGATGACCGCGCTGCGCGGCACCGAGATCCGCATGGCGCCGATCGCGGACGCGGTGACCGAGCTGAAGCGGGTCCCGGCGCACCGGATGCACGAGGCCGAGTCCGTCTTCTGACGGCCCCGGGCGGCGAGCGGCCCACGGGCCGGTCCGCCGCCGGTCGCCGGCCCGCCTGGGGGAAGGCCGTCCGGGCCGGTCGCCGGCCCGGCGGGGCGCGGTATACGGACGCACCGGTACGCGTGCGGGCGGGTATCCGCGCAGGCTGGTTCCGTGCGGGCCGGTATCGGTGCGGGCCGGGGTCCGTGCGGGCCGGTATCGGTGCGGGCAGGTATCCGTGCGGGCCCGGGGCCCGCACGGCCCCGGGGCCGGCTCGGCCGGCGGTCGGCTTGACCTTGTCACCGGTGTCAGGCCCTACCGTCGCGGCATGACTTCACACACCACCGAAACCACCGCCGGCCTGCCCGTTCCGACGCTGGGGCGGGTGGTCCGGGGCACCGGCCCGGGTCTGCTCCTCGCGCACGGCGCGGGCGGCGGTATCGACGCCAACTACGGCCCGCTGCTGGAGGGGCTGGCCCGGCACCACACCGTGGTCGGACCGGACTACCCCGGCACCGGCCGCACCCCGCGCGCGACTGCCCCGCTCACCCTCGACGGACTCGCCGACGAACTGGTCGCCGCCGCCGTGGCGGAAGGGCTCGACACCTTCGCCATCTCCGGGTACTCGTTGGGCACCGCGGTCGCCGTCCGGGCGGCCGCCCGGCACCCGGAACGGGTCACCGCGCTGGTGCTCACCGCCGGGTTCGTGCGGCCCAACCCGCGCCTGCGCCTCGCGGTCCGGCTCTGGCGGGAGCTGCTGGAGGCCGGGGACGCACAGCGGCTGGCCGCGTTCCTGGTGCTGAACGGCATGGGCGCGCCCGCGCTGGACCGGCTCGGCGCCGACGACCTGGACAGCGCCCTCGCCGGCACCGCGGCCACCGTCCCGCCGGGCACCGCCGACCACCTGGCCCTGCTCGACACGGTGGACGTCAGCGGCGACCTGGCCGGCATCGCGGTGCCGACGCTGGTGGTCTCCACCGTGCACGACGCCCTGGTCTCCCAGCACCACCAGCGGGAGCTCGCGGCCGGCATCCCCGGCGCACGGCTGACCGAACTGGCCAGTGGCCACCTGCCGTTCGTCGAGCGGCCCGCCGAGTGGCTGGAAACCATCACCGGCTTCCTCGCGTCGGCCGGAGCCGGTGCGGCCGCCGGAGCCGGTGCGGCCGCCGGAGCCGGTGCCGGAGCCTGAGCCGGTGCAAGACCGGGGGCCCGTGCGGGCCGGCGGGGAGGCGGGAGCGGCCTGGGCCGGAGCCGGCGGTGCCGCGGCCCCGGCTACCGCCCCTGATCCGGGCCGAGGCCGGCCCGGACCCGGCCGTCAGGGCGGCAGCTCGGCCCAGAAGCGGTCCACCAGCTCGGCCAGGAAGCGCCGCCCGGCGTCCTGCGCGGCCGTCGCGCCGCCGCCCTCACCCCAGCTGAGCGAGGCCACCATGCGCGCCTGGTACCCGCCGTGCAGCCGCTCCAGCGCCGTGTCGGTCCGCTCCCGGTCCATCGCCACCAGGGCGGCCACCGGCCGGGAGTACGCCTGCCAGCGGGTGGTCACCGCGCCGTGCAGCAGCCGGGCCAGCCGCTCGGCCCGGCCGGTGAGCCGGAACAGCTCGGCCGGCCGCAGCTCCAGCACCTCGCCCAGCAGCGCCTCCTGGCGCTCGTCGCCGGGCCAGTCGCCGGTGCGCTCCGCCCGCCGGTACGAGGCCAGGTCCATGCCGATCCGCCGGGCCACGTCGGCGTCGGCGAGCCCGCGTGCCAGCCGGTGCTCGCGGAGGGTGGTGGGGGCCGCCAGCAGTTCGCCCGGGGCGCACCACAGCGCCCCCGCCAGCGCAGGGAGTTCACCGGCGGACGGCACCGCCTCCCCGCGCTCCCAGGCGGCCACCGTGCCGGGCGCGACGCGCAGGCCGTACGCGGCCCACATGCCGTGTGCGACATGGGCGTGGGTCATGCCCAGCGCCTCGCGCAGCCGGCGGGCGGCGAGGGCGTCGAAGGGCGGTGGCGGGGACACGCGGCACACCGTAGGAGCGCCGGACGGCGCCGGACCAGTCCCCGAACCACCAAGCCTGCCGCTCGTACGAACGTACGCCTGCGGCCCGCTACGGCTTGCGGCCCGGTCCCGCCCCTGGCCCGTCCTGCCTCGTCCCCTCCCGCCCCCGGCCCGTCCGGGTGCACGGGACACGGCCGGTCGGCGACCGCCCGGGCAGGGCACGGAGTCGCGGCGCCGGGCAGGTCCGGGCCACGGAGCAGCCGGCGCCCGGCCCCTGTCCCGGAGCGCGGGTTCCGGCGGGGCCACGGGGCCACGGCCGGGACCGGGCGGGCCCGGACGGGGGCTACCACCGGGATGGGGAACGCCCGGCCCGGGACACACGGCGCCCGGGGCCCGGGCCGGCGGCGAAGCGCGCCACCGGCCCGGGCCCCGGGCCGGCCGGGGGCCGGCGCGGTCATGACCCGGCACCCGCCCGGTCATGACCCGGCCACGACCGGACCACGACCGGGCGCACCGGGTCCGGCCCGGTCCCGGCGCCCCCGGCGGAGGTCAGCGGCCGTGGGCCGCCGCGCCCTTGACGGTCAGTTCCTCGATGCCGGGCCGGGTGTCACCGGTGGCCCGGACGGTGACCCGGACGAAGCGGGCGTCCACCGGGGGGCTGACCGTACCGGCGTCGCCCCGCGGCCGGACCGCCGTCCAGGCACGGCCGTCGCGGGAGACCTCGACGGTGTGCGCGGCGGGCCGCGGCTCCCGCCACCGGGGGCTGATGTGGGTGATCCGGTGCGGCCGGCCCAGGTCCACCGTGACGCTGCCCTGCCGGCCGTCCGGGGCCCAGAAGGTGACCGGGCTGCCGTCCACCGCGCCCACCGCGTAGGCGCCGGGGTCCTCCGAGGAGGCGGTGACCCGCGCGCAGCGGGCCAGGTTGTCGGTGGGGTCGCGGTCCGGGCGCCGGGTCTTGAGCACCGCGGGGGCCTCCGTGCTCACCAGCAGCTCGCCCTCCGGCGCCTCGATCCGGAAGGGGTCCCCGGCGGTGAGCCGGACGGTGGTGTGCTCCGGCCCGACCGCGACGTCGAAGGTGCGGCCGTGCCAGTGCAGTCCGCGGACGGTGACACCGCCGGGCAGCTGCGGCGGCAGCAGCGGGTCCAGCACCACCCGGTCCTCCCGCCAGCGCATCCCGGTCAGGCCGTGGGTGAACACCTGGAGGAAGCCGCCCTTGCCGGTGAGGAAGTCGTGCGCGGGCCGGCCGGCAAGCTCGTCTAGTGCCCCCGCCTTCTCGCCCCGGGCCTCGGAGAACACCGCGTACGGGGCGCGGGCGAACGGCTTGATGGAGCGCAGCAGATAGCTGTACGTGGCGCAGCCCGGCTCGCCGATCTCGGCCGCCGCGACGGTGTGCGCCGAGTCGGTCATGGCCGGACCGTCGGGGTCGGCGCGGCGGGCGTAGTAGTCCAGGGTGCGGCTCTTGCGGTAGCGGTCCATGGGCCACTCCAGCGGGTGGATGAGCAGCACCGTGTCCGCCTGTTTGATCGGCCGGGTGCCCTCGTAGCCGGCGTACTGGAGGTAGATCCCGTTCTTCTCGTCGTAGGGGATGCGCAGCCGGTCCGCGATCCGGCTCCACCGGTCGGACGCCGGCTCACCGAGGATGCGCGCCGCCTTGACGGCGTCGCGCAGCACGGTGGCGGCCCCGGCGTTGGTGAAGACCCCGTCGTCGACGTCGTTGCTGTACTCGTCCGGGCCCGCCACGTGGTTGATGGAGTACGAGCCGTCGGCGTTGGCGGTGACCCGGCTCTCCCAGAACTCGGCGATGCCCTTGAGCAGCGGCCAGCCGCGGCTGCGCAGCCAGGCGGTGTCGCCGGTGACCAGGTAGTACTGCCAGGCGGCGAGCGCGATGTCGCTCTGCAGGTGGTTCTGCATCCGGCAGTGGTCCGGGTCCACGCTGTGGCACTCGGTCGCCAGGTCGCCGGTGGCCCCGCTGGTCCACGGGTAGAACAGGCCCCGGTGGCCGAGCTTCCGCGCGTTGCGGGCGGCCGCCGGGATGGTCCGGTGGCGGTACTCCACCACCGACCGGGCCAGCTCCGGGTGGAGCGCCACCAGCCCCGGGTACATCCAGGTGTCGGCGTCCCAGAAGATCAGTCCCGCGTAGTTGTCGCTGGTCAGGCCGGCCGGCGGGATGCTGTGGGCGGTGCCGGGGCGGGTGGCGGAGTACAGCCCGTACAGCGCGGCGCGCACCCACTGCTGGAGGTCGGGGGCGCCGGGCAGCGTCACGTCCCGGCTCCACAGCCGCTGCCAGCTGCGCCGGTGCTCGGCGAAGAGCGCCGCCCAGCCGCGCTCCGCGGCCCGCCGGGACACCTCCACCGCGGTCCGGGCCGGCCGCTTCGAGGTCAGTTCGGTGTCCACGCCCACGTACTTGACGACCTCGTAGCCCCGGCCCCGGGTGACCCGGAGGGTGGCCGACTGGCGCTCGGAGAACTCCGCGGGCCGCGGCCGGGGCCGCCCGGTGACCGGGGCGGCGCCGGGACCGGCGACGAGGGTGGAGGCCACCGACCCGTCCACGCCGGTGCCCGTGGTCCGGAACCGCAGGTCCACCGTGCTCCCGGGGGTGCCCGCCCGGCCGTCGGCGGCGTCCGGCACCGGGCCGCCGCCGGTCCGGGTGATCCGGCGGGCCCCGGCCCCGTCCAGCACGTCGGTGACGGTCGCGGTGCCGCTCCAGTGCGGCACCATCCGCAGCCGCACCGTGCCCAGGTGGGCGTGGTTGCGGTCGGCGGTGACCTCGTAGACCAGGTCGGTCTTCCGGCCGTCGGCCGCGGTCCAGGTCAGCGAGGTGCGCAGCAGGCCGCAGCGGAGGAAGAGCGTCTGCCGGTAGCCGGAGATCCGGTCGGTGGCGGTCCGGGAGGTGAAGGTGTCCCCGCCGACACCGACGTTCAGCGTGGACCAGGTGGGGATCGCCGCGTCCACCTGGAAGCCCTTGGCGACCTTGGGGTCGCGGGCGTAGAGGCCGGCGACGAAGGCGCCGTCGTAGCGCGGGGTGTAGAGCGGGTAGCCGGTCTCGTCACCGGGCGCGTCGTAGCCCATGCCGTGGGGCGGTACGCGCTGGCCGAGCAGTCCGTTGGCGACGTACGCGTGGTACGGGTTCGCCGGGTCGATCCGGGTGCTGGTGGGGGCCCAGGCCGGATCGCCCTCGTCGGCGAGGCATGACCGGTCCGGGTGGCCGGTCGCGGTGGCCGGGGCGGTGGCCGGGGCGGGTGTCGCACCGGTCGCGAGGGCCTCGGCGGGGACGGCGATCGGGGTGAGCGCGGTCGCCGTGACGAACGCGCCCACCAGGAGGGGGGAGGCGGGACGGGCGGCGCGGGACCGCCGCCCCCTTCCTTGCGGCTGCTGGAGTCGGCGCATCGTGCCCCTTCTGTTCGGTGCCGGCCACCGGAGTTGACCGCGCGTACGGCGTGGGCGGCCGGTCCCGGCGCTCCGCCCCGGCCGGCCGGGGCCCGCCCGGGGTCCGGTGCACACCGGCCCGGGGCGCGGCCCTGGGGATGGATAACCAGCGGGACGGAACGTCAGAAGATATGACAAATAATTCGCCTGAAGAGAGCATCGGCCGCCACCGGGCGGGTGCGGGGACGGCGTGGTGGCCGTACGGGCTGCGGGTGGCCGTGGTGGCCGTGGTGGCCCGCGGCCGGTGGCCGGGCGTCGCGTCCGGTGGCCTGCCGACCGGTGGTCTCGGGCGCCGGACGGCGGCCGTGCGGCCGGGGCGAGGCCGGACGGGGTGCGCGGCGGCTGTGCGGACGAGGGCGAGGCCGGACGGGTCGTGCGTGCGGGGGCGGATGTGCGTGCGGGGCGGGTGCTCGCGGTGCGCCTCGCGCGGCGTGGCGGGCGGCTTCCGGCCCGGGGCGCGGCGGTGCGGTGCCTGCCGGCAGGCGCGTACGGCGGGCGCGTACCGGGGCGGCGGTGGCGCGTACGGAGCGGTCGCGGCGGTGGCGCCCGGGGCGGCCGGACGGACCGGACGGGACGGCGGCGCACGGGGCGCGGGCGGAGCGCGGGGGACGGGAACGGCGGGACCGCGGGCCGTCCGGCGGGGGACGTGCACCGGGGGCCGTCCGGCGGGTGCCGCGGCCGGAGTGGCCGGCGGGCGGCCGGGGTGGCGTACGCGCGACTGCGGTCGGTGCCCGGTCCCAGGGGCCGGTGCGCGGGCTGGGCGGGTCAGCCGCCGGCGCGCTCCACCCGCTCCCAGAAGTGGTCCACGATGTGCTCCAGGAACTCCCGTGCCCCGGCCGCCGCGTTGTCCCCCACCGCCCCCCGGCTCAGGGTCGCGGCCATCCGGGCCTGGTAGTCGGAGTGCAGGGACTTCAGGGCCGCCTCCAGCCGCGGGCGGGGCAGCGGGACCAGCTTGCCGATCTTCTTCACATACGCCTGCCAGCGGGTCTCCACCGCGGAGTTCAGCAACCCCGCCAGCTGCTTGTCCCGCCCGGTGACCTGGAAGAACGACGGCAGCGGCAGGCGCAGGACCTCGGCCAGTTTGGTGGCCTGGCTGTCGTTGCCGGTCCACGTGCCGGACTGTTCCATGCGCTCGTAGTCATGGGGGTCCATCCCGATGCGCATCGCCACGTCGATGGGGGCCAGGCCCTGGGCCACCCGGTGTTCGCGCAGGGTGCTGGGCGCGCCCAGCAGGTCACCGGGGGAGCACCACAGGGCTCCGGCGAGCGCCATCAGTTCCGTTTCGCTGGGGAACGCCTCGCCCAGTTCCCAGGCGGCCACCGTGGCCGGCGGGACCTGGAGCCCGTAGGCGGCGTGGATGCCGTAGGAGACGTGGGCGTGGGTCATGCCCAGGGCCTCGCGGAGTCGGCGCGCGGCATTGGGATCAAACGACGGGTTCCGGGGCTCGGCCGTATAGGACGGGTGCACAAGAGAACCGTAACCGTACGCCCGTAGGGGTGACCGAACGCGAGATGACATCGTCATGACCCTGCCACCGATGCGGGGTGCCGGTCAGCCCTTGACGGCGCCGCCCAGCGCGAAGCCGCCGCCCAGCCGCCGCGCGACGATGACGTACAGGAGAACCACGGGTGTCGAGTAGAGAATCGAGAACGCCGCGAGCTGCCCGTACACCACCGAGCCGTAGTTGCCGAAGAAGGTGAAGATGGTGACCGAGGCCGGCATGAGGTCCGGAGACAGCAGCAGCATGAAGGGGACAAAGAAGTTTCCCCACATCATGATGAAGCAGTAGACGGTGACCACCCCGACGCCCGGCGCCATGAGCGGCAGGACCACCGCGGTCAGCGTCCGGAACCACGAGGCGCCGTCGGTCCAGGCCGCCTCCTCCAGGCTCACCGGCACCGCGTCCATGAAGTTCTTCATCAGCCAGATGGCGAACGGCAGTTCCGAGGCGGCCAGGAACAGGGCGGTGCCGTACCGGGTGTCGATCAGCTCGACCTGGACGAACAGACCGTACACCGGAATCATGATCGCGGTGATCGGCAGGCAGGTGGTGAACAGCACGGTGAGCAGGTACGGGCGCACCAGCCGCGACCGGTACCGCGACAGCGGGTAGGCCGCCAGCGCCGCGCAGCACACCGTGACCGCCGCCGCCCCGCCGCACAGCAGCAGGCTGTTGACCATCGGGGTGAAGGTCATCTCCTCGTTCCACACCGCCGAGAAGTTCCCGCCGGTCGGAGGGGACGGCACGTCCGTGCGCAGCGTCGCCTCCCGGTCCACCGAGGCGAGCACCAGCCACACCAGCGGCGCCGCGAACGCCGCGGCCACCGCCAGCAGCGCGGCGTCCGCCGCCAGCCGCCGCCGCACCCTGCGGTCGCGGAACCGGCCCGTGACACCCCCCGGTGCCCGACCCCGCGGCGGCCGCGGTGCCGCACCGCGCCCCGGGGCGCTCACCGGGTCTCCTCGCGCAGCAGCCGCAGGTACACCGTCGCGAACACCGCGCCGACCAGCAGCAACAGCAGCGCGATCGCGGTGCCGTAGCCGATCAGGCTCTTCAGGAACGCCTGGTCGTACATGAACACCGGCAGGGTCTGGCTGCGGTTGCCCGGCCCGCCGCGCGTCATCGCCCAGATCAGCCCGAACACCGAGAGCGTCTGGAGGGTGTTGAGCATCAGGTTGGTGCCGATGGCACGGCGGATCACCGGCAGCGTCACGTACCACAGCCGGCGCACCCCGCTCGCCCCGTCCACCTCGGCGGCCTCCTCGACCTCCTTGGGCACCGCGTCCAGCGCAGCCGAGTAGACCAGCATGGAGAACGCCGTGCCGCGCCAGACGTTGGCGAAAGACACGGCCAGGATGGGCAGCGTGAACAGCCAGTTCTGGGCGGGCAGCCCGAGCTGGTCCAGCACCGCGTTCAAGGTGCCCTCGCGGCGGAAGAACGCGTACAGCAGGAAGCCCGCCACGATCTCCGGCAGCACCCACGCGGCGATCACCACCGCCCCGGTCAGGATGCGCACCGGCCGGGAGGCGCGGCGCATCAGCACCGCCAGCGCCAGCCCCAGGGTGTTCTGCCCGATCACCGAGGAGACGATGGTGAACACCAGGGTGAGCACCACGGCGTTGCGGAAGTCCGGGTCGCCGAAGGCCCGCCGGAAGTTGTCCAGCCCCACGAAGGAGGTGGACGAGGAGCCGGTCAGCCGCATGTCGGTGAGGGCGAGGTAGACGCAGTAGCAGATCGGCCCGCCCAGGAAGAGCAGCAGCAGCACGGTCGCCGGCGCCAGCGGCAGCCAGCGCAGCGGCCGGCGGCGGGGCGCGGTGCGGAGCCCGGCGCCGGTCATCGGTCCCGCTTCACCACGGCGCCGCCGGTGATGTCCCGCAGCGCCGCGTCGTAGCCGGCGGCCGCCTCGGCGGGGGAGGCGTCGCCGGTGGTCACCGCCTCCATCGCCTCACCGATCGCGGAGGACACCTGCGGGTAGACCGGGAGCGCCGGCCGGTAGTGGGTGTGGCGCACCAGCTGGGTGAAGAACTCGACCCCGGGCATCGAGCGCCGGTACTCCGGGTCGGCGGCGACGTCCTCGCGGACGGCGATCTGCGCCCCGACCACCGCCCATCTGACAGCGTTGTCCCTGCGTTGGGCGGTGGTGACGAACGACCAGGCCAGCTCCGGCTTGCCGGAGCGCGCGGAGATCGCCCACGCCCAGCCGCCGGACATGCTCACCCGGCCCGGCGGGGCGCCGGTCCGGGTCGGCATCGGCGCCTGGCCCAGCAGCTGCGACCACTGCGGCCACGGCTTGCCGCCGGACTCGATCCAGTGCTGGCCCATCCACGATCCGTCCAGCGCGATGGCCAGCTTGCCCTCCGGCAGCCACTCGTTGGCGACGTTGGTGCCCACGTTGGCGTCGAGCGCGTCGGAGACGTCCGGGCCGAGCTTCTCGTCGTAGACGGTCCGGATGAACTCCAGCGACTGCCGGAACCCCGCGCCGCCGACCACCCACTTCTTCGCGCCCGGGTCGTACAGCGGGTCCGGGCCGGTGCCGTACAGCAGCATCTCGAACCCCTGCATCACCGCCGTCTCGCCGGGCGCCTTGCCGGTGTAGACGTTCAGCGGGACGACGCCGGGGACCTTCCGCTTGACGGTCCGGGCCGCGTCGAGGATGTCCGCCCAGTTCTTCGGCCGCCAGTCGCCGGGCAGTCCGGCCTTGGCGAAGATGTCCTTGTTGAACCACAGCCCGCGGGTGTCGGTGCCGTCCGGGACCCCGTACGTCCGGCCGTCCTCGCCCCGGGTCGCGCGCCGGGCGCTGTCCAGGTACCGCTCCCACTCCGGCCACTTCGCCAGGTGGTCGTCGAGCGGGCGCAGGTACCCGGCCTCGATGTCGGAGCCGATCCGGAAGGTGTCCTCGTGCACCACGTCCGGCGCGGTCCGCGCCGACCGCATCATCTGCTGCACCTTGACGGAGTAGTCCGTCTCGGTCGCCTGGATCGGGATGAGCTTGACCTTCTTGCCGGGGTTCGCCTTCTCGAACTGCCTCTTGACCCCGGCGAGGTACTCGTCCTTGAACCGGTTGGCGTTGTCGGTGCTGCGGTTGTAGACGACCTTGACGGTGTCCGGGTCGCCGCCCGGCCCGCTCCCGCACGCGGTCAGGCCCGCGGTGGCGACGAGGGCGGCGGCGAGGGCCAGCGGAGCGGTGGGGCGCACGGCACGACCTCCTGGGAGCCTCGGGGGCTGTGCGGTGACCGTATGGTCGCGGTGAGTGAAACGCAATCCCCGTGACCGGGTGGACGCGGCGCGTCCGCCGGCTCGTCCGGCGCCGGGCGCCGTGCGCTCCGGGTGCGCGCCCCGGTGCCCGCCCGGGCGGGCGGCGCGGGGAGTGACGTCGGGGCGCACGGCGACGGGGTACGTGGCTACCCGTCAGGCGCCGGGCAGCCAGCGGTAGACCAGCTCCGGGCGGCCCACCTGGCCGTACTGCGGGGTGCGGGCCGCCCGGCCGGAGGCCACCAGGTGTTCCAGGTAGCGGCGGGCGGTGATCCGGGAGATGCCCACCGCCTCCGCCGTGGCCGCCGCGGACAGGCCGCCCTCGGCGGCCCGGAGGCTGCCGGTCACCGCGCGCAGGGTGGCCTGGGTCAGGCCCTTGGGCAGCGCGGCCGGCTGCGGTGCGCGGAGCGCGGCGAGGGCCCGGTCCACCTCGTCCTGCCCGCTGGCCTCCCCGGCGCTCGCCCGGAACTCCGCGTACCGCAGCAGCCGGTCCCGGAGCGTGGCGAAGGCGAACGGCTTCAGCACGTACTGCACCACGCCGAGCGACACGCCCTCCCGCACCACCGCCAGGTCCCGCGCCGAGGTGACGGCGATCACGTCCGCGGTGTGGCCGGCGGCGCGCAGCGTACGCATCAGGCGCAGGCCGTGCCCGTCGGGGAGGTAGAAGTCGAGCAGCAGCAGGTCCGCCGGTGACCGCTCCAGCTGCCGCAGCGCGGCGCCGCCGGAGTGCACCGCGCCGGCCACCCGGAAGCCGGGCACCCGGGAGACGTACAGGGCGTGCGCGTCCGCCGCCACCGGGTCGTCCTCGACGACCAGCACGCTGATCTCGGTCGGCGTGCCCATGGGAAACCTGCCTTTCCAGCGGGCCGGCGCCCGGGAGCCGGCCGCGGTCGGTGAGACCGGCCGCGCGGCGCCGGGGGGACGGTCGCGGCGCGGGCCGCGCCGGGGTGCGGGCCGGGCGGGGTCCGCCGACGCGGCGGTCGCGCATCCTATGACGGCGGAAGCCGTCCGGGCGATGCCCGGAGCCGCCCGGATGCGACCGGCCGCGCCCGGTATCCGCCCGTTCGGGCCGCCGTGCCCGAACCGGTACCCGGGCCCGTACGCTCTTCGCCGCCGCTCGTCACCGGGTCCGTACGTCCTCGCCGCCCGTGCCGCCGCTCGTGCCTGGGCCCGTCGTCCGCCGCCGTTCGTACCCCTCGGCCGGCACGGGCACCTGACCGGGCGCCACCGGGAGCCGGGGCCGCGCCCCTGTACCCCACCGGGGCCGCGCCCCCGTACCCCCCGCCGGGGCAGCCGCGCCGCCGTCCGTCCCGCACGTCACCCCGGCGGTGCCGTGCCCCCCGATGCCCCCGGTCGCCGCCCGGGCCGGTGTCCGCACGCCCTTCACCGCCCCGCCGCCCGTATCCGCGGACCGGCGCGGGCGCCTGACCAGGCGTCACCGGGGCGGGGCCGTACCCCCGCCACCCGACGCCCGCCACCCGGCGCCGGGGCGGGCGCCGTTCACACCGGTTCCGGCTGTCCGGAGCACGCGGCCAGCGGCAGCCGGACGGTGAACGCGGCGCCGCCGTGTCCGGACGCGGTCACCCGTACCGTGCCGGAGTGGCGGCGCGCGGTCTGCCGGACCAGTGCCAGCCCCAGGCCGCGGCCGGGACCGGACGGGGGCGCCGCCTTGGTGCTCCAGCCGCGGCGGAACAGTTCCGTGACCGCCGACGGGTCCACCCCGGCGCCGGTGTCCTCCACCCGCAGCAGCAGTTCGCCGTCGGCGGCGCGGGCGGTCACCAGCACCCGGGGCCGGCGGGCCGCCGGCTCCCCGGACGCGCCGGCGTCCGGCGGCCCCGGGTGCGCCGCGCCGCCCCGGTGGAGCGGCTCGCCCGCGGTGGCGTCCAGCGCGTTGTCGATCAGGTTGCCCAGGATGGTCACCAGGTCCCGGGGCGGGAGGCCGGCCGGCAGCACCCCGTCGTCGATCCGGCTGTCCGGCGTCAGCACCAGCTCCACGCCCCGCTCGTTGGCCTGCGCGGCCTTCCCCAGCAGCAGTGCCGCCAGCACCGGTTCGGCCACCGCGCCCACCACCTGGTCGGTCAGCGCCTGGGCCAGCTCCAGTTCGGCGGTGGCGAACTCCACCGCCTCGTCGGCGCGCCCCAGCTCGATCAGCGACACCACGGCGTGCAGCCGGTTCGCCGCCTCGTGCGCCTGCGAGCGCAGCGCCTCGGCGAACCCGCGGATGGAGTCCAGCTCGCCCGAGAGCGTCTGGAGTTCGGTGTGGTCGCGCAGGGTGACGACGGTGCCGCGCCGCTCCCCGCTGGTCACCGGCGAGGTGTTGACCACCAGCACCCGGTCGGTGGTCAGGTGGAGTTCGTCCACCCGCTCCTCGTCGCCGAGCAGGGCCTGGGTGAGCCGGGAGGGCAGCCCGAGGTCGGAGACGGCCCGGCCCACCGCGTCCGGCGGCAGCCCGAGCAGCTCCCGCGCCCCGTCGTTGACCAGCACCACCCGTCGCCGCCCGTCGAGCAGCAGCAGCCCCTCCCGCACCGCGTGCAGCGTCGCCTGGTGGTAGGCGTACATCCGGCTCAGCTCGGCGGCGTTCATCCCCTGGGTGTGGCGCCGCAGCCGCGAGTTGACCACGTAGGTCCCGGCTCCGCCCACCAGCAGCGCGGCCAGCGCCACACCGATCAGGGCGAGTAACTGGCCGCGGATGCGGGCGCTGATCTCGTCCACCGTGATGCCCGCGCTGACCAGGCCGACGATCCGGTCGCCGTCCCGGATCGGGGTCACCACCCGCACCGAGGCGCCCAGGGTGCCGGTGTAGGTCTCGCTGAAGGTGGTGCCCTCCAGCGCCGGGCGGGTGTGGCCCAGGAAGCTCTCCCCTATCCGCGCCGGATCGGGGTGCGTCCAGCGGATGCCCTGCGGCGACATGATGGTCACGAAGGCGACGCCGGTGTCCTTCCGGACCCGCTCCGCGTACGGCTGGAGCACCGCCGACGGATCAGGGGAGCGCGCCGCGCGCACCACCGAGGGGGCGGCGGCCACCGCCGTCGCCGCCGCTGTGGCCTGCCGCCGGGCCGACGCCTCGGCCTGCCGCAGATCGGTGAGGTACGTGAACACCGCGCACCCGACGACCACCGCGGCGACCAGGACCACCTGCACCGCGAAGAGCTGGCCGGCCAGGCTGCGGGGGCGGGGAACGCGCATGGCGATCAGTCTCCCCGGGCCGCGCGCGTGAACGAAATGAACGGAAGGGTGACCGCCGTCACAGCGCGGTGCATAGTCGCCGGGACCGATCAGACGTGCGGGCCGCGCCCGCGCCCGGCACGGAGGAGGAGGCAGCCGTGGCCACGCAGACCCCAGCCCCGAGATCTCCGGGACACCCCCGGAGGGACCGGACCCACTATCTGTACCTCGCCGTGATCGGCGCGGTCCTGCTGGGCATCGCGGTGGGATTCGCCGCGCCCGGCACGGCCGTCGAACTGAAGCCGATCGGCACCGGGTTCGTCAACCTGATCAAGATGATGATCTCGCCGATCATCTTCTGCACGATCGTCCTCGGCGTCGGCTCGGTCCGCAAGGCCGCCAAGGTCGGCGCGGTCGGCGGGCTCGCGCTCGGCTACTTCCTCCTCATGTCCACCGTCGCGCTCGCCATCGGCCTGCTGGTGGGCAACCTGCTGGAACCGGGCAGCGGCCTGGAACTGACCACCGAGGCGGCGAAGGCCGGCCAGGGGCAGGCCGAGGGGGCGAGCGAGTCCACCGAGGAGTTCCTGCTCGGCATCATCCCCACCACCCTGGTCTCCGCCTTCACCGAGGGCGAGGTGCTGCAGACCCTGCTGGTGGCGCTGTTCGCCGGCTTCGCCCTCCAGGCGATGGGCGCGGCCGGGGAGCCGGTGCTGCGCGGCATCGGCCACATCCAGCGCCTGGTCTTCCGCATCCTGTCGATGATCATGTGGGCGGCCCCGGTCGGCGCGTTCGGCGCCATCGCGGCGGTCATCGGGCAGACCGGCACCGACGCGCTGCGGTCCCTCGCCGTCATCATGATCGGCTTCTACGTCACCTGCTTCCTCTTCGTCTTCCTGGTGCTCGGCGCGGTGCTGCGGCTGGTCGCCGGCGTCAACGTCCTGGCGCTGCTGAAGTACCTGGGACGGGAGTTCCTGCTGATCGTGTCCACCTCGTCGTCGGAATCGGCGCTGCCGCGCCTGATCGCCAAGATGGAACACGCCGGCGTCAGCAAGCCGGTGGTCGGCATCACCGTCCCCACCGGCTACTCCTTCAACCTCGACGGCACCGCCATCTACCTGACGATGGCCTCCCTCTTCATCGCCGAGGCGATGGGCGACCCGCTCTCCCTCGGACAGCAGATCTCGCTGCTCCTGTTCATGATCATCGCGTCCAAGGGCGCGGCCGGGGTCACCGGCGCCGGCATGGCCACGCTCGCCGGCGGGCTCCAGTCCCACCGCCCCGAACTCGTGGACGGCGTCGGCCTGATCGTCGGCATCGACCGCTTCATGAGCGAGGCGCGCGCCCTGACCAACTTCGCGGGCAACGCGGTGGCCACCGTCCTGGTCGGCACCTGGACCAAGGAGATCGACCGGGAGCGGATGCGGGAGGTCCTCGCCGGGCGCCTGCCGTTCGACGAGACGACGCTGCTGGACGACGGTCACGGCGCCCCCGCTCCCGAGAACCCGGCAGGTCAGGAGGGCCGTTCCGGGACCCCCGCGGCGACTGCCGAGGGAACTGCGCGGGGCGGCGCGGCGTCCCAGGAGAAGACCGCCGCCGTCTGACCCACGGCCACCCACCCGGGTGTGCGGCGCCCCACTCGGCGCACATCCGTTCCCGGCCGGCCGGCCGCCTGGCCGCTCACGACGAGGCGGACGGCCCGGCCCCCGCGGGCGGGCGGGACCCGGTTCCACCGAACCCGGGCCCGCCCGCCCGTGCGCATGCGGTGTCCGCGGGTGCCGGCCGCAGGCTCCTTCCCGAGGCCGCCCTCCCCGCGCGTACCGGTGGTGCGGGCCGGCCCCGGGGTGCCGATACGCCGACCGCCCGTACCCGGGCAGGTGTCCGGCGGGCGTGGGTCCGGCCCGGGTGCGTCCGGGCCGTCCGCCGCCGCGCGGGGGCCAGGGCACCGGGCCGTCCACCGCGGCACCGGCCCGCCGTCGGCGCGGTCAGCCGCCCCCCACCGCCGCACCCGCCTCCGCATCCGCCGCCCCCGCATCCTCCGCCGCCCCCCGCAGCCGCCCCCCACCGCCGCTGCTCCCGCCCCCCGCCGCGCTTGCCCTTGCCGTCGCCGCCGGACGTGATGATCGCCAGCCCGACCGCGACGATGATCACGACCCAGACCCACCCGTCCATCGGAGTCCCCCCTCTCCACCGCCGCGGGCCCGGTCCTCGCGGCCCGTCGGTCGGACCGTCCCCGGGACACCGTGGTGCAGCGGACCACGCTCCGGCCGCACCGCCCGGTTCCGTTCCGGGAGCCGGGCGCCATGTGCCGGGCGGCCGGAAAGCGACGGTCAGGGTGGGGAACCGGCCGGGGCGGGGAGCGACGTGGCCGGTCACGCCGCGCTCCGGCGGTCACCGCGAAGGCCCGGCGGGTCCCCGTCGCCGGGTGACGCGGCGGAAATCCGACGCAGCGCCGGGAGGCCGGGGGCCACCGGACCCAGCGGCTCCGCCGACCCGGGTGAGTCCGCCGGACAGGGCCGCCCCCCGCCGACGGGGCGAGTCCGCCGGCCCGGCCGGCCCGAGGCCGGAGCCCGCCGGGTCGGGGGCAGCTCCCCCCGATCCCCGCTCCCGCCGCCCCCGTCGAGCTGAGGCCGCCCTGCCACCGCTCCCACCGGCCGGTGCGCCCGCCGGCCTCCGGGCCCCCTCGCCGGGCGCGCCCGGTGTCTGTCCTGGCCGCCCGCACCGATGCCCGCCGATTGCCCGCGACCGACCGCCCGGCGGGCGGCGCCGGGCGGCTGATTATCATCGGGGCCGGGACAGGGGAAGCCGTCCCCCGGGCCGGCGACCGGCCGGGTACCCGGGCCTGCCGAAGGAGAGCCGCGCGTGATGTTCGAGGTGGGCCGGGCCGTCCCCGGCGCGGACACGCCGCACCCGCGGTGCCGGCCGGTGCGGCGGATCCCCCGGCCGGGGTCCGCGTGATGCGCTCCCGCCGCCGGCTGCTCGCCGCCGGCCTCGCCGTACCGCTGCTGCTCGTCGCGCTGTACCTGGCCTTCGGGGACGCGCTGCGCCCCGACGGGGACGGTGGGGTGCGGGTGGCCGTACCGGAGAGCGACCGGACCACCGCCCGGATCTGCGCCGAGCTCATCGACGCCGTCCCGTCGACCGTCGCCGGCGCCGAGCGGCGCGAGACCCGGCCCGGCTCGCGGCTGACGGCGGCCTGGGGCGACCCGGCGATCGTGCTGCGCTGCGGGGTGCCGCGGCCGGACGAGATGAACCGGGCCACCGCCACCGGTGCGAAGATCGGCGAGGTGGACTGGATGCTGGAGAGCCCGGGGGAGGACGGCCGGCACCGCTGCACCACCGCGCTGCGCACCGTCTACGTCGAGGTCTCCATCCCCGGCAGCTACCAGGACGTGACCCCGCTGGAGGACCTGGCCGAGGCGATCCGGAAGACCGTGCCCGCCGGTATCTCGGACGCGTGATCCCCGCCGGTGTCCCGGGCGCGTGACCCCGCGGGCGTCGCCGGCGCCCCGTCGCGGTCCGGTAACCCCCATAGGCCCCCGGGGCCCGGCCCCGCCCGGGGCCCGTACGGTGATCCCCTCCCGTGCCTCACGCGACCCACGGGACGGCACGGCCCGCCGGTGGTGGCCCCGGCACCGGACGCCGGGCGGCCCGCGCCCGCGGGCGGTGGCAGCCCGGCCCTCGGCCCCCGGCCCCCGGCAGCCCGGCCGACCGCCGGCCGCGGGAGGCCGGTCAGGCCGGGCGGAACCAGACGGTGGCCAGGGGCGGCAGCACCGGCCGGACGCTGGCGGGCCGGCCGTGCCAGGGGACCGGTTCCGCCCTCAGCGGCTCCGGGTTGGCCACCCCGCTCCCGCCGTAGGCCCCGGCGTCGGTGTTGAGCACCTCCCGCCACCGCGCGATCCGCTCCGGAACCCCCAGCCGGTACCCGTGGCGGACCACCGGCGAGAAGTTGCTGACCGCCAGCAGCGGGGAGCCCTGGGCGTCGAAGCGGAGGAAGGCGAACACGTTGTCGTCGGCGGCGTCCCCGGCCACCCAGGCGAACCCGTCCGGCACGGTGTCCCGCTGCCACAGCGCGGGCGTGGCGGTGTAGCACCGGTTGAGGTCGCGCACCAGGTTCCGCACCCCCCGGTGGTCACCGGCGGAGTGGTAGGAGTCGTCCAGCAGCCACCACTCCGGCCCGTGCTCGTGCGACCACTCCGCCCCCTGCGCGAACTCCTGCCCCATGAACAGCAGCTGCTTGCCCGGATGGGCCCACATGAAGCCCAGGTAGGCGCGGTGCGTGGCGCGCCGCTGCCACCAGTCGCCCGGCATCTTCGACACCAGTGCCCGCTTGCCGTGCACCACCTCGTCATGGCTGATCGGCAGCACGTAGTTCTCGCTGTACGCGTAGACCATGGAGAAGGTCATCTCGTGGTGGTGGTACCTGCGGTGCACCGGCTCGTGCGCCACGTAACCCAGCGAGTCGTGCATCCAGCCCATGTTCCACTTCAGCCCGAAGCCCAGACCGCCGAAGCCGTCCGGCCCCACCAGGTGGGTGGGCCGGGTCACGCCGTTCCAGGCGGTGGACTCCTCGGCGATGGTCACCACCCCCGGGCAGCGCCGGTAGACGGTGGCGTTCATCTCCTGGAGGAAGGCGACCGCGTCCAGGTCCTCCCGCCCGCCCCGGGCGTTGGGCGTCCACTGGCCCTCCTCCCGGGAGTAGTCCAGGTAGAGCATCGAGGCCACCGCGTCCACCCGCAGCCCGTCCACGTGGAACTCCTCGCACCAGTACACCGCGTTGGCCACCAGGAAGTTCCGCACCTCGGTCCGCCCGTAGTCGAACTCCAGCGTCCCCCAGTCGGGGTGCGCGGCGCGCCGCGGGTCGGCGTGCTCGTACAGCGCGGTGCCGTCGAAGCGGGCCAGTGCCCAGTCGTCGCGCGGGAAGTGCGCCGGCACCCAGTCCACGATCACCCCGATGCCCGCCCGGTGCAGCGCGTCCACCAGGTACTTGAAGTCGTCGGGCGTGCCCAGCCGGGCGGTGGGGGCGTAGAAACCGGTGACCTGGTAGCCCCAGGAGCCGCCGAACGGGTGCTCGGCGACCGGCATGAACTCCACATGGGTGAAGCCCAGGTCCCGTACGTAGCCGGGCAGCTGCTCGGCGAGCTGCCGGTAGGACAGGCCCGGGCGCCAGGACGGCAGGTGCACCTCGTACACCGACATCGGCGCCTCGTGGACCCGGCGGGCGGCCCGGGCGGCCAGCCACGCCCCGTCCTGCCAGCGGTGGTGCGAGGCGTACACCACCGAGGCGTTCGCCGGCGGGCACTCGGTGCGCCGGGCCATCGGGTCCGCGTGCCGGGTCCGCCGGCCGTCCGGGCAGACGATCTCGTACTTGTACAGCGCCCCCTCGCCGACCCCGGGCACGAACAGCTCCCACACCCCGCTGCGGCCCAGCGACCGCATCGGGAAGGCGGTGCCGTCCCAGTAGTTGAAGTCGCCGATGAGCCGGACCCCGCGGGCGTTGGGCGCCCACACGGTGAAGCGGGTGCCGGTGACGCCCTGGTGGGTCATCGGACGCGCGCCGAGCGCCTGCCACAGCTGCTCGTGCCGGCCCTCGCCGATCAGGTGCAGGTCGAAGTCGCCGAGGGCGGGCAGGAAGCGGTACGGGTCGCACAGCTCCAGCTCCTCCTCCCCGTAGGTGACGAGCAGCCGGTAGTCGGGCACCTCGCGCAGCGGCAGCACCGCGGCGAAGAACCCGTCGCCCTCCGGGTACAGCTCGGCCCGGAGTCCCTTGGCGGTCACCACCACCGAACGGGCGAAGGGCCGCAGCGCCCGGACGGCCACCCCGCCGGGCACCGGACGCGCCCCCAGCAGGGCGTGCGGGTCGTGATGGCACCCGTCCAGCAGCCGCTGCCGCTCGCCGGGATCCGCCGGCGGGGCCGGACGGGCGCCCCGGCTCCGGACCTCCGGCCCCGGACCGGCCGGGAACCCACCGGACCCGGGCCCGGACCCGTCGGGTCCGTACCCGGGCGCACCGGGGGCCGTGGGCGCCCCCGGTGCGGGGGCGCAGGGACGTCCGGCCACCGGGCGCGCGCCCGCCGTGGTGACCGCTGCCGCGCCACCGGGGAACGCCGCACCGGCCGTCCGCGGGGCGCGGGGCGTCGGCGGCTCGGTGTACGAGGAGGCCCGGCGGCGCACGGAAGGCGGCCGGGCCACGGCGAGGTGGTCGGCCGCGGACCCGGCGGGCCCCTCGACGACGGCCTCGTCGGACGGATCGGGAGACGGCGGTCGTACGGTCACGGGGTGGTCCTCCTGGGGGTACCCGGCCCTGCCGGACCGGGGGTGCTCGGGGAAAGAACGGGGAGGGGCTCGTCCCGGATCGGAGGCCGGGGCGGGCGGGCCGGACGGTGGGGGGGGAAGGGAGACGGGGAGCGGACGTACGGGGGCGAGCGGGGGAGCGGGACGGGAAACGGAGGGAACAGAGGGAACGGGATGAGAGGAACGGGGGAGGGGGAGTGGGGCGACGGGCGGGTGAGGGAACGGTTCAGCGGTCGTCGGCCGGAGGGGGGAAGCCGGACAGCCGGCGGATGGCGGACATCGGGACGGACAGCCAGTCGGGCCGGTGCCGCGCCTCGTAGAGCACCTCGTAGACGGCCTTGTCGGTCTCGTACGCGCGCAGCAGCTCCGGCTCGTCGCGGGGGTCGGCGCCGGACGCCTCGGCGTAGCCGGAGCAGTAGGCCGCCCGGGTCGACCGGGCCCAGTCGTCGTCCCGCTCCGCGCCCCGCCCGTCGTCCGGGGCCGGCCCGTTGCGGACGGCCACCGCCGCGGCGTAGTCGAAGGAGCGCAGCATCCCGGCGATGTCGCGGACGGTCGGCTGCGGCCGGCGGCGTTCGGCCAGCGGCCGGGACGGCTCGCCCTCGAAGTCGATCAGCGACCACGGCCCGTCCCCGGCGGTCCGCAGCACCTGGCCCAGGTGCAGGTCGCCGTGGATGCGCTGGGCCGCCCAGGTGCGCCCGGCGCGGCCCAGTCCGGCCAGGTCGTCGAAGGCGGTGCGCAGCCGGGGGCGGTAGGGGTGCAGCGCGGGCACCGCCGCGGCGGCGGCGTCCAGCCGCGCCGACATGGCCGCCGCCAGCCGCTCGATCTGCGGCCGTCGCAGCACGGCGGTCGGCAGCGCGTCCGCCATCGCCAGGTGCACCTCGGCGGTGGCCCGGCCCAGCGCGTGCGCGGCGGCGGTGAAGTCCGCCCGCCGGGCCAGCGCCCGCAGCGCCAGCTGCCAGCCGTCGGTGGACCCGGCGAGATACGGCTGGAGCACGCCGAGGGTGTAGGGCGGGGACTTGCCGGTGGCCGGCGCGGTGCAGAACCAGGCCGCCGGCGACGGCACCCGGGTGCAGCCGGTGCGGGCCAGCGCCAGCGGGAGTTCCAGGTCCGGGTTCTCCCCGGGGCTGACTCGGCGGAACACCTTCAGGATGTACGTTTCTCCGAACACGACCGAGGAGTTGGACTGCTCCGCGGTCACCAGCTGGGGGGTGAGCACCGCCGGGATGGTGGTGGAGGGCTCGCGTACGAAGAGCAGCGGGCCGAGCCGGCCGGGCATCCGCAGGCGCTCCAGCAGCACCGCGGCGAGCCGGGGGTCGCCCAGGCCCTCGTAGACGGTGTAGCCCTGGAGCGGGCCGCCCGTCGGCCGGCCGATCAGGGCGGGGGCGAGCCGGGGCGGCAGGGTGGCCCGGACGCCCAGCAGGATCTGGTAGCAGTCCGCGGACGGTTCCCCCGCCGGCGAGCCGGGCTGTCTGGCCCGGACCAGCAGATGGAGCAGTCCCGGGGTGGCGCCCCCCGCCGGGCACGGCAGCAGCTCGGTCGCGGAGACGAGCGTGAACCCGGTGACCGCCCGGCCCTTGCCGGCGAACCAGCGCTGCCGGGGCAGCCACTCGGCGAGCAGCGGCGCCAGCGAGGGCAGCAGTCCGGCGGGGCCGTGGGCGTGCGTCACCACGGCGGCGCGCGGCGCGACCGTCGAGGGGCGCTCCGCCCTCCGGGTGAGAGGGGGTTCCGGCATGGCGTCGCGTCCTTTCCCCGGGGCCCACGACGGACAGGCCAAAGTGTCCCGGATTGTCACCTGAGCCCGGCGGCGGCGCGGTGGCGGTACCCCCGTACGGAGTCGGTGGCGAGCGGTACGGCGAGGGGCGCGGCCAGGGGCACGGAAGCGGGCCGGTCCCCGCGGGCGGCGGCGCGGCGAAACGTTCGTGGCGTCAGGTCGCCGCCACCCGGCCTTCGGGGGGCCCGGGTGTGGGCGGTGGGCCGGGGAGCGGCGGGACCGGAAGGGGTGAGGTCCCGGGGCGGCGGGGGTGCCGGACCGCCCGGGGCACCAGGACAGGGTCAGGGGCACCCGGAGGGGGCCAGGGCCCTGGTCGGGGTCGGGGGCACCAGGAGGGGATCGGGAGGCCGGTCCGGCCGGTGAGTGGGCCGGGGCGGTGGTACGTGCCGCTGCGTCCGGCCGGCCCCCGGTGTCCGGAGCCGGTCCGGCGCGGTGGCGGGGCCGGTCCGGCGCGGTGGTGGTCCGGCGTCCCCGGCCGGTCCGGCCGCGGAATACATCGGTGCGGCGGGGTGTCGGTGAGAACGATCACGGTGGCCCGGCCCGGCCACCACCGCTCAGGGCCCGGGCCCCGGCCCGGCGGTGTGCCCGCCACTCCCGAGTCGAGGAGACCAGCCGATGACGTACGCGACGACACCCGACGGGACCCGGATCGCCTACCAGCTCCGGGGCGAGGGGCCGGTGCTGGTGCTGCTGGCGGGCCAGGCCAACAACCACCACTGGTGGGACGCGGTCCGCGCCGATTTCCACCCCGCCCGCAGCACCCTCACCCTCGACTACCGCGGCACCGGCGACAGCGACAAGCCCGACACCCCCCACAGCACCGAACTCTTCGCCGAGGACGTCGTCGCCGTCCTCGACCACCTCGGCATCGACCGGGCCGACGTCTACGGCACCTCCATGGGGGGCCGGGTGGCCCAGCAACTCGCCGCCCGCCACCCGCACCGGGTCGGCGCCCTCGTCCTGGGGTGCACCTCACCCGGCGGCCCGCACGGCGTCGAACGCGGCGACGACGTCCGCCGGGCCCTGGCCGGGCCTCCGGAAGCCGCGCGGCAGGCCCTGCTGGAGCTGATGTACACCCCGCGCTGGCTCGCCGGCCACCCCGGCCCCCACCACACCCTGGGCGACCCCGGCATGCCGGCCCACTCCCGGCGCCGCCACCGCGCGGCGAGCGACCGGCACGACGCCTGGGAGCTGCTGCCCCGCATCGGCGCACCCACCCTGGTCCTGCACGGCACCGACGACCGGCTCAACCCCACGGCCAACGCCGCGCTGCTCGCCGACCGCATTCCCGGTGCCCGGCTCCACCTGATCCCCGGCGCGCGCCACGCCTACTTCGAGGAGGCCCGCGACCACGCCGGCCCCCTCGTCCTGGACTTCCTCACCACCGCCACCCCGCACCGGCCGTAGCGGTGCGGTCCGGGCCGCCCGTCCATCACGCGCCGCCCGCCGGCCCGCCTGCGACGGGGCCGCCCGTGAAGCATCCTGCCCGTGACGGGCCCCGCCCGTGACCCGCCGGCCGGTGGTGCGGCGTCAGGCGACCGGCGGGGGGCGGGGAGGCGGCGGGGACCGAGCCGGCGGGCCGGCCGACCGGCACCCCCGGCGCGACGGCGGCCGCGGCGGCGTCGCCGCGGCGCAGCCGGAACCAGTAGAAGCCGTGGCCGGCGAGCGTCAGCAGGTACGGCAGCTCCCCGATGGCGGGGAAGCGGACCTGGCCGATCAGCTCCACCGGGTGGCGCCCGGCGTAGGTCCGCAGGTCCAGCTCGGTGGGCTGGGCGAAGCGGGAGAAGTTGTTGACGCACAGCACCACGTCGTCCGGCCCGCCGTCGGTGCCCGGGGTCTCCCGCAGGAACGCCAGCACCGCCGGGTTGCTCGACGGCAGCTCGGTGTAGCTGCCCAGCCCGAACGCCGGGTTCTGCTTGCGGATCTCGATCATGCGGCGGGTCCAGTGCAGCAGCGACGAGGGGCTGCTCATCGCCGCTTCCACATTGGTGACCTGATAGCCGTGAACCGGGTCCATGATGGTCGGCAGGTACAGCCGGCCCGGGTCGCAGGAGGAGAAGCCGGCGTTGCGGTCTGGTGTCCACTGCATCGGGGTGCGCACCGCGTCCCGGTCGCCCAGCCAGATGTTGTCGCCCATGCCGATCTCGTCGCCGTAGTAGAGGATCGGCGAGCCGGGCAGCGACAGCAGCAGCGCGGTGAACAGCTCGATCTGGTTGCGGTCGTTGTCCAGCAGCGGGGCCAGCCGGCGCCGGATGCCGATGTTGGCGCGCATCCGCGGGTCCTTGGCGTACTCCGCGTACATGTAGTCGCGCTCCTCGTCGGTGACCATCTCCAGGGTCAGCTCGTCGTGGTTGCGCAGGAAGATCCCCCACTGGCAGCCGGACGGGATGGCCGGCGTCTTGGCGAGGATCTCCGAGACCGGGTAGCGCGACTCCCGGCGCACCGCCATGAAGATCCGCGGCATCACCGGGAAGTGGAACGCCATGTGGCACTCGTCGCCGCCGGACTCGAAGTCGCCGAAGTAGTCGACCACGTCCTCCGGCCACTGGTTGGCCTCCGCCAGCAGCACGGTGTCCGGGTAGTGGGCGTCGATCTCGGCCCGGACCCGCTTGAGCATCTCGTGGGTGCGCGGCAGGTTCTCGCAGTCGGTGCCCTCCTCGGCGTACAGGTAGGGCACGGCGTCCAGCCGGAAGCCGTCGATGCCCAGGTCCAGCCAGAAGCGCAGCGCCGCCAGGACCTCCTCCTGCACCGCCGGGTTCTCGAAGTTCAGGTCCGGCTGGTGCGAGAAGAAACGATGCCAGTAGTACTGCTTGCGCACCGGGTCGAAGGTCCAGTTGGAGGTCTCGGTGTCCACGAAGATGATGCGGGCGTCCGGGTAGCCGGTGTCGTCGTCGGCCCACACGTAGTAGTCGCCGTACGGACCGTCGGGGTCGCGCCGCGACTCCTGGAACCACGGGTGCTGGTCACTGGTGTGGTTCATGACGAAGTCGATGATCACCCGCATGCCGCGCTGGTGGGCGGCGTCCACGAACTCCACGAAGTCCGCGAGGTCGCCGAACTCGGGGAGCACCGCGGTGTAGTCGGAGACGTCGTAGCCGCCGTCCCGCAGCGGGGAGGCGAAGAACGGCGGCAGCCACAGGCAGTCCACCCCCAGCCACTGGAGGTAGTCCAGCCTCGCCGTGAGGCCCTTGAGGTCGCCGACGCCGTCGCCGTTGCTGTCCTGGAAGGAGCGCACCAGCAC
The DNA here is from genome assembly GCF_016031615.1 of Streptomyces pactum. Classification (GTDB taxonomy): domain Bacteria; phylum Actinomycetota; class Actinomycetes; order Streptomycetales; family Streptomycetaceae; genus Streptomyces; species Streptomyces pactus. The sequence goes on from NZ_JACYXC010000001.1 coordinate 5,318,363, forward strand.
TTCGTAGAAGACGGCTCGCTTGAACCACTCCGGATCCCGGTCCTTGGCCGGGGTGTCCTCGAACTTGTCCGGGACGGGCTCGTTGACGCTCATGTGGTGGGTGACCCTCCGATCGGTGAGGACGGTCGCAGCGACAGCACGTGCGCCGGAGCCGGCTCCCGGCCGGGGTCCAGCCGCACGTAGTTGTCCCTGCCCCAGTGGTAGGTCTCCCCGGTGAGCTCGTCGCGCACGGGGAAGGACTCGTCCCAGTCCAGGCCGAGTTCTGGCATGTCCAACGACACCGTGGACTCCTGGGTGTGGTGCGGGTCCAGGTTGACCACGGTGAGCACGCAGTCCCCGCGGGGCCCGGACGCGCGCCGGGAGTAGACGATGACCGCGTCGTTGTCGGCGTGGTGGAAGTGCAGCCCGCGCAGCCGGCGGAGCGATGGGTGGCGCCGCCGCACCCGGTTCAGCAGGGTGATCAGCGGGGCGATGGTGCGGCCCTCCCGCTCCGCCGCCGCCCAGTCACGCGGCCGCAACTGGTACTTCTCCGAGTCGAGGTACTCCTCGCTCCCCGGCCGCAGCGGGGTGTTCTCGCACAGCTCGTACCCCGCGTACACGCCCCAGGAGGGGGAGAGGGTGGCGGCCAGTACGGCCCGCGCCTCGAACGCCGGGCGGCCGCCCTCCTGCAGCAGGGCGGGGAGGATGTCCGGCGTGTTGACGAAGAAGTTGGGCCGCATGTACGAGGCGGCCTCCCCGGTCAGTTCCCGCAGGTAGTCGGTGAGCTCCCGCTTGGTGTTACGCCAGGTGAAGTAGGTGTACGACTGCTGGAACCCGATCGCGGCGAGGGTGTGCATCATGGCGGGCCGGGTGAACGCCTCGGCCAGGAAGATCACGTCCGGGTCGGTGCGGTTGATGTCGCCGATGACCTTCTCCCAGAACACCACCGGCTTGGTGTGCGGGTTGTCCACCCGGAAGATCCGCACCCCCCGGCCCATCCAGAACCGCAGCACCCGCTCGGTCTCCCGGACGATGCCGGGGAAGTCCGCGTCGAAGGCGAGGGGGTAGATGTCCTGGTACTTCTTCGGCGGGTTCTCGGCGTACGCGATCGAGCCGTCCGCCCGGTGGTGGAACCACTCCGGGTGGGCGGTGACCCAAGGGTGGTCCGGGGAGCACTGGAGCGCGAAGTCCAGTGCCACCTCCATCCGCAGCGCGCGGGCCCGGGCCACGAAGTGGTCGAAGTCCGCCAGGGTGCCCAGGTCCGGGTGGACCGCGTCGTGCCCGCCCGCCGCGGAACCGATCGCCCACGGCACCCCCACGTCGTGCGGCCCGGCGGTCAGCGCGTTGTTGGGACCCTTGCGGCAGGTGGTGCCGATGGGGTGGACCGGCGGCAGGTACACCACGTCGAAGCCCATCGCGGCGATGGCCGGCAGCCGCTCCGCGGCGGTCCGGAAGGTGCCGCTCACCGGCCGCCGGCCCTCCTCCACCACCGCCCCCTCCGAGCGGGGGAACAGCTCGTACCACGAGCCGAACAGCGCCCGCTCCCGCTCCACGCGCAGCGGCAGCGCGCGGGAGGCGGTGACCAGCTCGCGCAGCGGGTGCCGGTCCAGGGCCGCCACCACGTCCGGGGCGAGCGCCGCCGCCAGCCGCGCGGCCGCCGGCCGCCGCCCGTCGCGCAGCGCGTCCACGGCGCGCAGCACCGCCTCCCGGCCGTCGCTCTTGGGCACCCCGGCGGCGGCCCGCTCGTGGAGCCGGGCCCCCTCCTCCAGCACCAGGGCGGTGTCGGCACCGGCCGGGACCTTCACCCCGGCGTGCCGCCGCCAGGTGGCCACCGGGTCGCTCCACGCCTCCACGGTGTAGGTCCAGTGCCCCTCGGTGGTCGGCGTGACGTCCGCGCCCCACCGGTCGGTGCCGGGGACCAGCTCCCGCATCGGGGTCCACGGTCCGGACCGCCCCGACGGGTCGCGGAGCACGACGTTGGCCCCGACCAGCTCATGGCCTTCGCGGAAGACGGTGGCGCTGACCTGGAAGGTCTCGCCCACCACCGCCTTGGCGGGGCGGCGTCCGCAGTCGATGAGCGGGCGGATGTCCAGGACGGGGATGCGTCCGATCATGGGATCACCTGACGGCGTCGCGGGTTTACGGTGGTTTGAAGGCGTTTGTCCTTTCTATCTGCTCGGCTGTCCGGGGCCGCCGCGGGCCTCACCGTCCGTGTCCGCGTTCACTCAGGTGGCCGGACCGGGTGGGCCGGCCGAGTTCCGGGCCATGCGGTGGCCGCCTGGCGGCGGGACGCGCCGGGGCGTGCGGTGGTCGCCTGGCGGCGAGGCCCCGCGGGGGTGGGCGGTGTCGCGGACGCGCGCCCGGCGTGTGGGGTGGGCCGTCCGGCCGGTGGGGCCCCCGCCGGGGTACGGCGGGGTGTTGCGGTGCCGGCCGGGGCGTGCGGTGTCCGCCGGCTGGTGGGTGAGTGGCGGGACGTGCCGGGGCGCGCGTACCGGCCCGGGGCATGGGTCGGGCCCGGCGCCTGCGGTGCCCGCCGGGCGGCGGGGCCCCGCCGAACCCCGCGGCACCGCTCGCCCCACGCACCCCGGCGGGGCCGGTGCGTGCGGTGCCGTGTCGGACGCCCGGACCGGCTCCGGGGCGCGCGGTGCCGGCCGAGGCGTGCGTACCGGCCCGGGGTGAGGGCGAGCCCCCGGGGGCCGGGCCGTCAGGGCGTCTCGGCGCGGACCGCGTCCACCAGCAGCCGGGCGGTCCGGTTCCCCGGGGCGACCAGCCGGGTCCGGGTGAGGGCGAAGGACATGCCCCGGTCCCGGTCGGCGAAGGCGATGCTGCCCCCGCTGCCGTGGTGCCCGAAGCAGGTGACCTCGCCCGCCGTCTCCGGCAGGCCGAGGAAGTAGCCGAGTCCCTTGGTGTAGTGGCCCAGCAGCATCCGGTCCCGTCCCGTCACGGCCGGCTCGGCGGCCCGCGCCGTCCACTCGGGGGAGAGCAGCCGCACCCCGTCCACCTCACCGATCAGCGCCGCGTACAGGCGGGCCGCCGCCCGCGCGGTGGTGGTCCCGCAGGCGGGCAGGTCGGCGACGAGGTACTCGGGCCGGTTGGCGAGGTCGGCGGTGGTCCACAGGCGTGGGTTGGGCACCACCAGCGCGCGGAACGGCGCGTCCGGCGGCAGGTCCGCCAGCCACGCCGCCCAGCCGCCCTCCACCAGCGGCGCGGTCCGGTCGGCGTGGGAGGCGGGCAGCCCGAAGAAGAGTTCGTCGGCGATGCCGAGCGGCTCGGTGAGGTACCGGCGCAGCGCCTGTGAGGGGGTCAGCCCGGTGGCCCGGCGCACCGTCTCGCCCAGCAGCCAGCCGAAGGTCCAGCCGTGGTAACCGCTGGCGGTGCCCGGCTCCCACCGCGGCTCCAGACCGGCGACCACGGCGCACATGGTGTCCCAGTCGCACAGCTCGGCGCGGGTGAGGCGGTCCGGCAGGTGCGGCACCCCGGCGGTGTGGGTCAGCACCTGGCGTACGGTGATCCGCTCCTTGCCGTGCGCGGCGAACTCCGGCCACAGCTCGGCGATCGGGGTGTCGTGGTCCAGCAGTCCGCGCTCGGCCAGCACGTGGACCAGGGTGGCGGTGAACCCCTTGCCCACGGAGAAGCTGTGCACCAGGGTGTCCGGGCCGAACGGCCGGTCGTGGCCCGGGCCGACCGGTCCCGCGGCGGCCTCGACCACCGGCTCTCCGCCGAGGTGGACCGCCACCTGGAGCCCGTCCTCCGCGCCCGACTCCACCAGCCGGGTCAGCAGCGCGCCGACCCGCTCCCGCATCCCGTCGCCCGTCCGGTGATCCATCCCGGCATCATGACCCGCCTCCCCGCCCGGCCCGCCGACCGACACGGCGGTGTCGGTGCGGCCCCGACCGGTGGAAAGAGGCGCCCGGCGCGACCGCCGTCCCACGGCCGGTACGGCGGGAGCGGGCGGCGAGCGGCGCCGGGGAGGACGGGATACGGCGGAGTGCGTGCGGGGGGGAGACGACCGGTGCCCGGGGCGCGGACGGTGAGGTCCGTGCCCCGGGCACCGGAGGTGGTACGCGCCGGCGTGGCGGGCGGCGGCTGCGGCGCCGCGGCCCGCCCGCCCGGGTCACTTCACGTTGATCGCGGCCCAGGCGTTGTTGACCGCCTTGTACTCGGTGCTGTTCTCACCGTGCAGCGCCTTGGCCGCCTTCAGCGTCGCGGTGCGGGCCTGGGCGTAGTTGGTGGTGGACGTCATGTAGGACGTCAGCGCCTTGTACCAGATCTTCACCGCCTTGTCCCGGCCGATGCCCTTGACGGTCCGGCCGTCCACGGTCGGGCTGTTGTAGGTCACCCCGTTGATGACCTTCCGCCCGCTGCCCTCGGCGAGCAGGTAGAAGAAGTGGTTGGCCGGGCCCGACGTGAAGTGCGGGTCGTCGGCGCCGATGCCGCGCTTCCAGTAGTCGTAGGACAGGCCGTCCTTGGAGGGCTTGTCCATGTAGCGCAGCGGGGTGCCGTCGCCGTTGATGTCGATCTTCTCGCCGATGAGGTAGTCACCGACGTCCTTGGTGTTCTTGGCGTAGAACTCCACGGCGGAGCCGAAGATGTCCGAGGTGGCCTCGTTCAGGCCGCCGGACTCACCGCTGTAGTTGAGCCGGGCGGTGGCCGAGGTCAGCCCGTGGCTCATCTCGTGCGCGGCCACGTCCAGCGAGGTCAGCGGGTTGCGGTTGCCCTCGCCGTCGCCGTAGGTCATGCAGAAGCAGTCGTCGTCCCAGAAGGCGTTGACGTACTCGTTGCCGAAGTGCACCCGGGACGGGGCGGCCTTGCCGTTGTTCTTGATGCCGTTGCGGCCCAGGACCTTCTTGTAGTAGTCCCAGGTCTGCGCGGCGCCGTAGTGGGCGTCCACGGCGGCGGTCTGGCCGTTGGCCGGCGAGCCGTTGCCCCAGACGTTGTCGGCGTCGTAGTAACGCCACTTGGGCACGTCGAGGTAGTCCTCCTCGCTGCCCTTGTTCTTCAGGTTGTAGGTGACGTGGCCGCCCCGGGAGGCGTCCTTGAGGACGTAATGGCTGCCGCTCTTCTCGGTGGTCAGCGGCACCTTGCCGCTGTACTCGCTGTTCCCGGTGCCGGTGGCGTTGACCACCGCCTGGAACTCGTAGAGCTTCTTGCCGGTGTCGGCGTCGGTGATGACGTGCAGCCGGGACGGCGTGCCGTCCTCCTGGAAGCCGCCGACGACCGTCTCGTAGGCCAGCACCGGCTTGCCGGTGGCGGCCCAGATCACCTTGCGCGGCGCCTTGTCGGCGTCGGCCTGCTCGCCGCCCGCGGCCTTGGCGGCGCGCAGCGCGGTCTTCTCGGCACCGGCCGCGGAGGCGGCGGCCACGGTGTCGGGGACCGTGATGGCCGCGGTGGTGGCCTTGGTGACGTCCTCGGTCCGGCCGTCCGCGGCGCGCTGCACGACCAGGTCGCCGCCGAGCACCGGAAGGCCGTCGTAGGTGCGCTCGTAGCGCGTGTGGGTGGTGCCGTCCGCGTCCTTGACGACGTCACGGACGACGAGCCGCTCCTTGGCGCCCAGCCGCAGCGACTTCGCGGTGGCGGCGGTACGGGCGTCGGCGGTGCGGATCAGCTCGGCGCGCTGCGAGGCGGAGAGCTTGACGGCGCCGGCGCCGGTCGGGGCGGCGGAGGCCGCGGGGGCCGCGCCGGCGGTGCCGGTGGCCGCGGCGGCGGCGATCAGCGCGGCCGTCACGGTCGCCGCGGAGGCGGCGAGGACGGTGCGGCGGTGTCTCGGACCGGATATGGAACCCGAAGGCACTCAGGACTCCCTGGCGTTGTGGGGAGTTGGGCGGCGGCGACGCGCCCCCAACGAAACAAAGGGTGCGGCTGGGCCGCATGAGGCCAGACACTGCCATCAAACACACGTTCATGTCACGGGCGATATTTTCGAATCGGCCGGGATCGTCTGGTAAAGAGACCCTCAAATCCGCGAAAAGCCGACGAGCGACGCCCGGAAGGGAACATTCCAGGCATCGCTCGCGGTACCCCGGGCTCCGGCTGCCACCCGGCTGCCACCCGGCTGCCACCCGGCTGCCACCCGGCTGCCACCCGGCTGCCACCCGGCTGCCACCCGGCGGTCACCGCCCGCGCGGACGTGGCCCCTCGGCGCGGACGTGGCCCGCCCGGCGCCGGGTGCGGGACCCGGCGCCGGGCGCGACCCGGTGCCGGGGCGGCGGCCGGAAACGCGTGCAGACGCCGCCCGTGGTCCGGCGGTCCGGGGGTGTTCCCTCCGGACGGCCGGTACCTCACCGCGGGCGGCGCCTGGTATGCGGAGGTCAGCCGGGTGGCCGACGCTTCCGGTGGTGCGTCAGAAGGTCAGCTTCCAGCTGTTGATGTAGCCGGAGTCGGTCGTGTAGATGTCCTGGACCCGCAGCTTCCAGGTGCCGGACGCGGCCTCCGCGGAGGCGTTGACGGTGTACGTGGTGCGCACGTTGTCCGCCGAGTCCGAGGCGCTGGAGTTCTTCAGCCGGTAGCTGGTCCCGTCCGGCGCGACCAGGTCGATCACCAGGTCACCCCGGTAGGTGTGCACGATGTCCACGCCCACCTGGAGGTTGCTGGGGGCGTTGCCCGCCCGGCTGACGGTGATCGGCGAGGTGACCGCCGCTCCGCCGTCGGGGATCTGGACGTCGGTGGTGTTCTCGAAGACGTTGCCGCCGCTGGTGTTGACCGTCCAGCGGAACGACGCGGTGCTGGTGCGGCCCGCCGAGTCGGTCACCGTGACCGTCACGTCGCTGGTGCCGGTGGTGGTCGGGGTGCCGGAGACCAGGCCGGTCGAGGAGTTGATCGTCAGGCCGGCCGGCAGCCCGGTGGCCGAGTAGCTCAGCGCGCCGGGGTTGCTGCTGGTGGCCTGGATCTGGAGGCTCACCGCCTGGTTCACGATGCTGGTCTGGTCACCGGGCGGGGTCACCGTCACCCCGTCGGCGATCCGGGAGCCGACGTTCACCCCGGCCCAGGCGTTGGCCACGTTGTTGTACGTGGCGCTGCCCACGCCGAACAGCTCGCCCGCCGCCCACAGCGTGGCGTCACGGGCGCCCGCGTAGTTGGTGTTGGACGTCATCTTCTGGGTGAGCGCCTTGAACCAGATCTTCTCGGCGTTGGCCCGGCCGATGCCGGTGACCGGCAGCCCGTCGGAGGTGGGGCTGTTGTAGGTCACCCCGTTGATGACCTTCTGGCCGCTGCCCTCGGAGGCGAGGTAGAACCAGTGGTTCGCCACGCCCGAGGAGTAGTGGACGTCGATGCCGCCGATGCCGGAGTACCAGCTGTCCTTGGACGAGCCGTCCTTGGAGGGCTTGTCCATGTAGCGCAGCGGCGTGCCGTCGCCGTTGATGTCGATCTTCTCGCCGATGAGGTAGTCGCCGACGTCCTGGCTGTTGCCGGCGTTGAACTCCACCGCGGCGGCGAAGATGTCGGAGGTCGCCTCGTTGAGGCCGCCGGACTCGCCGCTGTAGACCAGCTTGGCGGTGACCGAGGTGACGCCGTGCGTCATCTCGTGCGCGGCCACGTCGATCGAGGTGAGCGGCTTGGCGTTGCCCGAGCCGTCGCCGTAGGTCATGCAGAAGCAGGAGTCCTGCCAGAAGGCGTTGACGTAGTTGTTGCCGTAGTGGACGCGCGAGTACGCCCCCACGCCGTCGCCCCGGATGCCCGACCGGCCGTGCACGTTCTTGTAGTAGTCCCAGGTCAGCGCGGCGCCGTAGTGGGCGTCCACACCGGCGGTCTGGGCGTTGGAGGAGGTGCCGTCGCCCCACACGTCGTCCGCGTCGGTGAACAGCGTGCCGGTGCCGGAGGTGCCCCGGTTGAGGTTGTACGTCTTGTGGCTGCCCCGGTTGGTGTCGGTCAGCGAGTACGAACCGGAGCTGCCCGCGGTGCCGAGGGTGACCTGGCCGCTGTACTGGCTGTTGCCGGTGCCGGTGTGCACGGCCTGGTACTCGAAGAGCTTCTCACCGGTGGTGGCGTCGGTGATCACGTGCAGCTCGTTGGGGGTGCCGTCGTGCTGGAGCCCGCCGACGACGGTCTCCCAGGCGAGGGTCGGGGTGCCCTCGGCCGCCCAGATCACCTTCCGCGGCGCCCGCTCGGCCGCGGTCTTCTTCGAGCCCTCCGCCGCGGCGGCCTTCAGCGCGGCCCGCTCGGCGGTCTCCGGGGTGACGGCGGCGGTGGTGGAGGACACCTTCAGCCGGGTCTTCGTCGCCTTGGCCACGGTCTCGACCGAGCCGCCGGGCGTCTCCTGGACGATCAGGTCGCCGCCGAGCACCGGGAGCCCGTCGTAGGTCCGCTCGTAGCGGGTGTGCGTGGTGCCGTCGGCGTCCCGGGTGACGTCCCGGACGACCAGCTTCTCCTTGGCCCCGAGCTGCAGCGTCCGGGCGGTCTCGGCCTTGGTGGCGTTGGCCTGGCGGAGCAGTTCGGCGCGCTCCGCGGGGCTGAGCTTGACCGGCAGCGCGCCGGTCCTGGCCTTGGCGACGACCGTACCGGGGGCCGACGACGGCCCGTCCGGACGGGCGGTGGCGGAACCTGTCTGCAGGCCGACGGCGAGCATGGCCGTCACGGCGACCAGCGCGCCGGTCGCGACGGTACGCCGATGGGGGGTGGGTCTCACACTGTCTCCTTCTGCGGGGCCGCGCGGGTCACACGGCGACCGGGTCGACCGGGCGGTCGGTTCACCGTCCGGGCACAGCGAGGCAGAGCACGGTGCGGCTCGGGCACGGTGGCCCGAGGCGGGGGGAGGGGCGCGGTACCGGGTGGCACCGGCGTGGGAGAGCCTCCCGGAAGCCGGCGGACTGCGTGTGTGGGGGTGCCGCTTCCCGGTTGCCGGAAGCGTGCCACCAGTGCCATGTACGTGTCAGGACTGCGACCGGAAGTTGGCTGGAATATGTCCGTTGATGGACATGCCGTGTTCGTATTGCGGAGCCGTGGAATCTGCCGGCGGCCGGGCCCGCGCCGGTGGTGGCGCCCGTACGATGCGGCCATGACCGACACCGCTGCGCCGCTGGCCGAGCCGCCGCACACGCTGAGCGACCCGCGTGAGCTGCTCGATGCCTACCTCGACTACTACCGGGCCGTGGTGCTCCGGAAGCTGGACGGCCTCTCGGAAACCGAATCACGCCACAGCCGGCTGCCGTCCGGCTGGTCGCCCGTCGAACTGCTGGCGCATCTGACGTGGGTCGAACGCCGTTGGTTCCGTTGGGGGTTCGCCGCCGAGCCACTGACCAACCCCTGGGGTGACCGCGGCCCCGACGACCGTTGGCACGTCCCCGCCTCCGACACCCTCGCCTCGCTCACCGCCCGCTTCGAGGAGACCTGCGCCCGCTCCCGCGAACTGGTCGCCGGGGTGCCCGGGGACCGGCGCGCGGCGGTCGGCGGCCGGTTCACCACCGAGGCCGAGGCGCCCTCGCTGAACTGGATCCTCTTCCACGTCCTCCAGGAGTACGCCCGCCACGCCGGCCAGCTGGACGTGGTCCGGGAGCTGGCCGACGGGCAGATCGGCGAGGTGTAGGCGCCTCCGTCCGCGGCGTCCCGGTCCCGCGGCCCCCGGTCCCGCGGGCGGGCGGACAACGGGGACGGCCGGGTCCGGCGTGCGGTCCGGGCGGGCCACCGTCCGGTCAGGCCGGTGCGGCGACCCGGCGGGTGAGGAAGTCCCCGATCAGGTCCGCGATCGGCGCGGCGTGGGTCTCCAGCGCGAAGTGCCCGGTCGGCAGCAGGTGGACCTCGGCCTCCGGCAGGTCGCGCCGGAAGGCGGTCGCCCCCTCCGGCACGAAGATCTCGTCGTGGGCGCCCCAGACCGCGAGCAGCGGCACCTGGCTGGAGCGGAAGTACTCCTGGAACGCCGGGTAGAGGCCGAGGTTGCTGCCGTAGTCGCCGATCAGCCGGAGCTGGACGGCGGACTGGCCGGGCCGGGACATCAGGGCGATGTCGTGGTGCCAGGCGTCCGGGCTGAGCAGGCTCTGGTCGGCCACCCCGTGGGTGTACTGCCAGCGGATGCTTTCCGGGGACTGGAACCCCCGTGCGACCTCCTCGTTCTCCGGTGAGGGGTCGGCGATGTAGGCGAGCACCGGCGCCCATGCCGCCTCGCCCAGGCCCTCGCGGTAGGCGTTGCCGTTCTGCGTGATGATCGCGGTCACCCGCTCCGGGTGCGCGAGCGCCAGCCGCAGCCCGATGGGTGCCCCGTAGTCCTGGACGTAGAGCGCGAACCGGGTCAGCCCCAGCGCCTCGGTGAACCCGGCGGTCAGCTCGGCGAGCCGGGCGAAGGTGTAGGTGTCGTCGCCGTCCCGGGCCGGCGGTGCCGCGGAGTACCCGAAGCCGAGGTGGTCCGGGGCGATCAGCCGGAACCGGCCGGCCAGCAGCGGTATCAGGTCGCGGAACATGTGCGAGCTGGTCGGGAACCCGTGGAGGAGCAGGAGCACCGGGGCGTCCGGGTCCCCCGCCTCCCGGTAGAAGATCTCGTGCTCACCGACGGTGATGGTGCGGTGGTGGACCTGCTGGTGGACCTCGTGGCGTGGCGCATCGGCCATCGCTGAACCCCCGTGTGTGCGGTGAGTGGTTGGCACGCTCACTCAACCGCACGAGAATCTAACCTGTCAATGTTTGTTAGGGGGTTAAAAATGTCGGCCGCACCCGCCGTCCGGCGGATGCGGCCGTCCCGTGCGCGGGGCAGGTCCTGTCCGACGGCCCGTCCCGCCCCCGTCCCGTCCCGTCCGTGGACCGTGCCCGGTGTCCCGCCGCGGTGCGGCGGCGTGTCCGGTGGGGACGTGGCACGGTGCGCGCCCGGGTCAGGGCGGGGCCGGCCGGTCGGGCGACCGGCGCACGGTCACTCCGGCCAGGGGGAGTTCCGGGTGATCTCCACGAAGTCGCCCCGGGTGTAACCCGGCAGGAAGTGCTGGAGGACGTCGGCCTTCACGGTGCCGAACGCGGTCTCCGGCTTGGCGGCGATGCCGTCGGCGAACGACCGCAGGATGCGCTCCTTGAAGTCCGGGCGCGGGTGCAATGCGACGATCTCGGCCCGGTCCTCGTCCGGGATCTCGTCGAAGCCCAGACCCAGGACGTCGTACTCGACCCCGGCGGTCACCAGCGCCACCTCCGGCTCCATGAACTCCGGGACGCCCGGGGTGGTGTGCAGCGCGATGGCCGTCCACACCCGGCGGACGCTGTCCTCCGGGACCCCGTGGCTCTGCAGGAAGCGGCGCGCCTCGTCGGCGCCGTCCACCTCGAACCGGCGGCCGCTGTGGTGGAACTTCTCGCCCAGGCCCAGGTCGTGGAACATCGCGCCGATGTAGAGCAGCTCCGGGTCGTGGCTCAGGCCCCGGTGGCGGCCGCGCAGGCTGCCGAAGAAGTACACCCGGCGGGAGTGGTGGTAGATCAGCTCGTTCGTGGTGTCCCGGACCAGTTCGGTGGCCTCGGCGGCGATCCTGGTGTCCGGTACGGCGACGGACGCGGGGGCGTGGTGGGGCGGGACCGTCATGGTGGCTCCTCCTCGGTGTGCGGCACCCGCGCGCCCCGGTACGTGTCCCGGGGCGCACGCGGTACCTGCGGCCGGTCATGGCCTCGACGACAGGTACCGCACCGGCGCCGCCGGTGCCAGAGCGCCCGTCCGGCCGCGCCGGTGACGCGCCGGGCCGCTTCACCCGGTCGGCGCCGGCCGCGACGGACGATTCCCGGGCAGGCCGGCGGGCCGGCCCCGGACGGTCCACCGGGGCCGGGGCGGGCCCGGGTCAGACCAGGCTCTCCCGCCACGCCTTGTGCAGGTCCGCGAAGCGCCCGCGGCCGGCGACGAGTTCGGCCGGGGCGCCGTCCTCCACGATCCGGCCGTCGGCCATCACCAGCACCCGGTCGGCGATCTCCACCGTGGACAGCCGGTGGGCGATGACCACCGCGGTGCGCCCGCGCAGCACCGTGTGCATGGCCCGCTGCACCGCCTGCTCACCGGGGATGTCCAGCGAGGAGGTCGCCTCGTCGAGGATGAGCACCGAGGGGTCGGCGAGCAGCGCGCGGGCGAAGGCGACCAGCTGGCGCTGGCCGGCGGAGATCCGGCCGCCGCGCTTGCGCACATCGGTGTCGTACCCGTCGGGCAGGGCGGCGATGAAGTCGTGCGCCCCGATCGCCTTGGCGGCCCGCTCGATGTCGGCGCGGCTCGCGTCCGGCCGGCCGATGGCGATGTTCTCCGCCACCGTGCCGGAGAACAGGAACGCCTCCTGGGTCACCATCACCACCCCGCGCCGCAGCTCCGGGGTGGCCAGCTCGCGCAGGTCCACCCCGTCCAGCAGGACGCGGCCCCCGGTGGGGTCGTAGAACCGGGCCAGCAGCTTGGCCAGGGTGGACTTGCCCGCCCCGGTGGAGCCGACCACCGCGACCGTCTGCCCGGCGGTCAGGGTCAGCCGGAAGCGCGGCAGCACCTCGCCGCCGGTCCGGTACGCGAACCGGACGTCCTCGAAGACCACCTCCCGCCCCGGCCGGTCACCGGGCCGGGCGGGCAGCGGGCGCGGCTCGGCCGGCTCGGGGACCGAGGGCCGCTGCGCCAGCAGCCCGGCGATCTTCTCCAGCGAGGCGGCGGCCGACTGGTACGAGTTGAGGAACATGCCCAGCCGGTCGATCGGGTCGTACAGCCGCCGCAGGTAGAGCGCCGCCGCGGCCAGCACGCCCAGCGCCAGATCGCCCGAGGCCACCCGGTGGGCGCCCCACAGCACCATGGCGGCGAGCGCGGTGTTCGCCACCAGCCGTGACCCGACCACGTACCGGGCCATCTCCAGGATCGAGTCGCCGTTGACCCGTTCGTGGTGGCGGTTGAGCCGGTCGAACTCGGCGTCGTTGGCGCGTTCCCGGCGGAACGCCTGCACCGGGCGGATGCCGTTCATCGTCTCGGTGAACTTCACGATCACCGCGGCGACGGCGGAGGACCGCTTGCGGTAGACCCGCTGGGAGCGCCGGTCGAAGAGCCGGACGAGCAGGTACAGCGGCCAGAACGACAGCACCGCCGCGGCGCCGAGCCCCCAGTCCAGCCAGAGCAGCACGGCCGAGATGTAGACCACCGACAGCGCGACCGCCAGCAGCTCCTCCAGCCCGTCGTTGACCAGCTCCCGCAGCGCCTCCACGTCGGTGGTGGCCCGGGAGATCAGCCGGCCGGAGGTGTACTGCTCGTGGAAGTCCACGCTGAGCGCCTGCGCGTGCCGGAAGATCCGGCCGCGCAGATCGAGCAGCGCGTCCTGGCCGACCCGGGACCAGGCGCTGATGAACGCGAACTGGAGCGCCCCGGAGGCGGCCGCGCACCCCAGGTAGGCCACCCCCACCGCGATCAGCGGGCCGTTGTCGTCGCGGCGCAGCGCGGGCACCGCGTCGTCGATCGCGTACGCCACCAGCAGCGGGCCCGCCTGGACCGCCGCCTGCTGGAGCAGGAGCAGCACGGCGGCGAGCCAGAACGGGCGGCGCAGCGGCGCCAGCAGCGACCGCAGCAGGTCCCGGGCGGCACCGGGCGGGGCGGGCAGGGTGTCGCGGTCGAACGACTCCTGGCCGGCGGGCGGCACGGGCACCCCGGCGGCACCGGTGCCGGCCGGACTCCCGGCGGCGGGCGGCTGCCCGCTGGTGGAGGTGGTCATCGGTCGGCGTCCTCCTCGGGGTCGCGGAGCGGGCCGGACGGCGTGGCGGGCGCGGTGCCGTCCGGGGCCTCGGGCTGATGACCGGACATCAGCAGCCGGTACTCCGCGTTCTCCCGCAGCAGCTGCTGGTGGGTGCCCACGGCGGCGATCCGTCCGCCGGACAGCAGCGCCACCCGGTCGGCGAGCAGCACGGTGGACGGCCGGTGCGCCACGATCAGTGCGGTGGTGGACGCCAGCACCTCGCGCAGCGCGGCCTCCACCAGCGCCTCGGTGTGGACGTCCAGCGCGGACAGCGGGTCGTCGAGCACCAGGTAGCGGGGGCGGCCGACGACCGCCCGGGCGAGCGCCAGCCGCTGCCGCTGCCCGCCGGACAGGCTCAGCCCCTGCTCGCCGACCTGGGTGCCGGTCCCCTGCGGCAGGGTGTGCACGAACCCGGCCTGGGCCACGGCCAGGGCCCGCTCCAGGTCCTCGGGGCCCGCGCCCTCCGCGCCCATCAGCACGTTCTCCCCCGCGGTGGCGGAGAACAGGGTCGGCTCCTCGAACGCCACCGCCACCAGGGACCGCAGCTCGCCGCGGTCCAGGGAGGTGATGTCCCGGCCGTCCACGGTGATCCGGCCGGCGGTCACCTCGTGGAGCCGCGGCACCAGCGCGGTCAGCGTGGTCTTCCCCGACCCGGTCGCGCCGACCAGCGCCATCGACTCGCCGGGCCGGATGTGCAGGTCCACCCCGCGCAGCACGGGCGGTTCGTCGGGCGGGGCGTCGGCGTACCGGAACACCACCCCCTCGAAGCGGAGCCCGGCGGTACCGGCGGTGACCGCCGGGGGACCGGCGGGACGGGTGGTACCGGCGGTTGCCGCCGAGGAACCGGTGGCGCCGGCGGTGGGCGCGGCGGTGCCGGCGGTGGGCGCGGCGTCCGGGGAGACGGCGTCCGCGGTGCCGGCGGCGGTGATGGTGTCCGCGGCGTCCGCGGCGGGCGCGTCCATCACCTCGAAGTAGCGGTCGGTGGCCGTGGCCGAGTCCTGGCTGATCGCCAGCAGGAAGCCGATCGACTCCACCGGCCACCGCAGCGCCAGCGCCGTGGAGAGGAAGGCGACCAGGGTGCCCGCCGACAGGTCGCCGTCGGCCACCTGCACCGTGCCCAGCAGCAGCGCCGCACCGATCGCCAGCTCCGGCAGCGTCATGATCAGCGCCCAGAGGGTGGCCAGCAGCCCCGCCTTGCGCAGTTCCGTGGTGCGCAGCCGGCGGGAGAGCGTACGGAACGCGCGCTCCTGGCTGCGGTGCTGCCCGAACCCCTTGATGATGCGGATGCCGAGGACGCCCTCCTCGACCACCGTCGTCAGGTCCCCCGCCTGGTCCTGCGAGAGCCGGGCGGCCGCCGAGTAGCGGGACTCGAAGTACGAGCAGAGCACCACCAGCGGCACCACCGGGCACAGCAGCACCAGCCCCAGCTGCCACCGCTGGTCCAGCAGGATCGCGAAGCCCAGGATGATGGTGGCCCCGTTGACGACCAGGAAGGTCAGCGGGAAGGCGAGGAACGTCCGCAGCAGCATCAGGTCCGTGGTGGCCCGGGAGAGCAGCTGCCCGGACGGCCAGCGGTCGTGGAAGGAGACCGGCAGCCGTTGCAGGTGACGGTAGAGGTCGGCCCGCATGGTCGCCTCCACCCCCGCCAGCGGCCGCGCCACCAGCCACCGGCGGAACCCGAACAGCGCCGCCTCGGCGATCCCCAGCCCGAGCAGCAGCGCCCCGCCCAGCCACACCCCGCCCGGGTCGCGGTCCGCCACCGGGCCGTCCACCAGCCACTTCAGCACCAGCGGAATGAGCAGGCTCACGCTGGAGGCGACGATCGCCACCACCGCGGCGCCGAAGAGACGGACCCGCACCGGACGGACGTACGGCCACAGGCGCAGCAGGGAACGCACCACGGAGCGGCGTCGCGCCGGCTCCCCGGCGTCGCGCGTCCGGGGCTCCTTCGCGGCCGGCTCCCCGGCGGCCGGTGTCCCGGGCCCGCCCGCGGCCGGCTCCCCGGCGGGCCGGGCGACGGGGCTGCCGGTGGTGGGCGCGGCGGTGTCCTGGTGGGCTGGGGCGGTGTCAGACATCAGGGGTGAGACTACGGTTCGCAGCTGTCACCCTCACTCGGTTTTCCGGCCGCCCGGACCGGCGGGCGAGGGGGTGCCGCACCCCGGGCGCGTGCCCCGGCGGGCGGACCGGCCGCCCGGCGCGCCACGGCGGGCCGGCGCGGCCCGGTGCGGAACCGGCCCCCCGTTCCGCCGTCCGGGTGGGCCCCGGTCCCGGCCCGTCCGGCATCCGGCGCCCGGCGGCTCCGTTCGGGTCCATTTCGTTTCCCCGCGGGACGGGTGGTCGTTGGACAGGCGTGAGACATGGATCAGGACCGGGGCCCTGGGCCGGCGTGGTGCGGACGGCCGTCCGGTCCGGGGCGCTCCTGCTGGCGCTCGCCGGATGCGGGATCGGCGGGTTCGGCGGTGACGACGCGCCGCGCTCGCCGAGGGACCTCATCCGCGTCACGCCGCACGACGGGGCCCGGTCGGTTCCGGCGGACGGACGGCTGGCGGTGACCGCGTCCGGCGGACGGCTGGAGCGGGTGCGGGTGACCCGGACCGACGGCGCCGGGGAGCGCGCCGCGGTCCCCGGCCGGCTGTCGGCCGACCGCCGCTCCTGGCGGCCCGCCGCCCGGCGCCTGGCGCTGGCCACCCGGTACCAGGTGCACGCGGTGGCGGTGGACGGCCGCGGCCGGCGCGCCGCCCGGCACACCACCTTCACCACCTTCGTGCCCGCCCACCGGTTCATCGGCTACTTCACCCCCGAGCACCGGACCACGGTGGGCACCGGGATGATCGTCTCGCTAACCTTCAACCGGCCGATCGCGGACCGGGCCGCGGTGGAGCGCGGGATCTCGGTCACCGCCCGGCCGGCCACCGAGATCGCCGCCCACTGGTTCGGCGACCGGCGCCTGGACTTCCGCCCCCGCACCTACTGGCGGCCCGGCACCGAGGTCACCATGCGGCTGCGGCTGCGTGACGTGCGGGCCGCCCCGGGGGTCTACGGGGTGCAGCACCGCACCGTCCGGTTCACCGTCGGACGCTCCCAGATCAGCACCGTGGACGCGGCGGCGCACACCATGACCGTGACGCGGGACGGCCGGCGGACCGCCGTGCTGCCGGTCACCACCGGCGCCGCCGGCCACGAGACCTGGAACGGCCGGATGGTGGTGATGGAGCGCCTGCCGGAGACCCGGATGGACGGTTCGACGGTCGGCTTCGGCGGCGAGTACGACATCGCGGACGTCCCGCACGCGCTGCGGCTGACCACCTCCGGGACGTTTCTGCACGGCAACTACTGGGCCGCCCCGGAGACCTTCGGGAGCGTCAACTCCACCCACGGCTGCGTCGGGCTGCGCGATGTGCGCGGCGGCAGCTCGCGGACCGCCGCCGGCTGGTTCTACGACCGCACCCTGATCGGTGACGTCGTGGAGGTGGTCAACTCCCGCGAGCGGCAGGTCGCCCCGGACAACGGGCTGGGCGGCTGGAACATGTCCTGGCCGAGCTGGCGGGCCGGCTCCGCCCTGCGCTGACCGCTGACCGCTGACCGGCGCACGGGGCCCCGCCGTCCGCCCTGCGCCCCGCCGTCCGCCCTCCGCCCCGCCGGCACCGGCCCCATCCCCGTCCCTCACCCCGCACCCGTCCGGACCGGCGGCCCGCCACCCCCGGCCCCTGCGCCCACCGGGCCCCCCGCCCTACGGGCCCCACGCGCCGCCCCGTGCCGCCCGGCCGGTCACCGTCCCCGGCCGCCCGCCGGGCCCACCCGTCCGTGGCACCTCCGTGGTCCGGCCGCTCCCGCCGTCGGGAGCGGCCCCGCACCTCCGCGAGACCTCGACGTCCCCGGCGCACCGGCCTGCGGTGCGCCGCCCGGCACGCCCCGGAGCGCGCCGCTGCTCCCGGGTGTGCCACCCCCGCGCCCCCTGGTGAGCGGTGTGCGCCGAGAGGTTTCCGCGAACCGCCTCGTCCCTCTCGATTCGCCCATCCCGTCCCACCGCTCCCACTTGGGACCGAACGGTGACATTCACCGGGAGTTCCCCGGGTAGGTGTTGTGGTTATCTATCGCCAGTCGCGCAAGCGCGCGAATGGGGGTGCCGCGGGTCGCGGGCCGTGCGGAGGGGAGAGAGCGGTAGTGAAGGCGCAGCGCATATCGGGGGTCCGGAGCCGCAGGAGGTTGTCCGCCCTGCTGCTGGGAGCGTTGCTGGCCGGCGTGGCGGCCTGCGGGGGCGGGGGATCGGACGACGACGGGAAGAAGAACGGCGAGCGGGGCCGGAGTGACGACAAGCCGTCCGAGGCGATCGTCGCCATCGCCCCGTCGGACGGCGCCGACGACGTGGCCACCAGCGGGGCGCTGAAGGTCACCGCCCGCAAGGGCAAGCTCACCTCGGTGAAGGTGGCCGACGGCAAGGGCCGCACCGTGGACGGCGAGATCTCCGCCGACGGCTCCAGCTGGGCGCCGGCGAGGCACCTGAGCGCCGCCACCGAGTACACCGTGGACGCGGTCGCCGAGGACTCCGAGGGGCGGGCGTCGGCCAAGCACGCGAGCTTCACCACCCTCGTCCCGAAGAACACCTTCGTCGGCTACTTCACCCCCGAGGACGGCAGCACGGTGGGCGTCGGCATGCCGGTCTCGCTGAGGTTCAGCCGCGGCATCACCGACCCGGAGGCGGTGGAGCGGGCGGTCAAGGTGACCGCCTCCCCGTCGGTGCCGGTCGAGGGCCACTGGTTCGGCAACGACCGGCTGGACTTCCGCCCGGAGAAGTACTGGAAGCCGGGCACCAAGGTCACCCTGGAACTCAACCTCGACGGCGTCGAGGGACGGCCCGGGGTCTACGGCAAGCAGACGAAGACGGTGAAGTTCACCATCGGTCGCAGCCAGGTCAGCACCGTGGACGCCAAGGCCAAGACGATGACGGTCGAGCGGGACGGCCGCACCGTCAAGACCATCCCGGTCACCACCGGCGCGCCGGGCACCGAGACCTACAACGGCCAGATGGTGATCAGCGAGAAGTTCCCGGTGACCCGGATGAACGGCGAGACCGTGGGCTTCGGCGGCGAGTACGACATCAAGGACGTGCCGCACGCGATGCGCCTGTCCACCTCGGGCACCTTCATCCACGGCAACTACTGGGCCGCCCCCTCCACCTTCGGCTCGGTGAACGCCAGCCACGGCTGCGTCGGCCTGCGCGACCTGCGCGGCGGCGGCGACAACGGCTCGCCGGGCGCCTGGTTCTACAAGGAGTCGATCCTCGGCGACGTGGTCGTGGTGAAGAACTCCGACGACACCACCATCCAGCCGGACAACGGCCTCAACGGCTGGAACATGTCCTGGGAGGAGTGGAAGGCCGACCGGTAACCGCTCCGGCCACCCGCACACGCCCCGGCCGGGCCCGGCACGCGGACACCTCCGCCGCCGGGCCCGGCCGGCTCCTTCCGGCCCCCGCTCCCGGGCGGCCCCCCGCCGCGCGACCGCCCCCGCCGACCCGCTCCCCGCCGTGCGACCGTCGCCCCCGCCTCCTCGCGGGCCGGCCGCCCCCGCGCACCCGCCGTCCCGCCCGCGCGACCGTCGTCCCTGCCCCTCCTCGCCTCTTCCACGGCCCTTCCACGGCCCCGGGCCCGCTGCCGCCGCCCGGTGAACGCGCGCTAACCTGCGCCCATGACTGTGACTCTTGAGGTGGCCGACGGCGTCGGCACCATCCGCCTGGACCGTCCGCCGATGAACGCCCTGGACATCGCCACCCAGGACCGCCTCCGCGAGCTGGCCGAGGAGGCCACCCGCCGCGAGGACGTGCGCGCGGTGGTCCTGTGGGGCGGCGAGAAGGTGTTCGCGGCCGGCGCGGACATCAAGGAAATGCAGGTCATGGACCATGCGGCGATGGTGGTCCGGTCCCGCGGCCTCCAGGACGCCTTCACCGCCGTCGCGCGCATCCCCAAGCCGGTGGTCGCCGCGATCACCGGCTACGCGCTGGGCGGCGGCTGCGAGCTGGCGCTCTGCGCCGACTACCGGATCGCCGCGGAGAACGCCAAGCTCGGCCAGCCGGAGATCCTGCTCGGCCTCATCCCGGGCGCCGGCGGCACCCAGCGGCTGTCCCGGCTGATCGGGCCCTCCCGGGCCAAGGACCTGATCTTCACCGGGCGCATGGTGAAGGCGGACGAGGCGCTCACCCTGGGACTGGTGGACCGGGTCGTCCCGGCGGAGGAGGTCTACGCCCAGGCGCACGCGTGGGCGGCGAAGCTCGCGCAGGGGCCGGCGCTGGCGCTGCGCGCCGCGAAGGAGGCGGTGGACGCCGGCCTGGAGACCGACATCGACACCGGTCTGGCCATCGAACGCACCTGGTTCGCCGGGCTGTTCGCCACCGAGGACCGGGAGACGGGGATGCGCAGCTTCGTGGAGGAGGGGCCGGGCAAGGCCAAGTTCCGCTGAACACAGGCGCGTTGAGGGCACGCGGGGGCGCACGGGGTGACCCGTTGGCGCCCCCGCGTGCCTCGTGCGGGGGAATTCCGTCCTCCGGCGATCGGTGCTCCCGCGGCCGGGTCCGGTACGCTTAGCGATCATCCGTACGCGTGGTGTCATGGCTGGTCGGGCGGTGTTTCCGGCCCGGTCGGGCCCGTTCGCGTACGTCGGATTCCGGTGGACGAGGGGCGTGGCCACGGTGCGGGTGAATCCCGTGGTTCCGCTCCGGAGGGCGGGTGGGACAGCCATCATGGGGGGGCATGGCGGGCTTGGAGGGAATGGAGCAGCCGCGGCAACGAGCGGTCACGCCACCGGCCCGGTGCGGGGCGCCGCCCGCCGAGGCGGAGGCGGTGCCCGAGGAGTTCGCCCGGTGGGGCGACCCGACGGCGGGGGAGGTGCGGCTGCCCTCCCGGCCGGAGTCGGCGGGCAGTGCGCGGCGGCTGACCGAGGCGGTCGCCCAGCGGCTGTGGCAGCTCTCTCCGGAGCTGACCGAGTACGCCGTGCTGCTGGTGTCCGAGCTGGTGGGCAACGCGGTGCGGCACACCGGGGCCCGCAGCGTCGGGCTGCGGATGCACCGGCGCCGGGGCTGGATCCGGGTGGAGGTGCGCGACCCCTCGCGGGGGCTGCCGTGCCTGATGCCGGTGCGTGAGATGGACACCACCGGCCGCGGCCTGTACCTGGTGAACAAGCTGTCCGACCGGTGGGGCGTCGACCTGCTGCCGCGCGGCAAGACCACCTGGTTCGAGATGCGGGTGACCGAGCGCTGATACGCGAAGAGGCCCCTGGAGCCGTCGGGATGTGACGGTGGCGGGGCCTCTTGTGCGTGCCCGGATCCAAGGGGGTGGTGATCCGTGGCGGATGACGACCGAGCCCGGGTCAAGGGGGTCGCGGGAACGACTATCGCAGACGGGATGCCCGGCTTTCAAAGTGAGATCCCATGTCTTACAGTCACCATTCGGACATTTCGCCGCTGAATCCAAGGTGAGATGTGCCACCCACCTCATTAATGGTTGGCGATCAACGAGTCCGGCTTATGTTTATGCGGTTACAGCAATATGTGCCGCATGTGTGGCCAACCTTGCGGCACGGTGTCGGGAGGTGCCCGGGAGGCGGTGGCCCGGGGGGTGTGCCACTGGTGTGGACCGCCCCGGGATTTCTTTCACCCCGGTGGGTGCTTGGCATGTCCCCGTCGAAAGTCCACTCTGGGGGTGACGCTACGCGCGTCATGTCCCGTTCGACATCACCGGGAGCCCCCCATGGAAGCCCACGGAACGGAAGCGCACCCCACCCCACCGGGCGGACCGCGACGCCCCGCCCCCTCCCCCCGCGGCCTGCTGCGCCGCGGGGCCGGCCTCGGCGCGGCGGCGTTCGGCCTCACCGCCGCCGACACCGCGTCCGCCGCCGGCCCCGCGTCCCCCGCGGGCCGGGTCGGCGCGGCCACCACCTACCCCACCACCCACTGGATTCCGGCCAGCACGGCCAACTACACCGTCTCCAGCCGGCCGACCTCGTACCCGATCGACTTCGTGATCGTGCACATCACCCAGGAGACCTTCCAGGACGCCATGCGCATCTTCCAGGACCCCGCGCGCAAGGTGTCCTCGCACTACATGGTCGCCTCGGCCGACGGCTACATCGGGCAGTTCGTGCGGGAGAAGGACATCGCCTGGCATGCCGGCAACTGGAACTACAACACCCGCAGCATCGGCATCGAGCACGAGGGCTGGGTGGACCGGCCCGAGTACTTCACCGACGCCATGTACCGGGCCTCCGCCCGGCTGACCGCCGCCATCTGCACCCGCTACCGCATCCCGCGGACCCGTACCCGCATCATCGGGCACTCCGAGGTGCCCGGGGCCACCCACACCGACCCCGGCCCGCTGTGGGACTGGAACCGCTACATGTCCCTGGTCAACTCCTACTGACCGCCGCCCCCGCCCGGTCCGGCGTGCCCCGACGGCTCTGCCGGACCGCCGGACCGGGTCGCTACGCTGTGCGGGTCCGACATGCACAACGAAGGGGTGGCCCAGTGACCGACATCGAGACGGCCAGGAAGACGTTCGAGCGCTTCGACGCCAACGGGGACGGCCTGATCTCCGCGGCCGAGTACAAGAGCCTCATGGCGCAGCTGGGGGACCCGTACGTCACGGAGACCGTCGCCCAGGCCGTGATCAACGCGCACGACGCCAACGGCGACGGCCTGCTGAACTTCGAGGAGTTCTGGGCCTCCCGCAACAAGAGCGCCCAGGCCTGAGCCGTCCCGGCCGGCGGCGACCGGGGCCCCGCCCCGCCGGCCCGCCGCCGGCCGGCGCCGCCGGGCGGGCCGGTGTATCAGCGCCAGCCGCGGCGCTGCGCGCTCGCCCGGCGCCGCCGGTCGTTGCAGAGCAGGCAGCGCCCGTAGCCCGGCGGCAGCGGGTCCTCCTTGTCCCCGTACAGCGGGTCCACGGCGCCGCGCGGATGCTCGGCGCACCCGGTGGCGCCGCGGTCGGCCCCCAGCGCGCTCGCCGCGGACAGCGCGCGGCGCAGCGCGTCGGTGAGCTGTTCGGCCTCATGGGCGGTGGGCGCCGCCTCCAGGGAGAACGCGATGTCCGAGGCGGTGCTGAGCGCGCTCTGGAGTTCGCGCAGGTCTGCGTAACTCATGACCCCGAGCCTAGGCGCACCCACCGACAACGGCCGCACCCGCCGGTGACGGCCGGGTCCGCCGGTGACGGCCGCACCCGCCGGTGACGGCCGGGCCTGCCGGCGAGCGCCGGGCCCACCGGTGACGGCCGGGTCCGCCTGGGATCGCCGGGTCCACCGGCGACGGCCGGACCTGCCGGCGACCGCCGGCCCACCGGTGCCGGCCCCGCCGCCCGGTGACGGGTCCGCCCCGGGCGGGACGTGCCCGCCGGACCACCGGCTCAGGGCCTGGCCCACTTCCGCAGCGCCGCCTTGTCGGCGAACGCCCCGACGTTCTTGTCGAGCGGCGTGTCGGTGTACTGGTGGAACCGCCACTTCGCCTTGATCCGGGGCTTGCCGGCGGTGACGTAATCGGCTATCCACAGCCCGTCGCCGGCGTACGAGGTGGTGTCGTGGTTCAGCCAGAACTGGCGGTTGCAGTACAGCAGCACGCGATGGGTCGGCCGCAGCCGCTTGACCTCGCGCAGGAACCGGTCCTTCTCCGCGTTGGTCGCCCGGGTGCCGTCGCCGGTGTTCTCCCAGTCCACGGCGAGCAGATCGCCCTCCTCGGAGGCGCACTCCTCGACGAAGTAGCGGGCCTGGGCGGCGATGTTGCCCGGCCACAGGAAGTGGTAGAAGCCCAGCACACAGCCGGCCTTGCGGGCCTTGCCGGCCTGCGCGGACTGCCGCGGGTTGATGTACGAGCGGCCCTCGGTCGCCTTGACGAAGACGAAGTCCACCCCGTCGGTGTCGAACGAGGACTGGTGGGAGCTGACGTCGATGCCGTGGAGCATGAGCGTGCCTTTCGGGTGGTGCGGTGGGGGGACGGAAAAGATGCGGGGGGTTTACACACAGCGTGCCCGGATATAGACGGTGTGCAACGTCGCAGTGCCGTGCGGCGCCCCGGGGGTCCCGCCCGCATCGGTTCCACGAAGTCTGCGTCGTTCCGGGGCCGTCGGGCGGCCGACCGGCGTAACGTGACGGGTCGCGACTGCCGCCCGCAGCAGGACGGCGGTCACTGCCCGCCCCTGACCAAGGACCAGCGATGACTGACTTACCGGCGGCGCTGACCGCGTGCCTGGCGCTGGGCGGTTTCGCCGCCGTTGCGCAGGCGCCGCTGCTGTGGCGGTCCCGCCGCCGCCTCACGCGGGCGCGGTCCGAACGCGACGCCGCGGCGGCCGAGGCGGAGCGGCTCACCGCCCGGCTGCGGGAGCTGACGGAGGAGACCCACCACCTGGCGGCGGCCCGGCTCCCCGCGCTGGTCAACCGGCTCCGCCACGACCACGTCCCGGTGCCCGGGCTGGCCCACCCGCACCTGCTGGGCAGTGAGACCGACCGCGACCACCGCGCGGTGCTCGACCTGGTCTCCCGGGCGGTCCTGGGGGAGCGGGAGCGGGTGGACGAGGCCGCGCAGGCCGTGCTCCGCGGCGCCACCCGGGCCATGCAGGCGCGCAGTTACCGGCTCCAGGACCGCCTCAACGCGATGCAGCACCGGTACGAGGACCCCGGCGTGATCCGGGACACGGTCGAACTCAGCCGCCTCAACGAGCAGATCCTGCGCCGGGTCCAGGCCACCGGGGTGGTCTGCGGGGCCACCGCCGGCCTCACCCGGGCCGACTCCCACCTGGGGGACGTGGTGGTGGGCGCCCAGTCCCGCATCGCCGGCGCGGAGCGGGTCCGGATCACCAGCCGGCTGACCGAACCCGTCGGCGTGGTGGCCCGGGCCGTCGAACCGG
The DNA here is from genome assembly GCF_016031615.1 of Streptomyces pactum. Classification (GTDB taxonomy): domain Bacteria; phylum Actinomycetota; class Actinomycetes; order Streptomycetales; family Streptomycetaceae; genus Streptomyces; species Streptomyces pactus. The sequence goes on from NZ_JACYXC010000001.1 coordinate 5,342,853, forward strand.
CCGCCATCGTCCTCGCCGAACTCCTCGCCAACGCCGTGCACCACTCGCACGGCACCCTGGAGGTCGACGTCAGCCTCCACCTCAGCGACACCGGCGCGGTCGTGGTGATCGACGACGCCGGGGTCGGCATGCACCCCGAGGAGGTCGCGTACGCGACCCGGATGGTCTCCGGCCGGCACCCGCTGCTCCTCACCGGGCTCGGCGACCCGCCGCGGCTGGGCTTCGCCGTCATCGGCAGGCTGGTGCGGCAGTTCGGGTTCGCCGTCTCGGTGGACAAGCCCGCCCCCTACGGCGGGGTCCGCGCCGTGGTGCACATCCCGCGGCGGCTGCTGACCCTGCTCGACGAGACCACCACCCCGATGTCGGTGGCCGCCCCGCTGCCGGGGCGGAGCGGCGCCGGGCACGGCCGCCCGCAGGAACCGGCGGCGCCCCGCCCCGGCGCCGCCTGGCCGGCCGCGCCGGAGCCGGTCCCCGGCCCGCGCACCCCGGCCGGCCCGGGCGGGCGGTCCGGCCCGCCCCCCGCCCCCCGGACCCCGACACCCCGGCCGGTCCCGGGATGCCGCTGGGCCCGCAGACCCCCGCCGGGCTGCCACGCCGCCGGCGCCGGGCCGGGACACCGGACGGGCCCCCGGACACCCCCGGCCGCCCGCCCCCCACCCGCACCCCGGAGGAGGCCGGTGCCCTGTGGGGCTCGTTCCAGCGCGGCACCGCCTCCGGACGGGCCGCCGGCGCCGCCCGCCCCGGGCCGCAGGGCCCGCGGCTGCGGCCGGACCCCCGGCAGCCGGACGCCTGGCCCGCGCGCGGGCCGCACCGCGACGGGCCGGACCGCCGCGGCCACCGGGAGGACCGCCGTCCCGGCCCCGGCCCGGCCCCCCACGCCCGGCAGGACGGCGCGTACGGGCAGGCCGAACGGCACCCGCAGGACGACCTGTACCGGCAGGACGACGCGTACCGCCTGACGGACCCGTTCCGACAGGACACCCCGTACCGGCAGGACGGCGCGTACGGGCAGGTCGAACGGCACCGGCAGGACGACCCGTACGGGCAGGACGAACGGCACCGGCAGGACCGTCAGGATCACCACCGCCAGGAAGGGGACCCCGCCCCATGACCGCTCCCCAGCGCACCGTCCCGAACGACATGTCCTGGGTCCTCGACCCGCTGCTGACCCTCCCGGGCGTACGGCACGGGGTGGTCCTCACCGCGGACGGCATGGTGACGGGCGCCTCCCCGGAACTGCGCCGGGAGGCGGCGGAGGGCACCGCGGCGATGATGTCCGCCCTCCAGGGGGCGGCCCGGGCGGTGGCGCGGGAACTCTCCGGCGAGCCGGGCACCCGGGTGGAGCAGGTGGTCCTCGCCACCGACAACGGCGTGGTCTTCGCGGTGCCCGCCGGTGAGGACACCGTGCTGGCGCTCTTCGCCGACACCAGCTGCGAGATGGCCGCCCTGACGCACCGGGTGCAGCTCCAGGTCGCCGCGCTGGCCACCTGGGCGGCGGCCCCCCGGCAGCACCGCGGCAGCGGCATCCGCGGCTCATGACCCCGGCCCGGCAGACCAGACCCCTGGTCCCGGCGTACATGGCCCTCGGCGGGCGCGCCGAACCGGGCCGCAACACCCTCGATTCCGTCTCGCTGCTCAGCGCCGCGGTCGACCGGGTGCCGCCGGGGCTGGACCCGGCGCGCCACCGCATCGTGGAACTGCTGTGCGGCGGACCGCTGTCGCTGGCCGAGGTGGCCGCCCACGTCCGGCTGCCGGTCGGGGTGGTCAAGGTGCTCGTCTCGGACCTGATCGACGAGGGCCGCCTCCGGGCCCGGGCCCCGGTGCCCCGGGCCGAACAGCTCGACGCGCACTTACTGGAGAGGGTGCTCAGTGGACTCCGCGCGATACAGGGCGAATGACGGCGCCCACGCGGCGGCCGGCCGGTCCGGCACCCCGGCGGGGCCGGCGTACCACCGCGTCCCGCGCCCGGTCCCGCTGTACGGCGCGGAGTTCGCCGCCGACCCGCGGGCGGTGTACGCCCGGCTGCGCCGGTACGGGCAGGTCGCCCCGGTGGAGATCGCGCCCGGCGTCGGCGCGCACCTGGTGGTGGGCTACCGGGCGGCCCTGGACCTGCTCCACGACACCGAGACCTGGAGCAAGGACCCGCGCGCCTGGCAGGCCACCGTGCCCCCGGACTGCCCGGTGCTGCCGCTGCTGGGCTGGCGGCCCAACCCGATGTACAACGACGGGGAGGCGCACCGCCGTTACCGACGGGTGGTCACCGACACCCTCGGCATGATCGGGCCGCACGCGCTGCGCGCCCGGACCCGGTCCGCCGCCGACGCGCTGATCCGGCGGTTCGCCGCCGCCGGCACCGCCGACCTGGTCGCCGACTACGCGCGCGACCTCCCGCTGATGCTGTTCAACCAGCTCTTCGGGGTGCCCGAGGAGGACCACGACCGGCTGGTGGCGCCGCTCGCCGCCCTGCTGGAGGCGTCCGGCCCGCGGGCGGCGGGCCGGGCGGGTGATGCGGTCACGCGGTACGTCGGCGAACTCGTCAACCGCAAGGTGCGGGAACCGGGCGACGACCTGACCTCGTGGTTCCTCGCCCACCCGGCCCGGCTCACCACCGAGGAGGTGGTCCACCACGTCGCCCTCGCCCTGGGGGCCGGGATCGAGCCGGTCACCAACCTCATCTCCAACGCGCTGTCCCGGATGCTCGGCGACGACCGCTACTACAGCACGCTGGCCGGGGGCGCGCTGACCGCCTGGGACGCGGTCCACGACGTGCTCCGTGAGGAGCCGCCCATCGCCAACCTCGGCGCCCACTTCCCGCGCCGCGCGGTGGAGTTCCACGGGGTCCGCATCACCCCCGGTGAACTGGTGCTCATCTCCTACGGCGCGGCCAACACCACCCCGGACGGGCTGCCGCCGGGCCCCCGCTCCGACGGCGGCGCGCACCTGGCCTGGTCCGCCGGCCCGCACGCCTGCCCGGCGCGCGGACCGGCGCTGCTGATCGCCACCACCGCGATCGAGCAGCTCACCGGCCAGCTGTGCGACCTGGCACTCGCCGTGCCCCGGGACCGGCTGGCGTGGCGCCCCGGCCCCTTCCACACCGCCCTGGCCCACCTGCCGGTACGGTTCACCCCGGTCCGGGACACGCCCGCCTCCGCCTCCGCCCCGCGCGGCGGCCTCCGCCCGGCCCCGCCGCACCGCCTCTGACCCCGCGCCCGGCCGGACAACCGCGTCCGGGGCGGCCGGGCCACCGGCGCCGCCGGGGCACGGCCGGGCGCTCCGTCACCCCGCCCGGCAGGGCTGCTTGGCATGGCCGCGACGACGTAACTCGTCACCGTCCGGCTGTGCGGGCCACACCGGACGGACACCGCGACGTACCGGACCGCGCCGAAGCTGGTGGTGGCCTTCACGCACGGCACCTCCTTCGAACGGAGTCCCCGGATGCCCTCGCTGTCCACCTCCGACGCCTCGGCGGCCACCACCAGCACGTACGTCACCTCCATCGCGGACACCCAGGAACAGATCCACGCCGCCCAGCGGCTGCGGTACCAGGTCTTCGGGCAGGAGCTGGGGGCGCGGCTGCGGCCCACCGCCGACGGCCGTGACGTGGACGAGTTCGACGACGTCATGGACCACCTCATCGTCTCCGACACCGCCACCGGTGAGGTGGTCGGCACCTACCGGCTGCTCCCGCCCGGCCGCGGCGACCGGCTCTTCTCCGACACCGAGTTCGACCTGAGCGGCCTGCCGGCCGAGGTCCGGTCCCAGATGGTCGAGGCCGGCCGGGCCTGCGTCCATCCGGACCACCGCTCGGGCGCGGTGATCAACCTCATGTGGGCGGGTCTGGCCCGCTACGTGCTGCTCTCCGGCCACCGCTACCTGGCCGGCTGCGCCTCGGTGCCGCTCGCCGACGGCGGCCGGGCCGCGGCCGACGCGTGGCTGCTGGGCACCGGCAAGCACGCCGCCCCGCCCGGGATACGGGTCCGGCCGCTGGACCCGTGGACCCCCGACCGCCCGCTCACCGCCCGGCCCGGTTACGCGTCGCTGCCGCCGCTGCTCCGCGGCTACCTGCGGGTCGGCGCCTGGCTGTGCGGACCGCCGCAGCACGAACGGGACTTCGGCGACGCCGACTTCTTCGTGCTCCTCGACACCGAGCGGATCGGCGACCGCTACCGGCGCTTCTTCCTGGGCGACGCGGGATGAGCACCGGCCGGGCAGCACAGCGGGCCGGGCGGCGGACGCCCGGCCCCGGCGGCGCGGCCGGCCGGCCCAACGTCTGGGCCGCCCGGTCCCCCTGCGACCCGCGCTGCGTCGCCGCCGACGCCGCCCGGGTCCCGGCCGCCCGGGCGCTGCGCCGCACCGCCGCCTTCGGCGCGGTGGTGGCCGGCGCGTTCGCCGACTCCGGCCGGCTGGGCGACCCCGAGGTGCTGCGGGCCCGCGCCCAGGACGTGCTGGACGCCCTCGGCGTCACCCTGGACCGGCGCGGCGGCGCGCTCAGCGCACCGGGTCCCACCGGAACCCTGATCGTCGCCAACCACATCTCCTGGCTGGACATCGTCGCCCTGCTCGCGGTGGAGCCGGTCACCATGCTCGCCAAGCGGCAGGTCGGCCAGTGGCCGCTGGTCGGGACGCTGGTGCGGAGGGCCGGCACCCTCTTCATCGACCGCGACAGCCTGCGCGAACTGCCCGCCACCGTCGCCCGGATCGCCGGCCTGCTCCGGGCCGGCCGCTCGGTGATGGTCTTCCCGCAGGGCGTCACCTGGTGCCAGGGCACCGGCGGCCCGTTCCGCCGGGCCACCTTCCAGGCGGCGCTCGACGCCGGGGCCCCGGTCCGCCCGGTGACCCTCGACTACTTCCAGCGGCGCCGGCCCACCACGGTGGCCGCGTTCGTCGGCGACGACGACTTCGCCGGCTCGCTGCGGCGGGTGGTGCGCGCCGCCGACCTGAGCGTACGGGTCACCGTGCACGGCGCCGTCCTGCCGGTGCCCGGCACCGACGACCGGCGCGGCCTGGCCGCCCGCGCCCGGGCCGCCGTCGCCGGCGCCCCCGGATTCGCTACCCCCGTACCCCGCGCCCACGGTCCCGGCGCCCACGGTCCCGGCGCCCGGGAGACCGGCGCGTTCGGCCCCGCTTTCCCGGCCGTGGTCCCGCCGGCCGGCCGGTAATCCCGGGCCCGCGGTCCCGGCGGGACGCCGGCGTGGCGGCTGCCGGACGCACCGGTTCGGCGCACGACGCACGACGCCGACGACCCCGGCCGCGCGGGCCGCACGCCCTCGGCCGGGCCACCTCGGCCGCACGACCCCGGTCACGGGCCGCACGCGACCGGGCCGAGGGCTTCGCCGTCACCCCGGCTGCCGCCCGGGGTGGTCCGGTCCCGGTCGCGCCAACGGGACCGGACCACCCGGCCCCGGCCGGTGCGCGGTCCGACCGGCTCGCCGCCGACGCCTTCCGCGGCCTGCCGGCCCCCGCGTCCCGCTCGGCGGGACCCCCGCGTTGCAGCCGCAACCCGTTCGGCGCCGGCCGCCCCGGCCCGCGCCCGTGCGCGCTTCTCATGCGCCGACTCCCGTGCGCGCTCCCCGTGCGCCGGCGGACCCGTTGGCGCCCACGGTCCCGGCCCCGGCTCCGACCGCGGCCAGGCGAAAATCCCAGGGAAACTCCCGTGCCGGTACGTCCCGTCGGACCCCGTCACGGGAGACCTTCTCGCTCCGCGCCCTCCCGGGTGCGACCGCCGCGCAGCGCCCCGGCCCTGAACGCCGCCCAGCGGCCCCCTCACGCGGCGGTCACCGACGTACCGCCTGCGCACCGGGCCCGAGACTCCCCGTGCACTCGGCACCCGGCCCGCCCGGCCGTCGGCTCACCCAACACGCCCGGGGCCCCGCCCGCCCGGCCGTCCGTCCGCGGCCCACTGCGACCACCCCCGCCCGTCCGCCGGCCCGCTGCGAACCACCCCGCCCGTCCGTCGGCCCACCGCGCCCGGCCCGCCCGGGCCCGTAGGTCCCTCCGGCCCTCCGACCGGCCGCACCCGATCGCCGCCAACCACCCCCCTTTCATACCCCCTGGGGGTACTGCTATCTTCGTCGAGCAGATACCCCCCAGGGGTACCCAGGGAAGGGAAGGAACCATGTCCGTACCTGTCGATCCGCGTCGCTGGTGGGCCCTGTCGGTGCTCGCCGTGGCGCAGTTCATGGTGATCATGGACACCTCGATCATCGGGGTGGCGCTGCCGGAGATGCAGGAGGACCTGGGCTTCTCCCAGGGCGACCTGCAGTGGGTGTTCAACGCGTACGTCATCGCCTTCGGCGGTCTGCTGCTCCTCGGCGGGCGGCTGTCCGACCTGCTGGGCGCGCGCCGGGTGTTCACCGGCGGCTGGGTGGTGCTGATCGCCGGTTCGGTGGTGGCCGCGGCGGCCCAGACCGCGTGGGTCGAGGTGCTCGGCCGGGCCGTGCAGGGGGTCGGCGGCGCCCTCATCGCCCCCGCGTCGATGACCCTGCTGATGATGCTCTTCAGCCACGACCCCCGGGAACTGGGGAAGGCCATGGCGCTCTACGGCGCCGCGGCGCCGGCCGGCGGCACGGCCGGGGTGTTCCTGGGCGGCGTGTTCACCGAGTGGATGAGCTGGCCGTGGGTCTTCATCATCTACGTGCCCATCGGCGTGGCCACCCTGCTGGCGACCGGGCTGCTGCCCGCCGTTGAACCCCGCCGCGGCGGCGTGGACGTGCTCGGTGCCACCGCGGTCACCGCCGGGCTGGCCCTCGCCGTCTTCGCCGTGGTCCGGGCGCCCGAGGTCGGCTGGGGGGCGACCGAGACGGTGCTCGAACTCGCCGGCGCCACTCTGCTGCTGGTGGTGTTCTTCCTGCTCCAGCGGTCGCTCCGGGCGCCGCTGATGCCGCCGGCGGTGTGGCGCACCCCGGGCCTGGGCGTGTCCAACCTGGCGATGACGCTGCTGGGGGCCGCCTGGATCCCGATGTGGTACTTCCTCAACCTCTACCTGCAGCAGGTCCTGGGCTACGGGTCGTTCGCCAGCGGCGCCGCGCTGCTGCCGATGACCGTGCTGCTGATGATCTTCATGACCACCATCACGGCGCGGCTGCTCGGTCGCCTGGGAGCCAAGCCGCTGATCGTCGGCGGGCTGGCCGCCCTCGCGCTGGGGCTGGTGTGGCTGTCGGCGGTCGAGCCGACCGGCACGTTCCTGGTGGACGTCCTGCCCGCCTCGCTGGTCGCCGCGCTCGGCATGTCGCTGGCCTACATCCCCGCCATGATGGCGGCGATCTCCGGGGTGCCGCAGGAGCAGGCGGGTCTGGCCTCCGGCATCGTCAACACCACCTACCAGGTCGGCTCCGCGCTCGGCCTGGCCGCCCTCACCGCCCTGGCCACCTCGCAGGGCGCGGGGGAGCTCGGCAACCTGCCCGCGCTGACCGACGGATTCAGCGCCGCGTTCCTCGCCGCGGCGGCCGTCGCCGGGGCCGGTGCGCTGCTCACCCTGGTCCTGATGCGCGGCGGCCGGCCCGGCGGGGCGCCGGCCGGGGAACCGGCCGGCCCGGCGCGCGACGCGTCCGCGCGCGCCTAGGCGCGCGACGCGTCCGCGCGCGCCTAGGCGTGCCGCCCCGGGCCGCCGGTGACCCGCCCGCCGGGCGGGTGAACGGGTGAGGGCCTCCTGGGTCCGGCGTGGACCGCGACATCCACGCCCGGCCGCGGGAGGCCCTCGTGTCCCGCCGCCCCACCGCGCTCCCGTGCGGGGCTCCGGGGAACGACGCCGGGGAACGACGCCGGGGAACGGCTCAGAAGCGGTCCGCGTGCTCGGCCACCCACTCGGCGAACGTACGCGCCGGACGGCCGGTCACCCGCTCGACGGTGTCGACCACCGTCGTGGCGTCCTCGGGGGGAGCGGCGTACCAGCCGATGACGTACTCGGCGTCCGCCCGGGACACGCCGGTGGCCATCAGCCGTTCCACGGCCTGCTCGTGGGTGATCGGGACGAAGGCGATGTCGCGGCCGATCGTCCGGGAAAGAACGGCGATCCGCTCACGCGAGGTCAGCGACTCCGGCCCGGTGAGGTTGTAGGCGCGCCCCGCGTGGCCGTCGTCGAGGAGCGCGACCGCGGCCACCGCCCCTATGTCCGCCTCGTGGACCAGCGCGCTGGGGAAGTCGTACGGCTCCCGCACGACCCCTTCCGCCCGGATCGAATCGATCCAGGTCAGCGTGTTGCTCATGAACTCCTGCGGTTCCAGGCGGGTCCACTCCACACCCGAGTCCGCCACCGCCTGCTCGACCGGCCCCACAAAGCCGCCCCACACCACGGTGATGCGCCGCACCCCGGCGTCCACCGCCCGCCGCACCAGCTCGGGCCCGGCCTCGGCGAGCCCCGCCGTCACCGTGATGTGCAGCCGGCTGACGCCGTCGAGTGCGGCGTGCAGCGTCTCCGGCGCCGTGTGCGTGCCGGTCACCAGCTCCACCCCGGCCGGGAGGAGTCCGGCGGCCCTGGCCGGGTCCCGGGTCAGCGCCCGGACCGGCTCGCCCCGGTCGGCCAGTTCCCTCACCACGTGCCGGCCGGTGTTCCCGGTGGCGCCCGTGACCAGTGTCGTCATCGCGTGCTCCCTTCGTCGGCCACGACGCTAGGAGCTCAACCGCACTTGAGGTCAAGAAGGTCCGCCGGCCACGGCCGACCGCCCCGCCGCACGCCCGGGACCGCCCCTGCCGCCCCGGCCCGCGGGCGGCGGAACGCCGGGCCGCGTCCGGCCCGCGACCGCGGGCCGGACGCGGCGGGTCAGCACTCGATGACGTTGACCGCGAGCCCGCCGCGCGCGGTCTCCTTGTACTTGACCTTCATGTCGGCGCCGGTCTCCTTCATGGTCTTGATGACCTTGTCCAGGGAGACGTGGTGGCGGCCGTCGCCGCGCAGCGCCATCCGGGCGGCGGTGACCGCCTTGACCGCGGCCATGCCGTTCCGCTCGATGCACGGGATCTGCACCAGGCCGCCCACCGGGTCGCAGGTCAGGCCCAGGTTGTGCTCCATGCCGATCTCGGCGGCGTTCTCCACCTGCTCGGTGGAGCCGCCGAGCACCTCGGCCAGTCCGCCGGCCGCCATCGAGCAGGCCGAACCGACCTCGCCCTGGCAGCCGACCTCGGCCCCGGAGATGGAGGCGTTCTCCTTGAACAGCATGCCGATGGCGCCGGCCGCCAGCAGGAAGCGGACCACGCCGTCCTCGTCCGCGCCGGGCACGAAGTTCAGGTAGTAGTGGAGGACGGCCGGGATGATGCCGGCCGCGCCGTTGGTGGGGGCGGTGACCACCCGGCCGCCGGCGGCGTTCTCCTCGTTCACGGCCATCGCGTAGAGCGTGACCCACTCCATGGCGCGCGCCCCGGCGTCCCCCTCGGCGCGCAGCTGGCGGGCGGAGACGGCGGCGCGGCGGCGGACCTTCAGGCCGCCGGGCAGGATGCCCTCCCGGGACATGCCCCGCTCCACGCACGCCCGCATGACCTGCCAGATCTCCAGCAGCCCGGCGCGGATCTCCTCCTCGGTGCGCCACGCCTTCTCGTTCTCCAGCATCAGCGCGGAGATCGACAGGCCGGTCTCCCGGGACAGCCGCAGCAGCTCGTCACCGGTCCGGAACGGGTACCGCAGCACCGTGTCGTCGAGCTTGATCCGGTCCTCGCCGACCGCGTCCTCGTCCACCACGAAACCGCCGCCGACCGAGTAGTAGGTCTTCTCCAGCAGCGGCACCCCCTCGGCGTCGTAGGCGAAGAGCGTCATGCCGTTGGCGTGGTAGGGCAGCGCGCGGCGGCGGTGCAGCACCAGCTGGGTCGGCTCGTCGAAGTCGATCTCGTGGGCGGTGCCGATCTCCGCGCCCAGCAGCCGCAGCCGCCGGGTGGTCCGGATGCGCTCCACCTGGTCGTCGGCGGTCTCCACGTCCACCGTGCGCGGGGAGTGCCCCTCCAGGCCCAGCAGGACCGCCTTGGGGGTGCCGTGGCCGTGGCCGGTGGCGCCCAGCGAGCCGAACAGTTCGGCGCGGACCGAGGCGGTCTGCGCCAGCAGTCCGTCCTTCTTCAGCCGGCTGACGAACATCCGGGCCGCGCGCATCGGGCCGACCGTGTGCGAGCTGGACGGTCCTATGCCGATCGAGAAGAGATCGAAGACGGAAATGGCCACGGTTGCGGACCCCTTTGTCTGCTGGTGGTCGGTGGTGCTCGGGCGCCCGGTCACGGCGAGCACGATGGGCGCCCGCGGGCACCGCGCACCTTCCAGTGTGCGCGGTGCCCGGTGCCGGGCGCGCCGTACCGCGGGTTACAGGCCGGGGTACAGCGGGTGCTTCCGCGCCAGCGCGGTGACGCGGGCCTTCAGCGGCTCGGTCTCGTGCGTCGGCTTCAGCGCCTCGGCGATGATGTCCGCGACCTCGGCGAAGTCCTCGCCGGTGAAGCCGCGGGTGGCCAGCGCCGGGGTGCCGATCCGCAGACCCGAGGTGACCATCGGCGGCCGCGGGTCGTTCGGGATGGCGTTCCGGTTGACCGTGATGCCGATCTCGTGCAGCCGGTCCTCGGCCTGCCGGCCGTCCAGCTCGGAGTTGCGCAGGTCGACCAGGACCAGGTGCACGTCGGTGCCGCCGGAGAGCACCGCCACGCCCGCCTCGGCCACGTCCGGCCGGGTCAGCCGCTCGGCGAGGATGCGCGCGCCGTCCAGGGTGCGCTGCTGGCGCTCCTTGAACTCCTCGCTCGCCGCCACCTTGAACGAGACCGCCTTGGCGGCGATCACGTGCTCCAGCGGGCCGCCCTGCTGACCGGGGAAGACCGCGGAGTTGATCTTCTTGGCCAGGTCGGCGGTGGACAGGATCACCCCGCCGCGCGGACCGCCCAAGGTCTTGTGCGTGGTGGTGGTCACCACATGGGCGTGCGGCACCGGGTTGGGGTGCAGCCCGGCGGCGACCAGGCCGGCGAAGTGCGCCATGTCCACCATCAGGTAGGCGCCGACCTCGTCCGCGATCCGGCGGAACGCGGCGAAGTCCAGCTGGCGCGGGTACGCGGACCAGCCGGCGACGATCAGCTTCGGCCGCGACTCCTTGGCCAGCCGCTCGACCTCGGCCATGTCCACCCGGCCGGTCTCGGCGTCCACGTGGTAGGCGACCACGTTGTAGAGCTTGCCGGAGAAGTTGATCTTCATGCCGTGGGTGAGGTGCCCGCCGTGGGCGAGGTCCAGACCCAGGATGGTGTCGCCGGGGGAGAGCAGCGCGAACATCGCGGCGGCGTTCGCCTGGGCACCGGAGTGCGGCTGGACGTTGGCCGCCTCGGCGCCGAAGAGCGCCTTGATCCGGTCGATGGCGATCCGCTCGACCACGTCGACGTGCTCGCAGCCGCCGTAGTAGCGGCGGCCGGGGTAACCCTCGGCGTACTTGTTGGTGAGGACCGAGCCCTGGGCCTCCATGACCGCCACCGGAGCGAAGTTCTCCGAGGCGATCATCTCCAGGGTGGACTGCTGGCGGTGGAGCTCTGCGTCGACGGCGGCGGCGACGTCCGGGTCGAGCTCGTGGAGAGAGCTGTTGAGAAGCGACATCGGGTTCCCGTTCGAAAAGAGGGGCGGAGGCGGGTCAGCTGCCGGAGAACTCGGCGTACTCGTCCGCGGAGAGCAGGTCGGCCGGCTCCTCGGACAGCTTCACCTTGAACAGCCAGCCGCCCTCGAAGGGGGCGGAGTTCACCAGCGCCGGGTCGCTCACCACGTCCTCGTTGACCTCGGTGACCTCACCCGAGACCGGCGAGTACAGGTCGCTGACCGACTTGGTGGACTCCAGCTCGCCACAGGTCTCGCCGGCGCTCACCGTGCTGCCGACCTCGGGGAGCTGCACGTAGACGACGTCGCCGAGCGCGCCGGCGGCGTGCTCGGTGATGCCCACCGTCGCCACGCCGTCCTCGGCGGGCGACAGCCACTCGTGCTCCTTGCTGTAGCGGAACTGCTGGGGGTTGCTCATGTCGTGATTCTCCTGGATTCGAGGGGGTGGATGTGCCATCGGTCTTGACTGGTGGGACGGCGGTGCCGAATGTCACGCGCCCGCCGGCCGTCGGCGGTCAGCGGTGAGCCGCCGGCTGCGGGCCGCCGGCCGTGGGCCGCCGGCCGCGGTGCGGGACGCCCGGCCGGTGCGCCCGGTGTCCGTACGGGCAGCGGCCCGTACGGTCAGCGCTGCCGCTTGTAGAAGGGGAGCGCGACCACCTGGTACGGCTCGTGCGTGCCGCGGATGTCCACCGCGACCCCTTCGGTGCCCGGCTCGGCGTACGCGGTGTCCACGTACGCGATGGCGATCGGCTTGCCCAGGGTCGGCGACGGCGCCCCGGAGGTGACCTCACCGATCACCGAACCGTCGGCGGCCACCACGGGGAAGCCGGCGCGCGGCACCCGGCGCCCCTCGGCCACCAGGCCCACCAGCTTGCGCGACGGCGTGCCCGCCGCCTCCAGCGCGGCGCGCCCGACGAAGTCGCCACCGTTGGTGGTCTTGTCGAACTTCACCACCCGGCCCAGGCCGGCGTCGAACGGGGTGGTGGAGGTGGTCAGCTCGTGCCCGTACAGCGGCATGCCCGCCTCCAGGCGGAGCGTGTCGCGGCAGGAGAGCCCGCACGGCACCAGGCCGTCGGCGGCGCCCGCCTCGGTGAGCGCCTGCCACAGCTTCTCGGCGTCGGCCGGCGCCACGAACAGCTCGAAGCCGTCCTCGCCGGTGTAGCCGGTGCGGGCGATCAGCGCCGGCACCCCGGCGACCGTGCCGGGGAGGCCGGTGTAGTACTTCAGCCCGTCCAGGTCGGCGTCGGTCACCCGGGCCAGGATGCCGGGTGCCTGGGGGCCCTGCACCGCGATCAGCGCGTAGGCGTCGCGGTCGTCGCGGACCGCGGTGTCGAAACCGGCCGCCCGCTCGGTCAGCGCGTCCAGCACCACCTGGGCGTTGGAGGCGTTGGCCACGACCATGTACTCCTGCTCGGCGAGCCGGTAGACGATCAGGTCGTCCAGGATGCCGCCGTCCGGGGCACAGATCATGGTGTAGCGGGCGCGGCCGACGGCCAGCCCGGCGAGGTTGCCGACCAGGGCGTGGTCCAGGGCCTCGCCGGCCTGCGGCCCGGTGAGGGTGATCTCGCCCATGTGGGAGAGGTCGAAGAGACCGGCCCGGGTCCGCACCGCCTGGTGCTCCTCGCGCTCGCTGCCGTAGCGCAGCGGCATGTCCCAGCCGGCGAAGTCGGTCATGGTGGCCCCGAGCGACCGGTGCAGTGCGTCGAGCGCCGTGCGGCGCGGGGCGCCGGCCGCGGCGGGGGGAGGGGAGTCTGTCATGTGCATTGCTCCAGGTGAGGCGTCCGGGTGTCGTTCTCCCCATCTGTCATCGGAACCTGAGAGCTTCGCCGTGACCCGCGCGGGCCCGGCTTGCACCTTCGGCGGAGCCGCCACGGCGGCTCGCTTTTCAGATCTGCCTCGCCCGCGCGGTATCGGGGCCTGAGAGATTCAAGGGAGGACTTGCTCCTTCGGCGCCCCGGCGGCCCGGCGGGTGCCGGACGTGGGGGACTCTCCCGCGCGGGTTCAAACGGCCGGTATGCAGTTGCGGGCCACATCATCGCATGTGCCCGCCAGGAGGGAAGCCCCGCACCACGATCGGGGTCACCTTGTACGTCATTACCTTTTCTTGACACTGTGCGGGTAGGCCGCAGTGACCGAGCCCAGGAGGACGATCACGGTGCAGGGGCAGTGCGGGAGTGCGGGAACGGCGGCGGACGGTGCCGCCCTGCCGCGGCAGACGGCCGACCGGCAGCCGGCGGGCCGCCCGGCGGGAGCCGCGGCGTGGCACGGCCGGCCGGTCCGCGACCTGCGCGGCGGCGCGGCGGTCCCGGACCGGACGGCCCGGCAGCCGCGCCCGGCCGCCCCGGCCGGGGTCCGCCCCGCCGGCGTGCCGCCGGGCCCCGCGCGCCCCGCGGTCCGCGGCCGGGAGCCGGCGCCCCGGACGGCGCCCGGCGCCCCGGACCCTGCCGCCCGGGTGCTCCCCGGCAGCCCCGGACCCGCGGCGGACGGCGTGCCCGCCGGCCCCCGGCAGCGCGCGGCGGACGAGGGACCGGCCGGCCCCCGGGACCCCGGGACACGGGCGCCGTCGGCCTCCGCGGAGCCCTCGGCGGACGGCGCCGTGGACGGGCTGTGCTACCCGCTCGGGGACGTGGTGGTGGTCTCCGGGCTGCCCGGCAGCGGCAAGAGCACCCTGATGCGGCGGACGGTCGCCGCCCTGGACCGGCACGGCGGACCGGTGCTGCGGGTGGACTCCCAGGACACCCGCGAGCGCTGGGAGGCCGCGCTGCCGGCCCGGCTGCCCTACGGTCTGTACCGGCCGCTGGTGCGGCTGGCGCACTACGCCGGGCTCCGGCGGGCCCTGCGGTCCGGCGCCGGGCTGGTGGTCCACGACTGCGGCACCCAGTCCTGGGTGCGGCGCTGGCTGGCCCGGCACGCCCGGCGCCGCGGCCGGGTGCTCCACATGGTGCTGCTGGACGTGCCGCCCGCGGTGGCCCTGGACGGCCAGATGGCGCGCGGGCGCGGCGTCTCCGGCTACGCCTTCCGCCGGCACCGCCGGGCGGTGCGCCGGCTGGTGGCCGACGCCGAACGGGGGAGGCTGCCGCGCGGCTGCGCCTCCGTGGTGCTGCTCGACCGCCCGGCCGCCGACCGGCTGCGGACCATCGACTTCGGGTGACCATCGACTGCGCGTGACCGGCGGCTGCGGGTGACCTTCGACTTCGCGTGACCGGCGGCGCCGGGCGCGAGGGGGCGCGGGGGTGCGGCGCCCGCCCCGGCCCGCCCCCCGCCGTGCGTCCCGTCACGCCTCGTCACCCCGCGGCGTGCCCGCACCTGCTGTCCGCCCCCCGCCCGGTCCGCCGCCGCCCGGTCCGTACCGGCCCCCGCCCCCGCCCGGCGCGCCCGTGCCGCGCCCCACCGGGCGCCCGCCCCGTACTCCCGCGCCGCGCCGCCCCTCCTCCCGCGCCGGCTTCCGCCCGGCCCCGCCCCGCTCCGTTCGCCCGCGGCGCGCTCCCGGACGCCGCCCGCGCCCGCCCCTGTGCCGCCCGGCCCCGCTCTCCCCTCCTCCCGGCGACCGGCCGGTTGGCCGGTCCGCATCGCGGGCTGCCCGCCGAGCGGGGCGCGGCGGGGGGTTAGGGTTTCCGTGCAGCCCTGACGAGACGGCGGTTGGACGAGATGAGCATCCCCAGCGACGGCGCCACGCCGCTGCCCGGTGTTTCCTCGGGCGGGTTCCCCGGACCCTCCCCGGACCTCGCCCCCGGAGCCGGCGGCGGCCTCCCGGGCCCGGTGACGGCCTCCGGCCCGTTGACGGCGCCCGGCCCGGTGCCGGCCGCCGGGCCCGTGGCCCCCGGCGCACCCCTGGCGGCCCCCCCGGCGACCCCCTGTCGGGCCCCGGCCCGGTGGCGCCCGGTGACCCGCTCGCGGCCCCCGGGCCCGCGGTGGCCCCGGTGCCGTTCCCGGTCAACGAGCTGGAGGAGGTGCTCGCCGCCTCGGTCGGTGTCCCGGGCGCCGGTGCCCGCATCGCGGAGGTGCTGGGCCGCAGCCCGGTGTGGATCCCGCTGCCTCGCGGCGGCGGCCCGGACAGCCCCGACCTCGACCTGCCGGCGCTGGAGATCGACGGCGCCGCCTACGTCCCGGTGTTCAGCTCCGAACAGCAGCTGCGGCTGGTGGTCGGCGACCAGATGTCCTTCGCCGTGGCCCCGGCCGTGGAGTTCGCCCGCGGGCTGCCCCCGCAGCTGGGGATCGCGGTGAACCCCGGCGGCTCGGTGGGCGCCCCGCTGCCGCCGCCCGCGGTGGCCGAGCTGTGCCGGGCCGGCCGCTCCGGTCCGGCGGGTGAGACGCTCGCCGACGGGAGCCTCCCGGCGGGGCCGACCGGCGGCCGGGTGCGGCTGTTCGAGCCGGACTGGAAGCAGGAGCCGGTGGACTTCCTCGCTGCGGCCTCGCTGGAGCTGGCGAAGGTCCCCGGGGTGCGCTCCGCCCGCCGCGCGCTGGCCAGTGTGGAGGGCGACCCGCCCGCGCTCTTCGTCGGCGTGCGGCTCGACGAGCCCACCCCGGAGAGCCAGGCGCTGGTGCTGGACGCGCTCGGCCGGGCGATGGGTACCGCGCCGGTGCCCTGGCCGGTACAGCTCGTACTGCTGGACATCGCGGACGATCTGGTGGCTGACTGGATCCTCGACCGGGTCCGTCCGTTCTACGACCGTGACCGCTGACCGAGCCGGAGGCGGTCCCCGGCGGACTCGTAAGCTGGTTTGATGACGTGAGGGGATGCGCGGGCGCGCCCCCGGTGCCATGCCGTGAAGGCCGAGAGAAGGGGCGGAGCCAGGTGACCGCTGGCGCGGAGTGGAGGGCGGAGCGCGGCGACTCGTACCCGGGCGCGGGCCAGGTGGAGCAGATGCTGCGGCAGGTCGCTCCGGGCCGGTACGACGCCTACGAGGCGCTGCTGCGCGCGCTCGCCGACGGCCAGGTCTGGATGCTGCTCTGGCAGGGTTCGCCCGGTTCGCCCGACGCCCAGTACGGCAACATGGAGGTGGACGGCCTGGGCTACGCGCCCTGTGTCACCTCTCCGCAGGAGTTGTCGGCCAGTGGCTGGAACCGGGCCCACGAGGTGGTCGCCGGCGCCCGGGTGGCGGGCGCGCTCTTCCCCGACCGGTGGGGCCTGTGGCTGAATCCGCACGCCCCCGGCGGCGGGGTCGGCATCCCCTGGCTCGACCTGCGGCGCATCGCCTGCGGGCTGGACCGGCTGCCCGCCGGCCCGCTGCGGATCAGTGAACCCACCATCGAACTGCCCCAGTTCTACGCCCTGCTGGGGCAGAACGCGCACCGCACGCCCGTGGTGCGGGCCCTGCGCCGGGCCTGGGTGCATCCGGCCCTGGGCGCCCCGTACCTGGCGATCGGTCTGGATCTGTACGACACCACCCAACCGTCCGTCGAGGCGGCCCGGTTGATGATGCACCAGACGGTCGGCGTGGTGCCCGAGGGGCTTCCGGTGTCCACCGTCTCGATGTCCGACGAGTACGACCCGGTCGCGATGTGGATGCGCGCCAACGCCCGTCCGTTCTTCGACCGGGACGCCTACGGCAGCGCTGCCGCTCCGGTGCACGGTTACGGTTACCCTCCGCCACCGCAGCCTTTCTGACCTGCCGTTTTCCTCTTTCACGCGCGTCCGGGCGCGGATTGCCGCACGGGTTACCGACCCGTTCACGCGGCATGGCTGTTCGTATAACGGAACCCGACTCACCACATCACGGTTACGCATCCTTTGGCCATGAGGGCTGGCGGGTGATCGCCGACACATTGAAGACTCCCGCTCCAAGGGAGGCAGGCGCGGCTGTGTACGGCCCTCTCACCCGAGTTCAGCGTGTATCCGTGGGCACGGCCGGCGTGTCCACGGTGCCGTATCCGCACCAACAAGCACCACGTGCACCAGTGATGTGAACCAGGCCGCCACCGCGGCGGGTCGTGGGCCGGTCACCGCCGGCCGAGAGGGGTCCCAGGGCATGACGGCACCACTGCATGACACGAGTGCGGCCGAGACCGCGGCCGTGGATGTCGCCGCGGGTGCACCGGTGGAGAAGATCGCCGGACGCACCCCGGCGCAGATCGCCTGGAGCAGGCTCAAGCGCGACAAGATCGCGCTGGCAGGCGGCTGTGTGGTGGTGTTCCTCGTCCTGGTGGCGATCTTCGCGCCGCTGATCGTCAAGGCGTTCGGCCACCCGCCCAACGAGTTCCACGACGGCCCCGAGCACATCGACGCCCTCCTCGGCGGCAAGCCGGTCGGCGAATGGGGCGGCATGAGCAAGGACTTCCTCTTCGGCCTCGAACCGGTCAACGGGCGCGACGTGTTCAGCCGCGTGGTCTACGGCACCCGGGTGTCGCTGATCGTCGCCTTCGCCTCCGCGGTCTTCGCGGTGCTGCTGGGCACCATCTTCGGCGTCATCGCCGGCTACTTCGGCGGCATCGTGGACACCGTCATCAGCCGCACCATGGACCTGCTGCTGGCCTTCCCGCAGCTGCTGTTCATCCTCGCGCTGGTGTCGGTGGTGCCCAACGAGCTGTGGGGCCTGGAGGGGACCAGCGTCCGGATGGGCGTGCTCATCGTGGTCATCGGATTCTTCGGATGGCCGTACGTGGGCCGCATCGTGCGCGGCCAGACGCTGTCGCTGCGCGAGCGCGAGTACGTGGAGGCGGCACGCAGCCTCGGCGCGGGCAACCGCTACATCCTGTTCAAGGAGCTGCTGCCCAACCTGATCGCGCCGATCACCGTCTACATGACGCTGATGATCCCCACCAACATCCTCACCGAGGCGGCGCTCAGCTTCCTGGGCGCCGGTGTGAAGTCGCCCACCGCCTCGTGGGGTCAGATGCTCTCCGACGCGGTCCGCACGTACAACATCGCACCGACCTTCATGATCTTCCCCGGCCTGGCCATCTTCGTGACCGTGCTGGCCTTCAACCTCTTCGGCGACGGCGTACGCGACGCGCTCGATCCCAAGGGGAACCGCTGATGTCCCACGCCGCGCACCCCAGCGCGGGCGGCCCGCACGACCCGCACGGTCGAAGCGACCGATGAGCTCCACGCCCAAGCAATCGTCACACCACGGAAGGTGCGAGATCGTGACAACCTCACGCCAAGCCAAGCGCAGACTGGCCGCCGGGTCGGCCCTCGTCGTCGCGGCTCTGCTGACCACCACGGCCTGCGGCGGTGGCGGTGACGACAACAAGGGCAGCAAGCCCAGCAACCTCGCCGTGAACAAGGTGCACAACCCCTCCGACAAGAAGGGCGGCACCCTCAAGTTCATCGGCACCCAGGACGCCGACTCCTGGGACCCCACCCGCGGCTACTACGGCTTCATGTGGGACTACGCGCGCTACTACTCGCGCCAGCTGCTCTCCTACCAGCCGGCCCCCGGCAAGGCCAGCCAGGAGCTGGTGGGCGACCTCGCCACCTCCCGCGCGAAGATCAGCGACGACGGGCTGACCTACACCTACACCCTGCGGGACGGCATCACCTGGGAGGACGGCAAGCCGATCACCTCCCAGCACGTCAAGTACGGCATCGAGCGCATCTGGGCGCAGGACGTGCTCTCCGGCGGCCCGGTCTACCTCCGCGACGTGCTCGACCCCAAGGGCGAGTACCCCGGCCCGTACAAGGACAAGTCCAAGGACAAGCTCGGGCTGAAGGCCATCGAGACGCCGGACGAGAAGACCATCGTCTTCCACCTCCCCGAGCGCAACGGTGACTTCGAGGAGATGCTGGCCATGCCGGCCGCCTCCCCGGCCCGCCCGGACAAGGACACCAAGTCCAAGTACGGCCTGCGCCCGTTCTCCTCCGGCCCGTACAAGTGGGACTCCTACGAGCCCAACAAGTCGATGGTGCTCTCCCGCAACGAGCACTGGAAGCCGGAGTCCGACAAGATCCGCAAGGCGCTGCCGGACAAGATCACGCTGACGCTGATCACCAACGCCGACGAGATGGACAAGCGTCTGATCTCCGGCGACTACGACGTGGACATCAACGCCACCGGCATGGGCCAGGAAGGCCGCGTCACCGCGCTGCAGAAGCACTCCAAGAACGTGGACAACCCCTCCACCGGGTTCATCCGTTACGCGGTGATGCCGCAGAACGTCGCGCCGTTCGAGAACATCGAGTGCCGCAAGGCCGTCATCTACGGCGCCGACAAGACCTCGCTGCAGACCGCCCGCGGCGGCCCGCAGGCCGGCGGTGACATCGCCACCAACATGCTGCCGCCGGTGGTGAAGGGCTCCGACCCCAAGTACGACCCGTACGGCGCGCTGAAGGGCAAGCCGGACGTGGAGAAGGCGAAGGAGGCCCTGAAGAAGTGCGGTAAGCCGAACGGCTTCAAGACCACCATCGCGGTCCGCAACAACAAGCCGGTCGAGGTCGCCACCGCGGTGTCCCTCCAGGCGTCGCTGAAGAAGATCGGCATCGACGCCCAGATCGACCAGTACGACGGCTCGCAGACCTCCGGCATCGTCGGCAGCCCGAAGGTCGTCAAGGACAAGGGCTACGGCATCATCATCCACGGCTGGGGCCCGGACTTCCCGACCGGCCAGGGCTTCTCGCTGCCGCTGGTGAGCGGCAAGTACATCCTGGACAGCGGGAACAACAACTTCTCGATGCTCAAGGACGACAAGATCGACGAGCTGTTCGTCAAGGCCCAGCAGGAGCTGGACCAGGACAAGGCCGCCGAGATCTACGGCCAGATCAACAAGCTCGTCTCCGAGCACGCCGTCTACCTGCCCTTCGTGTTCGAGAAGAACATCATCTGGCGCAGCTCCCGGCTGACCAACGTCTACACGGCCGACGCGTACAACGGCCGCTACGACTACGCCTCGCTCGGCGTGGTGAAGTAACCCCCACCCCATGCGCCCCTGGCGCACCCCGCCGCTAGGCACGAAGGGCAGGTGATGGCCGCGCGCCGCGGCCCGGACCACCGGATGACCTCCGGTCGGACCGGGCCGCGGCCGGGCCGAGAGCAGTGCTCGCATATCTCATCCGGCGGCTGTTCGCCGTCGTCATGACGCTGATGGTCGTCATCCTGGTGACCTTCGGCATCTTCTTCATCATTCCGAAGATGACCGGCGTCGATCCGGCCACCATGTACGTGGGCAAGGTGTCCAACGAGCAGGCCATCGAGGACGTCCGGCAGAAGCTCGGGCTGGACGAGCCCATCCTGGTGCAGTTCTGGGAGTTCCTCCGGGGCCTGATCGTCGGCCGCGACTACTCCAGCGGCGGGGAGACCATCCACTGCTCGGCCCCCTGCTTCGGCTACTCGTTCAAGAACGAGCAGGCCATCTGGCCGGTCCTCACCGACCGGCTGCCGGTCACCCTGGGGCTGGCCGCCGGCGCCTGTGTGCTGTGGCTGATCGGCGGCGTCGTCACCGGCATCGTCTCCGCGCTCAAGCGCGGCTCGGTGCTGGACCGCACGGTGATGACCGTGGCGCTGGCCGGCGTCTCGCTGCCCATCTACTTCACCGGCGTGGTGTCCCTGGCGATCTTCTCCTACAACCTCGACTGGGTGAGCAACGAGTACACCGAGTTCGGGGACGACCCGGCGAAGTGGTTCAGCGGGATGATCCTCCCCTGGCTCACCCTCGCCTTCCTCTACGCGGCGATGTACGCGCGGCTCACCCGCGCCACCATGCTGGAGGTCCTGGGCGAGGACTACATCCGCACCGCCCGCGCCAAGGGCCTGACGGAACCGGTGGTGATCGGCAAGCACGCGATGCGCTCCACCATGACCCCGGTGCTCACCATCCTCGGCATGGACCTGGGCGCCCTGGTCGGCGGCGCGATCCTCACCGAGACCACGTTCAGCCTGCCGGGCCTGGGCCAGGCCGCGGTCCGCGCGATCGGCGAGCGGGACCTGCCGCTGATCCTGGGCGTCACGCTCATCACCGCGGCGGCCGTCGTCATCGCCAACCTGGTCGTGGACCTGCTCTACGCCGTGATCGACCCCCGAGTGAGGCTCTCGTGACCACTGTGCCCGTCCCGGAAGAGGCTGCCGGGACCTCGCTGACGAAGACCGGCGCCGCCACGGGCGAGGCCGCCCCGGGCGCCTTCCTCGACGTACGGGACCTGAGGATCCACTTCCCCACCGACGACGGACTGGTGAAGTCCGTGGACGGGCTCTCCTTCACCCTGGAGCGCGGCAAGACCCTCGGCATCGTGGGCGAGTCCGGGTCCGGCAAGTCGGTGACCTCGCTGGGCATCATGGGCCTGCACCGGGTCGGCCAGTACGGACGGGGCAAGGCGAAGATCTCCGGCGAGATCTGGTTCGACGGCAAGGAGCTGCTCGGCGCCGACCCCGACGAGGTGCGGAAGCTGCGCGGCCGGGAGATGGCCATGATCTTCCAGGACCCGCTCTCCGCCATGCACCCGTACTTCACCGTCGGCGCGCAGATCGTCGAGGCGTACCGGGTCCACAACGACGTGGACAAGAAGACCGCCCGCAAACGCGCCGTGGAACTCCTGGACCGGGTCGGCATCCCGCAGCCGGACAAGCGGGTGGACAGCTACCCGCACGAGTTCTCCGGCGGGATGCGGCAGCGCGCCATGATCGCCATGGCCCTGGTGAACAACCCCGAGCTGCTGATCGCCGACGAGCCGACCACCGCCCTGGACGTCACCGTCCAGGCGCAGATCCTCGACCTGATCCGCGACCTCCAGCAGGAGTTCGGCTCCGCGGTCATCGTCATCACCCACGACCTGGGCGTGGTCGCCGAACTCGCCGACGACATCCTGGTGATGTACGGCGGGCGGTGCGTGGAGCGCGGACCGGCCGAGCAGGTCTTCTACGAACCGCAGCACCCCTACACCTGGGGCCTGCTGGGCTCGATGCCGCGCATCGACCGCGACCAGACCGAGCGGCTCATCCCGGTCAAGGGCTCGCCGCCCAGCCTGATCAACGTCCCGGACGGCTGCGCCTTCAACCCCCGCTGCCCGTACGCGGACCTGCCCAAGGGCGGGATCACCCGCACCGAGCGGCCGGAGCTGCGGAAGGCCGGCCCCGGGCACTTCTCCGCCTGCCACCTGCCGCAGGAGGAGCGCACCCGCATCTGGACCGAAGAGATTGCGCCGAAGCTGTGAAGGACGCCACTGTGCCGAAGGACGCCACCGCGCAGCAGGACGGCGCGACGCCCCAGCAGCCCGCCGGCACCCCGCCCACGCTGCTGAAGGTCACCGGTCTGGTCAAGCACTTCCCGATCCGGAAGGGGCTGCTCAAGCGGAACGGCGGCGCGGTCAAGGCCGTGGACGGGCTGGACTTCGAGGTGCGCGCGGGGGAGACCCTGGGCGTGGTGGGGGAGTCCGGCTGCGGCAAGTCCACCATGGGCCGGCTCATCACCCGTCTGCTCGAACCCACCGGCGGGACCATCGAGTTCGAGGGCCGGGACATCACCCACCTGGGCACCGGCGCGATGCGCCCGCTGCGCCGCGACGTCCAGATGATCTTCCAGGACCCGTACTCCTCGCTGAACCCGCGGCACACCGTGGGCACCATCGTCGGCGCCCCGTTCCGCCTCCAGGGCGTCACCCCGGAGGGCGGGATCAAGGCCGAGGTACAGCGGCTGCTCTCCCTGGTGGGGCTCAGCCCGGAGCACTACAACCGCTACCCGCACGAGTTCTCCGGCGGCCAGCGGCAGCGCGTCGGCATCGCCCGCGCGCTGGCCCTCAAGCCCAAGCTGGTGGTCGCCGACGAACCGGTGTCGGCGCTGGACGTCTCCATCCAGGCCCAGGTGGTCAACCTGATGGACGACCTCCAGGAGGAGCTGGGGCTGACGTACGTGATCATCGCGCACGACCTGTCGGTCATCCGGCACGTGTCGGACCGGATCGCGGTGATGTACCTGGGCAAGATCGTGGAGCTGGCGGACCGGGTATCCCTCTACCAGAACCCGCTGCACCCCTACACCAAGGCGCTGCTGTCCGCGGTGCCGGTGCCCGACCCGCGCCGCCGGGACCGGCGGGAGCGCATCCTGCTCAAGGGCGACGTGCCGTCCCCGATCGCCCCGCCGCCGGGGTGCCGCTTCCACACCCGCTGCTGGAAGGCGACCGAGATCTGCTCCACCCAGGAGCCGCCGTTCGAGGCCGTGACCGGTGACCACCGGGTGGCCTGCCACCACCCGGAGCCGGTCACCGCGGTGGCGCTGCCCACCCCGGTGGTGCGGACCGCGGCGGCCCCGGCCGCCCCGGGTGCTCCGGCCGCTGCGGATGCGGAGACGGCGGAGGCCGGTGCCGGCGAGGCCGCCGGGACGGCGGACGCCGCGAAGACCGGGGCTGCGACGACCGGGACGGCGGAGACGGGGAAGGCCGCAGCCGGCGAGCCGGACGCGCCCGCGACCGACGAGGCGGCCGAGGCGGACAGCGACGCGGCGCCGGAGCCGGACGCCGGGACCCCGGACCGGGACGAGCCGGCCGGACCGCTGAAGAAGAAGGGGAAGCCGGCCGGACCGACGGAGAAGAAGGGCAAGCCGGCCGACGGCTGACCCACCGGACCCCGCCCGGCCAGGTCACCGGTGCCCCGGATCGCCGGTGACCGGCCGGGCGGCTCTTCGCGGCAGGCCCACCGCGGCCGGACGCCGGGCCGCCCGCGCGCCGGAGGTCCCACCGGGCGCGGGGCACAGGTACATGTCAGGGGCATGCTGCCGGCCAGGTAAAATGTCTGGTGCTCACCGATCTGTTCACCCCGTCCGTCCAGTACTCGCTGGACATCGCCGGCATCTTCGTCTTCGCGATCTCCGGCGCGCTGCTCGCCGTCCGCAAGAACTTCGACGTCTTCGGCATGGCCGTGCTGGCCTCGGTGACCGCCCTGGGCGGCGGGCTGTTCCGGGACGTGATGATCGGCGACCTGCCGCCCACCGCCTTCACCGACCTCGGGTACTTCGTCACCCCGCTGGTCGCCACGGTGCTGGTCTTCTTCCTCCACCCCGAGGTGGAGCGGATCACCCGGGCCGTGGGCGTCTTCGACGCGGCCGGCCTGGGGCTGTTCTGCGTCGCCGGCACCACCAAGGCGTACGACTACGGGCTCGGGCTGACCTCCTCCGCCGCGCTCGGCCTGGCCACCGCCGTCGGCGGCGGGGTGCTCCGGGACGTCCTCGCCAACGAGATCCCCTCGCTGCTGCGCTGGGACCGCGACCTGTACGCGGTCCCGGCGATGGTCGGCGCGGTCACCACCGCCCTGCTGATCCGCTTCGACGCGCTGGACGCCACCACCAGCGCGCTCGCCGCCACCATGGCCTTCACGGTGCGGCTGCTGGCGATGCACTTCGGGTGGCGGGCGCCGCGCGCCTGGAACCGCCGGAGCACCGCCACCGAGGAGATGTGAGTCACCGCGGTGCCCCCGGGCCGCCGTGTTCCCGCCCGGCGGCCGTCACACCCTCCCCGTCCGGCTCGTAGAATCGTCGCACCATGGCATACCTCGACCACGCCGCCACCACGCCGATGATTCCCGAGGCGGTGCAGGCGATGACCGCCCAGCTCACCGTCGTCGGGAACGCCTCCTCGCTGCACGCCCCCGGCCGGCGTGCCCGGCGCACCGTCGAGGAAGGCCGCGAGACCCTCGCCGCCGCCCTCGGGGCCCGACCGAGCGAGGTGATCTTCACCGCCGGCGGGACGGAGGCCGACAACCTCGCCGTGAAGGGCCTGTACTGGGCCCGGCGGGACGCCGACCCGGCCCGGACCCGGGTGCTGGCCAGCCCGGTGGAACACCACGCGGTCCTCGACGCGGTGCACTGGCTCGCCGACCACGAGGCTGCCCGGGTGGAGTGGCTGCCGGTGGACCGGTACGGCCGGGTCTCGCCCGACGCGCTGCGGGAGGCGATCGGGCGGAACCCCGCCGATGTGGCGCTGGCCACCGTGATGTGGGCCAACAACGAGATCGGCACCGTGCTGCCGGTCACCGAACTCGCCGCGGTGGCGGCCGAGTTCGGCGTCCCGCTGCACGCCGACGCGGTACAGGCGTTCGGCCAGCTCGACGTGGACTTCGCCGCCTCCGGCCTCGCCGCGATGACGGTCAGCGGCCACAAGATCGGCGGCCCCTACGGGATCGGGGCGCTGCTGCTGGCCCGGGAGTACGCCCCCGTCCCGCTGCTGCACGGCGGGGGCCAGGAGCGGCAGGTGCGCTCCGGCACCCTGGACGCACCGGCCGTCGCCGCCTTCGCGGTCGCCGGGGAGCTGGCCGCGGCCCGCCGCGCGGACTTCGCCCGCGAGGTCGGCGCGCTGCGGGACGCGCTGATCGCCGCGGTCACCGAGGCGGTGCCGGACGCGGTCCTGGGCGGCGACCCCGACCCGGCCGGCCGGCTGCCCGCCAACGCGCACTTCTCCTTCCCCGGCTGCGAGGGCGACTCGCTGCTGCTGCTGCTCGACGCCCAGGGCATCGCCTGCTCCACCGGGTCGGCGTGCACCGCCGGGGTGGCCCAGCCCAGCCACGTGGTGCTGGCCACCGGCACCGATCCGGACCTGGCCCGCGGCACCCTGCGCTTCTCGCTCGGCCACACCTCCACCCGGGCCGATGTGGACGCGGTGGCCGCGGCGATCGGCCCGGCCGTCGAACGCGCCCGCAGCGCCGGCCTGAGCTGAGCCGCCCGCCGGCCCCGGGCCCGAACCGAACCGGGCCGGTCCGTGCCGGCCCGGTTCGGGCGTCGGTCGCGCCGGTGACGGCCCGGGGCTCGCGCCGGACGGTCGCCCGGCGCGGGGCGGCCGGTCAGGAGTCGAGGACGGCGGCCACCGCTTCGATCTCCACCAGCTGGTCGTGGTAGCCCAGCACGGTCACGCCCATCAGGGTGCTGGGAACGTCGTGCTCGCCGAAGGCGTCCCGGACCACCTCCCAGGCGGTGACCAGGTCCTCCTGCCGGGTGGAGGCGACCAGGACCCGGGTGCTGATCACGTCCTCCAGCACGGCCCCGGCGTCGGCGAGCGCGGTCCGCAGGTTCTCCACCGCCTTGGCGGCCTGGCCGGCGTAGTCCCCGACGGCCGCGGTGGTGCCGTCGTCGTTGAGCGGGCACGCCCCGGCGAGGAAGATCAGCCGTGCCTCGGCGGGCGCGGTGGCCGCGTAGGCGTACTCGGCGACGTCGGAGAGCGTGGCGGAGCGGATCAGCGTGACGGCACGGGGCACGTGCGTTCCCTTTCGGCGGCGACCCCCGGTGGACGGGGGCGGGGTACAGGCGATCTCATCCTGGCGCACCACCCGCCGCGCCGTCCTCCCGATTTCCCCCGGCCCCCGGCCCCCCACCGTGGCTCCCGGCCCCGGCTTCCGGTCCCCGCTGCCGCTGGCGGCGCACCGCCTCCGCCCGCGCGGGGGCGCCGCCGGTCCCCCGCGCGGGGGCGCCGCCGGTCCGCCCGCCGGTGGCGGCGGCCGGCCGGTCAGCGGCCCCGGCCGGCCGGTCAGCGGCCCCGGCCGGCCGCCCGGACCATCCGCAGATAGCGGTCCCAGTCCCAGTGCGGCCCGGGGTCGGTGTGGTCCGCGCCCGGCACCTCGATGTGGCCGATGACGTGCGCCCGGTCGGGCTCCATGCCGTACCGCGCGCAGATCGCCGCGGTGAGCCCGGCCGACGCCCGGTACATGGCCATGGTGAAGGACTCCGGGCGGTCCACCCAGCCCGCGTGCTCGATGCCCACGCTGCGCTCGTTGTACGCCCGGTTCCCGGCGTGGAAGGCGACGTCCAGCTCCCGGACCGTCTGTGCGATCCGGCCGTCCTCCCGCACCACGTAGTGGGTGGCGGCACGGTGCTCCGGGTCGCGGAAGGCCCGCAGCGCCGAGTCGTAGCCGCCCTGCACGACGTGGATCACCACCCGGTCGACCAGGTAGTCGCGCGGCCGGTCCGCCCGGCGGAAGTTCGCCTCGGACGCGGCGACCCAGTGCGCCCCGGGGTGGTCCACCTCGCCCTCCCGGCGCGGCAGGGCCACGCCCGGCATGCGCCACCACAGCCGCTCCAGCTCCTCCCGCGCCGCCCAGGCCGCCCCCGCCGCGCCCAGCCCGGCCACCGCCGCCCCGCCCAGCAGCAGGGTGCGCCGGCGCACCCGGGGGCGCCCGTCCGCGGCCGTGCGGTCCCCCGGCCGCGCTCCCGCTCCCGTCCCGGGGCGGCAGCCTGTCGCCGGGCGCGGTGGGGAGCCGGACGGGGCCGGGGACGGCGCATCGCTCATGGTGTGGACAACGCCCCCGGGTCCGCCGCGGTTCCACCGCCCCGCGTCCGTGCCCCTCGCGCACCGGCCGCACGCCGCCCCCTTCCCGCCGGGGGCCGCCCGCGCGCCGCCCCTTTCCCGCCCAGGGCGGCCCGCGCGCCGCCCGCCCCGCCGGGGCCGTCCCCGCGGCCCCCGCCCCCGCGCCGCCCGCCCGGGCCGTGAACGGGCCGTGAACCGGCGTGAGAACCGGGGCGCGGATCACCCGGGCGGCCCCGTACCCTGGAGAGCGCTATGACTGACTTCCCGGGCGCCCCCGATCCGAACGCTCCGCGCGACGGCCGTCGCCTCCGCGTGCTGGCCGCCATGTCCGGCGGCGTGGACTCCGCCGTCGCCGCGGCCCGTGCCGCCGAGGCCGGCCACGACGTGACCGGCGTGCACCTGGCGCTGTCCGCCAACCCGCAGTCCTTCCGCACCGGCGCGCGGGGCTGCTGCACCATCGAGGACTCCCGCGACGCCCGCCGCGCCGCCGACGTCATCGGCATCCCCTTCTACGTGTGGGACCTGGCCGAGCGGTTCCGCGAGGACGTGGTGGACGACTTCGTCGCCGAGTACCGGGCGGGCCGCACCCCCAACCCGTGCCTGCGCTGCAACGAGAAGATCAAGTTCGCCGCGCTGCTGGACAAGGCGCTCGCGCTCGGCTTCGACGCGGTGTGCACCGGTCACTACGCGACCGTGGTCACCCGCGAGGACGGCAGCCGGGAGCTGCACCGCGCCAGTGACATGGCCAAGGACCAGAGCTACGTCCTGGGCGTGCTGGACGAGCGGCAGCTGGCGCACGCGATGTTCCCGCTCGGCGACACCCTCACGACCAAGGACGAGATCCGCGCCGAGGCCGAGCGCCGCGGGCTGTCGGTGGCGAAGAAGCCGGACAGCCACGACATCTGCTTCATCGCCGACGGCGACACCCGCGGCTTCCTCGCCTCCCGGCTGGGCCGGGCCGAGGGCGACATCGTGGACGAGGACGGCAACAAGCTCGGCACCCACGAGGGCGCGTACGGCTACACCATCGGCCAGCGCAAGGGCCTGCGGATCGGCGTCCCCGCGCCGGACGGCAAGCCGCGCTACGTGCTGGACATCTCCCCGGTGAACAACACCGTCACCGTCGGCCCGGCCGCCGCGCTCGACATCGCCGAGCTGACCGCGATCCGGCCCCGCTGGTGCGGCACGCCGCCCGCCGGCCCGGGGACGTACACCGCCCAGCTGCGTGCCCACGGCGGCGAGACCGAGGTCCGCGCCGAGCCGGTGGGCGAGGAGCTGCGGGTGACCTTCGCCGAGCCGGTGCGCGGGGTCGCCCCGGGCCAGGCGATCGTGCTCTACGACGGCACCCGGGTGGTCGGCTCGGCCACCATCGCCACCACCCGCCGCGCCCGGGAGACCGCCGCCGCGTCGGGCTAGGCCGGTGGGGTGCCCGCCGCGCGCAGCGCGTCCAGGGCCTTGGCGAGCCGGGCCCGCCGGCTCTCCGGGGTGACCGCCTGGAGCAGCGGGAGGATCGTCAGGTACCGCGCCGTGCGGTCGAGTGCCTCGAAGGCACGCCTGGCCGCGGGGTCGGCGTCGAGCGCCGCCGCGAGGTCGGGCGGCACGGTGGCGGTGCGCTGCGACTCGTACGCGGCCGCCCACCGGCCGTCGGCCTTCGCCTTCCGCACCTCGGCGAGGCCGGGCTCGCGCATCCGGCCGGCGGCGGTGAGCGCTTCGGCCTTCTCGACGTTCACCCGCGACCACAGGCTGCGGGGGCGGCGGGGCACGTACTTCTGGAGGTAGTGCCGGGCGTCGAGGGACCGCCGCTGGCCGGAGATCCAGCCGTAGCACAGGCCGATGTCCACCAGCTCGTCCGAGGTGACGGAGGGGATGCCGGAGGTCTTCTTGGCCACCTTGATCCACACGCCCTCGTGGCGGGTGTGGTGCTCCGCCAGCCAGCGCTCGAACGCTTCGCCGTCCGCGCAGGCGATGATCTCCACCCCGTCGAGCTGATCCATACGGTTCAGGCTAGCGCCCGGCCGCGTTCAGGGGCGCCGGGTGGCGCCCCCCAGCCCGTCGAACCGCCCCGCCTTCGCGGCCCCCAGGAACGCGCGCAGTGAGGCGGGGCGGGTGGCCATGACGGTGCCGGGTATCTCGCTCTCGCGTATGGCTATGCCGTTGTCCTCTGTGGTGGCCAGCTCGACGCAGGCGTTGCCGCCCGTCTCGGAAAATGACGACTTGACCCAGGTCGAATCCGGCATGGCACCTCACGCGTCCTTGGCGATTGCGAGGATGAAGTCCCGCGACTTCTCCGCCGGCAACGCTACCGTCTCGATAACGTCGAACAGCGTTCGGAAGTGGGCAAGTTGCGTGGGCGAGTCGATGAAGACCGCACCGGTCGGTGAGTCCATGTGCACGGTGTCCAAGCGAGAGGTCCGGGCCTCGGCATAGAGAACCGACTCGCCGGCCATGGGGAAGCCGCCTGCCGCGAACGGGATGACGCGGATGGTGACGTTTTCCAGCTCGCTCATCACCAGCAGGTGTCCCAGTTGTCTCCGTGCCACATCCCTCCCGCCGAACTGCATGCGGAGTGCTGCCTCGTGGATCAGCGCCACAAAGGGTGTCGCCCTCTCCTCGGTGATGACCGTCTGCCGGGTTATGCGGTGCGCGACACGCAGTTCCACCTCAAGCCGGGGTAGTGCGGGCACGACGAGATCGAAGAGTGCGCGGGCATGTTCTTCGGTCTGGAGCAACCCGGGCAGATGAGCCGTCTGGACGGTGCGCAGCCGTAGGGCGTCGTGCTCGATCTCCGACACATCGATAAAGCCCGGCGGAATCTTGCCGCGGTACTCCTCCCACCAAGGTTTCTGCCGACGCTCGGTCATCCGCACCAGACCATCGACGAGTGATTCGTCGTCGCACTGGTACACGCTGGCCAGGCGGCGGATGCGTTCCTCGCTGACTCCGAAGCGTCCGGCCTCGATGTTGGAAATCATCGACCGATCGGTTCCGAGAAGCCCGGCCGCCGTCGATGCGGACATCCCGGCCTCCTCGCGAAGCCGCCGAAGTTCGGCTCCCAGGCGACGCTGGCGAATCGTCAGGGGCTTGCCCATGCGCCCTCCCTTCCTCTGCGGCCAGTCTCCCGCTCCCCAACCGAGCGCGGCAGAAAAGGAGTTCGTATCACTCGTTCGAGTTAGACGCATAACAGTTGTTAGCGTCGGGGCCCTACCGTTGTGGTGCGACTCTCACAGACGGAACTCCGCACCGAAGGTGGCTGTCATGCCCAAAGACCCCTTCCCCATGCCGTTCGAGCAGCCCTGGGAGTACGAGATCTCCTTCCCCCGGGACCCGCGCGGTCCCAAGGTCGTCCGGGCCGCCCTCTACACGATGCTCACGGCGCACCACCTCGATCCGCTCATCGAGCGGGCGGCGCTGCTGACGAGCGAGCTGACCACCAACTCCGTCCGCTACTCCGACCACCCGGTCTGCGTGCGGGTGCGGTGGGAGCACCCCGTGCTGCGGGTCAGCGTCTCGGACTCCAACCCGGAACTGCCGGCGGTGCTCAAGCCGGGCGCCGAGGACGAGTGCGGGCGCGGCCTGTTCATCCTGGAGGTGTTCGCCGACCGGTGGGGCGGATTCTCGCTGGGGAAGGAGGTGTTCGGGATGGGCGGCAAGACGGTCTGGTTCGAGCTGGGCCTCGGTGACCCACCACCGATCCCGGCCCTGGCGGCCTGAGCGCCCGCCCTGGCGGCCTGAGCGCCCGTCCCGACCGGGCCGCCGTTCCGGTCACGGCGGCCCGGTCGGCCGCGACCCTCACCGGGCCGTGGTGTGCGACAGGACCACCTCCGCCAGCGGCCCGTGCACCTCGGGCGGCAGGGAGTGGCCCAGGCCCGGGACCTCGGCGAGCCGGGCGCCGCCGATGGCCTGGGCCAGGAACTGCGGGTGCGGCGGCGGGAACACCGGGTCGGCCGGGGCGGAGACGACGAGTGTGGGCACCCGGTTCGCGGCCAGGGCCTCCGTGCGCAGCATGCCGGAGTGGTCGGCCCGGCCGTGCGCGGTACCGGGCAGGTAGCTGCCGGTGTGCTCGATGATCTCGCGCTCCAGGGCCCGGAAGTACTCCGCGTCGAACGGCAGCCCGTCGCCGTGCAGCAGCTCCCAGTGTCGTACCCGGCGGTCCAGTTCGGCCTCCTCGCCCAGGTCCTCGACGGGGCGCGCCCACTCCTCCAGCAGCCGGGGGTCGATGCCCGGGAGCCGGTCCACCGGGGTGCGGGTGCCGTCCGGGTGGACCAGGTCGGCCGTGCTCAGCGCGGTGGTGCCGAACACCGTGGCGCTGAGCACCCGGTCGGGGTGGTCGGCGAGCACCAGCTGGGTGAGCATCCCGCCCAGGGACATCCCGACCAGGTGGGCCCTCTCGACGCCGAGCCCGTCCAGTACGGCCACCACGTCCTCGGCGAGGTCGGTGACCCGGTACGGGTCCTGGTCGAAGGTCCAGCTGGAGCGGCCGGTGTCGCGGTGGTCGTAGCGGATCACGCGGTGGTGCGCCGCGAGCCGCTCCACCAGGCCCTCCGGCCAGCCGAGGCCGGACGCCTGCGCGCCCATGACCAGGAGCAGCGGGGTGCCGTCGGCCGGGCCCCGGGTCTCGGTCCACAGGCGGACACCGGGGGCGGTCTCGACGAAGCGGGTGGTGCGTACGGACATGACGGGAATCCCTTCACCGTGTTCTCGGAACGAGACGTATCGTCTCGCTATCTTCTCCGGGTGTCAACGGCGATGTCCGTGCGGGCGCTTCCCGGGCGGGCCGGCCGGGCCGGAGCGGCCGGAGCGGGGCGGCGTACCGTACCGGCATGAACATCTGCGTCTTCTGCTCCGCCGCCGACCTGGACGACCGCTACACCACCCCCGCCCGCGAGTTCGCCCGGCTCATCGGGGCGGGCGGGCACACCCTGGTGTGGGGCGGCTCGAACGTCGGGCTGATGAAGGTCATGGCGGACGGGGTGCAGGAGGCGGGCGGCCGGCTGGTCGGGGTCTCGGTGGAGTTCCTGGCCGCCAAGGCGCGGCCGGACGCGGACGAGATGCTGATCACGAAGGACCTCGCCGAGCGGAAGGCGGAGATGCTCGCCCGCGCCGACGCCATCGTGATCATGGTGGGCGGGACCGGCACGCTGGACGAGGCGACCGAGATCCTTGAACTGAAGAAGCACAACCTGCACACCAAGCCGGTGGTGCTGCTCAACGCGGCCGGCTTCTACGACGGGCTCAAGCAGCAGTTCCAGCGGATGGAGGCGGAGGGCTTCCTCCCGGTGCCGCTCACCGAGCTGGTCTTCTTCGCGGAGGACGGCGTGGGGGCGATGGCGTATCTGGAGGAGGCCCACGGCGTCGTCTGAGCGGGCCCGTGGTACCCATGGGTGCATGCGTACACATCTGATCACCGGCGCCGGCTCGGGTATCGGCACCGTCGTCGCCGAGCGGCTCGCCGAGCGGGGCGACCAGCTGTGGCTGCTGGCGCGGGACGCCGGCCGGGCCAAGGAGCTGGCCGCGCGCTTCCCGGGCGCGAAGACGCTGGTGGGCGACCTGGCCGAGCCGGAGCGGCTGTCCTGGGCGTTCGGGCACCAGACCCTGCCGGACCGGCTCGACTCGCTGCTGCACATCGCCGGCGTGGTGGAGCTGGGGACGGTCGGGGAGCTGACCCCGAAGGTGTGGAACCAGCAGCTCGCCGCCAACCTGGTGGCCCCGGCCGAGCTGACCCGGCTGCTGCTGCCGCAGCTGCGGGTGGCCCAGGGGCACGTGCTCTTCGTCAACTCCGGCGCCGGCCTGCGGGCCAACGCCCAGTGGGGCGCCTACGCGGCGAGCAAGCACGGGCTGAAGGCGCTCGCCGACGCGCTGCGCTGGGAGGAGTCCGGCAACGGGGTGCGGGTCACCTCCGTCTACCCCGGCCGCACCGCCACCCCGATGCAGGAGAAGGTGCACCGGCAGGAGGGCAAGGAGTACGACCCCGGCCGCTGGATCACCCCCGAGTCGGTGGCCACCACCATCCTCACCGCGCTGGACCTGCCGCCCGGCGCGGAGATCACCGACCTGTCGGTGCGCCCGCAGGGCTGACGCCGGAACCGGCCCCGCCCGCCCCGGTGACCGGCCCCGTGCCGGTGACCGCTCGCGGACGGTGTGCGGGGCACCGGGGGCGTCCCGGACCGTCCGGGCGCCCGTTCCCGGCCCGGGCGGCGTGGTGGCGGGGCGCGGATTTTCGGATCCGCGCCCGCCCCCTCGTACGCTTCGGGGCGTGAGCGAGAACGCGAGCGACGAGAAGAAGACCAGCTGGGGACCGGGCACCGCCACCGGCATCGGCTCCATGCCGGGCGGCGACGCCCGCGAGGCGGCGAAGACCGTGACCGGGTCCCTGGAGGCCCTGCCGTACCTGCCGGAGCTGCCCGCCCGGGGCCCCGGCGCCGACATGATCGGCCGCACCGCCGGACTGCTGGCGGAGCTGTACGCCCATGTGGAGCCCAGCGGCTGGCGGATCAGCGACCGGCCCGGACGGGACACCCGGCGGGCCCGCTCCTGGCTGCGCGAGGACCTGGACGCGCTGGAGGAGTTCACCCAGGGCTACACCGGCGCGCTGAAGATCTCGGCGGTCGGCCCCTGGACGCTCGCCGCCGCCCTGGAACTCCGCAACGGCGAGGCCGCGATCAGTGACCCCGGCGCCTGCCGGGACCTGGCCGCCTCGCTCGCCGAGGGGCTGCGCCACCACCTCGCCGAGGTACGGCGCCGGGTGCCCGGCGCCCGGCCGGTGCTCCAGCTCGACGAGCCCTCGCTGACGGCGGTGCTCACCGGATCGGTCCGCACCGCCAGCGGCTACCGCACCCACCGCGCGGTGGACCGGGGCGTGGTCGAGGGCGCCCTGCGCGAGGTGACGGCGGTCGCGGCGGGCGCCGAGGTCGTCGTGCACTCGTGCGCCCCCGCCGTACCCTTCGCGCTGCTGCGGCGCGCCGGGGCCACCGGAATCTCCTTCGACCTCGCGCTGCTCACCGAACGTGAGGAAGAGACGATCGGGGAGGCGGTGGAGGGCGGTACCACCCTCTTCGTCGGCGCGGTGCCCGCGGTGGACGGCCCGTTGTCGGACCCGGCCGGTAGCGTCATGGGGGTAAGGACGCTGTGGCGCAGGCTGGGGCTGTCACCGGGGACTCTCGCCGAGTCCGTGGTGGTCACCCCGGCGTGCGGGCTCGCGGGTGCCTCGCCCGCGTACGCGCGCGCCGCGCTGGCCCACTGCGTCCGGGCGGCGAGATCGCTCGCCGACAACCCTGAGTAACGGGAGGACGAGACGGTGGCCGGCGAACAGCAAGCAACGGTGCCCGCCGAAGCACGGGAGAAGCACGCCCAGCTCGCCGAGGAGATCGAGGAGCACCGCTTCCGGTACTACGTGAAGGACGCGCCCGTCATCAGCGACGCCGAGTTCGACCGGCTGCTGCGCTCGCTGGAGGCGCTGGAGGACGAGTACCCCGAGCTGCGCACCCCGGACTCGCCCACCCAGAAGGTCGCCGGCTCCTACGAGACGGAGTTCACCGAGGTCGCGCACCGGGAGCGGATGCTCAGCCTGGACAACGCCTTCGAGGACGAGGAGCTGACCGCCTGGGGCGACCGCATCGCCCGCGAGCTGGGCGAGCCGGCCGCGGCCGGCGGCTCGTACCACTTCCTGTGCGAGCTGAAGGTGGACGGCCTGGCGGTCAACCTCACCTACGAGCACGGCCGGCTCACCCGCGCCGCCACCCGCGGCGACGGCGTCACCGGCGAGGACATCACCCCCAACGTCCGCACCATCGCCGAGATCCCGGACCGGCTGGCCGGCGACCGGGTCCCGGCGCTGGTGGAGATCCGCGGCGAGGTCTACTTCCCCCGCGAGCGCTTCGACGACCTCAACGCCCGCCTGGTGGAGGCCGGCAAGCCGCCGTTCGCCAACCCGCGGAACGCGGCGGCCGGCTCGCTGCGCCAGAAGGACCCCAAGGTCACCGCCTCCCGGCCGCTGCACATGGTGGTGCACGGCATCGGCGCCCGCGAGGGCCTGGACATCGACCGGCTCTCCGAGGCGTACGACCTGCTGCGCGCGTGGGGCCTGCCCACCGCCCGCCACAACCGGGTGGCCGGCTCGCTGGACGATGTGCGCCGGTTCATCGCCACCTACGGGGACAGCGAGACCCGCCACTCGGTCGAGCACGAGATCGACGGCGTGGTGGTCAAGCTCGACGAGATCCCGCTTCAGGGGCGGCTGGGCTCCACCTCGCGCGCCCCGCGCTGGGCGATCGCCTGGAAGTTCCCCCCGGAGGAGGTCAACACCAAGCTCCTGGACATCCGGGTCGGCGTGGGCCGCACCGGGCGCGTCACCCCCTACGCCGTGGTGGAGCCGGTGACCGTGGCCGGCTCCGAGGTGGAGTTCGCCACCCTGCACAACCAGGACGTGGTGAAGGCCAAGGGCGTGCTCATCGGCGACACCGTGGCGCTGCGCAAGGCCGGCGACGTCATCCCCGAGATCCTCGGCCCGGTCACCGACCTGCGGGACGGCACCGAGCGGGAGTTCGTGATGCCCGCCGCGTGCCCGGAGTGCGGCAGCGCGCTGCAGCCCATGAAGGAGGGCGACGTCGACCTGCGCTGCCCCAACGCCCGCTCCTGCCCCGCCCAGCTGCGCGAGCGGATCTTCTACCTGGCCGGCCGCAAGTGCCTGGACATCGAGAACCTCGGCTACGTGGCCGCCGCCGCGCTCACCCGGCCGCTGGAGCCCGCCGAACCGCCGCTGCGCGACGAGGGCGACCTGTTCACCCTCGACATCGAACAGCTGCTGCCGATCCGCTCCTACGTCCTGGACCCGGACAGCGGACTGCCCAAGCGCGACCCGAAAACCGGCGAGGAGAAGATCGTCACCTTCTTCGCCAACCAGAAGGGCGAGCCGAAGAAGAACACCCTGGCGATGCTGGAGAAGATCGAGGCCGCCAAGGACCGCCCGCTCGCCCGGATCATCACCGGCCTGTCCATCCGCCACGTGGGACCGGTGGCCGCCGTGGCACTCGCCCGGGAATTCCGGTCCATCGACCGGATCGCGGAGGCCGACGAGGCGGAACTGGCCGCCGTCGAAGGCGTCGGCCCGACCATCGCCGCCTCGGTCAAGCAGTGGTTCGCCGAGGACTGGCACCGCGAAATCATCCGGAAATGGCGCGCCGCCGGAGTCCGGATGGAGGAAGCCGGCGGTGAGGACGAAGGGCCGCGCCCGCTGGAGGGCGTCACCGTCGTGGTCACCGGAACCCTGGCGTCCTACACCCGGGACGCCGCCAAGGAAGCGCTGCAGAGCCGTGGCGCGAAAGTCACCGGCGCGGTGTCGAAGAAGACCGGATTTGTCGTCGTCGGGGACAACCCCGGCTCGAAATACGACAAGGCGATGCAGCTGAAAGTCCCCGTGCTCGACGACGCCGGATTCACCGTGCTCCTCGAACAAGGGCCCGAAGCCGCCCGGGAGGTGGCCCTCACTTCACCGGAATAGACGCCCCATCAGCCATACGGAGTAGGCCATATTCGGTCCCGGGTAGTTCCCCGGTCGGCCAGCGGGCATCACCCTTACAGCGCATACCAGATGGTCACGGATGGCCGGGTGGCATTCGGGCAACCGCTGCCGATCGCCGCCCGCCGCCGCCGTCTGCCGCCTACTGTTGAGGAGTGCGCCTGCCGTGGCGCGGGCACCGCCGGCTGTGAGAGGGACGGGTATGGAACCGACCGACAGTGCCGCCCCGGCGTCGCGGCTGCGCCGTCTGGTGCAGCCGACCCTGCCCACCGCGGCCCTGGTGGTCGCCGCCGTCGCCTTCGGCGCCGGGATCTACCGGACGCTCGACCGGGGCCGGGCGCTCTTCCCCGACGGCACCGTGGGCTGGTCGCTCGCCGTCCTCACCGGCCTGATCGTGGGCCACCTGGTCGCCCTGGGCCGGGACCGCTGGTGGGGCGGCACCGGCTCCGGCGCCGCGCTGACCCTGGCCACCCTGCTGCTCTTCGGCTGGCTGCCCGCGGTCCTGATCAGCCTCGCCGTCGTCGTCCTGGTCGGCGCCGCCCGCCGGCACCGCTGGCGGCAGGCCCTGCTGCACGGCTCCATCGACATCCTGGGCCTGGGCGCCGCCGCGCTCACCCTCGCCGCCTTCGGGACCGTGCCCTCGGTGGAACACGCCTGGCACCCCGACGGCTGGGAGCTGTA
This sequence comes from Streptomyces pactum, assembly GCF_016031615.1. Classification (GTDB taxonomy): domain Bacteria; phylum Actinomycetota; class Actinomycetes; order Streptomycetales; family Streptomycetaceae; genus Streptomyces; species Streptomyces pactus. The sequence continues at coordinate 5,380,731 of NZ_JACYXC010000001.1, forward strand.
CCACGTCCCGCAGGTGGCGCTGGCGGCTTTCGGCTATCTGCTGGTCACCCGGGCGCTGCTGTGGTTCGCCCTCGCCCAGCCCGGCACCGCCCTGCGCACCGTCGCCCGCACCGCGCTGGTCCGGCAGGCCCTGGTCGGCGTCGCGCTGCTGGGCATCTCCCCGCTCATCGTGGTCGTCGCCGACCACCGCCCGCTGATGCTCCCGCTGTTCGCGGTGCCGCTGATCGCCCTGGACTCCACCCTGTGGATCGCCCGGGTCCGCGCCGAGGAGCAGCTGCGGGACCCGCTGACCGGACTGCCCAACCGCCAGTGGCTGCTGGACCGCACCTGGACCGCCCTGGACGAGGCCGAACGGGAGGGCGTGCGGACCGCCCTGGTCCTCATCGACCTGGACCGCTTCCGCTCGGTCAACGACACCCTCGGCCACCTCGCCGGCGACCGGCTGCTGCTCCAGATCGCCGAACGGCTCCGGCTGGCACTGCCCCGGGGCGCCGAGGCGGCCCGGCTCGGCGGCGACGAGTTCGCCGTCCTGCTGCCCACCGCCGACTCCCTCACCAGCGCCCAGCGGGTGGCCCGCAACCTCATCTCGGCGCTCGGCTCCCCGCTCGACCTCGACGGGCTCACCCTGGTGCTGGAGGCGAGCGCCGGGGTCGCCGTCTACCCCGACCACGCGCAGGACGCCGAAGGGCTGCTGCGCCGCGCCGACGTGGCGATGTACCAGGCGAAGCGGGACCGCAGCGGCGCCGAGGTGTACGAGGCCCGGCGGGACGGCAACACCCCCGACCGGCTGGGCCTCCTGGGCGACCTGCGCCGCGCCCTCGACGCCGGCCAGGTCGAACTCCACTACCAGCCCAAGGTCGGCTTCGACGGCCACGTCGCCGGGCTGGAGGCGCTGGTCCGCTGGGCGCACCCGGACCGCGGCCGGGTCCCGCCCGACGAGTTCATCGCCATCGCCGAGAGCTCCGGGCTGATGCCCCGGCTGACCGAGTACGTGCTGGAGACCGCGCTCGGCCAGGTCGCCCGGTGGCGGGCCGACGGCCTGGAGGTGCCGGTCGCGGTCAACGTCTCCCCGCGCGACGTGCACACCCCCGGCTTCGCCGGCGCGGTCGCCGGACGGCTCGCCCGGCACGGCGTCCCGCCCGGCGCGCTGCAACTGGAGATCACCGAACACGTGCTGCTGGAGGACCCGCAGCGGGCCGCCGACACCCTCGCCGGACTCGCCGGCCACGGCGTGAAGATGTCCCTGGACGACTTCGGCACCGGGTACTCCTCCCTGGTCCACCTGCGGCGGCTGCCGGTCAGCGAGCTGAAGATCGACCGGTCCTTCGTGGCCCGGCTGGCGGTGGACAACGAGGACGCCGAGATCGTGCGCTGCACCGTGGACCTCGCCCACTCCCTCGGACTGCTGGTGGTCGCCGAGGGCGTCGAGGACGACGAGACCTGGGAGCGGCTGCGCGACCTGGGCTGCGACGCGGTGCAGGGCTGGCTGGTCGCCGCGGCGATGCCGCCGGAGGAGACCACGGCCTGGCTGCGCACCCGCGGCGAGGGCACCGGCCGCGGCGCCGGTGCGGCCGGCGGGCCCGCCGCCGTCCGGCCCGCGCCGGCCGACGGAACCCGGCCCGCCGCGGCCGGCGGTGCGCGCGGGCCGGCCGGCCCCGCCCTGCCGCCCGGCCCGGGCTCGGCGAAGGCCGCCGGCGGGACGCGGGGCTCCGGCCCGGCGAAGGCCCCCGGCGGGGCGCGGACCCCGGACGGCGCGCGGACCCCGGGCGGGGCGCGCGGCTCCGACGGGGCGAGGACCTCCGGTGGCACGCGGACCTCCGGTGGCACGCGGAACTCCGGCGGGGCGAGACCCTCCGACGGGGCGCGGGCGGTGGGCGGTTCACGGCAGACCGGCGGAACGGGCGGGTCCGGCGCGCCGCGCGTCACCGCCCCGGGCGGCCCCCGGCCCGCCCGGGACCCCTGGACCCTTCCCCGAGCCGGAACCGGCCGCCGGCCCGGTCCCGCTGCGGCCGTGCCCGCGCACCGGGGCCGGGACACCGGTGGAGCCGGTCCCGCTCGCCGAGTCCGCGCCGCTCATCGAGCCCGAGCCGCTCGCCCCGGCGGCGGTGCCGCTGGACGGCCCGCAGCCCGAGGTCGCCGCCACCGCGGCGGCCACCACCACCGCCGACCGCGAGGCGGACCAGTCGGTCACCTGAGCCGGGCCCGCGCCGACCGCGCCACCCACCCCGGGTCAGGGGCCCGCCCCGGGCGGGGCGGCGCACCGGCACCGGCGTCCGGAACGGGCCCGCGCCCGGGGACCCCGGCCCGCCGCCGAGCGACCCCGCGCCGGGCCGGACGTCCGCCCCGGGGCGACCGCCGCCGCGACCGCGCGGACGTCCGCCCGGGCACCGCGGGCGGGCCCGCTCCCGGCGCCCGCCGGGACCTGGGCCCGCCGCCGAGAGGCCCCGCGCCGGGCCGCGACGGTACGTGTTTCGCCCGTAGCACCCGCCGAGCCATAGGATTGGCCGCGAAACACTCCACACTCACCCTGAGGATCGCTGCATGCCTGGCATCACGCGCGAGGAGGTCGCCCACCTCGCCCGGCTGGCGCGTCTGGAGCTGCGCGACGAAGAGCTCGACCACTTCGCCGGACAGCTCGACGACATCATCGGCGCGGTCGCCCGCGTCTCCGAGGTCGCCGACCAAGACGTACCGCCGACCTCCCACCCGCTGCCGCTGACCAACGTCATGCGCCCGGACGAGGTCCGTCCCTCGCTGACCCCGCAGGAGGCGCTCTCCGGCGCCCCCGCCCAGGAGCAGCAGCGTTTCAAGGTGCCGCAGATCCTGGGGGAGGAGTAATCACATGGCTGATCTGACCAGGCTCACCGCGGCCGAGACCGCCGCGAAGATCGCGTCCGGCGAGGTCACCGCCGTCGAGGTCACCGAGGCCCACCTGGCGCGCATCGACGCGGTGGACGAGAAGGTCCACGCCTTCCTGCACGTCGACCGGGCCGGCGCCCTCGCCCAGGCCCGCGCCGTGGACGAGAAGCGGGAGCGCGGCGAGAAGCTCGGCCCGCTGGCCGGGGTGCCGCTGGCGCTCAAGGACATCTTCACCACCAAGGGCGTGCCGACCACCGTCGGTTCCAAGATCCTTGAGGGCTGGGTGCCGCCGTACGACGCCACGCTCACCCGCCGGCTCAAGGACGCGGACGTCGTCATCCTCGGCAAGACCAACATGGACGAGTTCGCCATGGGGTCCTCCACCGAGAACAGCGCCTACGGCCCCACCGGCAACCCGTGGGACCTCACCCGCATCCCGGGCGGTTCCGGCGGCGGTTCCTCCGCCGCCCTCGCCTCGTACCAGGCGCCGCTGGCCATCGGCACCGACACCGGCGGCTCGATCCGCCAGCCGGCGGCCGTCACCGGCACCGTCGGCGTCAAGCCCACCTACGGCGCGGTCTCCCGCTACGGCATGGTGGCCTTCTCCTCCTCCCTCGACCAGGGCGGGCCGTGCGCCCGCACCGTGCTGGACGCGGCGCTGCTGCACGAGGTGATCGCCGGGCACGACCCGCTGGACTCCACCTCCATCGACGCGCCGGTGCCGCCGGTGGTCGAGGCCGCCCGCAACGGCTCGGTGGAGGGCATGCGGGTCGGCGTGGTCAAGCAGTTCCGCGGCGAGGGCTACCAGGCCGGCGTGATGCAGCGCTTCGAGGAGTCGGTGGCGCTGCTCAAGGAGCTGGGCGCCGAGATCGTCGAGCTGGACTGCCCCTCCTTCGACCTGGCGCTGGCCGCGTACTACCTCATCGCGCCCTCCGAGTGCTCCTCCAACCTGGCCCGCTTCGACGCCATGCGGTACGGCCTGCGGGTCGGCGACGACGGCACCCGGTCGGCCGAGGAGGTCACCTCGCTCACCCGCGAGGCCGGCTTCGGCGCCGAGGTCAAGCGCCGGATCATGCTGGGCACCTACGCCCTGTCGTCCGGCTACTACGACGCCTACTACGGCTCCGCCCAGAAGGTCCGCACGCTCATCAAGCAGGACTTCGAGCAGGCCTTCGAGCAGGTGGACGTGATCGTCTCGCCGACCACGCCCACCACCGCCTTCCCGATCGGCGAGCGCGCCGACGACCCGATGGCGATGTACCTGGCGGACCTGTGCACCATCCCGACCAACCTGGCGGGCAACGCGGCGATGTCCCTGCCGTGCGGCCTGGCGCCCGAGGACGGGCTGCCGGTGGGCCTGCAGATCATCGCCCCGGCCATGGCCGACGACCGCCTGTACCGGGTGGGCGCCGCCGTCGAGGCCGCGTTCACCGCCCGGTGGGGCCACCCGCTGCTGGAGGAGGCACCGTCGCTGTGACCGCCGCACCCCACGGACCCGGCCGCGCCCTGCGCGGCCGGTCCCGGGCCGCGGCGGGCGACGGACCGGCCACCGGGCCGCACCCGACCACGAATCCCGCACCCCCGTGCCGCCCCGGTGGCACGGGGGCACGCCCCGGGCCACCCGCCCGGGGGCAGAACGGAGGCACGCTGTGAGCGCTCTGAAGAAGGCCAAGGGCTTCAAGAAGTCCCGGCCCGGCACGTACCTGTCCATCGGCACCACGCTCTTCGGCGCCCTGGGCATCATCAAGCAGGTCAAGAAGGCCCGCATCGAGCAGGACACGCTGCAGCTGATCGACGCGGCCGTCTCCGCCGCCGCCGTGGTCACCAGCGTCGCCCTGCTGGTGCGGGAGCTCAAGCGCATCGGCGACGACGACGTCCTCGCGGACTGAGCTGACCGAGCGGACTGAAAGGTTAGTTTTCCGTGACCGTCACTGAACTGGTGCCGTACGAGGACGCGCTCGCCGTCTACGAGCCCGTGATGGGGCTTGAGGTACACGTCGAGCTGGGCACCAAGACCAAGATGTTCTGCGGGTGCTCCACCGCCCTGGGGGCGGAGCCCAACACGCAGACCTGCCCCGTCTGCCTCGGCCTGCCCGGCTCCCTGCCGGTCGTCAACGCGACCGGCGTGGAGTCCGCCATCAAGATCGGCCTCGCGCTCAACTGCGAGATCGCCGAGTGGTGCCGCTTCGCCCGGAAGAACTACTTCTATCCGGACATGCCGAAGAACTTCCAGACCTCCCAGTACGACGAGCCGATCGCCTACAACGGGTACCTGGACGTCCAGTTGGAGGACGGCGAGGTCTTCCGGGTCGAGATCGAGCGCGCCCACATGGAGGAGGACACCGGCAAGTCCACCCACGTCGGTGGTGCCACCGGCCGCATCCACGGCGCCTCGCACTCGCTGCTCGACTACAACCGGGCCGGCATCCCGCTCATCGAGATCGTCACCAAGCCCATCGTCGGCGCCGGGGAGCGCGCCCCGGAGGTCGCCAAGGCGTACGTGGCCGAGCTGCGCGAGCTGATCAAGGCGCTGGGCGTCTCCGAGGCCCGGATGGAGATGGGCCAGATGCGCTGCGACGTCAACCTGTCGCTGCGGCCCCGGGGCGCCGAGAAGTTCGGCACCCGCTCGGAGACGAAGAACGTCAACTCGCTGCGCTCGGTGGAGCGGGCGGCGCGCTTCGAGATCATGCGCCACGCGGCCGTGCTCGGCGCCGGCGGCACCATCATCCAGGAGACCCGCCACTTCCACGAGGAGGACGGCTCCACCACCTCGGGCCGGGTCAAGGAGGAGGCGGAGGACTACCGCTACTTCCCCGAGCCCGACCTGGTCCCGGTGGCCCCCTCCCGCGAGTGGGTCGAGGAGCTGCGGGCCGGGCTGCCCGAGCTGCCGCGGGTGCGCCGCAACCGGCTCCGCGAGGAGTGGGGCATCTCCGAGCACGAGATGCAGTCGGTGCTCAACGCGGGCGCCATCGACCTGATCACCGCCACCATCGACGCGGGTGCGGACGCCGCCGCCGCGCGGAAGTGGTGGATGGGCGAGCTGGCCCGCCGCGCCAACGAGTCCGGCACCGACCTCGCCGCCCTGGAGATCACCCCGGCCCAGGTGGCCCGGGTGTGCTCCCTGGTGAAGGAGGGCTCGCTCAACGACAAGCTGGCCCGCCAGGTCATCGAGGGCGTGCTGGCCGGCGAGGGCGACCCGGACACCGTGGTGGAGCGCCGGGGCCTGAAGGTCGTCTCCGACGAGGGGGCCCTGGGTACCGCCGTGGACGAGGCCATCGCCGCCAACGCGGCCATCGCCGACAAGATCCGCGGCGGCAAGGTGGCCGCGGCCGGCGCGCTGGTCGGCGCGGTCATGAAGGCCACCCGCGGCCAGGCCGACGCCGCCCGGGTGCGCGAGCTGATCCTGGAGAAGCTCGGCGTCCAGGGCTGACGCGGCCTCAGCCGTTACCGTGGCGGCGGGTGCTCCCCGGAAGGGGGGTGCCCGCCGCCGCGTCTGCCGAGAGACCGCCGGAGCCCGGACGAGGAGCGCAGCATGATCACCCAGGTGCGGATCGACGGCTTCAAGTCGTTCCTGGACTTCCGGCTGGACGTACCGCCGGTCATGGTCGTGCTCGGCCTCAACGCGGCGGGCAAGTCCAACTTCTTCGACGCGCTGCGGCTGGTCTCGGGCACGTTGCGGGACGGCTTCGAGGCGACGGTCGCCGCCGACCGCAGGTTCGCGGCGCGGGACCTGTTCCACCGCGGCGGGCCGGAGGGGCGGCCGGTGCGCGAGGACTTCACCATCACGGTGGGCGCGCTGGTGCGCTCGCCGGACGGGCCGCTGCCCCTCCGGGTCCGGCTCGTGGCCCGGTACGAACCGGGACCGGGCCGCAGACCGGGGCGGGCGGTCCTCGACCCCGCGCGGAGCGCCGTGTGGGTGAGCAGCCTGAAGAACCGGGACTGGATGGACCGGCTCGGGCTCGGTACGGAGATGCGCGAGGCGATCGCCGCGGCGCGCCGCGCCTTTCTGCTCCGCACCAGGACGCCGCACCTGAGGATCCTGGACCATGGCTTCGCCGCCCATCCGCCCGGCCCCGGGACGCCCCCGCCCGCCGGCGAGGGCGGTCCCGCCGAGCTGGTCTCCCTGGTGCTGCGGGAGTGCGCCGGCTGGCAGCCGCTGCTGCTCTCCCCGGAGGCGATGCGGGGCCTGGTGCCGGTGGGGCCGGACGCCCCGCTGGACCACGACGGCCGGAACCTCCCGCTGGTGCTGGACCGGATCGAGAGCGAGGCCCCCACCGCCTGGCGGCGGCTGGTCGCCGACCTCGCCGGGGTGGTGGAGGGCGTGCGGGACGTCCGCACCCGGTACCTGGAGAGCCGGCAGGAATTCGACTACGAGGTCGAGTTCGAGCACACCGGCTGGACCGCGCCGCCCCTCCTCTCCGACGGCACCGTCCGTACGCTCGCGCTCCTCGCGGCCTGCGCCGACCCGTTGCGCCGGGGCACCCTGTGTGTGGAGGAGATCGAGAACGGCATGCACCCGACGCGTGTCGCCGACCTGGTGCGGCGGCTGCGGCGCGGCTGCGGCGCGGACCCGGCCGGGAGCGGCGCGCCGTTCCGTCAGCTGCTCGCCAGCACGCACTCGCCGGCGCTGCTCGCGGCGCTGCGGACCGATCTGACCGGGAGCCTGGTCTTCATGGAACAGGTGGACCGGGTGGATCCGCAGCGCCAGGCCGTGTCCCGGGTCTCGGTCGCCCGTCCGCTGCGCGAACGTGACCTGTCCGAGGAACCGGGCGAGACCATGTCACCGCAGCAGGTGGACCGCCTGCTCCGCCGGCTGGCACAGGGGGCGTAGTGGGGGAGCGACCGCTGCGGCCGGGACTGATCGCCGAGGGCAGCAGCGACGAGCCGTACCTCGGCAAGCTGATCAAGAAGCAGCTGGACGCCCTGCTGCTCGCGAAGAGCCACCACACGGTGGCGGTGGCGGACTGCGAGATCGCTCCGGCCCGCACCACCGGCTCCGGCGGGACGGCGGCCGTCATCGACGCCGCCTGGGACCTGGCGCAGGACTGCCACCTGCTGTTCGTCCACTGCGACGCCGACGAACGCGGCAAGGCGGAGAAGATCGCGGCCGAGCTCGCCGACCGGCGCCGCTCGGCCGAGCGGGCAGCGGTGCCCGTGCTGCTGGTTCCCGTGCTGATGACGGAATCGTGGATGCTGGCCGACCGGAAGGCCCTGGAGGCCGTCGTGCCCGGCATCGAGACGGCGGACTACCCGTACGCCAAGCCCGCGGCCGTCGAGAAGAACGTGGCGCTCCCCTCCGCGAAGAAGGCCAAGCTCGGCCCCAAACAGGTGTGGAAGGCGCTGCTCGGCGACCAGGCCCACGAGACGCTGACGGACGCGGCCGAGGCGCTGGTGCAGCGAACGGACCTCGGAGTGCTCGCGCAGGTGCCGTCGTACCGCGCATGGGTCGAGGAGACCGAGGCCGCGCTCGCCGGCCTGGGATACCTCTGAGGCGCCGCCCGCCGCCCGCCGCCTGCCGCCCGCCACCGCCCGGCCCCCGGCCCGTACCCCGGAGACATGGTGCGCGGCCCCCGGCCGGTGGGCCGGAAGGGGTGACCGCGGCGCGGCGGGGAAGGCGCGTGCCGTCCGGGGCGGATACGCCCGCGGGGGACCGCCACCCGGCCGCGACGTTCACCGCCGGGTCGGCACGCGGTCTTCCCCGGGCCATCTGCCGTCACTACCTTCCGAGCGACATCAGGCAGCAGGAGGAGGTCACGGTGGCATCGGACATCTCACGGCGGCGGCTGTTCGCACTGGGGGCGGGGGCCGCGGGCGGGGCGGCGGCCGCCTCGCTGCTGCCGCCGTCGCTGCAGGCCGCGCTGGCCGCCCAGCCCACCCCGCCGGAGGGCGGGCTGGAGGCCGTCGAGCACGTGGTGCTGCTGATGCAGGAGAACCGTTCCTTCGATCACTACTTCGGCATGCTGCGCGGCGTCCGCGGCTTCGGCGACCGCAACGCCGTACGGCTCCCCGGCGGCGGTGACATCTTCCACCAGCCGGCGCCCGGCGGCGGGACCGTGCTGCCGTTCGCCGCCCGGGACGCCGCCGCGGCGCAGCACAAGGACCTCCAGTACGTCGGCCAGCTCGACCACTCCTGGGCGGGCGGCGCCCGCGCCTGGAACGGCGGGTGGATGAACAACTGGATCGCGGCCAAGGGAGCCGCCACCATGGTCCACTTCCAGCGCGAGGACATCCCGTTCCACTACGAGCTGGCCGACACCTTCACCATCTGCGACGCCTACCACTCCGCCATCCACACCTCCACCAGCCCCAACCGCAACTACTGGGTGAGCGGCACCACGGGGTACGAGGCGAACGGCCGCCGGGCGGTCGGCAACGACGCCTACGCCGAGGACACCCACCCCGGGTACGGCTGGACCACCGCCGCCGAGATCCTCCAGCGCGCCGGGGTGAGCTGGCGCGTCTACCAGGAGTGGGACAACTACCAGGACAACAACATCGAGTTCTACCGGCCGTTCAAGGAGGTCGCCCGGAAGGCGCTGGCCGGGCTGGGCCACCGCAGCACCAACAGCTTCTACACCGAGGTGCTCAAGGCCACCGGCGACCGGCGGAAGCGGCTGCTGGACGGGCTGGAGGAGGGCCTGCGCACGCTGGACGCCGGTGAGCGGGAGCTGTTCGAGCGCGGGCTGCGGCGGGTGACCGGGGGCACACTGGCGGACGCCTTCCGGGCCGACGTCGAGGCCGGCACGCTGCCCCGGGTCTCCTACCTGGTGCCGTCCGCGCTGGACTCCGAGCACCCCGGCCCGTCCACCCCGGCGCACAGCGCCACCCTCACCTACCGCATCCTCGACGCCCTGGCCTCCCGGCCCGAGGTGTGGCGGAAGACCGCGGTGTTCCTCACCTACGACGAGAACGACGGCTTCTTCGACCACGTGGTGCCGCCGAACCCGCCCGCCGGAGCGGCCGGGGAGTGGTGGGACGGCAAGCCGCTGGGGCTGGGCGTGCGGGTGCCGATGCTGATCATCTCCCCGTGGACGGTCGGCGGCTACGTCTGCTCGGAGGTGTTCGACCACACCTCCGCCAACCGCTTCCTGGAGCGCTGGCTGGGCATCGAGGTGCCCGGCATCTCCGACTGGCGGCGGACCGTCTGCGGCGACCTGACCGGCGCCTTCGACTTCGGCGGCAGCGCCGCCCCGCAGTCCCTGCACCGGCCCGCGCCGGTCACCCCGGACAACGGGCACTGGACCCCGGTGCCGCCCGCCGACCAGCGCATGCCGCGCCAGGAACCGGGCACCCGGCCGGCCCGCCCGCTGCCGTACCAGCCGGAGGTCTCCGGGGCGTACGAGCCGAAGGAGGGGGTGATGCGGCTGGTGCTGACCAACAGCGGCACCCGCAGCGCGCACCTGACGCTCTTCCCCTACGCGGGCGAGTACCCGGCGCCGCAGCACCGGGACGCCGCGGCCGGCGAGGTCACCACCTGGGAGGTGCCGGTCACCGGCGGCGCCTACGACTTCACGGTGACCGGCCCGAACGGCTTCCGCCGCGAGTTCCGGGGCACCGCGGACGGCGCCGCGGCCGGGCTGCGGGTGCGCGGCACCATCGACGCCCGCCGGCGGGTGCTGCGCCTGGCCGTGACCAACACGGGGCGGCGGCCGGTGCGGCTCACCCTCCGGCCGCTGGCCTACGTCGCCGACCCGGACGCCCGGGAGCGCACCGTCACGGTCCGGGGCCGCTCCACCCGGAGCGTGGACTTCGCCACCCGGGAGGGGCGGGGCTGGTACGACCTCGCGCTGACCGCCGAGGGCGATCCGGGCTTCCACCGCCGGCTGGCCGGCCACATCGAGAACGGGCGCCCCTCGGTCAGCGGCTGATCCGGACGGCGGGGCCCGGCGGGTCCGGGAGTTCCGGGGCCGGGGCCGGGACCGGTCGGCTCGGGGGGCATGGGTCCGTCGGGTCCCCGGCCCCCGGGCTCGGGGGCATGGCCCAGGGCCCTGGGCCGGGACCGGGAGCGGGATCGGACCGAGATCGGGACCGACCGGCTCGGGGGCCCGGGCCTGCTGGGTCCCGGGCCCTGGGCCGGGGCCGGGACGAGCGGCAGGGACCCGGTACCCGGCCCGTTCCGGAGCGGGTCCCGGGACGGCCGGCCCGTTCCGGATCGGCCGTCCCCGGGCCGTGCGCGGCGGTGTGGAGTGCCCCACAAAGGGGACAAAGGATCATTTCCGGGTGCAAGAGTGCAGGAGGAACGCGGCGCGCCGCCAGGGCGGCCCGGCGGGTTCCGCCCGTCCGCCCGTACGTTCCGTGCCCGAGCCGGGGACCCACCCGGCCGCGAACGGCCCCGCCGTGAGCGGCGCGACACCCGAAAGCAGTCCATGGCCGCACTCGCCCGGTGGTGCCTGAGGCACCGCGTCGCCGTCATCGTGCTGTGGCTGGCCGCCCTCGCGGGCGTCACCGCCGCCGCCGCTGTCGCCGGCACCGCGTACTCCACCGACTACGACACCCCCGGAACCGAGTCCTCGCGCGCCGCGGAGCTGCTGGCCAGGACGAACCCGGCCGAGGCGGGTGACACCGACACCATCGTCTGGCACACCGACCGGGGCACGGTCCGCGCCGCCGCGGTCCAGGACCGGATGACCGAGGTGCTGCGGGACGTCGAGGACCTGCCCGGGGTGGCCACCGTCACCGGCCCGTACGGTGCCGAGAGCGCGGCCCGGATCAGCCCCGACGGGCGGACCGCGTACGCCACCGTCACCTTCGGCGAGCCGGCCGCCACGCTGGACACCGCGGACGTCGCCCGGGTGGTGGACACCGCGCGGGCCGCCGCCGGTGACCACCTGGAGGTGGCGCTCGGCGGCGAGGGGGTCGCCCTCACCGAGTCCACCGCCCCGGGCCACCTCAGCGAGGTCATCGGCCTGGCCGCCGCGGCGGTGGTCCTCTTCCTCGCCTTCGGCTCGTTCGCCGCCACCCTGCTGCCGCTGGCCACCGCCGTGGTCGGCGTGGGCACCGCCTACGGCGCGATCGGGCTGCTCGGCCACGCCATGAAGGTCGCGGACTTCGCCCCCATGCTGGGCATGCTCATCGGGCTCGGCGTCGGCATCGACTACGCGCTGTTCATCGTCACCCGGCACCGCCGGGGCCTGCGGCAGGGACTGCCGGTCGCCGAGGCCGCGCGGCGGGCGGTGGCCACCTCCGGGCGGGCCGTGGTCTTCGCGGGCGCCACCGTGTGCGTCGCGCTGCTCGGCATGCTGGTGCTCCGGCTCAGCTTCCTCAACGGCGTCGCCCTCGCCGCCTCGCTCACCGTGGTCCTCACCGTTGCCGCCTCGGTCACCCTGCTCCCCGCCCTGCTGGGCCTGATCGGGATGAAGGCGCTCAGCCGCCGCGAGCGGCGGCGGCTGCGCGAGCGGGGGCCGCAGCCCGAACTGCCCACCGGGCCGGCGGCGCGCTGGTCCCGCTTCGTCGAGCGCCACCCCAAGGCGCTGGGCGCGGTCGCCGCGGTGGTCATGCTGGTCCTCGCGGTGCCCACCCTCTCCCTCCACCTGGGCCACTCCGACCAGGGGAACAACGCCGCCAGCAGCACCACCCGGCAGGCGTACGACATGATCGAGGAGGGCTTCGGGCCGGGCGTCAACGGCCCGCTGACCCTCGTCGCGGACCTCGGCAGCGCCGCCGAGAAGGTGGCCTTCGCCCGCCTCGCCGACACCCTGCGCACCACCGAGGGCGTCGCCGCGGTCAGCGGCACCGAGCACCAGGGCAGCACCGGGGCCGGGGTGATCACCGTCGTGCCCGAGACCTCCCCGCAGGACCGGGCCACCTCCGACCTGGTGGAGCACATCCGCGAGGACGTGGTGCCGGCGGCCGAACGCGGCGGCACGCTCGACGTGTACGTCGGCGGGATCACCGCCGGCTACGACGACTTCGCCTCGGTGATCGTCGGCAAGCTGCCGCTCTTCGTGGGGGTCGTGGTGGCCCTCGGCTCGGCGCTGCTGCTGCTCGCGTTCCGCAGCATCGGCATCCCGCTCAAGGCGGCGCTGATGAACGTCCTCGCGGTGGCGTCCTCCTTCGGCGTGGTGGTCGCGGTCTTCCAGTGGGGCTGGGGGAGCGGTCTGCTCGGCCTGGGCGGCGCCGGCCCGATCGAGCCCTTCCTACCGGTGATCATGGTGTCGGTGCTCTTCGGACTCTCCATGGACTACCAGGTGTTCCTGGTCAGCCGGATGTACGAGGAGTGGCGGCAGACCGGGGACAACCGGGTCGCGGTCCGGGTGGGACTGGCCGAGACCGGCCGGGTGATCAACTCGGCGGCGGTCATCATGATCGCGGTCTTCTCCGCCTTCGTGCTCAGCGGCGACCGGATCATCGCGATGTTCGGCATCGGACTCGCCGCCGCGGTGGCGCTGGACGCCTTCGTGCTGCGCACCCTGCTCGTCCCGGCCCTGATGCACCTGCTCGGCAGCGCCAACTGGTGGCTGCCGAAGTGGCTGGACCGCCGGCTGCCGCGGCTCACCGTCGAACCGCCGGAGGAGGCCGCGGCCGGGCCGGTGGCGCTGCCCGTCGCACGGGCGGCGGAACCGGGCGAGCGGGTGCCCTCCTGACCGCGCTGCCCTCCTGACCGCGCTGCCCTCCTGGCCGCGCGCGCCGCACGATCCTTCGCTCCCACGGTCCGGGCGGGGCGGCGGTCCGGGGTGTGCCGGTGGGCCCGGGCCGTGGTTCCGCCGGTCCGCCGTCAGGTGGGTCCCGGGAGGGCGGTGGCGTACCGCGCCGCGCCCGCCCGGTGACGGGCGGGCGCGGGCCGGTCAGCGCGGGGCCGGTCAGGCGCCGGCCGAGGGCTCACCGCTTCCGTACGGGCGGGTGATGATCTCCATGTAGTGGCCGGACGGGTCCTCGAAGTACACGCCGTGGCCACCGTCGTTGCGGTTGATCTCGCCGGGCCGGGTCCGCGCCGGGTCGGCGTAGAACCGCACCCCCGTCTCCTGGATGCGGGCGAACATCGCCGGGAACTCCTCCTCCGGCACCAGGAACGCGTAGTGCTGGGGGGCGATCGTCTTCGGATCGACGGTCGCGAAGTCGAGGGTGACGCCGTTCCCCGTCGCGACCGGAAGGAAGGGGCCCCACTCCGGGCCGACCTCCAGACCGAGTATCCCGGCCAGGAACTCGGCGGACTGCCGGCGATCCCGGCAGTGGATGATGGTGTGGTTCAACTCGACGGACATGACCGACATGCCTCCATGGGCATCTCCCGGCACCTCCGCGCCTCACCCGGCCGGTGACCGACGTGCGATGCCGTGCGGTGATCGTAAGCAGACCGGCGCCCGGCTGTCACCCATGGGTTGCCGCCACCCACGCCCCGCCGCGCGCCCCCGGCCGCGGGTGCCGTCGTCCGGCGGCGGGCGCCGGGTCGGGTGGCCGGGGGTGGTGTTCGGTCCGGCGCCCGGCACTGCGATGGATGCCTGGTCCGGTGGCTGGTCGGCGGCGGGTGCCCGTCCTGGTGACCGGGGGCGGCGCGGTTGCCCGCGCGGGGTGCGGCGGGGGCGGTGCCGCGTCGCACGGTCCGGTGGCCGGGGGCGGACCGTGGTTGTCCGGTCCGGCGGCCGGGGGCGCCGCGGTGGCCCGCGCGGGTGCGGCCGGCGCCCGGCCCGGCGCGGGGTGCGGCGGACCCCCGTACCCGCGCGGCGGGTGCCCGTCCGGGCCGGTGCCTTACCCCGCGGCGGTCCCGGGGCCCGGGCGGCCGGCCGGGTAAGGCGTTCCGGCCGGCCGGGACCCGCGGCCTAAGGCCCCCGCGGGGGCGAAGATCAGGCGGTCTCCCCATGTGGCGCACCCCCCTGGGCGACGAAGCTGGAGGCACGACGGGACGCCGAGAGCCCGTCGGACCGGCGGGGCCCACCCGCCACGACCTCAGGGAGATCCGCCATGTTCCACTACGAACTCCACCGCGCCCGGGGAGCCGAACTGCGCCGCGTCGCCGCCGGGGAGCGCCTGGCCGGCCAGGCCCGCCGCAGCCGCGCCGTCCGCCGGTCCGGACGCCACGGACTCGGAGGGCGGGTGAGCGGCCCGGGCGGTGAACAGGCGTCGGCCCGGCCCCCGCGGCGCGGTCGCCTGAGCCCGTGCCGGCCACCCCTCCCGCCCTGCCCGGCCCGCAGGGCCCTCGCGCCGGCCGCCCGGTCCGGTTCTCCGGGCCCGGCGGTCACCTCGTACGGTTCATACGGTCCGCCGGGTTCGGTGCCCGGTCCGGCGGACCGTACGTCCCGTTCGCCGGTCGTCCCGGCCGTACCGCCGGGCTCTACGTCCCGTCCACCGGTCGTCCCGGCCGTAGCGCCGGGCCTCACGTCCCGTCCACCGGTCGTCCCGGCCGTAGCGCCGGGCCTCACGTCCCGTCCGCCGGTCGTTGCCGGACCGCCGGCCCCCACGCCGGCCGCACCGGGGCCCGCCGCCGCCCCGGCCGGTCCGGGACCGGCGGACGGGACCACCCGCCCGGGCCGCGTCCGGGACGGTGGCCGGCCTGATCCCGGCCCCCGCACCCCCGCCGCCCCGGCCGGTCCGGGACCGGCGGACGGGACCACCCGCCCGGGCCGCGTCCGGGACGGTGGCCGGCCTGATCCCGGCCCCCCGCACCACCGCCGGCCCGGGCGGCCCCCTGCACCCCCGCCGACCACATCGACCCCGCCGACCACACCGGCCACGACGGCCCCCGCACCCCCACCGCGGTGCCGCCCGGCGTTCCGCCCGCGGCCGAACCCACTGGGCCGCGACCGGACGTGTGTGCGATCCTCGACGGCGTGCAGAACACCTCCGTCAGCCCGGTGTTCGTCGGCCGGGACGACGAACTCACCACCCTCGACCAGGCGCTCGCCCGGGCCGGCGCGGGCGAGACCCAGATCCTGCTCGTCGGCGGCGAGGCCGGGGTCGGCAAGACCCGGCTGATCGAGGAGTTCCTGCACCGGGCCGAGGCCGCCGGAGCCGTCACCGCGGTGGGCGCCTGCGTCGAGATCGGCGCCGACGGACTGCCGTTCGCCCCGGTCGCCGCCGTACTGCGCGCGCTGCGCCGCCGCTTCGGCGACGACCTGCGCGGAGCCGCCGCCGGCCAGGAGGGCGAACTCGCCCGGCTGCTGCCCGAACTCGGCGAGACCGCCCGGGAGTCCTACGACGAGGGCGCCCGCGCCCGGCTCTTCGGCCTGACCACCGGACTGCTGGAACGGCTCGCCGCCGACCACACCCTGGTCGTCGCCGTCGAGGACCTGCACTGGGCCGACCGCTCCACCCGCGAACTGCTCGGCTACCTCTTCCGGTCCCTGCACAGCGCCCGGCTGCTGCTGGTCGCCACCTACCGGTCCGACGACATCCACCGGCGCCACCCGCTGCGCCCCTTCCTCGCCGAGGCCGAACGCGCCCGCACCGTCGGGAGGATGGAACTGGCCCGCTTCAGCCGCGGCGAGGTGCACGCCCAGATCGCCGGCATCAACGGCGCCGAACCCGACCCCGGGCTGGTGGACAAGGTCTTCCAGCGCACCGAGGGCAACGCCTTCTTCGTCGAGGAGATCGCCCGCAGCATCCGCGAGGGCTGCGCCACCGGTCTCAGCGAATCCCTCCGCGACCTGCTGCTGGTCCGCGTCGAGGCGCTGCCGGAGGACGCCCAGCGCGTGGTGCGCATCCTCGCCGAGGGCGGTTCGGTGGTCGAGCACGGACTGCTGCTCGCCGTCTCCCGCCTCGGCGAGGACGACCTCATCGAGGCGCTGCGCACCGCCGTCGGCGCCAACATCCTCCGGCCCAGCGAGGACGACAACGGCTACCGGTTCCGGCACGCCCTGGTCCGCGAGGCGGTCAAGGACGACCTGCTGCCCGGCGAGCGCTCCCGGCTCAACCGCCGCTACGCCGAGGCCCTGGAGGCCGACCCCGGCCTGGTCCCGGCCGACATGCGGGCCGCCCGGCTCGCCAGCTACTGGTACCACGCGCACGACCCGGCCAAGGCGCTCCCGGCCGTGCTCAGCGCGGCCGTCGAGGCCCGCCGGCGCTACGCGCACGCCGAGCGCCTGCGGCTGCTGGAACGCGCCATGGAGCTGTGGGAGGACGTCCCCCGCGAGGTCCGCGAGGCCCAGCGCCCCTTCGACGCCGCCGAGGTCTACCCGGCCTGCGGCTGTCCCGACGAGGCGCTGCGCCACCTGGACCTGCTCGCCGAGGTGGTGGTGGCCGCCAAACTCTCCGGCCGGCGGGAGCGCGCCCTGGCGATCATCAAGCGCGCGCTGCGCAAGCTGGAGAGCGGGGACGACCCGCTGCGCACGGCCTGGTTCTGGGCCCAGCGCTCCCGGATCGTGGTGGGGCTGGGCCGCGGCGACGGCTGGGAGGAACTCCGCCGCGCCCAGGAGCTGGTACGGGACCTCCCGCCGTCCGCGGTGCACGCCGAGGTGCTCTCCCTGGTGGCCGTCTGGGGCGCCTTGCACCGGCCCGAGCCGAACAGCCTCGCCGCCGCCGAGCGCGCCGTGGAGGTCGCCCGGCAGGTGGGTGCGGAGGCCACCGAACTCAACGCGCGCATCACCCGGGGCTGGCTGACCGTCGACGCCGGCGACCCGGAGACCGGCCTCGCCGACATGCGGCAGGTCTGCGCCCGCGCCGTGGAGCTGGGCGACATCACCGTGCTGGGCCGGTGCTTCGTCAACCTGGTCTCGGTGCTGGAGGGCCTGGGCCGCTCGGCGGAGGCGGTCCGGGCGGCCGACGAGGGCATCGCGGTCCTGGGCCGCTTCGGGCTGCCCGACTCCCAGGCGTGGGTCTACGCCAACCAGGCCGAATCGCTGTTCACCCTGGGCCGCTGGGACGAGGCCGCGGAGGCCGCCGGACAGGCCCGGCGGCACGCCGGTGCCCGGCGCGCCCAGGGGCTCGCCGCCTCGCGGCTGGCCCAGCTGGCGCTGGGGCGCGGGGACCTGGCGACGGCGGAGCGCGAACTGGCCCTGGCGGCCGAGCGGTACGGCACCCACGACCCGCAGCAGCAGCACACCCTGCCGCTGGTCCGCGTCGCCCTGGTGCTCGCCGCCGCCCGGGGCCGGCCGGCGGAGGCCCGCGCCGCCCTGGACGAGGCGCTGGACGCCGGCTTCACACCGGGCGCCCACCGGTACGCCTGGCCGCTGCTGCTGGCGGCGGCGACGGTGGAGGCCGACGCCCGGGGCCTGCCGGCCGCCGACGCCACCCGGGAGGAGACGCTGCGCAGGATCGCCGGCCGGGCCGCCGAACTGGACCGGCCGGCCCCGGTGTGGCAGGCGCACGCCCTGATGCTCGACGCCGAACTGCTGCGCGCCCGGGGCCGCGACGACACCGACGCCTGGGCGGCCGCGGCCGCCGCCGTGGAGCCGCTGGACATACCCCATCTGCTCGCCCTCGCCCGGCTGCGGTGGGCCGAGGCGCTGCTCACCCACACGGCCGGCGGCTCCGGCCGTCCCACGCCGCCGGCCCGGGACCGGGCGGCCCGGCTGCTGTTCCTGGCGTGCCGGACGGCCGAGCGGCTCGGCGCCCGGCCGCTGGCCGAGGAGATCGGGCTGCTCGCCCGCCGGGCCCGGCTGCCGCTGGAGCCGGAGCCGGGGACGGGCGCGGTGGACGGGGCGGGTGCGTCCGGTGCGCCGGGCGGTCCGGGGACGTCCGGTGCGGGATCCGCCCGCCCGGCCGCCGGGGACGACCCGGCGCGGGCGCTGGGACTCACGCCGCGGGAGCGCGACGTCCTCCGGCTGGTGGCGGTCGGCCGCAGCAACCGGCAGATCGCCGAGGAGCTGTTCATCTCACCGAAGACCGCGAGCGTCCACGTCTCCAACATCCTCGCCAAGCTGGAGGTCTCCGGCCGTGGTGAGGCGGGCGCCCTGGCCCACCGGCTGCGCCTGGTGGACGGCCTCGCGGATTCCGCCCCGGCCCCCTGATCCCGCCCCCTTGGTCCTTGCCCCCCGATCCCGCCCCCTGGTCCTTGCCCCCTGACCGGTCGCGTGCCCTCGGCCCCGCCTCCGCGGTGCGCCGCGAAGGCGGGGGAACCTGGCATGCCTGCCGTAAGCGGGGGGCGGGCCGGTAGGCGCCGGGGGAGACCGCGCGTCCCCGCCGGGACGGCGGGGGACCCGTGGCACCCGGCGGGCCCGTGGGGAGCCGCGGCGCCCGGGGCACGCCGGCCGGGGCGTTCGCGGGCGGGCGGGCGTCGTACGGGCACGGGGTGCGGCACGGGCGGCGGCCTCGCGGGGTACGCGCGGTGCGGCGGCGGGGTGCGGCACGGGCAGCGGCGTCGCGGGTCGTACGCCGGCGAGGTGCCGGGGGATCCCGTCGGGGGCGCGGCGGTGCGGGAGGTCATGTCCGGGGATCCGGCCGGCCCGGACGCCCCGGGGCGCGGCGGCCCGGCGGAGTCGCGCGGGGCGCCGGGCGCCGGCAGGAACCCGGACGGTGGACCGGGCCGGGGGTCACACCGGCCGTGCCTCCCCGGCCGGGCGGGGACGGGCGGTGCTGCGGGTCACCGGCCGCGGGGGGCGATCACCACGTGTCCGGAGTCGAGGTCGATCGGCCCCCGGCCCGGGTCGCCGTCGCCCGTGTCCTCCCGGGTGAGCTGGAGCCGGTTGCGCTCCTCGTCGGTGTGCCGGCGCCCCGGTGCGAAGAGCTGTTCCATGAGGTTGAACATCGTGCCCCCGTCTCCACGTGCGGCCACCGTTCGATACGGCAGAGCTCCCGCCCAGTGTAGGGCGGCCGGCCCCGGCGCGCCCCGGTCAGGAGACCTCCACCCGCAGCACGCGGTCGTCCGTGGCACCGGGGTCGCCGCGCCCGTCGGTGTTGCCGGTGACCAGCCACAGTCCGCCGTCGTCGGTGGCCTCCACGGTGCGCAGCCGCCCGTACCGTCCCTTGAGGAAGTCCTGCGGTTCGGCCACCGGCTTCCCGCCGCGCAGCGGAACGCGCCACAGCCGCTCGCCGCGCAGCGCGGCCAGCCACACGGACCCCTTGGCGAAGGCGATCCCGCTGGGCGAGGCGTCGGCCGGCTTCCACTGCTCCACCGGGTCGGTGAACCCCTGGCCGTCGTCCCCGCCCCGGCCCTCCACCTCGGGCCAGCCGTAGTTGCCGCCCGGCCGGATCAGGTTCAGCTCGTCCCAGTCGTCCTGGCCGAACTCCGTGGCCCACAGCCGCTTCGCGCGGTCCCACGCCAGCCCCTGGACGTTCCGGTGCCCCGAGGAGTAGACCACCGAGCCGGGGTCCGGGTTGTCCGGCGCCGGCTCCCCGTCCGGGGTCATCCGCAGGATCTTTCCGCCCGGGGACTCCGGGTCCTGCGCCAGTGACCGGTCGCCGGTGTCGCCGGTACCGGCGTAGAGCATCTTGTCCGGGCCGAAGGCGATGCGCCCGCCGTTGTGCACCGCGCCCTTGGGGATGCCGCGGAACACCGTGTCCGGGGCGCCGAGCTGCTCGCCGGCGGGCCGGTCGGCGTCGTAGAGCATGCGGGCGATCCGGTTGCCGGAACGGGTGGTGAAGTAGGCGTACACCATGTGGTCGGTGCCGAAGCGCGGGGACAGCGCGATCCCCAGCAGCCCGCCCTCGCCCTCCGGGGCCACCCCGGCGACCGTGCCCACCTCGGTACGCCGGCCGCCCTCGCGCGCGACGCGGAAGATCTTCCCGGTGTCCCGTGAGGAGACCAGCAGGTCGCCGTCGGGCAGCGGGGCCAGCCCCCAGGGTGTCTCGATGCCGGTGGCCACCGTCCGCACCACCTTCGCCGACCCCTTCGCCGGCGCGGCCGGCTCGGTGGGCGTCGGCCGGGCCGAGGGCGAGGCGGCGCCGGACGACCGCGGCTGCCCGCCGCGGTCCCGTTCGAGCGGGCCGTCACCGTCGGAGCAACCGGCCATGAGCAGCGCGGCAGCGGTGAGCACAGCGGTCACACCAGGACGTCGCACGGTCGATCCTCTCGGTGGCCCGGCGGCCACGGTAGACGGCACTGTTCTTATACACCGCGGTCCACCGGCCGCTCCCGCGCCCGGACACCCGCACCTGCCGCCGCCGGGTGCCGTACCTGCCGCCGGGGTGCCGGCCGCACCGGCCCCGCAGGGGCTCCCGAGGTGACGCGCCCGGCCGGGCCGGCCCCTCCGGTACGGTTCCCCGCGGGGGCGAGCCGACCGGGCCGGCCCCCGTACGGGCCTTTGCGGGGAACCGCCGGAGCGTCAGGCCCTCCCTCCCGGGTACCCCCATGTACGTGCCGGACCGGCGCGCACCGGTACGGGCCTCCCGCCGCAAAGCCGGCCGGCCGGGCCGGGCCCCGTGCGGGCTCCGGCGAGGGCCGTTCCACCGTCGACCGCCGGGCGGACGAGGTGCGTCGACAGGTGCGGCGAGGGAGCGGGGCGCGGCGCCGCGGGGCCCCGCGCCGGGGCGGGGCCCCCGCGGCACCACGCGACCCGGGAGGCGACCGACGTCGCCGGGTCGATTACCTCGCCGTCTCCAGCGCGGCCAGCGCCTGCGCCCAGCGGACGTACTTCAGCTCGGCCAGCTCGGCGACGGTGGTGATGCCGAACGCCTCCTTCAGCAGCTCGCCGTCACGGTCGGAGACCCCCTTCAGCGCCGAGACGGGAGCGGCGAGGATCTCGGTCAGACCCTTGTCCGCCCACGCCTTGTCCAGCACCTTGTCCAGATCGATCGAAGCCATGTGCCCTCCCAGGCTGATGACGGGTGACAACACCGGTGGCGCGCCTCGCGGCGCCGCGCGGTCGCCGTACGCCCCCGCATGCGCACCCGCGGGCGGCCGGGAGCAACCGGTCCGCCCTCGTTGTCTCTACACGACTGTAGAAGCATAGGGCGCGTCCATCGGCCGCGGAGTGTCCTCGGGCCGCCGGGGCGTCAAAAGTCCGGAAACGGTCCGTGACCGGACGTCCCGGGGCAGTGGTGACGCGCCTCCTGCCGTGACGTGACTCGTGCCGGGAGGCGCCCTGTCACGGGTGCCCCGTCATGGGGAGCGCGGAGCGTCCCCGGACCGGCGCGCACCGGTACGGGCCTCCCGCGGGGAGCCGGCCGGCCGGGCGGAGGGGCCGGTCAGTCCCAGGAGTCCATCGCCGGCGGCAGCGCCGCGATCTCGGCGAGGTCCTCCGGGCGCAGCGACAGCTGGGCGGCGGCGCAGTTCTCCGTCACCCACCGCTCCCGCTTGGTGCCCGGCACCGGCACCACGTGACCGCCCTGGGCGAGCACCCAGGCGAGGGCCACCTGGGCCGCGGTGACCTGCTCCCCGTGCCGGCGCGCCACCCGGCGCAGCCCGGCCACGATCGGCTGGTTGGCCGCCATCATCTCCGCGGTGAACCGCGGGTGCCGGGCCCGTACGTCGTCCGGCTCGAAGCCCTGACCGGGGGTCAGGGTGCCGCCGAGGAAACCGTTCCCCAGCGGCATCGCGGCGAGGAACCCCACCCCGCGCGCCGCGCACCACGGCACCAGCGTGTCGAGCGCCTCGGGGGACCACACGGACAGCTCGGCCATCACCGCGGCCACCGGGAATATCTGCTGCAGCCGTTCCAGCTGGCGGACGGTGGCGTCGTGGGTGCCCTGCCGGCCGGGGGCCGCCGGGCCCCGCCGGTGGACGCGTCTGCCGCCCTTCTGGAAGGCGCACAGCCCCAGCGCCCGCACCTTCCCCGCCGCGACCAGTTCCGCCATCGCCCCCCAGGTCTCCTCCACCGGCACCTCCGGATCGGGCCGGTGGAGCTGGTACAGGTCGATCACATCGGTCCGCAGCCGGCGCAGCGAGGCGTCACAGGCCCGCTTGATGTAGCCCGGCCGCCCGTTGGCCACCACATGGTTGTCACCCACCAGCAGCCCGCACTTGGTGGCCACGAACGCGTCCCGCCGCCGCTCGGCCAGCACCCGGCCGACCAGCCGCTCGTTGGTGAACGGGCCGTACATGTCGGCGGTGTCCAGCAGGGTGGCGCCCAGGTCCAGCGCGGTGTGCAGGGCACGCTCCGAACTCTCGCCGTCCCGCTGCGACGCGGTGTACGCCCAGCTCATCGGCATGCACCCCAGGCCGATCGCGCCCACCTCCAGCGCCGTCGCCCCGATCCTCCTGCGCTCCACGTGGCCTGACCCCTCCCAATCCGCGATCCCCCAAACTAACGTCTGCGGTCAGGCGGCCTTCGCATAGCCTCCTGGCATGAGCGCAGATCACAGCGGCGTGCCCCGCGCCGACCGGGCCGGCCGCCCGGACACCGACCGCACCGGCGGATCCGGCACCGACCGGACCGCGCACCCCACCGCGCCCGGCGTCCCGGGCCCCGGTGGCACCGGACGCCCCCTGGTGTGGCTGCCGTACCACCCCGAGGAGATCGGCGACGTACCCGGCGGGCTGGAGTACGCGCACTGGGACGGCGGGCCCGACTTCCCCACCGATCCGGCCCGTTGCGCGTTCTACTGCGTCCCCTACATGAAGGGGGCACAGGTCGCGCGCCGCCCGCTGCCGGCCATGACCTCGCTGCGGGTGGTCCAGACCCTCACCGCGGGGGTGGACGACATCCAGCCCGCCCTGGACTCGCTCCCGCCGGGGGTCCGGCTGTGCAACGCCCGCGGGGTGCACGACGCGTCCACCGCGGAACTCGCCCTCACCCTGATCCTCGCCGCCCTCCGCGACATCCCCGGGTTCGTCCGCGCCCAGGACGAGGGCGCCTGGCGCCCCGGCTTCCGGCCGGCGCTCGCCGACAGGACCGTCCTCATCGTGGGCTACGGGGCGATCGGCAGCGCGATCGAGGACCGGCTCACGCCTTTCGAGTGTGAGCGGGTCGTGCGCGTCGCGCGCTCCGCCCGTGCTGCGGAGCGCGGTCCCGTGCACCCGATCGACGAGCTGCCTCAACTGCTGCCCGGCGCCGATGTGGTGGTGGTGTGCACACCGCTCACCGAAGCCACACGTGGCCTGGTCGGAGCGGGTTTCCTGGGCCGGATGAAGGACGGCGCGCTGCTGGTGAACGTGGCGCGGGGGCCGGTGGTGGACACCGGGGCGCTGCTGGCGGAGCTCCACGCGGGCCGGCTGCGCGCCGCGCTCGACGTCACCGACCCCGAACCGCTCCCGGCCGGACATCCGCTGTGGCAGGCTCCAGGGGTACTCATCACCCCGCACGTGGGAGGACCGTCCTCGGCCTTCCGGCCGCGCGCCCTGAGGCTGCTGCGCGGGCAGCTCCAGCGGTTCGCGGCGGGCGAGCCGCTGCGGCACGTGGTCGCCACGACCGGCTGACCGGCCGGTGGCCGCCGCGACCGGTGACCGGCGGCGCCGCCCGCCCCCGCCAACGGCCGGCGCCAACGGCCGGGACGGGCGGGGCGGTTGGGACGGTGGAGGCCCCTCCGGCCGGTACGGGACCGGCGGTGAGGGCCCCGGAACCCCGGCCCCGGAGTGCCGTCCGGGGCCCCGGTGCCGGCCGGTGTTTGCCACTGGCACCACGCACCGAGACCGTCCGTGTGCGGTGCGTATCCGTAGGGACTCCTGACGATTACGCTCCGTAGATGACCTATGTCCCTGTGTGACCGGTTGGTGTATCGTCCCGAGCGGGGGCTGCGCCTGATACCGGACGGTGGCAGCGAAGGACCGGAACGTGAGGGGGGCGACGGGCGATGGACAGCCGATGGATCAACGACCCGACGCGACTCAGGCAGCGACGGCGGCATTTCCCCGCCCGTGCGCGACGTGTGGCACACCGGCCCGGGATACGGAGCCACGCGCCCCGGAGGGCCGTCCGGTGAGCGCCACCGGTGCCGTCCTCGCCCGCCCGCCGGTGGCCTCCGGCGGCGGCGCGGGACTGCTCCCGCAGCTGCTCCTGGCCCTGGTCTGCGGCGGTTACGCGACCGGGGCCCTGCTGGGCTGGGGATCGCCCCGGCTCGCCGTCGTGATGGGCGACTTCGGGCTGAGCGCCGCCGCGTTCGGCGCCGCCGTCTCCTGCTTCTGGTACGGCCGCACGCGCACCGGACGCTGCCGCCCCGCCTGGACGCTCTTCGCCGTCTCCTCGGCCATGGCGGGCCTGGGGAACGCGGTGTGGGGCTGGTACGAGGTGGTGGCCGGCCGGCCGGTGCCCGCCATCTCGGCGGCCGACTTCTGCTTCGTGCTCTTCGCCCCGCCCGCGATCGTGGGCCTCCTGGTGCTCGCCAAGCGCCCGGTGAACCGGGCCGGATGGGTCTGCCTGGGGCTGGACGCCTGGCTCATCGCCGGATCCTTGCTCACCCTCTGCTGGAGCCTCGCCCTCGCGCACCGCGGCCAGATCGGGGTGGCGGGTGCCGGAGTGCCGCGCACCGCGCTCTCCCTCGCCTACCCGCTGCTGGACATCGTCCTGGTCAGCCTGGTGATCGCGCTCCACCGCGGCCCCTCCGGGGTGAACCGCTCGGCGATCAACATCGCCATCGGGGCGCTCGCCCTGACCGTGCTGTGCGACGCCCTGTTCACCCTGCCGGCGCTGCGCGAGCACTACCGCTCCGGCGAGGTGCTGGACGCCGGCTGGTTCGCCGGCTCGGTGCTGCTCGGCTACGCCCCCTGGGCGGGGTCCCGGCGCCCGGCCCCCCGCCGAGCGCGCCGAGCGGCCCCCGCCCCGCCCGCCCCGGCCGGCCGGCCCATCAGCGGCTCGCTCGCCGCCCTCGCCCCCTACCTGGCGGCCGGCGTGTGCACCCTGAGCGTGCTCTACAACGTGCTCGACCGGCGCCCGGTGGACGCCACCGTGATCATCACCGCCTGCGCGGTGGTGCTCGCCCTGGTGATCCGGCAGGCCATCATGCTGATGGACAACCTGGCCCTCACCCAGGAACTGGCGCAGAAGGAGAACCACTTCCGCTCCCTGGTGCAGAGCTCCAGCGACGTCATCATGATCGCCGCGCCCAACGGGGTGCTGCGCTACGTCAGCCCGGCCGCCTCCGGCGTCTACGGCCGCGACGCCGACGAACTCGTCGGCACCGGGCTCGCCTCCCACATCCACCCCGAGGACCTCGGCGCGGTGATGCACGAGGTCCGCCGCTTCCTGGCCTCCCCGCCCGGTGAGGAGCCCACCACCCGCATCGAGTGCAGATTCCGCTCCGGCACCGGGGAGTGGCTCAACGTCGAGTCCACCATCAACCGGCACCACGGCGGCCTGATCCTCAACAGCCGCGACGTGACCGAGCGGGTGCGGCTGCAGGCCCAGCTCCAGCACAACGCCGAGCACGACCCTCTCACCGACCTGCCCAACCGCGCCCTGTTCACCAAGCGGGTCCGGCATGCGCTGGCCGGCCGCCGCCGCACCGACGCCGGCACCGCCGTGCTCTACATCGACCTGGACGGCTTCAAGGCGGTCAACGACACCGTCGGCCACCAGGCCGGTGACGAACTGCTGGTCCAGGCGGCCCGCCGGCTCCAGGAGTCGGTGCGCTCCGGCTCCGGCGACTGCGCCGCCCGGCTCGGCGGGGACGAGTTCGCCGCCCTGATCACCGGCGACGGCGAGGACGACCCCGCCACCCGGGAGTGCCGCATCCTGGAGATCGCCGACCGGCTGCGGGTCGCGCTCTCCCAGCCCTACGTGGTGGAGGGCGGCACCGAGGTGCGGGTCGCCGCCAGCATCGGCGTGGCCTTCGCCGAACCGGGCACCGGCCCCGGCGCCCTGATGCGCAACGCCGACCTGGCCATGTACCGCGCCAAGTCCGGCGGCAAGAACCGGGTCGAGCTGTACGCCCCGCAGATGCAGGCGGAGGTGGAGCGCCGCGCCGAACTGGCCACCCGGCTGCGCACCGCGCTCAACGAGGGCGAGTTCGTCCTGCTGCACCAGCCGATCGCGGACCTGGCCACCGGCCGGATCGCCGCCCTCGCCGCCCAGCCCCGCTGGCGCTCCGCGCAGGGCATCCTCTTCACCCCCGCCGAGTTCCTCCGCGTCGCCTCCGGGGGCCGGGGCGGCAGCGGCGCGGAGGAGGCGGCCCGGACCGCCGAGCTGAGCCGCTGGACGCTCCAGGAGGCCGTGGAACAGGCCGCCCGGCGCCGCCAGGCGGGCCACCCGGTACCGGTGGTGGTCCGGCTCCCCGCGAGCCGCCTGGTGGACCGCTCGATGCCCGCCCGGGGCGTGGAGAACCTGCTGGCCCGGCACGGCCTGCCGTCCGGCTCGCTGATCCTGGAGCTGACCGACAGCGACCCCAGGGTGCCGCTGGAGGAACTGGAGCACCGGCTGGGCGCGCTGCGCCGCCTGGGGGTGCGGATCGCGCTGGACGGGTTCGGCAGCGGCTACGCCGCCATCCGGGCGCTGCGCCGGCTCCCGGTGGACATCCTCAAGCTGGACTGCGGGCTGGTGGAGGGCGTGGTGGAGTCCTCCCGGCTGCACAAGATCACCTCCGGGTTGCTGCGGATCGCCGGGGACCTGGGCATGCAGTCGGTGGCGGAGGGGGTGGACATGCCCGAGCAGATCGTGGCGCTGCGCGCCATGGGCTGCACCCACGCCCAGGGCATGGCGTTCTCCGGCCCGCTGGACGAGCCCCGGCTGCGCCGGGCGCTGGCCCGCGGCGGCTTCCCGGTGCCCCGGGTGGAGGAACCGGTGCTGGTCGGCGGGGCGCTGCCGGTGCGTCACCCGGGCGGCGGACACGTCGCCGCCGTGCACCCGGGCGTGGGCCACGGCGGGGTGCCCCACCCGGTCGCCCCGCACGGTGTGCCCCATCCCGTGGCCCCGCACGGCGGGGTGCCGCACCAGGGCGCCCCGCACGCCGGCCGGCGCGCGGACGGTCACCCGCATACGCCATTGCGCTCAAATGCTGAGACGCCCGTCCCACCCACTTGACACCCACCCCGCGTCGGGGGGAGGGTCGATGCCATGCGCACCCGAATTCTCGTACTTGGACAGCGCGTCGGCTGAAGCAGGGCCACGGCGGCCCAGCGGACCTCCCCGACGCGCTCCCCTCGCTTGCCTCACGGCACGAGGGGTTTTTTGTTGCACCGAACCCCGCAAAACCCCGCAAAACACCTGGCGGGAGCCCACCGCAGGGCCCCGCACACACCCTCGTCTTCGAGAAGAGAACGCAGATGACCGAGCAGGCCTCCGGGTCCCACCATCCGCAGCCGCGGGCCCGTAGCGGCGGGCAGCAGCAGCCCGCGAACGTCGAGCACGTCACGGGCGCGCAGTCGCTCATCCGTTCCCTGGAGGAGGTCGGGGCCGACACCGTGTTCGGCATTCCGGGCGGTGCGATCCTCCCCGCGTACGACCCGATGATGGACTCCTCGAAGGTCCGCCACGTCCTGGTCCGGCACGAGCAGGGCGCCGGGCACGCCGCCACCGGATACGCCCAGGCGACCGGGAAGGTCGGCGTCTGCATGGCCACCTCCGGACCGGGCGCCACCAACCTGGTCACCCCCATCGCGGACGCGCACATGGACTCCGTCCCGCTGGTGGCCATCACCGGCCAGGTGGCCAGCAAGGCGATCGGCACCGACGCCTTCCAGGAGGCGGACATCTGCGGCATCACCATGCCGATCACCAAGCACAACTTCCTGGTGACCCGGGCCGAGGACATCCCGCGGACGATCGCCGAGGCGTTCCACATCGCCTCCACCGGCCGCCCGGGCCCGGTGCTGGTGGACATCGCCAAGGACGCCCTCCAGGCCCGCACCACCTTCAGCTGGCCGCCGCAGACCGACCTGCCCGGCTACCGCCCGGTGACCAAGCCGCACGCCAAGCAGATCCGGGAGGCGGCCCGGCTGATCGGCCACGCCCGGCGCCCGGTGCTCTACGTCGGCGGCGGCGTGCTCAAGGCCGGCGCCACCGCCGAGCTGAAGGTGCTCGCGGAACTGACCGGCGCCCCGGTCACCACCACCTTGATGGCGCTCGGCGCCTTCCCCGACACCCACCGCCAGCACATCGGCATGCCCGGCATGCACGGCTCGGTCACCGCCGTCACCGCACTGCAGAAGTGCGACCTGATCGTGGCGCTGGGCGCCCGCTTCGACGACCGGGTCACCGGTCGGCTGGACTCCTTCGCGCCGCACGCCAAGGTGGTGCACGCCGACATCGACCCGGCCGAGATCGGCAAGAACCGCGCCGCCGACGTGCCGATCGTGGGCGACGCCCGGGAGGTCATCGCCGACCTGGTGGTCGCGGTCCAGAGCGAGCTGGACGCCGGCCACGCCGGACCGCACGCCCGGGACCGGTACGCCGACTGGTGGCGGGACCTGGAGCGGTGGCGCGCGACCTACCCGCTCGGCTACGACCTCCCCGCGGACGGCACCCTCTCCCCGCAGCAGGTCATCGAGCGGATCGGCAAGCTCGCCCCGCAGGGCACGATCTTCGCCGCCGGGGTCGGCCAGCACCAGATGTGGGCCTCCCACTTCATCGACTACGACGAGCCCGCCACCTGGCTGAACTCCGGCGGCGCGGGCACCATGGGCTACGCGGTGCCGGCCGCGATGGGCGCCAAGGCCGGCCGGCCGGACCGCACCGTCTGGGCGATCGACGGCGACGGCTGCTTCCAGATGACCAACCAGGAGCTGGTCACCTGCGCGCTCAACAACATCCCGATCAAGGTCGCCATCATCAACAACGGCGCGCTGGGCATGGTCCGCCAGTGGCAGACCCTCTTCTACAACCAGCGATACTCCAACACGGTGCTGCACTCCGGCCCCGAGGGCGGCGGCGCGTCCGGCGCCGGCACCCGGGTGCCGGACTTCGTGAAGCTCTCCGAGGCGATGGGCTGCGTGGCGATGCGCTGCGAGGACCCGGCGGAGCTGGACAAGGTCATCGCCGAGGCCAACGCCATCAACGACCGCCCGGTGGTGGTGGACTTCATCGTCCACGAGGACGCCATGGTCTGGCCGATGGTCGCCGCCGGCACCTCCAACGACGAGATCCAGGCGGCGCTGGGCGTCCGCCCGGACTTCGGCGACAACGCAGACGACTGAGAGAGACGACCCAAGGCCATGTCCAAGCACACGCTCTCCGTCCTGGTGGAGAACACCCCCGGCATCCTCGCCCGGATCGCCGCCCTCTTCTCCCGCCGCGGCTTCAACATCGACTCGCTCGCCGTCGGCGTCACCGAGCACCCCGACATCTCCCGCATCACCATCGTGGTGAACGTCGAGGAGCTGCCGCTGGAGCAGGTCACCAAGCAGCTCAACAAGCTGGTCAACGTTCTGAAGATCGTCGAACTGGAGGACTCCTCCGCGATCCAGCGCGAACTGGTGCTGGTGAAGGTCCGGGCCGACAACGAGACCCGGTCCCAGATCGTGGAGATCGTCCAGCTGTTCCGGGCCAAGACGGTGGACGTCTCACCGGAGGCCGTGACCATCGAGGCCACCGGCCGCAGCGACAAGCTCGAAGCCATGCTCAGGATGCTGGAACCGTACGGCATCAAGGAGCTGGTGCAGTCCGGCACGATCGCCATCGGGCGGGGCGCCCGCTCCATCACCGACCGGAGCCTGCGGGCCCTGGACCGGTCCGCCTGACCCGCGGTCCGGTACCGGCCGCCATCCGCCCCGCCGGTACCGCGGCGGCCACCCGACCGGTGGCCGCCCCCGCGGGGGAGTCCGCCCGCCCGGCATCGCGCGCACCGCGCCGTTGCTCACCGTCCGGCCGTCATACGGTGGGACGCACCATCCGAATACCGAGGAGATAACCGAAGTGGCCGAGCTGTTCTACGACAACGACGCCGACCTGTCCATCATCCAGGGCCGCAAGGTCGCGGTCCTGGGCTACGGCAGCCAGGGGCACGCCCACGCGCTGTCGCTGCGCGACTCCGGGGTCGATGTGCGGGTCGGTCTGCACGAGGGTTCCGCGTCCCGGGTCAGGGCCGAGGAGCAGGGTCTGCGCGTGGTCACCCCCGCGGAGGCGGCGGCCGAGGCCGACGTCATCATGATCCTCGTCCCCGACCCCATCCAGGCCAAGGTCTACGAGGAGTCGGTGAAGGACCACCTGAAGGACGGCGACGCGCTGTTCTTCGGCCACGGCCTGAACATCCGTTTCGGGTTCATCAAGCCGCCGGCCGGGGTGGACGTCTGCATGGTCGCCCCCAAGGGCCCGGGCCACCTGGTCCGCCGCCAGTACGAGGAGGGCCGCGGCGTGCCGTGCATCGCGGCCGTCGAGCAGGACGCCACCGGCGGCGCCTTCCCGCTGGCGCTGTCCTACGCCAAGGCCATCGGCGGCACCCGCGCCGGCGTCATCAAGACCACCTTCACCGAGGAGACCGAGACCGACCTCTTCGGTGAGCAGGCGGTCCTGTGCGGCGGCACCAGCGCCCTGGTGAAGGCCGGCTTCGAGACCCTGGTGGAGGCCGGCTACCAGCCGGAGATCGCCTACTTCGAGTGCCTGCACGAGCTGAAGCTCATCGTGGACCTGATGTACGAGGGCGGCCTGGAGAAGATGCGCTGGTCGGTCTCCGAGACCGCCGAGTGGGGCGACTACGTCACCGGCCCGCGGATCATCACCGAGCAGACCAAGGCCGAGATGAAGAAGGTGCTCGCCGAGATCCAGGACGGCACCTTCGCCAAGAAGTGGATGGAGGAGTACCACTCCGGCCTGCCGAAGTACAACGAGTACAAGAAGGCCGACTCCGACCACCTGCTGGAGACCACCGGCAAGGAGCTGCGCAAGCTCATGAGCTGGGTGGACGACGAGGCGTGAGCCGGACCGGCACACGCTGACGGCGGGGCGGGACCCGGCACCGGGTCCCGCCCCGCCGCCGTGCCCGCGCCGTGCCGTCGCCGCGGCGGTTGGGCCGTCCGCCGTCCGCGGCCGTCGGTCGCGGCGCCCCTGGGGCGGGTACCGCCGTGCCCGCCGAGGGCCCGTCGCGGCGCCCGACGGGCAGGGGCGTCGTGGCCGCCGGGCGCGAGGGCCCGTGGCCGCCGTGTGGGTGCCCCGGTACTGGGCCGCCCGCCGGCGGGCATCTCGCGCGCCGGGTGGTGCGCCGCCGTCGGGGGTGGTGCGCCCCCGTCGGGCGGGGCGTGCCGTCGTCCAGGGTGGCGCGCCGGGGGCGGCACGCGCCGGGTTGCGCAGCGTCGCGTGCCCCGCCGGATCGCGCGGCCGTGCCGCGCCCGCGAACCGGGAGGCGGTGTGCGGCCGCCCGTCCGCGCCGGCCCGCGCACCGGCCCCGCGCGCCGTCGCGCCGCCCGCCGGCCGTCCGCCGGCCGGCGGAACGCCATGTCCGGCGCGTCCAGCCACGTGCGTGTGATCCTGCCGGAACGGCACAAGACTCCCGGCCCGACGCCACTACACTGCATCCCACAAGCGCGTTCAGGCTCACAGTGTCGTGCGTCTTCCACGCGGCTGCCCCCTTCACCGCCTTCGGCCGTCGGGACGGCCGTCCCCTCCTCACCCCCCGGGGCACGGGAGGGGCTTCCAGGACAAGTGAGGACTGAGACCCGTGAGCACTGCTCCGTCCAGCAAGCCCGTCGTACTCATCGCTGAAGAGCTGTCGCCCGCCACGCTCGACGCACTGGGCCCGGACTTCGAGATCCGGACCTGCAACGGCGCCGACCGCGCCGAGCTGCTTTCCGCCATCACCGACGTCGACGCGATCCTGGTGCGCAGCGCCACCAAGGTGGACGCCGAGGCGATCGCCGCCGGCCGGAAGCTGAGGGTCGTCGCCCGCGCCGGTGTCGGCCTGGACAACGTGGACGTCGCCGCCGCCACCAAGGCCGGCGTCATGGTCGTCAACGCGCCCACCTCCAACATCGTGACCGCCGCCGAGCTCGCCTGCGGCCTGCTCATCGCCACCGCCCGCAACATCCCGCAGGCCAACGCCGCGCTGAAGAACGGCGAGTGGAAGCGGAGCAAGTACACCGGCGTGGAGCTGAGCGAGAAGACCCTCGGCGTCGTCGGCCTCGGCCGCATCGGCGTCCTGGTCGCCCAGCGGATGGCCGCGTTCGGCATGAAGATCGTCGCCTACGACCCCTACGTGCAGCCCGCCCGGGCCGCCCAGATGGGCGTCAAGCTGCTCTCCCTGGACGAGCTGCTGGAGGTCTCCGACTTCATCACCGTGCACCTCCCCAAGACCCCCGAGACGCTGGGGCTGATCGGCCACGAGGCGCTGCACAAGGTCAAGCCGGAGGTCCGCATCGTCAACGCCGCCCGCGGCGGGATCGTGGACGAGGAGGCGCTGGCCGCCGCGCTGAAGGAGGGCCGGGTCGCCGGAGCCGGCCTGGACGTGTTCAGCAAGGAGCCGTGCACCGACTCGCCGCTGTTCGAGCTCGACAACGTGGTGGTCACCCCGCACCTGGGCGCCTCCACCGGCGAGGCCCAGGAGAAGGCCGGGATCGCGGTGGCCCGCTCGGTGCGGCTGGCGCTCGCCGGTGAACTGGTGCCGGACGCGGTCAACGTGCAGGGCGGCGTGATCGCCGAGGACGTCCGTCCGGGCCTGCCGCTCGCCGAGAAGCTGGGCCGGATCTTCACCGCGCTGGCGGGCGAGGTCGCGGTGCGGCTCGACGTCGAGGTCTACGGCGAGATCACCCAGCACGACGTCAAGGTGCTGGAGCTGTCCGCGCTCAAGGGCGTCTTCGAGGACATCGTGGACGAGACCGTCTCCTACGTGAACGCCCCGCTCTTCGCCCAGGAACGCGGTGTCGAGGTGCGGCTGACCACCAGCTCGGAATCGACCGAGCACCGCAACGTGGTCACCGTGCGCGGCACCCTGGCCGACGGCAAGGAGGTCGCGATCTCCGGCACCCTCACCGGCGTCAAGCACGTGCAGAAGATCGTGGCGGTCGGCGAGCACGACGTGGATCTGGCGCTCGCCGACCACATGGCCTTCTTCCACTACACCGACAAGCCCGGCGTGGTCGGCACCCTCGGCCGCATCCTGGGCGAGGCGGGCATCAACATCGCGGGGATGCAGGTCTCCCGCGCCGCGGCGGGCGGTGAGGCGCTGGTCGCGCTCACCGTGGACGACACCATCCCGGCGTCCGTGCTCGCCGAGATCGCCGACGACATCGGCGCCACCGTCGCCCGCTCGGTCAACCTCACCGGCTGACCGGCGATCGGCGCCGCTCCGGGCCCGGCCCCTCCGCACCGCGGGGGGACCGGGCCTTCCGCGTTCCCGGGCGCCGGCGGACCTGCCCGGCCCGGGCTTCCGCGTTCCCCGTCTCCGCGTTCCCCGTCTCCTACCGGGCCGGTCTCGTACGGCCGGCCTTCACCGGGCCGGTCCTGCGCCGGCATGACATGTGCCGGAGTTCTCCGTGCCGGTCCTGCGCCGGTGTTACGTGTGCCGGGGTCCCGGCCCTGGTCCTGCGAGGGCCGGGGCCGGGCGGCTCCGGCCCCGGCGCCCCGGCCGCGCCGGCCCCGGCGCCCCGGCCGCGCCGGCCCCGCCGCCTCGGGCCGCCGCGTCTGGGCCTGCCGCGTCACCGGGCCTCCCGCACCGCCCCCTCCGCGCCCCGGCGGTCCACTCCCGTGCCCGCCCGCCGGACCCTTCCGCCCGCCGGCCGTCGGAAGGCGGGACGACAGCACGGCGAGACGGCACGACGGCAGGACGGCAGGAAGGCGAGCCGGCAGGACGGCAGGGCCGCGGGACGGCCGGACCGCGCGAGGCCACCGGGCCGCGAGGTGGCCGGCGGCACCGAGAACGTCCCCGGATTTATTTCATCAGGTGCTGAATAACGGCGGGGATCTCGCTACACTGGGTTTCAGGTGGAGGAAAATCCTCCACCTGACGGAACGTCCATGCCGGCAGCCGCCGGGGAGGTGCCCATGCGTGAGGTGGCCCGCCGCAACCGCGAGCAGATCCTGCGCGCGGCTCGCGAGATCTTCGTGGACCAGGGTCCGGACGCCCCGCTGGACGCCGTCGCCCGGCGCGCCGGGGTCGGGATCGCCACGCTCTACCGGCGGTTCCCGGACCGTGAACAACTGATCAGGGCGGTGGCCGTGGATGTGCTCACGGCCTTGACCGGGGTCGCGCGGGAGGCCCTGGACGGCGAGCCGGACCCGGCCGAGGCGCTGCGGGCCTGTATGCACGCGGCCCTCGACCTCAAGATCGGTTCGGTGATGCCCGCCCTCGCCGGCCACTTCGACGTGGCGGAGCTCCTCGCCGAGGTCCCCGGCGATCCGGTCGAGCCGGTCCAGGAACTGCTGGACCGGGCCCGGCGGGCCGGGCTGGTCCGCGCCGACGTCGCCGTCGGTGACATCGCGTTCATGATCATCCGGCTCTCCCGGCCGCTCCCCGGCGGCCGGTTCCCGCACGACGAGGAACTGGCCCACCGCCACCTCGACATCTACTTCGACGGTCTGCGCGCCCCGGGCGCCCACCGCCCCGCCGCCGGCCTGCCCGCACCGGTGATCGACGCCGACGGCTTCCGGCTGCTGCGCGGCCGGGTGGTCGCCGCGCCGGACCCCGGCCCCCGGGCATCCGGTGCGGTTCCCGGAGAGCCGGCCGGTGCCGGTGACCCGGCACCCGGCCCGGACGCCACCACCACGGAACCCGGCGCGGAGTAGTCCGCCCGCGCCGCCTCCGTACCACGCCTGACGAAAGGCAGCTCCGCCATGAGCACGGACACTCCTCGGGCGGCCGATCCACGCCGCCGGCTGTCGCTGGTCTTCATCGGCCTGGCCCAGCTGATGATCGTCCTCGACATCACCATCGTGAACATCGCCCTGCCCTCCGCCCAACGGGACCTCGGCGTCTCCGACGGCGACCGGCAGTGGGTCATCACCGCCTACACCCTCGCCTTCGGCAGCCTGCTGCTGCTCGGCGGACGGATCGCCGACCTCACCGGCCGCCGGCGCGCCTTCCTGATCGGGCTCACCGGTTTCGCCGTCGCCTCCGCCCTGGGCGGCGCGGCGCCCGACTTCGGGGTGCTGCTCGCCGCCCGCGCCCTCCAGGGGGTGTTCGCCGCGCTGCTGGCCCCGGCCGCGCTCTCGCTGCTCTCGGTCAGCTTCACCGAACCGGCCGAACGGGCCAAGGCGTTCGCCGTCTTCGGCGCCATCGCCGCGGGGGGCGGGGCGATCGGACTGGTGCTGGGCGGGGTGCTCACCGAGTACCTCGACTGGCGCTGGTGCCTGTACGTCAACGTCTTCATCGCCGCGGTCGCCGCCGCCGGCCGGTATGTGCTGCCCGCGGACACCCCGGCCGGCCGGGACCGGGCCCGGCTCGACATACCCGGCGTCCTCCTCGCCGTCTGTGCCCTGGTGGCCGTGGTCTACGGGTGCAGTGAGGCGGAGGCCGAGGGCTGGGACTCCCCGGCGGTGGTCGGCCCGCTCGTCGCCGGTGGCGTGCTGCTGACCGTCTTCGTCCTGGTCGAACGCCGGGTGGCGCACCCGCTGCTGCCGCTGCGCGTGGTCCTGGACCGTACCCGGGGCTCGGCCTATCTGGCCGTCGCGGTGGCCACCGTCGGCATGTTCGGGATGTTTCTCTTCCTCACCTACTACATGCAGCTGGTCAAGGGGTACTCGGCGATGCTCACCGGGGTGGCCTTCCTGCCGATGACCGCCGCGGTGCTGGTCGCCGCCGGCGGGGTCGCCGCCCGGCTGATCCCCCGGGTGCCGCCGCGGGCGCTGGTCGCTCCCGGACTGCTCGTCGCGGCGACCGGTGTGGCGCTGCTGGTGCCGCTGGACCCGG
The DNA here is from genome assembly GCF_016031615.1 of Streptomyces pactum. Lineage (GTDB taxonomy): Bacteria > Actinomycetota > Actinomycetes > Streptomycetales > Streptomycetaceae > Streptomyces > Streptomyces pactus. The sequence goes on from NZ_JACYXC010000001.1 coordinate 5,417,040, forward strand.
ACAGTTCCTACGCCGCGGGGGTGCTGCCGGCCGAATTGCTGGTGGGCTTCGGCATGGGCCTGGTGATGGCCCCCTCGATGAACTACGCCACCCACGGGGTGCGTGCCCAGGAGGCGGGGATCGCCTCCGCCACCGTCAACACCGGCCAGCAGATCGGCGGTTCCCTCGGCACCGCGCTGCTGAACACGGTGGCCGCCTCCGCCACCGCCGACCACCTGGCCGCCCACCGCGACCGGCCGCCCGGTCCGGACCTGCGGGACGCGGCGCTGGTCGAGGGTTTCTCGGACGCCTTCCTGGTGGCCGCGGTGATCCTGGCCTCGGCGTCGCTGCTGGTCGCGGCGCTGATGAACACCCCCCGGCCGAAGGGCCGGGCCGCGGCGGAGGGCACCGAACCGACGATGACGCACATCGGCTGAGCGGTGCGGCGCGCGGCCGCCGCACCGCTTCACCGCCGTACCGCGGCGGCCCGGGGCGCCCGGCGTGCCGGGCCGCCGGCGGTGACCGCTTCCGCGACCCGGAGGCTCATCAGCTCCTGGGACCGGTCCCGGCGCTCGGGGTTGAACGAGAGCACCATGCAGCGTTCGAGGTCCAAGGTGGCGAAGGTGAACGACGCGTACCCCTCGAACTCGCCGGTCTTCCCCCAGAAGGTGAACCCGTTGACCTCGACCGTCTGGAGCCCGGCCCCGTAGCGCGCCGGGCCGCCGTCCGCCATCCGCACCTCCCCGGGCGGCAGGGTGGACATCATGCGCAGCAGCTCGGGCGGGAGCAGCTCGCCGCGGAAGAGGGCGTGGGTGAAACGGGTCAGATCCGCGGTGGTGGACGTCATCTCGCCCTCTCCCCAGGAGGAGGAGGGGTCGAACACGGTGATGTCGCGCAGTGTGCCGTCGCTCATCCGCCGGTAGCCGTGCACGTGCCGGCCCGGGATGTGCCGCCGGTCGCCGGGGACCGAGGTGCCGTGCAGGCCCAGGGGACGCAGCAGCCGGGCGGCCACCTCCTCGCCGTACGGTCTCCCGGTCAGCCTCTCGATCACCATCGCGGCCAGCACGTAGTTGGTGCCCCGGTACTCCTGGACGGTGCCGGGGGTGAACTTCAGCTCCGGCGCCCAGGTCACGGTGGCCACCAGTTGCTCGGGCGTCCACCGGTCGAAGCGGTGCTCGAAGACCCGCTCGGGGGTGCTCATGTCGGGCCAGCCGCGCCCCTCCGGCAGGCCGCTGGTGTGGTTCAGCAGCTGGGTGAGGGTGATCGGGGCGAACCCGGCGGGCAGCAGCCCCGGGAGGCAGCGCTGGACCGGGGTGCCGGGGTGCACCCGGCCCTCGGCGACCAGTTGCAGCAGCACGGTGGCGACGAACAGCTTGGTGATGCTGCCGATCCGCACCCGGTCGTCCGGCCGGACCGGTCGCCCGGAGCGGAGGTCGGCCACTCCCGAACTGCCGTACCACCGGCCGACCGACCCGCTCACCTGTAACTGCGCCGCGGTGGCCGGTGGATGGTCCAGGTCCGCGACGGCCGCCCGCAGCCTGCCGGGGTCGAGGCCCGGCCGGGCCCCGGGCGGGCCGGGGGCCGCCCGGCCCGCGGCCGCCGCCCGGCCGGCGGTGAGTCCGGCGGCCGGGCCGGTGGCGGAGAGCAGTGCGCCGGCCGCGGTGGCGCCCAGCAGGGACCGGCGGGTCAGGGAGGACCGAGGTGTCGTCGTCATGGCTCCACGGTGGCGGAAGCGGGGGTGCGCGGACATCCGGGAAAGTCCCCCCTCGTCCCTGATCCGGACCGTAGGGGACAACCGGAACCGGTACCTCCGCCGGCGTGGCCGCGAGCGGGCCGACCGGTGCCGCCGGTCCCGCCCCGGCGCGCGGGGGTCCGTACCGTCCCGGGCGCCCGGGGCCCCTTCCCGCCGCCCGCAGTCCCCGCACCGGCCCGTGGTCGCTCCGCCCCGCACCGCAGCCCCGCACGACCGCCCCGTACCGCAGCCCCGCACCGCCGACCCGGCGGCTACGCCTCCCGCAGCCGCGCCGTCTTCAGCGCGATGTGCAGCAGCAGGCGGTCCTCGCCGGAGTCCAGGTCGAGGCCGGTGAGCTGTTCCACCCGGGCCAGCCGGTAGTACAGCGTCTGCCGGTGCACGCCGAGGGCCGCCGCCGCCCGCCCCGCCTGGCCCGCACAGTCCAGGAACACCTCGGCGGTGCGCGCCAGTTCGGGGTTGGTCCCGTCCAGCAGCGTCCGCGCGGCCGGGTCCGGGGCGGTGTCGGGCAGCTCGGCCAGCATCCGGTACGGCCCGATCTGCGACCAGTGGGCGACCGGCCCCAGCCGACCCTCCGCCCGCGCCGCCAGGGCCGCCGCGCGCGCCTCCCGCCACGCCTCCGGCAGCTCGTCCAGACCGCGCCGCGGATCGCTGACGCCTGCCGTGCCGCCCACCGCGCGGTCCACGGCGCGGGCACCCGCCGCCCGCGGGGACCGCAGCAGCCGCTCACCGGCGGTGCCCGCGGTCTCCGGGGAGCCGGCGGTCCGCAGCCGGACCAGCGCCGCTAGCGCGCCGGCCCGCCCTGCCGCCCCCCGCCGCGCCGCCCGTCCGTCCCGCCGCCCCGGCCGGGCATCGCGCACACCGCCACCACCCCGGGCACCTGCGGGGGCGAGCCGGCGCCGCCGTCCTCCTCCGGGTCCGCCTCCCACGGGGTGACGGCCACCACCGCCAGCGGTCCGTCGGCCGCCTGCCGGAGCGCCTGCCGCAGCCCCGCCCGGGCCGCCTCGCGGCCGGCCGCCGGGCCGGTGAGCAGCTCCCGCAGCAGCGCCCCGGCCTCCGCGTCGGCACGCGCCTCGGAGGCCAGCAGCGCGCCGATGCGCCCGGCGGTCTCCATCGCCTGGGCCAGCCGCGGGTCCCGGGGCGCCCCGGGACCGCCGAGCTCCAGATCGGACAGGTGGCCGTCGTCCAGCAGCCAGACGTAGCCGCGGACCACCCCGCGGTGCAGCGCCGGCAGGCAGATCCGGCCCATGAACACCCCGGCCGCCGGATCCGGCGGGATGCGCAGCGGCGCCTGCGCGCGGGCGATCCCGAACCCCTCGAACCAGGCCCGGACCGCCGCGGTGGACCGGCGCTGGAGGATCGACCGGGTGCGCACCGGGTCCAGCGCCAGTTCCCCGACGTCCCCCTCGCTGTCGTGCGCGCCGAACGCGATCAGGGCGAAGTCGCGGTCCTCCAGGGTGGCCGGCGCGCCGAGGGTGGCGGAGATCTCGTCCACCAGTTGCTGATAGTCGCCGCGCATCCGCCGCGCCGCTCCCTTCTGGTCACTTCCGACCGGTTGTCTGCGGTGCGGACCCGGGGCCGCCGGGGTGCCCGACGCCCCGGCCGAGCCCGTGACGGCACCGCCCGCGGCCGGTTCCGGCCGCCCGCCGGGAGGCGTCCCGGGCGGGGGCCGGGCCCCGGGACCGCATCCCGGGAAACCCCCGGTCACCATTGTCATACATCTGTCTGAGAACGTGACCACCGATGCGTGACAGCTGTCGATGGCCCCCGGCCGGAGGGATGCTTAGGTTTCACGGTGGCTCATTTTGACCGCCGCGCCGCCGCGGTCACTCGTAAACACCACATCGGAGGTGCCCCGTGCTGGGTCCCGTGCTGCTCGCCGCCTCGCGCAGCGACGCCATCCGCCGTATCGTCTCGGCCGCGCCGGTCACCCGCCCGATGGTGGACCGCTTCGTCGCCGGTGAGCGGCTGGGCGAGTCGATGTCGGCCGTGCGGTCGCTGACCGACCGCGGCCTGGAGGTCACCCTGGACCACCTCGGCGAGGACATCACCGACCCGGCCGAGGCGCTGCGCAACCGCGACGCGTACCTGGCGCTGGCCGAGGCGCTCAAGGAGCTGGGCCTGGGCGCCCGGACCGAGATGTCGGTGAAGCTGTCCGCGTTCGGGCAGGCGCTGCCGGGCGGTGACGACCTGGCGCTGGCCAACGTCACCCCGGTCGTCGAGGCCGCGGCCGAGGCGGGCACCACCGTCACGCTGGACATGGAGGACCACACCACGGTGGACTCCACGCTGGGCATCCTCGCCGAGCTGCGCAAGCGCTTCCCGGAGACCGGCGCGGTGGTGCAGTCGTACCTCTTCCGCACCGAGGAGGACTGCCACCGGCTGGCCGGCGAGGGGTCCCGGGTGCGCCTGGTCAAGGGCGCCTACAAGGAGCCCGCCAGCGTCGCGTTCCAGGACAAGCGCGAGGTGGACCTGGCGTACGTCCGCTGCCTGAAGATCCTGATGGCGGGGAAGGGCTACCCGATGATCGGGTCGCACGACCCGCGGATGATCGCCATCACGCAGGAGCTGGGCCGCCGCTACGGCCGCAAGCTGGACGAGTACGAGTTCCAGATGCTGTACGGCATCCGCGAGGCCGAGCAGCAGCGGCTGGTCGCGGAGGGGCACCGGATGCGGGTTTACGTCCCGTATGGGACAGACTGGTACGGGTACTTCATGCGGCGTCTCGCCGAGCGTCCCGCCAACCTGGTGTTCTTCCTGCGGTCGCTGGTCAGCCGCGGCTGACCGGCGGCTCCCCCTCCGCCCCGACTCACGAACGAAGGAGAATCGGCAACCATGGACGCTGTGACCCAGGTCCCCGTGCCGGCGAACGAGCCGGTGCACACCTACGCTCCGGGCACCCCCGAGCGCGCCCGTCTGGAGACCAAGCTCAAGGAGCTGTCCCAGAACCCGATCGACCTGCCGATGACCATCGGCGGCGAGAAGCGGATGGGCGGCGGTGAGCGCTTCGACGTGGTCCAGCCGCACAACCACTCCGCCGTTCTGGGTACCTACGCCAACGCCACGCAGGCGGACGCGCAGGACGCGATCGACGCCGCCCTGGCCGCCGCCCCGGCCTGGCGCGCGCTGAGCTTCGACGACCGCGCGGCGATCATCCTGAAGGCCGCCGAGCTGCTGGCCGGCCCGTGGCGCGAGACGCTGGCCGCCTCCACCATGCTCGGCCAGTCCAAGACCGCGCAGCAGGCGGAGATCGACACCCCCTGCGAGCTGGTGGACTTCTGGCGCTTCAACGTCCACTTCGCCCGCGAGATCCTCGCCGAGCAGCCGCCGGTGAACGCGCCGGGCGTGTGGAACCGCAGCGACCACCGGCCGCTGGAGGGCTTCGTCTACGCGATCACGCCCTTCAACTTCACCGCCATCGCGGGTAACCTGCCCACCGCCCCGGCCCTGATGGGCAACGTGGTGGTCTGGAAGCCGTCCCCGACCCAGACCCACGCCGCGGTGCTGCTGATGCAGCTGCTGGAGGAGGCGGGCCTGCCCAAGGGCGTCATCAACCTGGTGACCGGTGACGGCAAGGACGTCTCCGAGGTGGCGCTGAACCACCCGGACCTGGCCGGTATCCACTTCACCGGCTCGACCAAGACCTTCCAGTACCTGTGGAAGACGGTCGGCAACAACATCGAGAAGTACAAGACGTACCCGCGGCTGGTCGGCGAGACCGGTGGCAAGGACTTCATCGTCGCCCACCCGTCGGCGGACCGCGCGGTGCTGAAGACCGCGATGACCCGTGGCGCCTTCGAGTTCCAGGGCCAGAAGTGCTCCGCCGCCTCCCGCGCCTACGTCCCGCGCTCCATCTGGGAGAGCGGCTTCAAGGAGGAGTTCGCGGCCGAGGTCGACTCGCTCACCATGGGTGACGTCACCGACCTGTCGAACTTCATGAGCGCCGTCATCGACGAGCGGTCCTTCGCCAAGAACAAGGCGGCGATCGACCGGGCGAAGAACGACCCGACCATCGAGGTCGTCGCCGGCGGCACCTACGACGACAGCGTGGGCTGGTTCGTCCGTCCGACGGTCCTGGTCTCCACCGACCCGGAGAACGAGATCTTCAGGGACGAGTACTTCGGCCCGATCCTGGGCGTCTTCGTCTACGACGACGAGAAGTACGACGAGATGCTGGAGCAGATGGAGTCGGTGTCCGCGTACGGACTCACCGGCTGCGTCATCGCGCAGGACCGCGCCGCCGCCGCGGCCACCTGCGAGAAGCTCCGCTTCGCCGCAGGCAACTTCTACATCAACGACAAGCCCACCGGTGCCGTGGTCGGTCAGCAGCCGTTCGGTGGTGGCCGCGCCTCGGGCACCAACGACAAGGCGGGCGCCAAGCAGAACCTGATGCGCTGGACCTCCACCCGCTCCATCAAGGAGACGCTGGTCCCGCCGACGGACTACCGCTACCCGCACATGGGCTGACCCCCGCACCCGGGCCGACCCGCCCGCGCCGTCCGGCGGACCCCGCCGGACGGCGCCCGGCCCGTCACGCGGCGGGCCGCCCCCGGCCCCCGGGGCGCCCCTGCCGCGCCCTCCGCCCCCTCGCCCGGTTCCGCACCGGTCGGGGGCGGTCGCGTTCCCGGCCGGGGCGGTCGGGTACCCGGTCCGGCACCCGGCGGCCGGGTTCCGGAAAACCGTGGACGGTCGCCGCCCGGTGGTGCTAACTTCTGCCAAGCAAGTAGTTGTGATTCACCGCAGTTAACGCGGCTCACCAATTTCCCGCCTCCGGGCGGGAGCGCGCGGAGCGCGCGAGCGAAGCCCCCGGGCGCAGGCCGGGGGCCGGACGGGGTCAGCCCCGCCCTCTGCGCCCAGGCACCCCCTGGCCCCCTCCGCCCGGACCGTCCGTCCGGGGCCCGGCCGGCGCATCGGATCGCCGGCCCGGCCCCCCGGGCGGGCGGCGGGCGGGGTGCGGCTGAGGTGCGAGGTGCCGGTGGGGCGCGTGGGGCGGGCGTGCGGGCCCTGAGGCCGTCGCCGTCTCAGATAGTAGGAAGTCCGAGTAATCGGGAGACAGCGCGGCGCCACTGACTTACGTTGGTGGAAGCCGAACGTCTCGCTCCATCGAGCGAACGCGGATGTGGCCCGGTGCGGGTCCAGGCGACCCCTGCCGCACCCAGGCCCCCGCCCCTTCCGGCATTTCCCCCTCTCGAACGCTCATCGCAAGAGGAGAGACGTGCTCATGGCCGAGACCGCCGTCCGCAGGCCCGCCCGGGTCGCCCGCCGCACCTCCGACGACACCGACCGCAAGAACGCCGCCGCCGCGCTCCAGCGCGCCCTGGACCGCCGGGACAACGGCGGCGCCTGGGGGCACCAGCCGCGCGGCTGACCCCCGCCCGCCCGTCCTGTACGTCCCGCCCGTCCGTCCGCCCGTCGCCCACGGCCGGACCGGCCCGGCCGTGGGTCCCGGCCGTCGTGCCGGCCACGGCCGTCCGGCCCGGACCCGGCCGCCCGGCTGAACCCGGGTGAACCGGCCGCGCCCCCGGCTCTCCGGGGGCGCGGCGCCGGTTCACCTGGAGCGCCGCACCGTGAAGTGGTCCACCCGTTCGCCGGACGCGGCGAGTGCGGTGACCCGCATCGCCGGGCGGCTCCCCGGCTCCACCTCCACGCTGAGGAAGGAGTGGCCGGTGTAGCGCACCCGCGACCAGGCCACCGTCTCCCGCTCCTTGTCCCCCTCCGGCGTCCAGTGGTAGCTGCGCACCTCCTCCGGCCCGGCCTCGTGGCCCAGATAGCTGTCGGGGGCGTCGAAGGAGTAGAGCTTGGCTCCGGCGCCGCCGGCCGTCACGTACACGGTGCCGTCGCGCACCGGGTCGGTGGTGGCGCCGATCGGGACCGGCCGGCCGACCGCGCCGTGGCGGATGGCGTCGGTCCGCTCGTAGACGTGGTTGTGCCCGTTGACCACCAGATCGACCCGGTGGCGGTCGAAGGCGGCGGCCCAGGCGTCCCGGACCCCGCCGTCCGAGGCGTGCGCGCCGGTGGTGGAGTAGGCGCAGTGGTGGAAGAAGACCACCAGGAAGTCCACGTCCGGGGTCTGCCGCAGCCGGCTCAGCCGGCGCTCCAGCCACCGGGTCTGCGCGCCGCCGCTCAACCCCCGGTTGGCGGGGATCTCGTGGCTGACGTCGTTGGCGTCGAGCGCCACCACGCCCACGTTGCCGTAGACGAACGAGTACGCCCCCGGCACCCGGCGCGGGTCCGGGCCGGACTCCGGCAGCGACCAGCGGGCCAGCTGCCCGCCGTAGCCGTCGGGGGAGTACCACGCCTCCATGTCGTGGTTGCCGGTGGTCACCATCCACGGCACCCGGGCGGCCACCGCCTCGGTCTGCGCCAGGAACCGGTCCCACAGCCGGGCGTCGTAGACGTCCGAACGGCCGCCGTGGCCGGTGCTGTCGGCGTAGGCGATGTCCCCGGCGTGCAGGTGGAACGCCGGGTCCCGGGCCAGGATCAGCCGGTCGCCGGCGAGCGCGCCGGGGCTGACGCCCTGGTCGCCGAAGGCGGTGAAGGTGAACGTCTCCGGCCGTGCCGGGGCGGTGCGGAAGGTGTGCAGGGCGGCGGCGCGGCGCGGGTCGGCCGGGTCGTACCCCTCGTGCCCGACCCCGTAGTGGTAGGTGACGCCCGGGCGCAGCCCGTCCAGCGCCGCGTGGAGGTAGTACTGCTCGACCGCCGGGGTCCGTCCGTCCAGCGCCGGGGTGTGCAGCGCGCGCACCTCGGCCCCGATCCGTTCCCCCAGGTCCCACGGGGTCAGCCCGACCCGGACGTACGGACCGCGCACCGGCCGCGGGACCTGCCAGGAGATCCGCATCTGGGTCCGCGGGTCGGCGCCGAACGCCAGGTGCCGGCCGAACGGCACCACCTCCCGGCCGGCCGCCCGCGAGGTGGCGGGCACGGCCGGCCGGGACGGGGACGGCGAGCCGGTGCCGCACCCCGCGCCGCCCAGCAGCGCCGCGCCGGCCAGGGTGCCCGCCCCGGCGGCCGACGCCCGCAGCACCCGGCGGCGGGAGAACCGCTCGCGCAGATAGGCGTGCTGCTCGGCCATCGGCAGCCGTGCCGCCAGCTCGTCCGGGACGCCGGTGCGGGGCAGATCGGCGGGGCGCTCGCCGCGCCGCGCCCGCCAGGGTGAGGCAGCCATGCGGCCGAATGTCCCAGGAGCGGCCGACATCGGCGCGTACCGCGGCTGAACACCGCCCGTACGGATGGCCATCTGTCCGAATGGCGGACGAAGAGTGTCAGGGGATGGGACGCGGAGTATGGTCCGGGTATGTCTCGCAGCATTCGCCTCGCAGTGATCCCCGGTGACGGAATCGGCCCGGAGGTGGTGGCCCAGGGCCTGAAGGTCCTCACCGCCGTCCTCCCGCCCGACGTGAAGCTGGAGACCCGGGAGTACGACCTCGGCGCCCGGCGCTGGCACGCCACCGGGGAGACCCTGCCCGACGCCGAGCTGGAGACCCTCAAGGAGCACGACGCCATCCTGCTCGGCGCCATCGGCGACCCCACGGTGCCCTCCGGGGTGCTGGAGCGGGGCCTGCTGCTGAAGCTGCGCTTCGCCTTCGACCACTACGTCAACCTGCGCCCCTCCAAGCTCTTCCCGAACACCCCCACCCCGCTGGCCGGCCGCCCGGACATCGACTTCGTCGTGGTCCGGGAGGGCACCGAGGGCCCGTACGTGGGCAACGGCGGCTCGCTGCGCACCGGCACCCCGGCCGAGGTCGCCACCGAGGTCAGCCTCAACACCGCCTACGGGGTGGAGCGGGTGGTCCGCGACGCCTACGCCCGCGCCGCCGCGCGCCCGCGCCGGAAGCTGACGCTGGTGCACAAGAACAACGTCCTGGTGCACGCCGGCCACCTGTGGAAGAGCATCTTCGACCGGGTCGGCCGGGAGTACCCCGAGGTCACCACCAACTACCTGCACGTGGACGCGGCGACGATCTTCTTCGTCACCCAGCCGGAACGGTTCGACGTGATCGTCACCGACAACCTGTTCGGCGACATCCTCACCGACCTGGCCGCCGCGGTCACCGGCGGCATCGGGCTCGCCGCCAGCGGCAACATCAACCCGGCCGGGACCTTCCCGTCCATGTTCGAGCCGGTCCACGGGTCCGCGCCGGATATCGCCGGTACCGGGAAGGCCGACCCGACCGCGACCGTGCTCTCCGTCGCCCTGCTGCTGCGCCACCTGGGGTACCGGGCGGAGGCCGAGCGGGTCGAGGAGGCGGTCGCCGCCGACCTGGCCGGGCGCGACGCGTCCGCCCCGCGCACCACCGACCGCACCGGCGACGAGCTCGCCGCCCGGGTGGCCGGCTGACGGCCCGCCGGCACCCCGGACACCGCCCCGCCGCCGGAAATCCGCCCGCTCGCACCACCGGCGGAGATTCCGCCCGGTCCGGGGGGTTCCCGCCGGACCCCGACGAGCGATAATCGAACGCGGGGCCGCACCATCAGGGAAGCTCGCACGCCCCGGGACCGTTGCCCGGGGCGATCGCCGCGCGGTCCGCCACAACACACGGTGAAGGACACGTAACCCATGACGACGACCCCGATCGCGCTCAAGCCCTCCTCGCACCCGCTCGCCGACGCGGAGCGGGAGCAGATCCTGGCGAACCCCGGCTTCGGCCGCCACTTCACCGACCACATGGTGACGATCAGGTGGACCAAGGGCCTGGGCTGGCACGACGCCGAGCTCGTCCCGTACGCGCCGCTGTCCATCGACCCGGCGAACATGACCCTCCACTACGCCCAGACGATCTTCGAGGGGCTCAAGGCCTACCGGCAGCCGGACGGCGGCGTCGCCACCTTCCGCCCGGAGGAGAACGCCAAGCGCTTCCAGGCCTCCGCCCGCCGGATGGGCATGCCCGAGCTTCCGGTGGAGACCTTCCTGGCCGCCTGCGACGCCCTGGTCACCCAGGACCGGGCGTGGGTGCCGGGCAGCGGGGAAGCCTCCCTCTACCTGCGGCCCTTCATGTTCGCCACCGAGGTCGGGCTCGGTGTGCGGCCGGCGAACGAGTTCCTCTTCGTGATCATCGCCTCGCCCGCCGGCGCCTACTTCCCCGGCGGCGTGCAGCCGGTCTCGGTCTGGCTCTCCGAGGAGTACGTGCGCGCCGCGCCCGGTGGCACCGGCGCCGCCAAGACCGGCGGCAACTACGCCGCCTCGCTGGTCGCCCAGGCGCAGGCCGCCGAGCAGGGCTGCGACCAGGTGGTCTGGCTGGACGCCGTGGAGCGCCGCTGGATCGAGGAGATGGGCGGCATGAACCTGTACTTCGTCTTCGGCAACCGCATCGTCACGCCGGAGCTGAGCGGTTCGCTGCTGCCCGGCATCACCCGCGCCTCGCTGCTCCAGCTCGCCGCCGACCTGGGGTACGAGGTCGCCGAGGGCCGGATCTCCGTCGAGGACTGGAAGAACGGCAACGCCGACGGTTCGCTCACCGAGGTCTTCGCCTGCGGCACCGCGGCCGTCATCACCCCGGTCGGGTCGGTGAAGTCCGCCCGCGCCGAGTGGACGGTGGGCGACGGCCGGCCCGGCGAGGTGACCATGAAGCTGCGCCAGGCGCTGCTGGACGTGCAGACCGGCGCCGCGCCGGACACCCACGGCTGGATGCACCGCCTCGGCTGAGCCGGGTCCGCCGCGTCCGGCCGGGTCCCGCCGGGTCCCGCCGCGTCACGGCCGTGCCAGGGACGGAGCAGCCGCAAGGGCGCCCGTCCGCCCCCATCCGGGGCGGGCGGGCGCCCTTCGTCGTGTCCGGGTCCGGCCGGCGCCCCGCCGCACCCGGTCCGTGCGGTCCGTCCAAGAGTTTGGAGTGTCGCTCAAATCTCAGATCCGCGGTGCTGGTGCGTCTGGTGCGGCATACGATCGAGAAGTTAGAGTGGCGTTCTAAACCAAGGAGGTGGGTGCGGGATGCGGCTGACCCCTACCGAACGCGACCGGCTGCTGCTGTTCGGCGCCGCGGAACTGGCACGCACGCGCCGGGCGCGCGGTCTGCGGCTCAATGTGCCGGAGGCCACCGCGCTGATCGCCGACACCGTCTGCGAGGCGGCCCGTGACGGGCGGCGGCTGTCCGAGGCGATCGAGGCGGCCCGGTCGGTCCTGGGCCCCGACGACGTGCTGCCCGGCGTGGCCGACGTGGTCACCGAGGTGCACGTGGAGGCGGTCTTCGACGACGGATCACGGCTCGCGGTGGTGAGCGACCCCATCCGCGGCGCCACCGCCGACGGACGGCCGGCCGGCCTCGGCGACGCGGCCCCCGGGGCGGTGCTGCCCGGTCCGGCGGACCCCGCCCCCACGCCCCGGGTGCGGCTGACCGTACGGAACACCGCCACCGTGCCGGTGAGCGTCACCTCGCACTTCCACTTCTTCGAGGCCAACCCGCGGCTGGAGTTCGACCGCGCCGCCGCCTACGGGATGCGCCTGTGCATCCCCGCGGGATCCTCGCAGCGCTTCGATCCCGGCGCGGTCGCCGAGGTGGGCCTGGTGCCGATCGGCGGCGACCGGGTCGCCATCGGGTTCGCGGGTCTGGTGGACGGGCCGCTGGACGCCCCCGGGGCCCGCGCCGAGGCGCTCCGCCGGGCCGCCGCCTGCGGCTACCTGGGCGCCGTGCCGGACGCCGGCGCCGCGCCCGGCGGCGGGACCCCCGCCCGCACCCGGGCGGACGACGGGACCTCCGGCGCCGCCGCGCCGGGCGGTGGGCGGCCCGGGCGCGCCGCGCCGGAGGGTCCGGCCGGCACTCCGGCCGAGGGCCGGGACGAGGAGGGACGGCGATGAGCATCGACCCGCGGGACTACGCGTCCGTGCACGGGCCCCGCGCCGGGGACCGGGTGGTCCTCGGCGACTCCGGGCTGGTCGTGAGGGTGGAGTCCGACTCCCAGCGGCCCGGTGACGAGTTCCTCGCCGGCTTCGGCAAGACCGCCCGCGACGGCCTCCACCTGAAGGCCGCCGCGGTCCGCGACACCTGCGACGTGGTGATCAGCAACGTCCTGGTCATCGACGCCCTGCTGGGCATCCGCAAGGTGTCCATCGGCATCCGCGAGGGCCGCATCCACGCCATCGGGCGGGCGGGCAACCCCGACACCCTCGACGGCGTGGACGTGGTCGTCGGCACCGGGACCACCATCGTCTCCGGCGAGGGAATGATCGCCACCGCCGGCGCCGTGGACACCCATGTCCACCTGCTCTCGCCGCGGGTGATGGAGGCGTCGCTCGCCTCCGGCGTGACCACCGTCATCGGCCAGGAGTTCGGCCCGGTCTGGGGCGTCGGCGTCAACTCACCCTGGGCGCTGCGCCACGCCTTCAACGCCTTCGACGCCTGGCCGGTCAACATCGGCTTCCTCGCCCGCGGCTCCTCCTCGCACCCCGCACCGCTGGAGGAGGCGCTCGCCGAGGGCGGCGCCTGCGGCTTCAAGGTGCACGAGGACATGGGGGCGCACGCCCGCGCGCTGGACACCGCGCTGCGCGTCGCCGAGGACCACGACGTCCAGGTGGCGCTGCACAGCGACGGCCTCAACGAGTGCCTGTCGGTCGAGGACACCCTCGCGGTGCTGGAGGGGCGGACCATCCACGCCTTCCACATCGAGGGCTGCGGCGGCGGACACGTGCCCAACGTGCTGCGGATGGCCGGGGTGCCGAACGTCATCGGCTCCTCCACCAACCCCACGCTGCCGTTCGGCCGGGACGCGGTCGCCGAGCACTACGGCATGATCGTCTCCGTCCACGACCTCAAGACCGACCTGCCGGGCGACGCCGCGATGGCCCGGGACCGCATCCGCGCCGGGACCATGGGCGCCGAGGACGTCCTGCACGACGTGGGCGCCATCGGCATCACCTCCTCCGACGCCCAGGGCATGGGCCGGGCCGGGGAGACGGTGCGCCGCACCTTCGCCATGGCCGGGAAGATGAAGGCGGAGCTGGGGCCGCTGCCGGACGACGGCCCGCACGACGACAACGGCCGGGTGCTGCGCTACGTCGCCAAGCTCACGATCAACCCCGCGCTCGCCCACGGCCTGGCGCACGAGATCGGCTCGCTGACCGTCGGCAAGCTCGCCGACATCGTGCTGTGGCGGCCGGAGTTCTTCGGCGCCAAGCCCCAGCTGGTGCTGAAGGCCGGCTTCCCCGCGTACGGCGTCACCGGCGACCCGAACGCGGCCACCGACACCTGCGAGCCGCTCGTGCTCGGCCCGCAGTTCGGCGCCCACGGGGCGACCGCCGCGGACCTGTCGGTGGCCTTCGTCGCCCGGGCGGCGGTGGACCGGGAGCGGGACACCGTGCCGACCCGGCGGCGCCGCGTCGCGGTGCGCGGCACCCGCGGCATCGGCCCCGCCGACCTGGTCCGCAACGCCCGGCTGGGCGAGGTCCGGGTGGACGAGCGCAGCGGACTGGTGACGCTCGACGGCGCCCCGATGCGCTCCGAACCGGCCGACCGGATCTCCCTCAACCGCCTGTACTTCCTGTGAACCCCGCCGGCACCGCGCCGCACGCCGGTGCGGTGCCGGCTCCGGCCGTGCCGCCGGACGTCGTGCCGTGTGCCGGATGCGCCGCCCACCGCCCCGCCGTACGCCGGTGCGGTGCCGGCTCCGGCTCCGGCCGCCGTGCCGCACACCGGCCCGGTGCCGGACGCTGCCGCACGGCGGTGCCGGTGCCGGGCCGGTACGGCCGCCGCACCGCCCGCGCGCCCGGCCGCCCGCCGGTGCCGTACGCCCCCCACCGCCCGCCCCGCGCCGTACGCCGGCGCCGCTCCCGGGCCGCCGTCCGCCGCCACCGAACCACCCCGAGGACCGCACCATGACCAGCACCACCACCCCCCGCGCCGGCCGCGGACCCCACCCCCGCCGCCACCGCCGCGCCGGCCGACCGCACCACCCCGGCCGCCGCCGGGTACCGGATGCCCCCCGAGTGGGCGCCGCACGACCGCACCTGGATGGCCTGGCCGGGCCCCAACGCCACGTTCGGCGCGGAGGGGGAGGAGAGCCTGGGGCGGGCCCGGCACGCCTGGGCCGAGGTGGCCCGGGCGGTCCGCCGCTTCGAACCGGTGACGGTGGTCGCGGGCGCCGGGCAGAGCGGCGCGGCGGCCCGGCTGCTGGGCCCGGGCATCGACGTGGTGGAGGCCCCGCTGGACGACGCCTGGATGCGGGACATCGGGCCCACCTTCCTCACCGGCCCCGGCGGGCTCGCCGCCACCGACTGGGTGTTCAACGGCTGGGGCGCCCAGGACTGGGCGGCGTGGGACCGCGACCGGCACATCGGCGCCTTCGTGGCCGGCCGGGCCGGGGCCCGCCGGTTCGCCTCCCCGCTGGTCAACGAGGGCGGCGGCATCCACGTGGACGGTGAGGGCACGGTGCTGCTCACCGAGACCGTCCAGCTCGACCCGGACCGCAACCCGGGGTGGACCCGCGCGCGGGCCGAGGCCGAGATCCACGCCCAGCTCGGCACCCGCAAGGCCATCTGGCTGCCGCGCGGGCTCACCCGCGACTACGGCCGGTTCGGCACCCGCGGCCACGTGGACATCGTCGCCGCCTTCGCCGCCCCCGGCGTGGTCGTGGCGCACACCCAGCCCGACCCGTCCCACCCCGACCACGAGGTCTGCCGCGAGCTGGTGGCGCTGCTGCGCGGCTCCACCGACGCCCGCGGCCGGGAGCTGACCGTGGTGGAGCTGCCCGCGCCCACCGTCACCGAGACCGACGGCGAGCCGGCCGACCTCAGCTACGTCAACCACTACCTGTGCAACGGCGGCGTGGTGCTGTGCGCCTTCGGCGACCCCCGTGACGAGCACGCGGCCGGGATCTTCCGCCGGCTCTTCCCGTCCCGCACGGTCACCCTGGTCGACGCCCGGGAGATCTTCGCAGCCGGTGGCGGCATACACTGCATCACCCAGCAGCAGCCCCGGACCGCCGGGCAGCGGTGAGGCGCGGCCCGGGTCCCCGGCCGGCCCCGCCGGCACCCGCCCGGGCGCCTGCGACACCCCGGCCGGGACCGCCCCGGCCGCCGGCCACGCCCCGGTGGACACGGCGGACCGGCCGGTGAGCACGAGTGAGGGAGGGTCGGTGGTGGCCGGTACGGCCCGTACCCCCAGGCGCCGGGCGAGCCCGCCGCGCGAGCAGGTGCTCGCCGCCGCCATGCGCACCATCGCCGAACACGGCCTGGCCGCCCTGACCATGGCCCAGCTGGGCCGCGAGGTCGGGATGAGCAGCGGCCACCTGCTCTACTACTTCCGCAGCAAGGACGAACTGCTGCTGCAGACCCTGATGTGGAGCGAGGAGCAGCTGGGCGCCGAGCGGCGGGCGGCGCTGTCCCGGCCGGTGTCCGTCCGGGAGCGGCTGGACGCCTTCGTCGAGCTGTACCTGCCGGACGCCGTCCGCGACCCGCGCTGGACGCTCTGGCTGGAGGTGTGGAACCGCTCGCAGGCGGCCGACGAGCCCACCCGGGCCCGCCAGCTGGAACTGGAGCTGGCCTGGCACCGGGACCTGGTGGCGCTGCTGGCCGAGGGGGCATCCCGGGGGGAGTTCGGGGCGGTGGACGCGGACCGGTTCGCGGTGCGCACCCGGGCCATGCTGGACGGCTTCGGCACCCACCTGGTGGTGGGGCTGCCCGGGCTGGACCGGGCGGCGGTGCTCGGCCACGTCCGCGAGTACCTGGACGGCTCGCTCACCCCGGCCGGCTGACGGCGGGGTGACCGGGCGGCCCGCCGGCCGCACGCCCGCCGCCCGCATCCTGAGACGGCCCGCGGACCGCCCCCGGGGTGTGGAAGGATGCGGCCTGTGCTCTCGTTCGCCATGATTATTGGCAGCAGGCGCGCCGGTCCGCAGTGACCGCCCCGTACGAACCGGTACGGCGCGGCCATCGTGCCCCCAGACCCGCGCGCAGACCTCTCGCACCCGCGAGGGGTCTTTTCGTTTCCCGGCCCGACCCCGCCGGGAACGGGAGCGCGAGGGATCATCGAAGGGCGCGGAACCGGGTATTCCGGTAGACCGAGATCCCAACCAGGAGTCAGATCAGCATGACGGACGCAAGCAACACCGTCCCGGGCGACGGCTCGCCGGCCGGCGCCGCCGCCCCCGCCTTCCGTCCGGTGGACGACAGCTTCCACGTCTTCGACACCACGCTGCGCGACGGCGCGCAGCGTGAGGGCATCAACCTCAGCGTCGCGGACAAGCTGGCCATCGCCCGGCACCTGGACGACTTCGGCGTGGGGTTCATCGAGGGCGGCTGGCCCGGCGCCAACCCGCGGGACACCGAGTTCTTCGCCCGGGCCCGTGCCGAGATCGACTTCCGCCACGCCCGCCTCGTCGCCTTCGGCGCCACCCGCAGGGCGGGCGTCCGTGCCGAGGACGACCCGCAGGTGCGGGCGCTGCTGGACTCCGGGGCGCCGGTGATCACCCTGGTCGCCAAGGCGCACGACCGCCATGTGGAGCTCGCGCTGCGCACCAGCCTCGACGAGAACCTGGCGATGATCCGCGACACCGTCTCCCACCTGCGCGCGCGGGGCCGCCGGGTCTTCGTGGACTGCGAGCACTTCTTCGACGGGTACCGCGCCAACCCCGGCTACGCCAAGCAGGTCGTCCGCACCGCCCACGAGGCGGGCGCCGACGTGGTGGTGCTGTGCGACACCAACGGCGGCATGGTGCCCGCCCAGGTGCACGCGGTGGTCGCCACCGTGCTCGCCGACACCGGCGCCCGGCTGGGCATCCACGCCCAGGACGACACCGGCTGCGCGGTGGCCAACACGCTGGCCGCCGTGGACGCCGGTGCCACCCATGTGCAGTGCACCGCCAACGGCTACGGCGAACGGGTCGGCAACGCCAACCTCTTCCCGGTCGTGGCCGCGCTGGAGCTGAAGTACGACCGGCGGGTGCTGCCGCCCGGGACGCTGACCGAGATGACCCGCATCTCGCACGCCATCGCCGAGGTCGTCAACCTCACCCCGTCCACCCACCAGCCCTACGTCGGTGTCTCCGCCTTCGCGCACAAGGCCGGGCTGCACGCCTCGGCGATCAAGGTCGATCCCGACCTGTACCAGCACATCGACCCCGAGCGGGTCGGCAACACCATGCGGATGCTCGTCTCCGACATGGCCGGGCGCGCCTCGGTGGAGCTGAAGGGCAAGGAGCTGGGCATCGACCTCGGCGGCGACCGGGAGCTGATCGGCCGCGTGGTGGAGCGGGTCAAGGAGCGGGAGCTGGCCGGCTACACCTACGAGGCCGCCGACGCCTCGTTCGAGCTGCTGCTCCGCGAGGAGCTCCAGCGGGCGGAGGAGGGGCGGGCCCGCCGGTACTTCCGGCTGGACTCCTGGCGCGCCATCGTCGAGGTCCGCCCGGACGGCAGCCACGTCAACGAGGCCACCGTCAAGCTCTGGGCCAAGGGCGAGCGCATCGTCGCCACCGCCGAGGGCAACGGCCCGGTGAACGCCCTGGACCGGGCGCTGCGGGTGGGACTGGAGCGCATCTACCCGCAGCTGGCCGGGATGGAGCTGGTGGACTACAAGGTCCGCATCCTGGAAGGCCGGCACGGCACCCAGTCCACCACCCGGGTCCTGGTCTCCACCACCGACGGCCGGGACGAGTGGTCCACCGTCGGGGTCGGGGACAACGTGATCGCCGCGTCCTGGGAGGCGCTGGACGACGCGTACGCCTACGGGCTGCGGCGGGCCGGGGTGAGCCCGCAGGAGTAGCGCCCCGCGCCGGGGCGGCCGGGAACCCCCGGGGCTGCCGGGACCCCGGGGCGCCCGGACGGTGGCGGCACCGGACGGTCCCGTGCGGCGGCCGAGGCCGGATGGTCCCGTGCGGCGGCCGAGGCCGGACGGGACAGGGCTGTGGCGCGGGCCGGCGGGGGGCGGGGGGCCGGCAGGGGAGCGGGGGGGCAGGACCGGGCGGCGGCTGGGGTCGGTGGCGGGCGGACCGCCGCCGGACCACCGCGCGACATGCCCTCTTTGCCCTCTTTCGGGTAGCGTCGAAGGTATGCGGAACCGGCTGTTCCCCCTCCTCGCCGGAGTGCTGCTGGCCCTCGCGGCGCTCCTGCCGTGGACGGCCGGCGGCGCCGCCGCCGCGGACACCGGTCTGGACGAGGCGGCCCGGGCCCTGCGGCAAGGCCCGGTCTACGTGGACCCCGGCGCCCGCGACCAGCTCTCGCGCTCCGAGCAGAACGCCCTGGCGGAGCGGATCCGGGACGCGGACAGGCCGGTGTTCGTCGCCGTGCTCCCGGAGGACGACCGGTTCCCCGCGGCGAACCTGCTCAGCGATCTGCGGTCCCGGACCGGGATCACCGGGGTGTACGCCGTCCGGCTCGGCGACGGCTTCGACGCCGGTGCCGACTCCTCGGTGATGTCCAACCGCGCCGTGGACAACCTCGTCCGCTCCGTGGAGCCGCCCGGCGGCCGGGACGCCGCGGGCCAGCTCGACGACTTCGTGGACGGAGCGCTGCAACAGGCCCGGGGCGACGCCCCGGCCTCCTGGGGCGGCGCCTCCCGGGACGCCACCATCGTCGGCGCCCTGGTCACCATCGGCATGCTGCTCGTCGTCGCCGCGATCGGCGCGTTCCTGGTGTCCTCCCGCCGGCGCAGGCGGCAAGAGGCGCAGGAGCAGGCCGCGCTGCGCAAGCTCCGGGTGGTGGTGGACGAGGACATCACCGCCTTCGGCGAGGAACTCGACCGCCTGGACTTCCACCCCGGCGAGCCGGGGGCCGACGACGCGATGCGCGCGGACTACACCCGGGCGCTGGACGGTTACGACGGGGCCAAGGCGGCGATGGCGGCCGCGCGCCACCCCGACGACGTACGGGCCGTCACCCGGGCGCTGGACGACGGCCGCCACGCGCTGGCCGCGCTCGCCGCCCGCCGGGCCGGGAAGCCGCCGCCCGAACGACGGCCCCCCTGCTTCTTCGACCCCCGCCACGGGCCGTCCACCACCGACGCCCGGTGGGCCCCGCCCGGCGGCGCCGAGCGGACCGTCCCGGTGTGCGCCGCCGACGCCGCGCGGCTGGCGGACGGCGAGGAACCGGCCGGCCGCACCGTGGAGACCGCGCGCGGCCGGGTGCCGTACTGGGAGGCCGGACCGGCGTACGGGCCCTGGGCCGGCGGCTACTTCGCCGCCTACGGCGGAGGTCTGCTGCCCGGCCTGCTGGTGGGCACCATGCTCGGCTCGATGCTCACCACCCCGGCCTACGCCGACACCGACGGCTTCGGCGGCGACTTCTCCGGAGGTGACGTCTCCGGCAGCGACTTCGACTCCGGGGACTTCGGCGGCTTCGACGGCGGCGGTGGTTTCGGCGGCGGTGACGGCGGGTTCGGCGGCGGCGACTTCTGAGGCCCCGCGCGGGCGCCGCCCGGCCCGGCTGCCGCTGTGCGCCGCCCCGCCCGGGCCCCCGCCGATCCGCCCGGGCCCTGCGACCCCGGACCCGCGTCGGCCCCCCGGCTCCCGCCCCCTCGCGGGCCGGCCGGCGCCGGGCCGTCACCGGCCGGCCGCACCCGCGTCACCCGGCGGAACCGTCCCGGCCGTCTTCGACGCGCCCCCTGGTCAACGCGCGTAGCAGCGGGCATCATCCTCCTGCTCCACCTGCACCACCGCCATCCGTCAGCATGGTTCCGGCAGGAGGATTCCTCGATGTCCCACCCGGTCCGGCACGTCCTCACCGTCCTCGCCCTGGTCATGGGCGCGCTCTTCGCCCCGGGCGTCGGCGCGCTCAGCGGCGGCCCGGCGCACGCCACCGTCACCGTCACCAAGCTCACCCACTCCCAGGCCACCGCGATGTTCCGCGAGGTGGGCATCACCTGGTCGTCCTCGGGCGGCTGCTCCGACCGCAACAACCCGACCTGCACCTCGTTCGAACAGCTCAACCTGGCCACCGCCCAGGGCGCCCAGACCCTCAAGCGGGCCAGCGGCTGCGCCCTGAACATCACCGGCGGCACCGAGACCGGGCACGCCGGCGGCACCTACAGCCACTGGAACGGCTACAAGCTCGACTTCAGCCCCTACACCTGCCTGAGCAACTACATCACCGGCACCTTCACCTACATCGGCGTCCGGGGCGACGGCGCGAAGATGTGGCAGTCCGGCTCCGGCAACGTCTACGCCCGCGAGAGCAACCACTGGGACGTGCTCTACTACAACTGCGGCGGCTGCTGATGTCCCCGGCCCGGTCCCGGCGGGACTTCCTGGCCACCACCGGCGCGCTCGGTCTCGGCCTGTCCCTCGCCGGACCGGGCCGGCCCGCCGCGGCCGGGCAGCGGGGCGCGCCCGGCACGGAGCCGCCCGCCGGCCCGTACGCCGCGCTCCGCCGCCGCTGGCTGGAGATCACGCTCGGCACCGGTTTCGACCCGGCCGCCGAGCCCTACGCCGCCCGGCTGGCGCGCACCGGGCGGCAGGCCGCCGCCCACCGCGCCGGCCTGCGGCCCGCCCCCGGGTCGCTCTGGCCCGACCTGCCCTACGACCCGCCCGCCGGCATCACCGCCAGCTACCGGCGGCTGGAGACCATGGCCCGGGCGTGGGCCCAGCCGGGCACCGGGCTCACCGGCGACCCGGGCCTGGCCGCGGACGTCACCGCGGGCCTGGACCACCTGGACCGCACCGTCTACCACCCGGGCACCACCCGGTACGGCAACTGGTGGGAGTGGCAGATCGGCAGCCCCCGGCTGCTGCTGGACACCCTGGCGGTCCTCCACGACACCCTGCCCCCGGGCCTGCGGGAGCGGGCCCTGGCCGCCGTGGACCACTTCGTCCCGGACGAGGTGCTGGGGGAGTACACCGGCGTCTCCACCGGCGCCAACCGGGTCGACCTGTGCCGGGTGGTGGCGCTGCGCGGCGTCCTCGGCGAGGCCCCGGCCAAGCTGACGCTCGCCCGCGACGCGCTCTCCCCGGTGTTCCCGTACGTCACCCGCGGCGACGGCCTGTACGCCGACGGCTCCTTCATCCAGCACACCCGGGTGCCCTACACCGGCACCTACGGCCAGGTGCTGCTGGACGGCCTCGGGCGGCTGTTCACCCTGCTGGCCGGCTCGCCCTGGGAGGTTACCGACCCGGGCCGGCACACCGTCCACGACGGCGTCGAACGGGCCTGGGCGCCGCTGCTGTACGACGGCCTGGTCATGGACAGCGTCTCCGGGCGGGCGGTCAGCCGCGGCGTGGTCCCGGACGACCCGGTCCGGTACGGCGACCACCAGCGCGGTCACCAGGTGATGGCGGCCATCACGCTCCTCGCCCTGGCCCTCGACGCCCCCGACGGGCCCGGTACGGCCGCCGGCGCCGTGCTGCGGGACCGCTGGCACGCGCTGGTGAAGGGGTGGATCGAACGCGACACCTGGCTGCCGGTGCTCACCGACCCCCAGTTCGACGTGGCCGACCTGGCGCGGCTGCACGCCGTCGCCGCGAGTCCGGTGCCGGCCGCGCCCGAACCGACCGGGCACCGGATCTTCGCCGCCATGGACCGGGCCGTCCACCGCCGCCCCGGCTGGGCCGTCAACATCGCCATGGCCTCCGACCGGATCGCGTACTACGAGAACGGCAACGGCGAGAACCCACGGGGCTGGCACACCGGTGCCGGGATGCTCCACTGGTGGGGCGGGACCGATCCGCTGAGCCGGCACGGCCAGTACACCGACGCCTTCTGGCCCACCGCCGACCCCTACCGGCTGCCCGGCATCACCGTCTCCGCCAAGCGGCTGGCCGACGACGAGGGCGGCGGCTGGGGCGAGCCCCGGCCGGACGCCCGCCGGGTCGGCGGCACCACCGACGGCGAGTTCGCGGCGCTCGGCCAGGACCTGCGCGGGCTGGCCGGCACCCTCCGGGCGAAGAAGTCCTGGTTCTGCCTGGACGACGCGGTCGTCTGCCTGGCGGCGGGCATCACCGCGCGGGACGGCACGGCCGTGGAGACCGTGATCGACCACCGCAACCTCGGCGCGGAGCCGGCGGCCGGCCCGGACCCCGGCGGCCCCGGCGCGGTGACCGTGGACGGCGTGGCGCAGCCGGACGGCACCGGCTGGAGCGCCACCTTCCGGCGGGCCCACTGGGTCCACCTGCGCGGCCACGGCGGGTACGTCCTGCCCGGTGGCGGCCGGCTGCACGCCCTGCGCGAGGCCCGCACCGGCGCCTGGCGGGACATCAACGACGGTGGCTCCCCGGAGCCGTTCACCCGCCGGTACCTCACCCTGCGGCACGACCACGGCACCGACCCGGTGAACGCCTCCTGCCTCCACCTGCTGATGCCCGGGGCGACGCCCGCGGCGGTCGCCGCCCGCGCCGCGGACCGGCACTGGCTGCGGGTGCTGGAGAACAGCGACCACCGGCAGGGGGTGCTCGTCGACCCGCTGGGCGTCACCGCGGTCAACTTCTGGCGGCCCGGCACCGCCGGACCGCTCACCGCCACCGCCCCGGCGAGCGTCCTGGTCCGCCGCACCGGCACCACCGCCGTGCTCTGCGTCGCCGAACCGGCGCGCACCGGCACCCCGCTGACCGTCGTCTGGCACCACCCGGTGCGCGCGGTCACCGCCCACGGTCCCGGCGTCGAGGTCCTGGCCACCGGCCGCGCGCTGCGGCTGCGGATCACACCGGGGACCGCGTGCGTCACCCACCGCTGTACGGTGACCCTGCCCGGCTGAGACCGGTCCGGTGCTGCCGTCGCCGGCCCGCGCCCGCCCCGTACGCGCCGCCCCGTACGCGCCGGCCGCCGGGCGACGCACCGCGCCCGGCGCCGCACGGCACCTCCCGGGGCCGGCCGGCCCGGGACCCACCGCGCAGCCCGGTGCCGGGACCGGCCCACGGGCCGCCGGAGGGCACGCCGGCCCGCCCACCGGGGCCGGCCCGCCCGCCCGCCGTCCGCCGCCCGTGTGCGCCCGTACGGGTGGTGAAGGCCGGTGAACCGGCAGATGGCCCGGCAGGGTTTGTGGGGTGCCGACAGAGCGGACTGGCCTTTGGTACAACAGCCGACGGCAAACCCACAGAGCAGTTCTGTTCTGCCTGCCCACCAAAACGCGTGTGACGTTGTATGAAACCGACATGCGTCTCCCGGGCCCCGGGCACGTACCGTCGTTCCATGACCAATCTCGAAGGTGCGCCCGAAGAGGCGAGTGACGTCCGCGGGCGCGTCGCCGAGCTGCACGCCATCCGCGAGCAGGTACGGCGCGGTCCGAGCGAGCGGGCGACCGAGGCCCAGAAGGCCAAGGGCAAGCTGACCGCCCGGGAGCGGATCGATCTGCTGCTGGACGAGGGTTCCTTCAACGAGGTGGAGCCGCTGCGGCGGCACCGGGCCACCGGGTTCGGGCTGGAGGCCAAACGGCCCTACACCGACGGTGTGATCACCGGCTGGGGAACGGTGCACGGCCGCACCGTCTTCGTCTACGCCCACGACTTCCGGATCTTCGGCGGCGCGCTGGGCGAGGCCCACGCCACCAAGATCCACAAGATCATGGACATGGCCATCTCGGCGGGCGCGCCCCTGGTGTCGCTCAACGACGGTGCCGGTGCCCGCATCCAGGAGGGCGTCTCCGCGCTCGCCGGCTACGGCGGCATCTTCCAGCGGAACACCAAGGCGTCCGGCGTCATCCCGCAGATAAGCGTGATGCTCGGGCCGTGCGCCGGCGGCGCCGCCTACTCCCCGGCCCTCACCGACTTCGTCTTCATGGTCCGCGAGACCTCGCAGATGTTCATCACCGGCCCGGACGTGGTCCAGGCCGTGACGGGTGAGAAGGTCACCCAGAACGGGCTGGGCGGCGCGGACGTGCACGCCGAGACCTCCGGGGTGTGCCACTTCGCGTACGACGACGAGGAGTCGTGCCTGGAGGAGGTGCGCTACCTGCTGTCGCTGCTGCCGCAGAACAACCGGGAGAACCCCCCGGTGGCGGAGTCCGAGGACCCGGTGGACCGCAGGGGCGAGGCGCTGCTGGACCTGGTCCCGGCCGACGGCAACCGCCCCTACGACATGCGCAAGGTCATCGAGGAGATCGTCGACGACGGCGAGTACCTGGAGGTCCACGAGCGCTGGGCGACCAACATCATCTGCGCCCTCACCCGGCTCGACGGCCAGGTGGTCGGCATCATCGCCAACCAGCCGCAGTCGCTCGCCGGGGTGCTGGACATCGAGGCGTCGGAGAAGTCCGCGCGCTTCATCCAGATGTGCGACGCCTTCAACATCCCGCTGGTGACCCTGCTCGACGTGCCCGGCTTCCTGCCCGGCGTGGACCAGGAGCACGGCGGCATCATCCGGCACGGCGCCAAGATGCTCTACGCGTACTGCAACGCCACCGTGCCGCGGATCTCGGTGATCCTGCGCAAGGCGTACGGCGGGGCGTACATCGTCATGGACTCCCAGTCCATCGGCGCCGACCTCACCTACGCCTGGCCCACCAACGAGATCGCGGTGATGGGCGCGGAGGGCGCGGCCAACGTCATCTTCCGCCGCCAGATCGCCGGCGCGGACGACCCCGAGGCGATGCGCGCCCGCATGGTCAAGGAGTACAAGTCCGAGCTGATGCACCCGTACTACGCGGCGGAGCGCGGGCTGGTGGACGACGTCATCGACCCGGCCGACACCCGTGCGGTGCTCATCCGGTCGCTGGCGATGCTCCGCACCAAGCACGCCGACCTGCCCTCGCGCAAGCACGGGAACCCGCCGCAGTAACGCGGCGGGCCGCGAGCCACGACGTCCGGGGCCGCACCGGGCGCCCGGCGCCGCACGGCGGAAGCCGTACCGGCGCCGGCGCCCCGCGGCCGTACCGACCCATCCGATGGAGACGAGAACCACCGTGAGCACATCCGTTGATCCCGCCGCCACGGCCGCCACGCTGGTCCGGGTGGAGAAGGGCCACGCCGGTCCCGAGGAACTGGCCGCGGTCACCGCGGTCCTCCTGGCCCGGGCCGCCGCCGGTGCCGCACACCGCACCGGCGCCACCGTCCGGCCGCGCCGCAGCACCGCCGGCTGGAGCCGGCCCGAGCGCCGGCCCGGCTTCCGCGCCCCGCACAGCTGGCAGATCTGATCCCCGCCGCGCCACGCGCGCCGCACAACGCACCGGGTCCCCGTCCTCCCACAGGAGGCGGGGACCCGGTGCGTCGCGCGCCGGCCCGGCCGCGGATCCCCGCGGCCGGGCGGACCGGCTCAGCGCAGCCGCGCCATCAGGGCGTGTTCGACGAGGGTGATGAGCGCGCTCTTGGCCTCGCTGCGGTGGCGCGCGTCGGTGGTGATGATGGGGGCGTCCGGGCCGATCTGGAGGGCTTCGCGGACCTCTTCGGGGGTGTACGGCTGGTGGCCGTCGAAGCCGTTGAGGGCGATGACGAACGGCAGGCCGCTGTTCTCGAAGTAGTCCACGGCGGGGAAGCAGTCGGCCAGCCGGCGGGTGTCGACCAGCACCACGGCGCCGATCGCGCCGCGTACCAGGTCGTCCCACATGAACCAGAAGCGGTCCTGGCCCGGGGTGCCGAACAGGTACAGGATCAGGTCCTGGTCGAGCGTGATGCGGCCGAAGTCCATCGCCACGGTCGTGGTGGTCTTGTCGGGCGCGTGCGTCAGGTCGTCGATCCCCGCCGAGGCCGAGGTCATCACGGCTTCCGTGCGCAGCGGGTTGATCTCCGAGACCGCGCCGACGAACGTGGTCTTGCCCACGCCGAAGCCGCCCGCCACCACGATCTTCGCGGAGGTGGTGGAGCGAGCTGCATCGCTAGAGCTTGCGAAGTCCACTGAGCACCCTTTCGAGCAATGTCACGTCAGGCTGTCCACCGGCGGACTCGTCGCCGCCGGGCTGATGGATGGCGACGAAGCCGGCCTCCGCCAAGTCGGCGACGAGGATGCGGGCAACGCCGAGGGGTATGGCGAGCAGTGCGGAGATCTCGGCCACCGACTTGATCTCCCGGCACAGCTGGCAGATCCGCTGGTGCTCGGGCAACTGGCCCTGCAGCTGGGACGGATCGGCCGTGGTGCTGACCAGCGCCTCGATGGCGAGCTGGTAGCGGGGCCTGGTGCGGCCCCCGGTCATGGCGTACGGGCGCACCAGCGGATGGTGCCCGGCGGCCGGGGACGGGTCCGCCGCCGGCGGATCGGTGTCCACGGGCCGGACCGGCTCCACGTACGGCTGGTGGCCACCGCCCCGGCCCGGCCCCCGGCTGCGCGGGGGCGGCGGGCCGGCGGTGGCTGGGGGAGGAGGGGAAGTTGAACCGGCGCAGCGGGGGGTTGTGCGGTGGCTGGTACCCCTGATCGGGCTGGTACGGGTATCCGCCGGGCGTCGTCTCCACGGGTCCTCCTCCAACTCGCCGGTTTTGCGGTCGCGCCACCGCACCCTATGGCGCGGTGGCGCTGAACGCACTGTCTCTTGGTCAGTTGAGAAGGCTGCCTTGCAGTTCTGCCCGCAGGTCGGGGGTGAGGACGTTGCCCGCGCGGTCCACGAGCAGTGCCATCTCGTAGCCGACCAGGCCGATGTCGCACTCCGGGTGGGCCAGGACGGCCAGCGAGGACCCGTCGGAGATGGACATGATGAAGAGGAAGCCGCGCTCCATCTCCACCACGGTCTGGTTGACCGAGCCGCCCTCGAAGATGCGGGAGGCCCCGGCGGTCAGCGAGGTCAGACCGGAGGCGACGGCCGCCAGCTGGTCCGCGCGGTCGCGGGGGAAACCTTCGGACATCGCGAGGAGGAGTCCGTCGGCGGAGACCACCACCGTGTGCGACACCCCGGGGGTGTTGTCCACGAAATTGGTGATCAACCAGTTCAGGTTCTGCGCCGCCTGGCTCATCGGGCTCACACTAACGCTCCTGATCGTAGGTGCTGCCGGGGCCGTAGCCCTGTTGGTCATGCTGGTCTTGCGAGGTGCTGCCGTCGGTACCCGCGGTACGGGCCTGCTGGACACCGCGCCGCAGGTTGCTCAGCCGCCCGCGCACGTCCTCCGGAGCCCGGGAGACCTGCGGACCGCCCGAGGACGACTGGGCCGCCGAACCCTCGATGAGGTTGGCCTTGGGAACCCGGCGGGGCAGCCCCGAGGAGGTGACCCCGCCCGCCTTCGGCTCCCGCAGCCGCTCGGCGCGCTGCCAGCGCTCGTCGTTCGGAGACGCCCACCGGGCGTTCTCCTCCGACGTGTCCCGGCCGGCCGCCGGCTCCTGCCGCTCCGGCGCCGCGGGCCGCTGCCCGGGCGTCCGCCCCGGGCCGAAGCCCGGCGCGTCCGCCGCACCGTCCCCGGGCTCCGGCCACTGCCCGGAACGCCGCGGCAGACCCGCGTCGGTCACCGGTGCGCCGTCGCTCGGGGAAGATCCCGGATGGGTGAACTCTACGCGCTCCGCCGGGACTTCGGGAATGCTGGGCATGGGTTCCGGTTGCGCACCGTACGAGGTGTCGTACGGAGTCTGATACGAACCGGTATCTGCCCATCCGGCCTGTGCCGCGGGGGAGTTGTAGTCGAAGTACGACTGTTGTGGATCTTCCGCCCGATCCGGGTATCCCGGTTCCGGATAGTCCGGCCCCGGGTAGCCCGCCGGGTCCGGCGCGGCCGGGCCGCCCTCCGGGGAGGAGGACGGGACCACCGGGTGGGCGCCGGGCGCCCCGGCCGCCTGCCCGGCGGCGTAGGAGGCGTCGTCGAACCCCAGCTCCGCGGCGGTCCGCACCGCCGGCGTCTGCTGGGTGGCGTACGGCTGCTCCGGCACGATCCGGGAGACCGTGAAGTCGTCCTCCGCCAGCTCCTCGCCACCGCCACCGTGGGTGATGGCGTCCGGCAGCATCACCAGCGAGGTGGTGCCCGCCTGCTCGCCCGAGGGGCGCAGCTGGACCCGGATGCCGTGCCGGTCGGCGAGGCGGCCGACCACGAACAGGCCCATCCGCTGGGAGATCGCCGCGTCCACCGTCGGCGGGTTCGCCAGCTTGTGGTTGATGTCGGCGAAGTCCTCCGCGGTCAGGCCGATGCCCTGGTCGTGGATCTCGATCATGACGCGGCCGTCCGGCAGCCGCGTCGCGGCCACCTCCACCTTGGTGTTCGGCGAGGAGAACGCGGTGGCGTTCTCCAGCAGCTCCGCCAGCAGGTGGACCAGGTCGGTGACGGCCCGGCCGTGGATCTCGCTCTCCGGCACCCCGGTGATCTCGATCCGCCCGTAGTCCTCCACCTCCGAGGAGGCGGCGCGCAGCACGTCCACCAGCGGCACCGGCTGGGTCCAGCGGCGGCCCGGCTCCTCGCCCGCGAGGATCAGGAGGTTCTCGCCGTTGCGGCGCATACGGGTGGCCAGGTGGTCCAGCTTGAACAGGTTCGCCAGCTGGTCCGGGTCGGCCTCGTTGTTCTCCAGGCCGGTGATCAGCTCCAGCTGGCGCTCGATGAGCCCCTGGTTGCGGCTGGAGAGGTTGGTGAAGATCGCGTTGACGTTGCCGCGCAGCAGTGCCTGCTCGGCGGCGAGCCGGATCGCCTCCCGGTGCACCTGGTCGAAGGCGCGGGCCACCTCGCCGATCTCGTCGCGGGTGGCGATCGGGATGGGCTCCACCCGGGTGTCCACCCGGCCGGGGTCGGTGCGCGACAGCTGATCGACCAGCGAGGGCAGCCGCTCCTCGGCCACCTCGGCGGCGGCCTTCCGCAGCTGCCGCATGCTGCGGCTCATGGCGCGGGCCATCATGCCCGCGATGACGAACGCGGCGAGCAGCGCGACCAGCACGATCGCGGAGGTGACGATGGCGTCGCGCCTGGCGTCCGAGGAGATCTGCGCGGCCTCGTCCACCGCCTTGTCGGCCAGGTACTCCTCCACCTCGCGGTAGGCGTCGAACTTGGCGGTGGCCGTCTCGAACCAGGTCTCCGGGGTGATGCCCTGCTCCTTGAGGGCGGACGCCTTCGCCTCGGTGTCCGCGATGGTGCGCACCATCCGCTCCATCGACGGCGGGGTGACGAACCGTTCCTTCCCGGCCGCCTCGGCCTCCTGCCGCTGCCGCTCGATCCGCTCCTTGAGCTCCTTGTCCGTGGTGGCGAGGGTCTCCTCCAGCCGCGCGACGTCGGCCTCCATACCGCCGGAGGAGAACTCGTCGAGCGCGATCTTCTCCAGGTAGGCGTACGAGGCGAGGGCGGTCAGCTGGGCCCGGCGGTCCTCCGCGGACGGCCCGGGCTTCACCAGCAGCTGGACACCGAGCGAGCGCTGAAGCGATTCAGCGGCCTGGGCCAGCGAGATCGCGTAGACGGTCCGCCCGTAGGAGGTGATGTTGCCGGTGCCCAGGCCCAGCTCGTTGGCGAACTCCATCAGCGGGTGCTGGACCTGGACGTAACCCTCCTGGGTCTGGATGCCGCCCAGCTCCGGGGTGTACGCGTTGCGGCGCAGCCCCTCCAGCTTCGGCTCGACCGCCTCGAACGCCTTCAGCCGGCGCTTGAGGCTGGCGGTGTCCGGCATGTCGGCGACCTGGCGGTGGAACTCCGCGGCCGCCGTGTCGGTCGCCGCGCGGGCCTGCTCCACCGCGCTGTCGTCGCCCCCGGCCAGCAGCGGCTCGGCGCTCAGGTCCCGCTCGTTCATCAGCGCGTGGCTGTAGCCGGCCGCGGCCCGCACCAGGCGGGCGGTGCGCTCGGCGTCCTGCGCCTGGCTCCAGGTCGATATGGACGACTCCACCTGGAGACCGCCGAAGACCAGGGCCACCAGGACCGGGATGAGCAGAATGGCGTTCAGACGGGTGGGTACCCGCCAGTTGGCGGGGGACAGACGTCCCGCCTTGTCGATGGGGGCGGGGTTCTCCGGCACCTCGGCGGGCGATGCCGCGGTGCGCGGCGGCGGGGTGAAGTTCCCCCTCGCCTGCTGTGCGGAGTCGGGCTTGCTTCGCCTCACTCGACCAACAACCTCTCGGCGTCGGCACCTGGTGTCGTGCCGTTCTCAGCTGAGCCCTTACTGCCCAGTTCAGGGAATTCCAGCACGGGGGGCGTGCGCATTCCAAACACCCGCAGCCGGGCACCCGGAGTGACCAACCGCGGGGACGAAAAGGGCATCGGGGTCGAGAGATTGCAAAAAGCCGGGACATTGGCTGCGCTGTGAAACAACCTGTGCGCGAAGCGTGCCCGATGGGGGATTTTTCTTGCGTCGAAACGTTATGAACCCCCCGGGCGGGCCGTGTCACACGACACAGCCCGCCCGGGGGCCCGGCGCGAAGGGCCGCCGTCCGGCTACTTCAGCCGCGCCATCAGGGCGTGTTCGACGAGGGTGATGAGCGCGCTCTTCGCCTCGCTGCGGTGGCGCGCGTCGGTGGTGATGATGGGCGTGTCCGGGCCGATCTGGAGGGCTTCGCGGACCTCTTCGGGGGTGTACGGCTGGTGGCCGTCGAAGCCGTTGAGGGCGATGACGAACGGCAGGCCGCTGTTCTCGAAGTAGTCCACGGCGGGGAAGCAGTCGGCCAGCCGGCGGGTGTCGACCAGCACCACGGCGCCGATCGCGCCGCGTACCAGGTCGTCCCACATGAACCAGAAGCGGTCCTGGCCCGGGGTGCCGAACAGGTACAGGATCAGATCGTCGTCGAGCGTGATGCGGCCGAAGTCCATCGCCACCGTGGTGGTGGTCTTGTCCTGCACGTGGCTCAGGTCGTCGATGCCGGCCGAGGCCGAGGTCATCACGGCCTCGGTGCGCAGCGGGTTGATCTCCGAGACCGCGCCGACGAACGTGGTCTTGCCCACGCCGAAGCCGCCCGCCACCACGATCTTGGCCGAGGTGGTGGAGCGGGCCGTCGCCCCGCTAGAGCTTGCGAAGTCCACTGAGCACCCTTTCCAGCAGTGTCACGTCCGGCGTTCCACCCGCTTCCGCGCTGCCACCCGGCTGATGGATGGCCACCATCCCGGCCTCCGCGAGGTCGGCCACGAGGATGCGCGCCACGCCGAGCGGGATGTTCAGCAGCGCCGAGACCTCGGCGACCGACTTGACCTCCCGGCACAGGTGGCAGATCCGCTGGTGCTCGGGGAGCAGCCCCTGCAGGTGGGCGGGGTCGGCCGTGGTGCTGACCAGCGCCTCGATGGCGAGCTGGTAGCGCGGCCGGGTCCGGCCACCGGTCATGGCGTACGGACGGACCAGGGGCTGGTCGCCTTCGCCCCCGTACGGCGCGTGGTGATGATGGCCGCCGTACGGGCCGGGCGAGGCGGATGGCGGGGTCATGAATCCTCCGGTCGGGACAGCAAGGTGACGGTGGGTGCCGTCGGTCGGTGCCGGTGGGGGGCGCCCGGCCTGCGGGCCGGGCGGGACGGACGGGTCAGGGGGGCGGTCAGTTCAGCAGACTGCCCTGGAGCTCGGCGCGCAGGTCGGGGGTGAGGACGTTGCCCGCGCGGTCCACGAGCAGCGCCATCTCGTAGCCGACCAGGCCGATGTCGCACTCCGGGTGGGCCAGGACGGCCAGCGAGGACCCGTCGGAGATGGACATGATGAAGAGGAAGCCGCGCTCCATCTCCACCACGGTCTGGTTGACCGAGCCGCCCTCGAAGATGCGGGAGGCCCCGGCGGTCAGCGAGGTCAGACCGGAGGCGACGGCCGCCAGCTGGTCCGCGCGGTCGCGGGGGAAACCTTCGGACATCGCGAGGAGAAGTCCGTCCGCGGAGACCACCACCGTGTGCGACACCCCGGGGGTGTTGTCCACGAAATTGGTGATCAACCAGTTCAGATTCTGCGCCGCCTGGCTCATCGGGCTCAACTAACGCTCCTGCTGGTAAGTCGGGCCGAGGCCGCGATCTCGGTTGCCGTCCGGACCGGATCCGGCCTGTCGGCCCTGCTGGATACCCCGTCGCAGGTTGGTCAGCCGGCCGCGCACGTCATCGGGTGCACGCGACACCTGCGGACCGGCCTGCTGGGGCTGCTGTTGGGCGGTGCCCTCCACGAGGTTGGCGCGGGGGATACGGCGCGGCAGACCGGATGCCGTGACTCCGCCGGCGGCCGGTACCCGCACCTGTTCGGCGCGGCGCCACCGCTCGTCGTTGGGGGAGGACCCCCACTCCGGCGCCGTGTCCCGGCCGGCCCGCTCCGGGGCGGACGGGCCCGGCTCACGGCGCGGCGACCCGGTGGCCGGGGCGTCCGCGTGCTCCGGGACCGCGATCCCGCGGCCGTCGGTGCCGCCGCGGAACCAGTTGGACTCGATGGTGTCGAAGATCGGCGTCCGGTCGTCGCCGGGGCCGGGCGCGGGCAGCGCCTCCAGCTTCCCGGTGAGGGCGTCGGCCGGGTCGGACTCCGGCACGGCGAACCGTCCGGTGTCCTGCGGCGCGTGACCGGCTCCGGCCTGCGGGAACTGCCCGGTGTCGCCGGGACCCTGACCGGGCTGGACCTGCGGGAACTGTCCCCTGTCGCCCGGGCCCTGGCCCGGCCGGAACTGCGGGAACTGTCCGGTGTCGCCGGGGCCGAGGTCGGGACGGGCGTACTGCCCGGTGTCACCGGGTCCCCGGCCCGGCTCGGGGAGCGGCGAGGTGCCGGTCTCCTCCGGCCGGAACCGCGGGAACTGCCCGGTGTCGCCCGGGCCGCCCTGGGGGGCTCCGCCGAGCTGCGGGAACTGTCCGGTGTCACCCGGACCCTGGCCGGGCCGGACCTGCGGGAACTGCCCGGTGTCGCCGGGGCCGCCCTGCGGGGCTCCGCCGAGCTGCGGGAACTGTCCGGTGTCACCCGCGCCCTGGCCGGGCCGGACCTGCGGGAACTGTCCCGTGTCGCCCGGGCCCTGGCCCGGCCGGAACTGCGGGAACTGTCCGGTGTCGCCGGGGCCGAGGTCGGGACGGGCGTACTGCCCGGTGTCGCCCGGGCCCCGGCCCGGCTCCACCTGCGGGAACTGCCCGGTGTCGCCGGGACCCTGCTGCGGGGCGGCGCCGAGCTGCGGGATGCGGCCCGTGTCGGCCGGACCGCGGCCGGCGTCGCGCGCCGGACGGCTGAACAGCGAACCCGGGGCCTCGGCCTCGTCGTGACCGCGCGGGGCGTCCACCGTGTCGCGGGGCCCGGTGGGCCAGTCGTCGTTCTCGCCGGCCGCCGCACGGCGGGCGCCCCAGCTGGTGCCGGGCTGCTGCGGCGAGGGGAGCTCCGGCGCGGGGCCGCGCTGCGGCAGGCCGGTACGGGTCTCGCCGGCGTCGCCGGCGGCGCGCTGCGGCACACCGGTCGGCGGAGCGACGGTGGGGCCGTCGCCGCTGCCGCGGACCGGCAGCGCCGGACGGCCGCCGGCCGCCGGGGCCTTCGGCTCCGCGGTGGGGCGGCCCGCGTCGAACAGGCTGCCGCCGGACGCGCCGCCGCGGGCCGCGCCGGGCGCACCGGCGCCCGCACCGGGCCGGCCGGGTAGACCGCCGGTGCCGGGGAGCGCCGGCCGGGCTCCGGAGCCCGGGACCTGCCGCCGGGGCGGTGCCCCGGCCGGTCCGCCGCCCGGGCCGCTCCGGCCGGGGGCCGGCGTACCCGCGCCGGGCTTGCCGGAACCGGTGGTGCTGCCCGGGCCGGGCTTCTTGTTGCCCTGCGCGACGTCCACCGGGAGCATGACCAGCGCGGTGGTGCCGCCGGAGTCGGAGGGGCGCAGCTGGATGCGGATGCCGTGCCGCAGCGACAGCCGGCCGACCACGAACAGGCCCATCCGCCGGGACACCGAGACGTCCACGGTGGGCGGGCTGGCCAGCCGCTCGTTGATCGCGGCCAGGTCCTCCGGCGACAGGCCGATACCGGTGTCGTGGATCTCCACCAGCACCCGGCCGTCCGGCAGCGCGTGGCCGGTGACCTTGACCTTGGTCTGCGGCGAGGAGAAGGAGGTGGCGTTCTCCAGCAGCTCGGCCAGGAGGTGGACCAGGTCGTTGACGACCCGGCCGGCGACCTCGGTGGCCGGCACGGAGCTCAGCTCGATGCGCTCGTACTGCTCCACCTCGGAGGCCGCGGCGCGCAGCACGTCCACCAGCGGGACCGGGCGGGTCCACCGGCGGCCCGGCTCCTCGCCCGCGAGGACCAGGAGGTTCTCACCGTTCCGGCGCATACGGGTGGCGAGGTGGTCGAGCTTGAACAGCGAGGACAGCTGGTCGGGGTCGGCCTCGCGCGACTCCAGCTCGGAGATGAGCGACAGCTGGCGCTGGATGAGGCCCTGGCTGCGGCGCGAGAGGTTGGTGAACATCGCGTTGACGTTGCCCCGCAGCAGCGCCTGCTCGGCGGCGAGGCGGACCGCCTCGCGGTGCACGTCGTCGAAGGCCGCGGCCACCTTGCCGATCTCGTCCCGGCTGTGCACACCGACCGACTCCACGGAGGTGTCCACGTCCTGCGGGTCCGACTCCGACAGCTGCTTGACCAGCTCCGGCAGCCGCTTCTGGGCGACGTCCTGGGCGGTGTCCTGCAGACGCCGCAGCGAACGGACCATGGACCGGGCCACCACGAAGGCGCCGACCAGCGAGACGCCGAGCACCAGCAGGATCAGCGCACCGTTGAGGATGGCGTCCTGCTCGGCCTCGTCCCGCAGCTCGCGGGCCTTCTGCTCCATCTCGCTCAGCAGCGTCTGCTCGATCTTGGACATCGCCTCGATCTTGACGGTGTCCTGGTCGTACCAGTCGAGCGAGGAGCGCTCCTCGGCGGTCAGACCGCGGTCGCCGCTGTCCCGCATGACCCGCTGCGCGTACTTGTCGGCCGCGGTGATGTCGGGCAGGTCCAGCGGCTCCAGCAGGTCCGAGGAGCCGTCGCCGTGGAACTGCGCGAACCGGGTGAGGGCGTCGCCCTCCTTCTCCAGCGCGGAGGTGCCGTACCGCTTGTCGTTGGCGGACAGGTGCGGACCGTCGGGGTTGGCCAGCGCGGCGCTGATCATCGCCCGCTGGATCGAGGCGTACTCCTTGGCGGCCGAGAAGGTGGCCAGCGCACGGGTCTGGGTGATCATGTCCCGGTTGCTGGTGGCCTGCGCCATGTCCTGGGAGAGCGCCAGCAGCGAGGTGATCATCTCGTTGTAGCTGAGGACCGTCTGCGAGATGTACTCGGGGTTGTTGTACGCCTCGTCGCGGACGCTGCGGATCTTCTGCAGCTGCTGGCTGATGTCCACCAGGGTGGCCTGCACGCCGACCAGCGCGTCGTCCTTGGGGTCCAGCTCGTCGGCGGCCTTGGTGAACGCCTCGATGGCCCGGGTGGTGTTCTCCCGGGTGGCGATCACGCGGTCGTTCTTCTCGTTGCCGTCACCGGCCAGCGGCCCGGCGGACTTGTCCCGCTCCTCCTGGAGCGCGTCGGCCAGCTGCGTGGCCTGCTGGGTCATCTCGGTGAGCAGCTTCATGTGGTCCAGCTGCTCGATGTTGTCCAGCGAGCTCTGCATCCGCAGGGCGCCGAGGGAGGTGGCGGCGGCCACCGGGAGCACCAGCAGGGAGATCAGCCGGGTGCTGATGCGCCAGTTGCGCAGGGCCAGACGGGAGCCGGGGCCGACGGGGACCCTGGGCTGCGGCCGCTCGGTGCTCCCGCCCTCGGCGCCGGGCGCGGGCTGCGCGGCGGCCGGGGCCGTCTCCGCGCCGCCGACCGCCGGCGTCCGACCGGTGCCCTGGGCGCGCTGGGGTGAGGAGCCGCGGTCGGTCCCACGCGGCTCCGGGTCCGCCGAAGCATCCCCTCGGCCCTGCTGGGCCTGGGGAGACCCCACGCCATCCCTCTTGAAACGTCCCTGCACTAGCGTCGCAACCTCTGGACCAGGCGTTCCGCCGCAGTTCCGGCGGAACGGTGTCGTCGATGGGGACCGCGGCCCCCCGTAGCGGTCGTGAGTTGAACCGGCGCGCACACCTTTCGGTCGGGAAGACCGAGGGCCACCGCCGCACGGCGTCTCGCTCTTCCTGTTCCTCCCCCTGCGCGCCGGGCCGAGTCTCGCGGCGGTCCGTGGAATTCCAGCACAGGCCCGGATGCTCCAACAAGGGCGAAGGGGAAGCGGCCGACCGGAGTGACCGTCAGTGCGGGCGGCATTACGGGACGTAGAAAGTCGTGTCGGTGATAACGGACTTTTCACTGCGAACCGACTGGGTGCTCCGGGTGTCCCGCTAGTCATGATCGAGAGCGGAACGTCAGGTTCGGTGGTGCAATGTCCGTTTACGTTGCCCGTATTCCCTGTCCCATTTGCCGCATTCGCAGGCAGATTCGTGAGCAAACTCACATGTCGCTCGGGAGTTGTCGCTCCGAATGGCGGGCATAGGCGCGTCTAGCCTGGCGCTTTACACGGACGGCCCGGACGACAAGCGTCCGGCCGACACACCAGCAGGGATCCAGCCACGTGAAGACGACGCCCGTCCGCACCATAGCCAACCCCCGGCGCACCACCCTGGCGCACCTGGAGGACGCCTCCGGGCTGCACGCCGTGCCCCGGCAGGCCGAGCCGGCCGCCGCCCTGCCGGCCCGCACCGCCAACCCCCGGCGCACCACCCTGATGAAGGCCCCCCAGGCCTGACGCCGCACCCCGCCGCCGGCGGCCGCCCGGGTGGCGCTGCGGGCGGCCCGGCGGTGAGGCGATAGCCTGGAGCGTCAGTCTCCGGCCAGCATCACCGAAGGGCGCGGCTCCCGTGCGCATCGCCAGGTTCTCCCTCGACGGCAACGTCGCCTACGGAATCGTGGAAGGGGATGCCTCCACCGAGGGAGGCCCCGTTCTCGACGTCATCAAGGGCATCCCCTACGGCGACTTCGAGCGCTCGGGCACCAGGATTCCGCTGAGTCAGGTGCGGCTGCTGCCGCCCACCCTGCCCAACAAGATCGTCGGGATCGGGCGGAACTACGCCGAGCACGCCGCCGAGCTGGGCCACGACGTCCCCGACATCCCCGTCGCCTTCTTCAAGCCGTCCACCTCGGTGATCGGCCCCGGCGACCCCGTCGTCCTTCCCGCCTTCTCCGAGGAGGTGCACCACGAGGCCGAGCTGGCCGTGGTGATCGGCCGGATGTGCCGGGAGGTCCCCCGGGAGCGGGTCAAGGACGTGATCCTCGGCTACACCTGCGCCAACGACGTCACCGCACGCGACGTGCAGCGGCGTGAGAAGCAGTGGGCGCGGGCCAAGGGCTTCGACACCTCCTGCCCGCTGGGCCCCTGGGTGGAGACCGACCTCGACCCCAGTGACCTGGGGATCATGTGCACCGTCAACGGCGAGCAACGCCAGCTGGGGCGCACCGGCGAGATGGTGCGCTCCATCGAGGACCTGATCGTGCACATCACCGAGGCGATGACGCTGCTCCCCGGCGACGTCGTCCTCACCGGCACCCCGGCGGGCGTCGGACCCCTGGCCGTCGGCGACGAGGTCGCCGTCACCATCGAAGGCATCGGCACTCTCACCAACAAGGTGATCAAGCGTGGATAGCGCAACCCCCGCCCCTGTACGCGTACGTTTCTGCCCCTCGCCGACCGGCAACCCCCACGTGGGTCTGGTCCGCACGGCCCTGTTCAACTGGGCCTTCGCCCGCCACCACGGCGGCACCCTGGTGTTCCGGATCGAGGACACCGACGCCGCCCGCGACTCCGAGGAGTCCTACCGGCAGCTGCTGGAGGCGATGCGCTGGCTGGGCTTCGACTGGGACGAGGGCCCGGAGGTCGGCGGCCCGCACGAGCCCTACCGCCAGTCGCAGCGGATGGACATCTACGCGGACGTGGCGCGCCGGCTGCGCGAGGCCGGCCACGCCTACGAGTGCTTCTGCACCACCGAGGAGCTGGACGCCCGGCGCGAGGCCGCCCGCGCGGCCGGCAAGCCGTCCGGCTACGACGGCACCTGCCGCGAGCTGACCGCGGAGCAGGCCGCCGCCTACCGCGCCGAGGGCCGCGAGCCCATCATCCGCTTCCGGATGCCGGACGAGCCGATCACCTTCACCGACCTGGTCCGCGGCGAGCTGACCTTCGCCCCGGAGAACGTGCCGGACTACGGCATCGTCCGGGCCAACGGCGCCCCGCTGTACACGCTGGTCAACCCGGTGGACGACGCGCTGATGGAGATCACCCACGTGCTCCGCGGCGAGGACCTGCTCTCCTCCACCCCCCGGCAGATCGCGCTGTACAGGGCGCTCGCCGAGATCGGCGTCGGCAACGGCTCCACCCCGCTCTTCGGCCACCTGCCGTACGTGATGGGGGAGGGGAACAAGAAGCTCTCCAAGCGGGACCCGCAGTCCTCGCTCAACCTCTACCGGGAGCGCGGCTTCCTCCCCGAGGGGCTGCTCAACTACCTGTCGCTGCTCGGCTGGTCGTTCTCTGCCGACCAGGACGTCTTCTCCGTCGAGGAGATGGTGGCGGCCTTCGACATCGCGGAGGTCAACGCCAACCCGGCGCGCTTCGACCTGAAGAAGGCCGAGGCGATCAACGCCGACCACATCCGCCGGCTGGACGTGAAGGACTTCATCGCGGCCTGCGAGCCGTGGCTGCGGGCCCCGCACGCCACCTGGGCGCCCGAGGACTTCGACCGGGCGGCCTTCGAGGCCATCGCCCCGCACGCGCAGACCCGGCTGACCGTGCTCTCCGACATCACCCCCAACGTGGACTTCCTCTTCCTGCCGGAGCCGGTGGCCGACGAGGCGTCCTGGGCCAAGGCGATGAAGGAGGGCTCGGACGCGCTGCTGACCACCGCCCGGGAGAAGCTGGCCGCCGCCGACTGGAACGCCGAGGCGCTCAAGGCCGCGGTGCTGGCCGCCGGTGAGCAGCACGGCCTCAAGCTCGGCAAGGCCCAGGCCCCGGTCCGGGTCGCGGTCACCGGCCGCACCGTCGGCCTGCCGCTCTTCGAGTCCCTGGAGGTGCTGGGCCGCGAGCGCACCCTGGCCCGCGTCGACGCCGCCCTGGCGAAGCTCGCCGGGTAACCCCACCGCCGTACCGCCCGTGGGGCGGCAGCCGCACCCCGGCTGCCGCCCCACGGCGCGTTCCCGGGCCGCGGCGGGCCGGGGCAGGGCCCGCCCCGGCCCGCCGCCACCCCGAACCCGCCGACGGTCCCCGCGGGCGCGGCCGTACGCCGCGCACCGGCCGCGCCCCCGCCGTCTGCGGCCCGCGCCGGCCCCGCGGTGGCCCGTCCTGCCCCGTGGGGGCGCCCGGAGGCCGGGCGGGCGCTCCCGGCCGCCCCCGAGCGACGTCCCGGCGGCCGCGGGCGCCCTTGCGCCCGTCGAGGACCGTCCCGGCGCCCGGGCCGGGGGCTCCGCGCGGCCGGTCCGGGGCGCGCGGCGATACCCGTTTTGGTGGGCCGTCCGGCATCAGGTAATGTTCTTCCTGCGCCGCCCGGGCGGGCCGAAAGGCCGAAACGGGAAGCGCACCCGAACAAAACCCCCCAGGGGGTTGCGTTTTGGTGGGGTATGGTGTAATTGGCAGCACGAGTGATTCTGGTTCACTTAGTCTAGGTTCGAGTCCTGGTACCCCAGCAGAAGGTCTTCATCGCAAGTCTTCTGTCCTCAGCAGGACCAAGCCCCCGTTGTGTAGCGGCCTAGCACGCTGCCCTCTCAAGGCAGTAGCGCCGGTTCGAATCCGGTCGGGGGTACAGATCCATCCCGCACGATCATCTGGGTAGCTCCCGGTGGCCGCGCGGTGACACCATCCGGCTGGCGCCGGATGTGGATCGCTAGGGCCCCCGTTGTGTAGCGGCCTAGCACGCCGCCCTCTCAAGGCGGTAGCGCCGGTTCGAATCCGGTCGGGGGTACTGGTCTATACCACCATGGGCTATGGTGTAATTGGCAGCACGAGTGATTCTGGTTCATTTAGTCTAGGTTCGAGTCCTGGTAGCCCAGCTGGATCTGAGACAGATCCTCGCCCCCGTTGTGTAGCGGCCTAGCACGCCGCCCTCTCAAGGCGGTAGCGCCGGTTCGAATCCGGTCGGGGGTACGCACGATACGAGGCCCTCCACTTCGGTGGAGGGCCTCCTTCGTTTCCCTGCTTCCTGCGCCCCGGAGAGTCGCCGCCGGCCGCCGCAGCCGTACCGCCGCGCCGGAGCCGTCACCGGCCGCAGGGGCCACCGCCGGGGCCGTCGCCGAGGGGTCACCGCCCGCCGAAGCGCCGGGTGGACTCCTCCGCCTGGGCCAGCCGCCGCAGGCTCTGCAGCACCGGCTCGTACAGCACCGTCAGGGCCACCGCGGCCTCGATCCGTTCCGCCGGTGTGGGGTACGCCTCCACCAGGTCCAGGTCGGCCCGGGCCAGCTCCGCGGCGAGCCCGGCCTGGAAGGCGAGATGGTCGCTGTCGTGCGGGTAGCCGAGGCGGGCCAGCGTGGCGACGGCGGCGACCAGCATCCCGTACGCCGGCGAGGCGGCGCCCGACTCCAGGCCGTGCTCCCACCCCAGGCGCTCCAGCAGCCCGTCCACCTGCAGCCGGGCCGCCGCCACGGCCGGGTCGTCCTCGTCCGGCTCCGGGCCGTGCGGCAGCGCCCAGACCGCCGCGCCCAGGCGGGTGTTCTGGTCCAGCGTCTCGTCGTCCGTGGCCGCCAGCACCTCCCGTGCGGTGGCCACCGGCATCCGTCCCACCTGGATCAGCGCCCGGACCAGCCGCAGCCGCCGCAGGTGGTCCTCGCCGTACTCGGACTGGGTCGCGGTGACCCGGGTGCCCGGGGGCAGCAGCCGTTCCCGCAGGTAGTACTTGATCGTCGCGGTGGGTACCCCGCTGCGTTCGCTCAGCTCCGCCAGTCGCATTCCTCTTGCGCCTTCCCTTGGACAGTGCCACTATCCAAGCATGGATAGTGACGCTATCCAATGCGCTCCGGGCGGCTCCGGAGCGCTCCTCCGGTATGGGCGAAGGGTGTGCGGCATGGGTGACACGGTGCACGAGGGACGGCTGACGGCGGCCGTGGAGGGAGAGGTGACCGTCTTCCTGATCGGCATGCGGATCAACAACTTCCGCGCGGTACGCAGCTGGTGGCCGGTGTTCCGGGCGATGCCGCGGATGCTGAAGGAGCTGTCCCAGGACCCGGACAGCGGGCTGCTCGGCTTCCAGACGCTGATCGGGTCGCCGCGGACGACGTGCGTGGTCCAGTACTGGGAGTCACCCGCCAAGCTCATGGCGTACGCCTCCGCCCCGGAGGGCGAGCACCGGCCGGCGTGGGCGGCGTTCAACCGCCGGCTGCGGGAGGGGAAGGGCAAGGTCGGGTTCTGGCACGAAACCTACGTGGTCCCGGCCGGCCACCACGAGTCGGTGTACATCAACATGCCCGGATACGGCCTGGGCCGGGCGGGCGGTGTGGTGCCGGTCGGCCGGCGCGGGGAGCGCGCGGCCGACCGGCTGCGGGCCGTCTGACCCCGCTCAGCCGTTGCGGCGCAGCGCCTCGGTGAGCCGGGACGCCGCGTCGATCACCGCCTGGGCGTGCATCCGGCCCGGGTGCCGGGTGAGCCGCTCGATGGGGCCGGACACCGAGACGGCGGCCACCACGCGGTTGGAGGGGCCGCGCACCGGCGCCGAGACCGACGCCACACCGGGCTCCCGCTCGCCGATCGACTGCGCCCAGCCGCGACGGCGCACGCCGGAGAGCGCGGTGGCGGTGAAGCGGGCGCCCTGCAGCCCGCGGTGGAGCCGCTCCGGCTCCTCCCAGGCCATCAGCACCTGGGCCGCCGAGCCCGCCTTCATCGGCAGCGTGGAGCCCACCGGGACGGTGTCCCGCAGTCCGGACAGCCGTTCCGCGGCGGCCACGCAGATGCGCATGTCGCCCTGGCGCCGGTAGAGCTGGGCGCTCTCCCCGGTCACGTCGCGCAGGTGGGTGAGGACCGGCCCGGCGGTGGCCAGCAGCCGGTCCTCGCCGGCCGCCGCCGCCAGCTCGGCGAGCCGGGGGCCGAGTATGAACCGGCCCTGCATGTCACGTGCCACCATGCGGTGGTGTTCGAGGGCCACCGCCAGCCGGTGGGCCGTGGGGCGGGCCAGCCCGGTCGCTCCGACCAGCCCGGCCAGGGTGGCCGGACCGGACTCCAGAGCGCTCAGAACGAGAGCCGCCTTGTCGAGAACGCCGACGCCACTAGAGTTGTCCATGCAACGATACTTGCGTCTCACAGTATGAAACGCAAGTTCAATCTCGCGAGGAACCCGCCACTGTAGGAGGTGCGGGCCCGCGGACCAGGGCGCGCAAACGGCACGAGTTGGGCCGGCGACGTTGCCGGCCGGAGGGAAAGCGATGGGACGGACACTGGCGGAGAAGGTCTGGGACGACCACGTCGTCCGGCGCGCCGAGGGCGAGCCCGACCTGCTCTTCATCGATCTGCACCTGCTGCACGAGGTGACCAGTCCGCAGGCCTTCGACGGCCTCCGCAAGGCCGGCCGGAGGGTCCGGCGCACCGATCTCACCATCGCGACCGAGGACCACAACACCCCCACCCTCGACATCGACAAGCCGATCGCGGA
The DNA here is from genome assembly GCF_016031615.1 of Streptomyces pactum. Lineage (GTDB taxonomy): Bacteria > Actinomycetota > Actinomycetes > Streptomycetales > Streptomycetaceae > Streptomyces > Streptomyces pactus. The sequence goes on from NZ_JACYXC010000001.1 coordinate 5,459,929, forward strand.
CCCGGTGTCCCGGGCGCAGCTGGAGACGCTGCGCCGGAACTGCGCGGAGTTCGGGGTGCGGCTGCACCCGCTCGGCGACGTGGAGCAGGGCGTGGTCCACGTGGTGGGACCGCAGCTGGGACTGACCCAGCCCGGCACCACCGTGGTCTGCGGCGACAGCCACACCTCCACGCACGGCGCCTTCGGCGCGCTGGCGTTCGGCATCGGCACCAGCCAGGTCGAGCACGTGCTGGCCACCCAGACGCTGCCGCTGGCGCCGTTCAGAACCATGGCGATCACCGTCGAGGGCGAGCTGCCGGAGGGCGTCACCGCCAAGGACCTGATCCTGGCGATCATCGCCCGGATCGGCACCGGCGGCGGTCAGGGCTATGTGATCGAGTACCGCGGCTCCGCCATCGAGAAACTGTCGATGGAGGCGCGGATGACCGTGTGCAACATGTCCATCGAGGCGGGCGCCCGGGCCGGCATGATCGCCCCCGACGAGACCACCTTCGCGTACCTCAAGGACCGTCCGCACGCCCCCCGGGGCGCGGACTGGGACGCGGCCGTGGCGTACTGGCGCACCCTGCGCACCGACGACGACGCGGTCTTCGACCACGAGGTGGTCATCGACGCCGCCTCGCTCGCCCCGTTCGTCACCTGGGGCACCAACCCGGGCCAGGGCGCGCCGCTGTCGGCCTCGGTGCCCGACCCGGCCTCCTTCACCGACCCCAGCGAGCGGCTGGCGGCCGAGAAGGCCCTGGAGTACATGGGCCTGACGGCGGGTCAGCCGCTGCGCGACATCACCGTGGACACGGTGTTCGTCGGCTCCTGCACCAACGGCCGGATCGAGGACCTGCGCGCCGCGGCCGGGGTGCTCCGGGGCCGTACCGTCGCCGACGGGGTGCGGATGCTGGTGGTGCCCGGCTCGGTACGGGTCGCCCTGCAGGCCGTGGAGGAGGGGCTGGACCGGGTGTTCACCGCGGCCGGCGCCGAGTGGCGGCACGCGGGCTGCTCGATGTGCCTGGGCATGAACCCCGACCAGCTGGCGCCCGGTGAGCGCTCGGCGTCCACCTCCAACCGCAACTTCGAGGGCCGGCAGGGCAAGGGCGGCCGCACGCACCTGGTCTCCCCGCAGGTAGCCGCCGCCACCGCGGTCCTGGGCCACCTGGCCTCGCCCGCCGACCTGCCCGACCACACCCCCGTCCCCGCGCCCGCCGGAGTCTGAAGATCACCATGGAAGCTTTCACCACGCACACCGGCCGGGCCGTACCGCTGCGCCGCAGCAACGTGGACACCGACCAGATCATCCCCGCGCACTGGCTCAAGAAGGTCACCCGCGACGGTTTCGAGGACGGGCTCTTCGAGGCGTGGCGCAAGGACCCCGGCTTCGTGCTGAACCAGGAGGCGTACCGGGGTGCCACCGTACTGGTCGCCGGACCGGACTTCGGCACCGGCTCCTCGCGCGAGCACGCCGTCTGGGCGCTGCAGAACTACGGCTTCAAGGCCGTCATCTCCGCCCGCTTCGCCGACATCTTCCGCGGCAACTCCCTCAAGAACGGTCTGCTGACCGTGGTGCTGCCGCAGGAGACGGTGGACCGGCTCTGGGAGCTGATCGAGGCGGACCCCGCCACCGAGGTCACCGTGGACCTCGTCGACCGGCAGGTCCGCGCCGGCGACATCACGGCCGATTTTGTCCTTGACGAGAACGCTCGATGGCGCCTGCTGGAAGGGCTGGACGACATCAGTCTGACTCTCCGGGAGGAGGCCGCGATCGCCGCCTACGAGGCCCGGCGACCCTCCTACAAGCCCACCACCGTTGGGCTCTGACCCCCCCGGTTCCCCCTGCGTGGAGCCCGTTTGACACGATGCGTCGCCGGTCGTCGGACCGGCGGCGCATCGGCGTGTTGAGGCCCTGTGAGGCGACAACTCGCCGCAGATGGCACAATCACCGCATGGAACGCGACAGCCAACTCCAGCTCTACGCGGCCGTCGCGGCCCGTCTCAAGGAAGCGCACGCAAGGGTGCGCGCACTGCAAGTCCCGGAGGGCGTACGGATGGCGCTGTCCCGGAAGCTGCTGGTCATCACGGCAGCGGCGAAGCACGATCTGGCGGACGCGGCTCGGCGTCTGGACCGGTTGATGGACGACCTGGACGCGGGTCGGTTCCCGGAAGATCGCAGCGGCGACGGAAGTCCGTGACGGTCGAGTTCGTTGCGGCACAAGGGTGATTAGCCCGTTTCGTGTTTGATTTGCGGTATATATCTGCCTAACGTGCGAAAAAGCTTGAACACATTCGTTCCGGCGATGTCTCCGAAGGGGAAGACGTGAACAAGGCGCAGCTCGTGGAAGCGATTCAGGAGAAGCTCGGGGGGCGTCAGAACGCCGCCGACGCTGTCGATGCGGTGCTGGACGCGATCGTCCGTGCGGTCGTCGCCGGGGATCGAGTTTCGGTCACCGGGTTCGGCTCGTTCGAGAAGGTCGACCGGCCGGCCCGTTACGCCCGCAACCCGCAGACCGGCGAGCGGGTCCGGGTCAAGAAGACCTCGGTGCCCCGTTTCCGGGCCGGGCAGGGCTTCAAGGACCTGGTGAGCGGTTCCAAGAAGCTGCCCAAGGGCGGCGAGGTGTCGGTGAAGAAGGCGCCCAAGGGCAGCCTGCAGGCCGCGGCGAAGAAGGCCGCGGCGAAGAAGGCGACCGCCAAGAAGGCCGCCGCGAAGAAGACCACCACCCCCGCGACCGCGGCGAAGAAGGCGACGCCGGCGAAGAAGACCACGGCGGCGAAGAAGGCCACCACGCCCGCCACCACGGCGAAGAAGACCGCGCCGGCGAAGAAGGCGACCACCACCGCGGCGACGAAGAAGACCACCGCGAAGAAGACCACCGCCACCGCCAAGAAGACGACCACCGCGCCGGCCAAGAAGGCCACCGCCAAGAAGGCGCCCGCCAAGAAGACCACCGCGCGCAAGACCGCCACCGCCAAGAAGGCCACCACCGCCCGCAAGAAGTGACCGCGACGGGCCGTGTCCGCGCGGGGCCGGGCTCCGAACCGAGGAGCCCGGCCCGCGGCGTGTCCGGGGCCGGGCGGGCGGCCTCGGCCGCGTGCGAGGCCGCGGCCGGGTGCCGGGGCGGTTGCCGGGCCGGCGGGCCCCGTCTCAGAAGGTCTGCAGGGTGATGAACGTGACCCGGCGGTCGGCGCCCTCGCCGGCCACCTCGATCCGCACCCGCTGACCGGCGCGGAGCAGCCGCAGACCGCCCGCGTCGAACGCCGCCGCGTCGAAGGGGAGCGGCGTCCCGTCGTCCAGCAGCACACTGCCGCCGCGGGTCTCGGGGTCGTAGGTGTACGCGGTTGCCTGCATGGTGCGCAGCGTAGCGCCGCCGGAGCCGGCCCGCGCGGCCGGCGGGGGAGTGCGCACCGCGGCCGCCGGGAAGCCACCCGCCGCCGCGCCCGTGGCAGCCGTTCACCGAAGCCGTCCGCCGGAAGCCGCCCGTGGCAGCCGTTCCGCGGAGGGGCCGGCGGCAGAAC